>NZ_VXCA01000024.1 GCF_011369485.1 Pseudomonas atagonensis | reverse complement strand
CCCGGGAATGGCTGTGTTCGATCTGATGGACATCGAGCAGCTCGAGGTTTTGCGTGGCCCGCAAGGCACGCTGTTCGGTAAAAACACCACCGCCGGAGTGATCAACATCAGTACCCGGGCGCCGACGTTCACACCGGAGCGCAGCATCGAAACGTCGGTTGGCGAGGACGGTTACTTCCAGACCAAGGGCACGATTTCCGGGCCGCTCAACGATCAACTTGCCGGGCGCTTTTCCGCCTATCGCACTCGCAGTGACGGGGACATCAAGAACGAATACGACGGCCATGACCTCAACGGTGGATCGCGCGATGGCTTCCGCGCGCAGCTGCTGTTTAAGCCCAACGAAGATTTCAATTTGCGCTGGATCGGTGATTACAACGAAGAGGACTCCAGCGCCGGCACCCGTGTGCTGTACGACACCGGGCCGACCATCAATGGCGTCAATCTCTATCAGTCGCGGGCCAATGCTGCCGGGGCGACGCTGGTCAACGGCTCGCACCGCAAGGTCAATCTGGATAACGATCAACACGTCACCGTGCATCAGGGCGGCACCTCGGTGGAGGCCAACTGGACGTTGCCGAGTGACTTCACCCTGACGTCAATCAGCTCCTACCGCTTCTGGAATTTCACTCCGCGCAATGACGATGGCCTTAACGTGCCAGCGAGCTACAACGCCGGGGTATCGGTTGAGGACAAACAGTATTCGCAGGAATTTCGCCTGGCCTCGCCGAAGGGCGAATTCTTCGATTACGTGGTCGGTGCGTACTACTTCGGCTCGGATCTGGACAATAAATCCTTCGCCTATTACGGCCCGCAAGCCGACATCTGGAACGGCACGCCGCGTGGTGCGCTGGCCAATGTCACCAGTGTTGGCAACGGCCACATCAAGACCGACAGTTTCGCCTTGTTCGCCCAAGGCACGTGGCACCTCACCGAGCGTCTGGACTTCACCGCCGGAGTGCGCGGCACCTACGAAGAGAAAAACGCCTGGGTAACTCGCGACGCGCCGGTTGGTGGCGCGGCGGTAACCGGTGCGGCGGCCACGGCGCGACGCGGGCGTGCCGGTGCCTACGATTCCGGCGATCTGAATCAGTACAGCTCCAGCCCGTCCGGGCTGCTCAACCTCAGTTACCGGATCACCGATGATGTGCTCGGCTACGCGACGTTGTCTCACGGTGAGAAATCCGGCGGGGTCAACCTCGCAGTCGGCTCGGCGCCGGTGGCCGGCGCCGATTCGTTGTTGATCGGCACCGAGCGCGCGAACAACGCCGAACTCGGTTTCAAAAGCACGCTGTGGGATCACCGTCTGCAGCTCAACGCCAACGTGTTCTGGACGCAGGTAAACGCCTACCAGACCAACGCCTACGACGCCGAAAACCGCGTGCAATACCTGACCAACGCTGGTTCCGTGCGCTCTCGCGGGGTCGAATTCGAAAGTACGGTGATCCCGTTGCGCGGCCTGACCCTGAACATCAACGGCTCGTACAACGACGTCAGCTATCTCTCGTACAAAGATGCGCCGTGCCCGCCGGAAGTCAGCCTCGCACCGGGTGCTCCAGCCTCTTGCGACCTCAGTGGTCATCAAGTGGTCGGTGCCTCGAAATGGATCGGCAACGCCAACGGCGAATACAAATGGAATCTGGATAACGGTTTCGAACCGTACGTCACCGCCAGTTATGCGTTCCGCTCGAAAGCGGTCGGCACGGTCGAGGATTCCGACTACGGCCAGATCCCGAGCTACGCGGTGGTCAATTTTTCCACTGGCCTGCGCGGCGACTTCAACCAAGGGCAGTGGGACGTCTCGCTGTGGCTGAAAAACGCCTTCGACAAAACCTACTACACGACCCTGTGGACGGGCGGCAACGGCGGCTATGAAGGCCTGCTCGGCACACCGCGCACCCTCGGTGTCACTGGCCGCTACGACTTCTGATCCGACCTTCAAGGAGCTGCACCATGTTGCCCATCAAGACTGCTTTTCCGCTGTTGTTGTCCGGCGCCGTGCTGAGTAGCGGAGCGTTTGCCGCGCCCAGCGTTTACCCAACCGGCGTCACCCGTTACGACCCGGACAAGGCATTCAACCAGTACGTGATTTTCAGCGGCGCCGACAAACAGACGCACCTGATCGACATGAACGGCAATGAGGTGAAAACCTGGCCGCAGGCGGGTTTCCCCTCGGCGATCATTGATCCGCAACTGGTCGGTGGCGAGCGCGGACACGTGTTGCTGCAACTGAGCGAAAAGAATCCGGGCAAGCTCGGTTCGGCCGGCAACGGTCTGGGCAATCAGAGCGTCGGTGAACTGGACTGGAATGGCAAAGTCATCTGGCAGTGGGGCGACAAGGCACCCGGTGGCGCGGCGCAACAGCATCATGATCAGCGTCGCTTGAGCAACGGCAACACCGTGGTGCTGGCCAACAAGGTGCACAAGGTCAAAGGCTTCAAAGTGCCTGAGGTGATCGACGATGCGATCTATGAAGTCAGCCCCGCCGGCGAGGTGAAGTGGCAGTGGCTGGCGTCGGATCACTTGAACGAATTCGGCTTCACCACCGAGCAGTTGAAGCTGGTTCGCGCCAGTGAAAATCCCGATTACCTGCACATCAACAACCTCTGCCTGGTCGGACCGAACAAGTGGTTCGATGCCGGCGACAAGCGCTTCAATCCGGACAACCTGCTGATCGATTCGCGCAACGCCAACTTCATCGCGATCATCGACAGGCAGAGCGGCAAAGTAGTCTGGCGCCTGGGGCCGAATCTGCCGCTGGCCAATCCGAAAACCACGCAGAAAATCCCGCGCCCGGTGGACCAGTTCGTCGGCCAGCATGATGCGCATATCATCCCGGCCGGACTGCCCGGCGCGGGCAATCTGCTGGTGTTCGACAACCAGGGTTCGGCGGGTTACCCGAACGTCACGCTGGGGCTGATTTCCGGTTCGCGGGTGCTGGAGATCGACCCGGTGAAGAATGAAATCGTCTGGCAGTACACCGCGGCGAATTCAAAGCAGCCGGGGTGGGCGTTTTACAGTTCGTTCATTAGCAGCGCGCGGCGCTTGCCCAATGGCAATACCTTGATCGACGAAGGCATGAACGGGCGATTCTTTCAGGTCACGGCCAAGGGTGAGAACGTCTGGGAATACGTCAGCCCCTACCTCGGTAAAGCTCCGGGCAGTGACGCAATCAGCAACTGGGTCTATCGGGCGCTGCCTGTGAGTTATGACTGGGTGCCTGCCGGCACGCCGCGCTCGGAAACGGCGGTCATCGCGCCAGCCGTGGGTGTGCAGCAGACCAGTGCGAGTCGATAGCAGAATTGGAATTAATCCTCGAATGATTGGCAATAAGTTATGAGCAACTTGAACAGTGCTTATTGCAATTTCGTTAGTAAGTGGCGTGGACAATGTATGAATGTCCAACCATTCTGACTGTCGTGAGTTTCCAGGAGGAAACTTGCTCTCATCGGAAGACACTTATCCCAACGATAAAGGAAATCGCATTATGTCGAGCATTAATGGCAACTATGTAAACGCTAACGCTGGCGCGAAACTGACGATTACCGATGGCAACGACTCCAACGGCACCTTCAGCGGCAAATTCAGCCAGAACGGCGTGAATTACGATATCGCCTACGGCCACTACCATTTCCAGAACAGCACCGGCCAGCCTACGATCATCACTTTCGCGGCGCTGAATGACGGCACCGGTTATCAGTCCTGGACACTGTTTTCGCCGGATCACAACTACTCGAAAGTTCGTGCGGTGGGATCGCGTACTAACTTTGACGGTGATGTAGTCGGTCTGGCGGGAGAGTTCATCAAGCAGTAACGTTTTTTTATAAATCCACGGCCGATGCATTGAAAAGTGCATCGGCCTTTTTGTTTTGGCCGGAAAAACTCAGCAACTATTCCGTTGGTATTAATTGTCCATGTATGCCGGGTCATGGATTAACGATGCTTTGCATGAATACTTTTTATGCCGCGAAAGCATGTCTTTGCAGCCGTATTGCTGCAAGCCTTGAACGGCGTGGCTTTGCTGGAAATGACCGTTTCTTATATTCCAGAAAGACCTATGCATAACGTCAAAGATTACTTTCGGAGATAAGCCTCAAGCCCAATGATTCATCCAGCGACCCGCCGTGGGGGATTCAATAAACGGCGGGTCGACCGTTTTTGTAGCGAACGCAAAAGACCGCAGGGAGTGAATCAATGGGCAATGTCCAGACCGCCGCCAGCGCAGAGGAATTGCTGTGGCGTCAGACGCCGAGTGGCGAATTGGTCGATCTCGGCCGACCGCATCGTGTGCCGTTGGGGCAGCTGCGTTTGCAGCGCGCGCCGAAAGGCATTCTGAGCCGGCGCGAGACGATTCTGCTCGGTGTGTTGGCGCTGCTGGTGCATGGCGCGGTGATCTATTGGATCAGCCAGAAGCCGACGCCGGTATTGCCGGTTGTGCCGCCGGAAACTCCACCGATGACCATCGAGTTCTCGCGCCCGGCGCCGCCCGCGCCACCGGTCGTCGAGCCACCACCACCGGCACCTGTAGTCGAGCCACCGCCACCCGTGGAAGACGAACTGGCGACCAAACCACCACCGCCCAAACCGATTCCAAAACCCAAACCGGTGGTGAAGCCCGCACCGAAACCAGCGCCCAAAGCCGTCGAGCAACCACCGGCGCCGCCACAACCGGCCGCTCCGGTCGCCGCACCCGCGCCACCTGCACCACCGGCGCCTGCACCGGTTACCCCGGCCTCAGCCAACGCCGCGTACCTGAAAAATCCGGCGCCGGAATACCCGTCACTGGCTCAGCGTCGTGGTTGGGAGGGCACGGTGTTGTTGCGAGTACATGTGCTGGCCAGCGGCAAACCGGGCGAGATCCAGATAGCAAAAAGCAGTGGCCGGCAGCAGCTCGACGATGCGGCCCTGAACGCCGTGAAGCGTTGGAGTTTCGTCCCGGCCAAGCAGGGTGATGTCGCCCAGGACGGCTGGGTCAGCGTGCCCATCGATTTCAAGATTCATTAAACCGAAACCAAATTCGCGCGAAACGTTTACACGAGGGAATACATCATGACGTTACTGGCATCTCCACTGGAATCCATCGAAAGCGCGGTGATCTGGCTGCTGGTGGTTTTTTCCGTCGCCACTTGGGGCCTGGCACTGCTCAAGGCTGTGCAGTTCGGTCGTCTCAAAGCTCAGGATCGCAAATTTCACAAGCGTTTCTGGGCGGCATCGAGTCTCGATTCCGCCGCCGAGTTGAGCGAAACCCAGCCCGGCGCGGCAGCACGGGTGGCACAGGCCGGTTACGCGGCGATTCAGGTGGGCGAGGCGCCGCAGGCCAATGATTTGAGCCAGGCGATCAACCATCAGGATCGACTGGAGCGCGCATTGCGTCAGCAGATCGTCCGCGAACGACGCTCGCTGGAAACCGGGCTGGCGGTGGTCGCGAGTATTGGCAGCACCTCGCCGTTCATTGGTCTGTTCGGCACGGTGTGGGGAATCATGGAAGCGTTGAAAGGTATCAGCGCGGCAGGCTCGGCGAGCCTGGAAACGGTGGCCGGCCCGATTGGTGCGGCACTCGTTGCGACCGGCGTGGGTATCGCCGTCGCGGTACCGGCGGTGCTGGTTTACAACTACTTTTTGCGTCGTCTGAAATTGACGGCGGCGGATCTGGACGACTTTGCGCACGACTTCTACAGCCTGGCGCAAAAGAGCTCGTTCCGCGTGCTGATCCACCCGACCGCGCACAAGGTTGCAGCGCCGGGCAACGCGGCAAAAGTGAAGGAGGCGTCCTGATATGGCCTTCTCCACGCAAGACAGTGACGAGGTGCTCAGCGAGATCAACGTGACGCCGCTGGTGGACGTGATGCTGGTGCTGCTGGTGGTGTTTATCGTCACCGCGCCGCTGCTGACCAACGCGATCCCGATCAACCTGCCGAAGACCGAAGCGGTGGCGCCGGTGGAGCAGAAAGACCCGCTGGTGGTGAGCATTGATGGTGCAGGAAAACTGTTTATCAACAAGGACGAAATCCAGCCGGATCTGCTGGAGTTCAACCTCAAGTCGGCCAAGGCCAAGGATCCGGAAGTGCGCGTGCAATTGCAGGCGGATGACGGGGTGAATTACGGCGAAGTGGCGCGAGCCATGGCATCGATTGAGCGGGCGGGCATCACCAAACTGTCGGTGATCACTGCGCGATAAGGGTTTTACGTTTTTCCGGGGCCGTCTCCTTGGCAGGGTGCGGCCCTTTTTTTATTTGATGCTTAATATTCTTTTCAGGTCTTAATAAATAGCTTCTTATTCCTTAACGAATATAAATCCCGTCCCTATACTCGATCAGGAACAGACACGCAGGAGAGCTCCCCCCATGCGCAACGAATCAATTCGCTACCTGATTGTGCCGGGCTGGCAAGGATCGCCAGAAGATCATTGGCAAACCCACTGGCAGAACAGCCTGCCGAACAGTGCGCGAGTGGAACAGGCCGATTGGCTGACCCCTCGCCGTGAAGACTGGGTGGCCGCGTTGGCGGAGGCGATTGCCGCCGACAGCACACCGGTCATCCTCATCGCGCATAGCCTGGGTTGCGTCACTGTTGCCCATTGGGCCGCGACTGCGCCGCTGCAGTACCTGCGTCAGGTACGCGGTGCCCTGCTGGTCGCGCCAGCGGATGTCGAGCGCCCGACCTGCGCGCCGGCACTGCGCAATTTCGCGCCGATTCCGACTGACTTGTTGCCGTTCCCGAGTCAGGTGGTCAGCTCCGACAACGACGCCGCCGTCAGTGCGCCGCGCGCCTTGGAGCTGGCGGGCAACTGGGGCGCCGAGGCGGGGATTCTGGCCGGCGCCGGGCACATCAATGTGAAGTCCGGGCATCAGCGTTGGGAGCAGGGTTTTGCTTATCTCTATCGCCTGCAAAACCGTATGGAAGACCACGCACGGCGTCGCGCCTGATTTTTTAATTTTTCAACGCCCCCGTCTCCCGGCGGTTCTGGGCGGGAGTCTGCCATGAGTTTTGAAACCTTCGGCCAGCCGTTGCTGACCTTTCCCGACGCGGAAAAAAGTCCGCTGAGCATTCGCGCCAAAGCGCTGGTGTTTGTCGATCCGCGCTCGCGTCAGTTGCGTGAAGAACTCGAGCAACTGGCGCCACGAGCGCTCTCGGTGTTGATCCGCGGCGAGACGGGCACCGGCAAGGAATTGCTCGCCCGCCATATTCACCGCGCCAGTGATCGCAGTGGTCTGTTCGTCTCGGTCAACTGCGGCGCGATCAGCCCGACCTACGCCGATGCTGAACTGTTCGGCTACGCCGCCGGCAGCTATACAGGCTCGGCCAGCAGTCGCGCCGGCTGGTTCGGTTCGGCCAATGGCGGGACGTTGTACCTCGATGAAATCGGCGACTTGCCGCTGCCGATCCAGATCAAATTGCTCGCCGCCCTGGAAAATCACGAAGTCACTCGCGTCGGCGCTCATCAGCCGAGCCCGGTGGATGTGCGTCTGGTGGCGGCTACCAGCATCGATCTGGCGCAAGCGGTGGACGCCGGGAAATTCCACGAACGGCTCTACCACTACCTCAGCGAAGGCCAACTGGAACTGCCGGCCCTGCGCGAGCGCATCGGCGACATTCTGTCGCTGGCCGAATACTTCCTCGGCATTTACAGCCAGCGTCTGGATCTGCCGGTGCCGCTGATCAGCGAAGCGGCGCAACACGCGCTGGAACGACACAGTTGGCCGGGCAACACCCGTGAGCTGGAAAACGTCATTCACTTTGCCTTGCTGGTGAGCACCGGCGAGGAAATTCTCCCGGAACACCTGAACCTGCCCGAGGTGTCTGGCACGCAGGCCCAGATCGAACGCCTGGTTGCACAAATCCACATCGGCGGCAGCGTCGACGAACGTAAGGCATTGAAAGATTTACTGTTGAGCTTGAGTGAGTCGTTGTAACCATTTCGTTCAACATGAACAAAATGGAATATGAAGCTGAATAAACGTTATTGTCCGGGAATAAAAAATCCCGGTATTGTCCGCCTCACGCCAGCGATATCACTTCACTGGCACACGTATTAATGCCGTCGTCGATGACGACCGTGATTTTCGATAAGGACACTGCATGAAAAAGGTTCTGTTGTTTACCGCATTGGCGGCTGCTCTGACTGCTTCCCTGGCACAGGCCGGCGAGAAACTGGTGGTTGCTGCGACCCCGGTGCCGCACGCTGAAATTCTCGAACTGATCAAACCGACCCTCGCCAAAGAAGGCGTGGATCTGGAAATCAAAGTCTTCACCGATTACGTGCAGCCAAACGTACAGGTCGGCGAGAAGCGTCTGGACGCCAACTACTTCCAGACCCTGCCGTACCTCAACAGCTTCAACCAGGGTAAATACAAGGACGACAAGGCCAAGTACCTGGTGACCGTGCAAGGCGTGCATGTTGAACCGTTCGGTGGCTACTCGAGCAAGTACAAGACCCTGGCCGAACTGCCGGACGGCGCCACCATCGCCATTCCGAACGAAGGCAGCAACAGCGGTCGTGCACTGATTCTGCTGCAGAAGGCTGGCCTGATCGAACTGAAAGACCCGAAAAACGCCTTGGCCACCCCGAAAGACATCGCCAAAAACCCGCACAACTTCAAGTTCAAGGAACTGGAATCGGCCCTGCTGCCACGCGTCCTCAAGGAAGTTGATCTGGACATGATCAACACCAACTACGCGCTGGAAGCCAAGCTGAATCCGACCAAGGATGCGCTGGTGATCGAAGGTGCCGATTCGCCTTACGTGAACTTCCTGGTGGCCCGTGAGGACAACAAGAACAGCGACGCGATCCAGAAGCTGGCCAAAGCCCTGACCAGCCCGGAAGTCAAAGCGTTCATCGAGAAGAAGTACAACGGCGCGGTACTGCCGGCGTTCTGATCTGATGCTTGAGTGAACCCCTTCAAGGTGTGAAAACGCCGATGGCCAGCGATGGTCATCGGCGTTTTTGTGTACACCTCAAAAGCCCCTCACCCTAACCCTCTCCCGGAGGGAGAGGGGACTGATTGGGGGATGCTGTAGAGGTATGCCGACTTGAAGGATCTTTGCTGAATCCATAATCGACTCGATCTCTCAGGTCGATGTTTAACGAAAGACACCCCGGTCGGCTCCTTCTCCCTCGGGGAGAGGGTTGGGGTGAGGGTGCTTTTGATTTCAGGCCACCCCGGTCTTCAACGCCCGGCGCAACGCCACGAGCAATTTCACAATGTCCTGCGGATCCAGTCGCTGCGGCACTTTTACGTCCATGTTGTCTTCCTTGTAATGGTTTGGCCGGGGGAGTCTGGCCAAAAGCTGTTCGTCCTTGGAGGGCTTTCGTGAAAAAAAGATCCTTCCTACAGCGCAAGGGAAAATAGCCTTCTTATTCCTTCCCGGCAAACCCACAAGATAGTTTTTTGGGTGATATCAATATGCTTTAACGGTATTTAAATTCTCGTTTTTATACCTATAAAGTCACTGCCTGCCGGACAGTTACCCGCTGCCCAATGGACTGCACGAACGGCGCTTACCGAGCGACGTACAGGACGTTTCATGACCTTTGATTACGCATTTATCCTCAGTACCCTGCCGGCGTTTTTAAAAGCCGTGGGCGTGACCCTGCAGGTCGGTTTTATCGCCATCGGTACGTCGTTGCTGGTGGCGCTGCTCAACGCGACGATTCTGGTGTTCCGCACGCCTTACCTGCAAAAACTGGTGGGCCTGTACGTGGAACTGGCGCGCAACACGCCGCTGCTGATCCAGTTGTTCTTTGTCTACTTCGCTTTGCCGGCAGTGGGGATTCAGGTTTCCGGCTTCACCGCTGCGATCATCACCATGACCTTCCTCGGCGGCTCTTACCTCACCGAAGTGCTGCGTGCCGGCGTCGATGCTGTGCCGCAGGCGCAGCTGGAATCGGGCCGTTCCATTGGCCTGTCACACGGCCAATTGCTGCGCTACGTGATCCTGCCGCAAGCGGGGATCCTCAGCCTGCCGTCGCTGTTCGCGAATTTCATTTTCCTGCTCAAGGAAACCACCGTGGTCTCGGCAGTAGCGGTGCCGGAAATCCTCTACACCACCAAGAGTTACATCGCGCTGTATTACAAAACCTACGAAATGCTCGCCGTGCTGACGCTGATCTGCGTGCTGCTGTTCTTGCCGCTGTCGCTGTTGCTCAGCCGCCTGGAAAGGAGGCTCCAGCATGGCCAGTTCGGGTCTTGAACTGCTTTGGGTGTCGTTGCCGCAACTGGCCAAAGGCGCCGGGCAAACCTTGTCGATCTCGTTTCTGAGCATCGCCATCAGCACCGTCGGCGGTGTGTTCTACGGCGTGCTGCGCACGCTTAACGTGACGTGGCTGAACGCGATCCTGCGGGTCTATCTGGAGCTGTTCCGGGCAATCCCGGTGCTGGTCTGGCTGTATCTGTTGTTCTTCGGTCTGCCGATTTTCTTCGGCCTGAGCCTGCCGAGCTTCTGGTGCGCGGTGCTGGTGCTGTCGTTGTGGGGCGCGAGCGAGGTCGGCGAAGTGGCGCGCGGTGCGTTGCATTCGTTGCCACGCGGGCAGCGTGAGGCAGGGCTGTCGATTGGTCTGAACGCACCGCAACTGTTCGGCTACGTGCTGCTGCCGCAAGCGCTGAAACGCATGACGCCACCGACCATCAACGTCTACACGCGAATCATCAAGACCAGTTCACTGTCAGTGCTGATCGGCGTGGTCGATGTGATCAAGGTCGGCCAGCAGATCATCGAGCGCACTTACGAATCGGTGCTGATCTACGGCGCGCTGTTCCTGTTTTTCTTTTTCATCTGCTACCCGCTGTCGGCCGCCTCGCGCGTGCTGGAGCGGCGCTGGACGCAAGCATGAGCGCATTGATCGAGTTTCACGGTTTCAACAAATTCTACGGCGAGCAGCAGGTGCTCAACGGCATCGACCTGCAAGTGAAGTCCGGCGAAGTGATCGTCATCCTCGGCCCCAGCGGCTGCGGCAAAAGCACGCTGTTGCGCTGCCTCAACGGTCTGGAAGTCGCCCACAGCGGCAGCCTGAAATTTGCCGGGCGCGAGTTGCTGGACAAGTCCACCGACTGGCGCGAAGTCCGTCAGCAGATCGGCATGGTCTTCCAGAGTTATCACCTGTTTCCGCACATGAGCGTGCTCGACAATTTGCTGCTCGGGCCGTTGAAAGTGCAGAAGCGTCAGCGCCGTGAAGCGCAACAGCAGGCCGAAGCCTTGCTCGAGCGCGTAGGTCTGGCGGACAAGCGTGATGCGTTTCCACGCCAGCTCTCTGGCGGCCAGCAGCAACGCATCGCCATCGTCCGTTCGCTGTGCATGAACCCACGGGTGATGCTCTTCGACGAAGTCACCGCCGCCCTCGACCCGGAGATGGTCAAGGAAGTGCTGCAAGTGATTCAGGGCCTGGCCCGTGAAGGCATGACCCTGCTGATCGTCACCCATGAAATGGCTTTCGCCCGCGCGGTGGCCGACCGCATCGTGTTCATGGATGCCGGGCGCATCCTCGAACAGAGCCCGCCCGAGATTTTCTTTACGAACCCGCAAACCGCACGCGCGCAGCAGTTCCTGGAGAAGTTCTCCTTCGTTGCAACACTGCCCGAAACGAAACCCACAAAGGAACTGGAACTGTCATGAAAACTGCCGCTTTTTTATTCCCTCTGCTCAGCCTTGCGCTGCTCGCCGGCTGCAGCAAAACCGAAGAACCCGCCAAGCCGAAAGTCGCCAGCGAAAGCGCTGCGCCAGCCGGTTATCTGGACAAGATCAAGGCCCGCGACAAACTGATCGTCGGCGTCTTCACCGACAAACCGCCATTCGGCTTTGTCGATGAGGCAGGGCGCTATGTAGGTTTCGATACCGACATTGGTCGACGCTTTGCCAAGGATCTGTTGGGCGACGAGAACAAGGTCGAGTTCGTGGCGGTGGAGCCGGCCAGCCGCATTCCGTTCCTGCAAAGCGACAAGGTCGACCTGATCCTCGCCAACATGACCGTCACCCCGGAGCGCAAGGAAGCGGTGGAATTCACCAACCCGAACCTCAAGGTCGCGGTGCAGGCATTGGTGCCGCAGAGCAGCTCAGTAAGAAATCTTGATGACCTGGCGACCCGCACCACCATCGTCACCACTGGCACTACGGCCGACATCTGGCTGACCAAAAATCATCCGGACTGGAAACTGCTCAAGTTCGAGAAAAACTCCGAGTCGCTGCAAGCCCTGGCCAATGGTCGTGGCGATGCCTACGCGCAGGACAATCTGGTGCTGTTCAGCTGGGCCAAGCAGAACCCGGGTTATCGCGTGTTGGATGAGAAACTCGGGGTCGAAGCGCCGATTGCGCCGGCGGTGAAGAAGGGCAACGTCGAACTGCGCGACTGGGTGAATACCGAGCTGACGAAGTTGGGTGAGGAGAAGTACTTGCTCAAGCTGTACGACCAGTACGTGCGTAAGGAGCTGAGCGATGACACCAAGCCTGAGAGCGTGATCGTCGAGGGTGGCAAGTGGCAGGGGTGATTACCTGTTAAATCGATGGTGAGGCTTACCCCTCACCCCAGCCCTCTCCCCAGGGAGAGGGAGCCGATCTTTGTGGTTTTCAAAACCTGAATTCAACTCGGGATCTTCATGTCGGCGTAACCCGAAAGAACAACCCGTTCAGTCCCCTCTCCCTCCGGGAGAGGGTTAGGGTGAGGGGGCTTCTACTGACACACTCAATCCGGCCAATGCCACGCCGGCTCATCCAGCACCCGTTGCCCGACAATCCCGGTTTGCCCCAGCGTCTTCTCCAGCACGATGCAATTGCATTCCGGGTCTTCCTGCAACGCCGAAATCAATCGCCGTGCATGGGATACCACCCACACCTGGCACTCTTCCGACGCCCGAATAATCAAGCGCGCCAGCGCCGGCAACAGATCCGGATGCAGACTGGTTTCCGGCTCGTTCAGTACCATCAGTGACGGTGGCCGAGGTGTCAGCAATGCCGCGACCAGCAGCAGATAACGCAACGTCCCGTCCGAAAGCTCAGCCGCCGACAACGGCCGCAGCAATCCTTCCTGATAAAACTCGATGGCAAAGCGTCCACCCGCCAACGGCGCGATGTTCAACCGTGCGCCGGGAAACGCGTCGCTGATCGCTGCCTGCAACGCCTCGGGATCGCCGATTTCGCGGATGGTCTGCAACGCCGCCGCCAGATCCCGCCCATCGTGATGCAGCACCGGCGTGCGCGTGCCCAATTGCGGCTGGCGCACCGGTGCCTCGGCATCGCTGCGAAAGTGATCGTAGAAGCGCCAGCGGCGGATGAACTCGCGCATCTGGAACACTTCCGGCGAACTGCGCAGGCTGCCGACCTGATCGAACAGGCTGTCGAAATTCGGCGTGTGTTGTGCCAGCACATCCCAGCTACGGCCTTCGCGAGCACGGATCATCGGCCCGTCGCGATCCACCAACAGACTGGCCGGGCGATAGAACGGCCCGGCCCAGATGCATTCCTTTTTGATTTCCGGGTCGAGGGAAAAAAACGAGCGGCTCGGCTCCGGCAAACCCAGGGCAATCGAGTAGCTGAAATCCTCCCCGGCAAACCCCAGGCGCAGGCGTCTGACGCCTTGGCGCACCGTCGGCTCGATCGCTACTTCGCCGTTGCGCATGCGCCGGCTGATGGTTTCCGGGCCGGCCCAGAACGTCGAATCCAGCCCACCCTCACGGGCCAGCGCATTGACCACGCCGCCCTGCGCGGTCTCGGCGAGCAGGCGCAAGGCGCGGTAGAGGTTGGACTTGCCGCTGCCGTTGGGGCCGGTGATCAGATTCAGCCGGCCCAGCGGGATCACCAATTTATTGATCGAGCGGTAATTGGCCACCGCGAGGGTCTTGAGCATGAAATTCCTTCTCTTGATCGTCCTCACGCGCGGCATGGGGGCAGCGCCTACAGAGGTAAATGCAGCATCATACGGGCGAACGTTGAACCCTGTTCTAAGCTCACAGTCGTATCGTCACTTGCACGTTCGTACACAGGAAGGAGTCTGCATGGCGAGTCCCGGATTGAAAACAGCGGTCATGCTGAGTCTGTTCACGTTGCTGACCGCCTGCGGCGAGAAAAAAGCGCCGCAGGAATACCTGCCTCGCGTCTTCGTCCAAGAAGTGAAACCCGCAGATTACGCTGCTTCCGTGACCCTCACCGGTGACGTGCAGGCGCGCGTGCAGACCGAATTGTCGTTCCGCGTTGGCGGCAAGATCATCCAGCGCATGGTCGATGTCGGAGATCGCGTCAGCGCCAAACAGGTGCTGGCCAAACTCGACCCCAAGGATTTGCAGACCAACGTCGACTCTGCTCAGGCTCAGGTGGTTGCCGAGCAGGCGCGGGTGAAACAGACCGCGGCGGCGTTCGTGCGTCAGCAGAAACTGCTGCCCAAGGGCTACACCAGCCAGAGCGAATACGATTCGGCACAGGCCGCATTGCGCAGCAGCCAAAGCGCTTTGAGCGCGGCGCAGGCGCAACTGGCCAATGCCAAGGATCAACTCAGCTATACCTCGCTGATTGCCGATGCCCCGGGGATTATCACCGAGCGGCAGGCCGAAGTCGGGCAAGTGGTGCAGGCCACCGCGCCGATGTTCAAACTGGCTCGCGATGGCGACCGCGATGCGGTGTTCAACGTGTACGAATCGCTGCTGGCCGAGCGGCCGGCGGATCGCTCGATTGTGGTCAGCCTGCTCGACAACCCCGCCATCAAAACCACCGGTACTGTGCGCGAAATCACTCCGGCAGTGTCGGCGCAGTCCGGCACGGTGCAAGTCAAAGTCACCCTCGACAAACTGCCGCCGGGCATGCAGCTCGGTTCGGTGGTCAGCGCCACGGCCAAAGGCTCCGGCAAATCGGCGGTTGAACTGCCGTGGTCGGCGCTGACGAAAAACATCAGCGACCCCGCTGTGTGGATGGTCGATGACCAAGGGCTGGCGCAATTGCACACGGTCACGGTCGGCCGTTACCTGACCGGCAAAGTGATCATCAGCGAAGGCCTCAAGGGCGGCGAAAAAGTCATTGTTGCCGGCGGCCAGTTGTTGCACCCGGGAATGAAAGTCGAGATCGCCGAAAATACCTACAAGGATCTGCAGCCGGGAGCACAGCCATGAAGCGTCTGGGGCTGTTATCCATCGGTCTGTTGCTGGCGGCCTGCTCGAAAAGCGAGCCGCCACCGGAACCGGTGCGGCCGGTACTGTCGATCAAGGTCGAAGCGCTGAATGAAGAAACCCTCGGCCGTTTCGCCGGCAGCATTCAGGCGCGTTACGAGAGCAACACCGGGTTTCGGGTTGGCGGGCGCATCGCCAGCCGCAACGTCGATGTCGGTGCCGAGGTCGACAAGGGTACGCTGCTCGCCACCCTCGACCCGTCCGATCAGCAGAACCAGCTACGTTCTGCCCAAGGCGATCTGGCCAAGGTTCAGGCGCAACTGATCAATGCGCAGGCCAACGCCCGGCGTCAGCAAGCCCTGTTTGATCGCGGGGTCGGTGCGCAGGCACAACTGGACATTGCCACCACGGATTTGAAAACCACCCAGGCCTCGCTGGAACAGGCGCGGGCGGCGGTCAACCAGAGCAAGGATCAACTCGGCTACACCGAACTTCGGGCCGACCACAAAGCCGTGGTCACCGCGTGGAATGCCGAGGCCGGGCAAGTGGTTACTGCCGGCCAGCAAGTGGTGACGCTGGCGCAACCGGACATCAAGGAAGCGGTGATCGACCTGCCGGACACCTTGGTCGATCAGATCCCTAGTGACGTGGTGTTCCTCGTCGCTGCGCAACTCGATCCGAACATCAACACCACAGCAGTCATCCGCGAAATCGAACCGCAGGCACAAAGTGCCACGCGCACCCGGCGTGCGCGGTTGACCCTGGCCGAAACACCCCCCGGTTTCCGCCTCGGCACGGCGATCAGCGTGACCCTGAGTTCAGCGATCAAACCGCGCATCGAATTGCCCGCGACTGCGCTGCAAGAGGTCGATGGCAAAACGCGGATCTGGGTGATCGACACTCAGAACAAAACCGTCAACCCCCGCGACGTCAGCCTCGTCAGCCGCACCGACAGCACGGTGGTGCTGGCCGGCGGTGTGAAGAACGGCGAGCGCGTGGTCAGCGCCGGCGTCAACAGCCTCAAGCCTGGGCAATCCGTGAAACTTGACGAGGACAGTCAATGAAAGGGTCTTTCAACCTCTCCGAATGGGCCCTCAAGCATCAGTCGTTCGTCTGGTATCTGATGTTCGTCGGGCTGCTGATGGGGGTGTTTTCGTACTTCAATCTGGGGCGCGAAGAAGACCCGTCGTTCACCATCAAAACCATGGTGATCCAGAGCAAATGGCCGGGCGCGACCCAGGAAGAGACCCTCAAGCAGGTCACCGACCGCATTGAGAAAAAACTTGAAGAACTCGACTCCCTCGACTACGTGAAAAGCTACACGCGACCCGGCGAGTCAACGGTGTACGTGTACTTGCGCGACACCACCAGTGCCAAGGACATTCCGGAAATCTGGTATCAGGTGCGCAAGAAGATCGACGACATTCGCGGCCAGTTCCCTCAGGGGATTCAAGGCCCGGGATTCAACGATGAGTTCGGTGACGTGTTCGGCTCGGTGTACGCGTTTACCGCCGATGGCCTGACCATGCGCCAGTTGCGCGACTACGTGGAGCAGGCGCGGGCCGAGATTCGCAACGTGCCGGGGCTGGGCAAGATCGAGATGGTCGGCCAGCAGGATGAAGTGATTTACCTGAACTTCTCCACGCGCAAACTGGCGGCGCTGGGCATCGATCAGCGGCAAGTGGTGCAGAGCCTGCAATCGCAGAATGCGGTGACGCCGGCCGGGGTGATCGAGGCCGGGCCTGAGCGTATTTCCGTGCGCACTTCCGGGCAGTTCGCCTCGGAAAAGGATCTGGCCGAGGTCAATCTCAAACTCAATGACCGTTTCTATCGCCTGGCCGACATCGCCGACATCAGCCGTGGCTACGTCGACCCGGCCACCCCGGAGTTTCGTTTCGACGGCAAACCGGCCATCGGCCTGGCAATTGCCATGCAGAAGGGCGGCAACGTTCAGGAATTCGGTAAAGCCCTGCACGCGCGCATTGATCAACTGACGGCTGACCTGCCGGTTGGTGTTGGCGTGCACACGGTTTCCGATCAAGCCGTGGTGGTGGAAGAGGCTGTCGGGGGTTTCACCAGCGCCTTGTTTGAAGCGGTGATCATCGTGCTGGTGGTGAGCTTCATCAGCCTCGGCGTGCGCGCCGGGCTGGTGGTGGCGTGTTCGATTCCGCTGGTGCTGGCGATGGTGTTTGTGTTCATGGAATACAGCGGCATCACCATGCAGCGGATTTCCCTCGGTGCGCTGATCATCGCCCTCGGCTTGCTGGTGGACGACGCGATGATCACCGTGGAAATGATGGTCACGCGCCTGGAAATGGGCGAGACCCGGGAGCAGGCGGCCACGTTCGCCTACACCTCGACGGCGTTCCCGATGCTCACCGGTACGCTGGTAACCGTGGCCGGTTTCGTGCCCATCGGCCTCAACGCCAGTTCTGCCGGTGAATACACCTTCACCCTGTTCGCGGTGATCGCTGTGGCCATGCTGGTTTCGTGGGTGGTGGCGGTGTTCTTCGCGCCGGTGATCGGCGTGCATATCCTTAGCACCAACGTGAAGCCGCACGCGGCGGAGCCCGGGCGCGTCGGGCGCGCGTTCAACGGCGGTCTGCTGTGGTGCATGCGCAATCGTTGGTGGGCGATTGGCATCACGGTGTTGTGCTTTGTGCTGGCGGTGTTTTGCATGCGCTTTGTGCAGAACCAGTTTTTCCCGTCCTCTGATCGCCCGGAAATTCTGGTCGATCTGAACCTGCCGCAAAACGCCTCCATCGACGAGACCCGCAAGGCTGTCGACAAGCTCGAAGCGACGCTCAAGGGCGATGACGACATCGTGCGCTGGAGCACTTACATCGGCCAGGGTGCAATCCGTTTCTACCTGCCGCTCGATCAGCAACTGCAAAACCCGTATTACGCGCAACTGGTCATCGTCAGCAAAAACTTCGAGGCCCGCGAGGCCTTGAGTCAGCGACTGCGTGAGCGTTTGCACAAGGACTTCGTCGGCATCGGCAGTTACGTGCAAGCACTGGAAATGGGCCCGCCGGTCGGGCGGCCGATCCAGTATCGGGTCAGCGGCAAAGACATCGATCAGGTGCGCAAACACGCCATCGACCTCGCCACTGAACTGGACAAGAACCCGCACATCGGCGAGATCATTTACGACTGGAACGAGCCGGGCAAGGTTCTGCGCATCGACATCGCCCAGGACAAGGCGCGCCAGCTCGGGCTGTCGTCCGAAGACGTGGCGAACCTGATGAACAGCATCGTCAGTGGCTCGCCGTTGACCCAGGTCGATGACGATATCTACCTGATCAATGTGGTTGGTCGCGCTGTGGATTCCGAACGTGGAACCCCGGAAACCCTGCAGAACCTGCAGATCGTCACGCCGGGCGGCACGTCGATTCCGCTGCTGGCGTTTGCCACCGTGCGTTATGAACTGGAGCAGCCGCTGGTGTGGCGTCGCGACCGGTTGCCGACGATCACCATCAAGGCGTCGGTGCGCGACGAAATCCAGCCCACCGATCTGGTGAAACTGCTCAAGCCGTCCATTGATGCCTTCGCCGAAAAACTCCCGGTCGGCTACAAAGTCGCCACTGGCGGTACGGTGGAGGAAAGCGGCAAGGCGCAAGGGCCGATCGCCAAGGTATTGCCGCTGATGCTGTTCCTGATGGCGACGTTCCTGATGATCCAGTTACACAGCGTGCAGAAGCTGTTCCTGGTGGCGAGTGTCGCGCCGCTGGGCTTGATCGGCGTGGTGCTGGCGCTGGTGCCGACCGGCACGCCGATGGGCTTCGTGGCAATCCTCGGGATTCTCGCGCTGATCGGCATCATCATCCGCAACTCGGTGATTCTGGTGACGCAGATCGACGAGTTCGAGAAGAAGGGCTACGCGCCGTGGGATGCGGTGGTGGAAGCGACCGAGCATCGACGCCGGCCGATTCTGCTGACGGCGGCAGCGGCGAGCATGGGCATGATCCCGATTGCCCGCGAAGTGTTCTGGGGGCCGATGGCCTACGCGATGATTGGCGGGATCGTGATTGCGACCTTGCTGACACTGCTGTTTCTGCCGGCGCTGTATGTGGCCTGGTACAAGATTCGCGAGCCGAAAAAAAATTAGATCAAAAGCATCCCTCACCCTAACCCTCTCCCGTAGGGAGAGGGAACCGAATGGGGGATGCTCACGCAATACATCGACCTGACCTTGATGTGCCGAATCCATAATCGACACCGCACTTTCAGGTCGATGTATTGCGCAAGATATCTCGGTCGGCTCCCTCTCCCTCCGGGAGAGGGCTGGGGTGAGGGGGGAGTCCCTTATACACCGCAGTCTCCTATTTTGCGCCAGACACTCGCCAGCCAGGGCTGCTGCTCACGCGGCAGCCCCGCCGGCCGGAAGTAATGCTCCAGCTCGACAAACCCCGCTGCCGTCAACAACCCCTGCCACGCCTCCAGATCGTGATACGAACCATAACGCGGCCCGTTCCAGCCTTCACGGTTATCCCCGCGCGGATTGGAACTGAACAACACGCCACCCGGTTTCAATGTCCCGTGCAGTTGCTTCAGAATCCGAGGCAACTCCTGCAACGGCACATGAAACAGCACCGCGTTGGCGAAGATCCCGTCAAAGCGTTCAACCGGCAGGTCCAGTTTCAGAAAATCCTGCTGCAACACCTCACAGCCACTGTCCTCACGCGCCATCCGCGCAAACTCCTGCGAACCATCGAGGCCGACGGCGACGTGGCCCATGCGCGTAAACGTCTGCAAGTCGCGACCCGGCCCGCAGCCGAAATCCAGAATCGTGAAGGGCGCTGCGCCCTGAATATGCCGCAGCAACGCATCGATGTTCTGGCTGACATCGTGATCACGGGTGCCTTCACGGAAGTCTTCCGCGACAGCGTTGTAGTGACCGAGGGTAGTGGCGGTGATCTGTTCGAGATCGGTGGGTGTCTGTTTCATGGTCGAGGGCTGCGCGGCAGTGGAGGTCTGGCGAATATACGCCATGAAGCCGGAGGCTGCCGCGCAGCAAAAATCAGCGCTTGTTCAACCCCCGCGCCAGGCGATCCCCACCCAACTGAATCACCGCCACCAACGCCACCAGCAACACAATCACCGTCAACATGATCTGGCTGTCAAAGCGCTGATAGCCGTAGCGATAGGCGATGTCCCCCAAGCCACCCGCGCCAATCGCACCGGCCATGGCTGAGGAGTTGATCATTGTCACAAGGGTGATGGTGAAGCCGCCGACAATTCCCGGCAGGGCCTCCGGCAGCAATACGTGCCAGACGATGTGCCAGCGCCGGCACCCCATGGCCTGCGCGGCTTCGATCAGGCCGTGATCGACCTCACGCAGACTCACTTCGGCAATCCGCGCAAAGAATGGCGTTGCCGCGATGGTCAGCGGCACCACCGCCGCCCACACCCCGTAAGTGGTGCCGACGATCAACCGGGTGAACGGAATCAGCGCGACCATCAGGATCAGGAACGGGATCGAGCGAAACAGGTTCACGAACGCGCCCAAGGCACGGTTCAGCACCGGCGCCTGGTAGATTCCGCCCTTGTCGCTGGTGACCAGAATCACCGCCATGGGGATCCCCACCAGCAACGCGATCAGTGATGACACACCGACCATCAGAAACGTGTCGATAAACCCCTGCAGCAAGCGATCAAACCACATAACCCAATACCTCCACCCGTTGTGCCCATTGCCCCGCACGTTCGCGCAATTGTTCGGCGCTGAACACTGAGCCGCTGACCGCCAGCAGCAATTGCCCGAACGCATGCCCCTGAATCCGTTCGACGCCGCCCTGCAGCAATTGCACCCGGCCACTCAGCGCCGCGAACAATGCCGCCAGATCCGGCTCGTCACTGGCACTGCCGGTAAACTGCAAGCGCAACACCACTGCGGCTTCGGAGGAGGGCGGTTGCGCACGCAAGCGGCTCTGCAACTCTTCCGGCAAGGCGTGTTGCAGCGGCGCGAGCAAGGTCTGGCTGACCTCGTGTTGCGGATTACCGAATACCTCCCACACCGGGCCTTGCTCGACGATGCGTCCGTGCTCCAGTACCACCACGCGGTCGCAGATGTCGCGGATCACCGCCATCTCATGGGTGATTAAAACGATGGTCAGGCCAAGGCGCTGGTTGATCTCGCGCAGCAGGCCGAGAATCGACTGCGTGGTCTCGGGATCCAGCGCCGAAGTGGCTTCATCACAGAGCAGAATATCCGGGTCATGTACCAGCGCGCGGGCGATGCCGACGCGCTGTTTTTGCCCGCCGGAAAGCTGCGCCGGATAGGCTTTGTGTTTGGCTTGCAAGCCAACCAGTTCGAGCAATTCACGAACCTTTTTTTCGCGTTGCTCCTTCGCCACGCCAGCCACTTTCAGCGGCAGTTCAACGTTCTGCCAAACGGTCTTCGCCGACATCAGATTGAAGTGCTGAAAGATCATGCCGATCCGGCGGCGCAGGGCGACCAGGCGGTCTTCATCGAACTCGCCGATGTCGACCTGATCGATCAGCACGCGCCCGGATGTTGGTTGTTCCAGACGATTGATCGTACGGATCAACGACGACTTGCCGGCGCCGCTGCGCCCGATGATGCCGAACACCTCACCGCGCTGGATCGCCAGATCAATGCCTTGCAACGCCGCGACCGGGCCCTGCCGGCCGTTGTAGGTTTTACCCAGACCGATGAAGCGCACGTGGGCACGATTCAGTTCGGGATGAAGCTCGGTTTTTTCAGCACGTTGTGGCTCTGGAATCTCCAGTCGCCGTTGGATCGCGGCCGTCATGCTCAGCTTTCCCAACCGGCCTGATACAGCTTGCCGTGGGCTTTATCCAGCGCGGCGCGTACAGCCGGCGAATGCTGATAAATGTCGACGAACTTGATCAGGCGCGGGTCGGTTTTGCTCTTCGGCTGGATCACGAACTGGATCACGTATTCCTTGTGGTCGAGGCCGTCAAACAGCAGCGCCGAACCGGCGTCGAAAGTCTTCGCCAGACGAATGTAGGCCGGGTAGCCCTGAACCAGATCGGCGTCGTCGTAGGCGCGCACCAGTTGCACGGCTTCGACCTGAAGGATTTTGACTTTCTTCGGGTTGGCGACGATGTCGTCTTCGGTGGCCTTGTAGCCGACGCCCGGTTTCAGTGTGATCAAGCCAGCCTTGGCCAGCAGTTGCAGACCGCGACCGCTGTTGATCGGGTCGTTGGCGATGGCGACGCTGGCGCCTTCTGGAAGCTCATCGAAGCTTTTGTATTTCTTCGAGTAGAGGCCGACGTTGTTGATGATCCCCGGTGCGAATGGCACCAGATCAAAACCCGATGCGGCTTTGGCGTTTTCGAGGAACGGGATGTGCTGGAAGTAGTTCACGTCGATGTCACCGGCGGCGAGGCTGACGTTCGGTGCGATCCAGTCGGTGAACTCCACCAGCTCGACTTTCAGGCCTTGTCTGGAGGCTTCTTCGACAGCGGCTTCCAGCGGAATGGCGAACGCGGCGGTGGTGCCGATTTTCAACGGGGCGTCAGCGGCGAAGACTGCCGAGCTGAACAGGCCGAGGGCCAGGGCCAGTGCTTTGACTGGGTGGGACAGAAGGTTCTTGGTCATGATTGTTTTTCCAGTCAGTGCATAGATGTGTGGTGTCTGGTCGGGCCTTTTCGCGAGCAAGCCCGCTCCCACATTTGGAATGCGTACCCCTGTGGGAGCGGGCTTGCTCGCGAAGCTTTTAGCGGCGAAACGAAGATCCGATATGTTGCTCAGGGAGCTGCGCTGCGCCGTGAAACAGCTTCTCGCGCAGGCTGCCGTTGTCGTACGCGGTCTTGTACGACCCGCGCCGCTGCAACTCCGGGATCACCTGTTCAATGAAATCCACATAGCTTTCCGGGGTGACGATGCGAGTCAGGTTGAAACCATCGAGGCCCGTTTCAGCGATCCACGATTCCAGTTCGTCCGCGACTTGCTCAGGCGAGCCGACCACGGTGATGTAGCGACCACCGAGGGCGTGCTGGTCGAGCAACTTGCGTCGCGTCCAGTCGTTGTTTTGCAGGTTTTTGGTGGCGGACTGGATGGCGTTGCTTTTCACGTACTGGATCGGTTCGTCGATTTCGTACTGGGAAAAGTCGATCCCGGTGGACGCCGAAAAATGCGCCACGCCGGCCTCGGCACTGGCGTAGCTGAGGTACTCGGCGTGCTTGGCCCACGCCGCTTCCTCGGTTGCACCGACGATCACGTTGAGGCCCATGAACACCTTGATGTCCTCGGGATTGCGTCCTGCCTCAACCGCGCTGGCGCGCACCTTGTCGACCTGCACCTTGGTCGACGGTTTGTTCTGACCGCTGATGAACACGCACTCGGCGTGACGCCCGGCGAACAGCAAGCCGCGATCGGAACTGCCGGCCTGAAACAGCACCGGCGTGCGTTGTGGCGACGGCTCGCAGAGGTGGTAACCCTCAACCTGATAGAACTCGCCACGGTGCTCGACTTTGTGCACTTTCTCCGGGGTCGCGTAGATGCGCTGATCACGGTCATTGAGTACCGCACCGTTTTCCCAACTGCCTTCCCAGAGTTTGTAGAGCACTTCGAGGTACTCGTCGGCCTGGTCGTAGCGACGGTCGTGCTCGACCTGCTCGCGCAGGCCCATGGCCTTGGCGGCGCTGTCGAGATAACCGGTGACGATGTTCCAGCCGACCCGGCCACGGCTCAAATGATCGAGGGTCGACATGCGCCGGGCGAACAGATATGGCGGCTCGTAGGTGAGGTTGGCAGTAAGGCCGAAACCGAGGTTTTTCGTCACCGCAGCCATGGCCGACACCAGCAGCAGCGGATCGTTGACCGGCAATTGAATCGACTCTTTCAGCGTGACATCCACCGAGTCCTGATAGACGTCGTACACGCCGACGATGTCGGCGATGAACAGTCCGTCGAACAACCCGCGCTCCAGCAACTGCGCCAGTTCGGTCCAGTATTCAAGGGTGTTGTAGCGCGTCGAGGTGTCGCGCGGATGCGTCCACAAGCCGTGGTTGATGTGGCCGATGCAGTTCATGTTGAACGCGTTGAGCAGGATCTTTTTCTTCGCCATCAGATGGTCCCCCGCAGTGGCGGGTTTTCATCGTTGAGGTAGTAATTGCCCACCGCGTGATACTTCCAGCGCACCGGGTCGTGCAGGGTGTGCACGCGGGCGTTGCGCCAGTGACGGTCGAGACCGTGCTCGATCAGGGTCGCCTGGCTGCCGGCCAGTTCGAACAGCGTGCTGCCGGCGGCCAGGGAAATTTCAGTGCTGATCGCCCGTGCTTCGGCGACGGCAATCGATGCGGCGGCGACATTCTTGGCGTTAAGTTCGGCTTGGGCGGCGTCGAGGAATTCGCCGGCGCGTTCGAGCAGCGCCTCGGTGGCGTGCAGACGAATGCTCAAGTGCCCGAAGCTCTTCAACGTCAGCGGATCTTCGGTGGCTTTGTCATTGCCTGAGTCGATCCATGGCCGGGTTTTGCTGCGTACGAAGTGCAACGCATCTTCGTAAGCGGCGCGAGCGATGCCAGTGTCGATGGCGGCGTGGAGGATCTGCGCCAGCGGGCCAACGGTGGTCGGGCGCTCGAAAGCGCTTTGGAACGGGATCACGTCTTCGGCGGCAACGTAGACGTCTTCGAACACCACCGAACCGCTGCCAGTGGTGCGCTGACCGAAGCCGCTCCAGTCGTCGATCACCGTCAGGCCTTTGCTGTCGCGGGGCACGAAGGCCAGTTGCTGCACACCGTTTTCATCGACCACCGAAGTCGGAATGCGTTGGGCGTAGATCGCACCAGTCGCATAAAACTTGCGGCCGTTGATGCGATAACCATCGCCGTCGTGTTTGAGGCTGGTGACGCGGTCGTGAGCGGTTTTTGTGCCCAGTTCCGCCAGCGCATTGCCGAAGCGTTGGCCGGCCAGCACTTCGGCGTACAAGCGTTGTTTCTGTGCGTGGCTGCCGTTCACCCGCAGCACTTCGAGGGCATAGAAATGGTTCTGCGGGATCTGCCCGAGCGAGCCGTCTGCCTGTGCGATCAGGGCGATGACTTTGGCCAAGGTCACGTTGGACACGCCGGCGCCGCCGTATTCTTTCGGCACGCTGATGCCCCACAGGCCCGAGCGGGAAAATACGTCGAGTTCCGGCAGCGGCAGGCGACGTTCACGGTCGCGAATGGCGCTGTCGCGTTTGAAATCTTCGGCCAGGTCGCTGGCGACGATCAGGGCTTGCTCATCGCTGGTGATGACCGCGACGGGATGGGAAAAAGTCATAGGTTTTCTCCAGGCTCTTGAGAAAGTGTGCGGTCGTCAGATCCAGGAATGGCGAGCAGGCAAAGTGCCGTTGAGGCGATAGGCACCCACCGCGTGATACTTCCAGCGCACTGGGTCGTGCAGGGTGTGCACCCGGGCGTTGCGCCAGTGGCGGTCGAGGTTGAATTCGGCGAGGGTCGCGCGACTGCCGGCCAGTTCGAAAAGTTTTTCGCTGGCCAACAGCGAGATCTCGGTGGTCAGCACTTTGGCTTCGGCCACGGCAATCGAGGCGCGGGCGGCGGAGTCGGCGGTGAGCGGTGCGGCGTGCACCTGATCGAGCACTTGCCCGGCCTTGCGCAGCAACGCTTCGGCGGCGTGCAGTTCGATTTTCAGTTTGCCGATGTCGGCGATCACGTAGAGGTCATCGCTGGCGCGTTCGACCTTGGCGTCAATCCATGGCCGCGCGCGGGTTTTGACGAATTCGATGGCGTCATCGATGGCGCCGCGGGCGATCCCGGCATCGATGGCGGCCTGAATCAATTGCGACACGGCGCCTTGGGTATTCGGCTTCTCGTTGATCTTCCAGTTATCGACGACAAGCCCCGCTTCGACACGCACGTTGTTCAGCAAAATCGTGCCGCTGGCGGTGGTGCGCTGACCGAAGCCAGACCAGTCATCAACAATACGCAGGCCCGGAGTGCCGCGACGGACGAAGGCCAGCACTTGCTTGCCGTCATCGTTGAGCGCCTTGACCGCGACCCAGTGCGCGAACAGTGCGCCGGTGGAGTAAAACTTCTGGCCGTTGATCACGAAATCATCGCCGTCAGCGGTGATGCGCGCTTTCAGTTCCAAGGTGTTTTTGGTGCCGCGTTCAGGGCCGGCATTGCCAATGCGCCAGCCTTCCAGAACGCTCTGGAACAACTGCTTTTTCTGTTCTTCAGTGGCGCTGCCGAGCACCAGGTTGATGATGCCGAACTGGTTCTGCGGGATCTGTCCCAGCGCCGGGTCGGCCGCGGAAATGATCGCGAACACCTCGGCCAGCGTCACGAAAGAAACCTGCGGACCACCGTACTCGCGCGGGATGGCGATGCTGCCCAGACCGCTGCGGGTGAACTGTTCGATTTCCGACCACGGCAGCTTGCGCTGACGGTCACGTTTGGCAGCTTGCACGCGGGCGACTTGCGCCAGTTCCTGGGCGGCCTTGATGGCTTGGGCGTCGTTGCGCAAGACCTGCGCGGGCAACAACAGCGGGGCGATATCCAGATCAGACTGGATGGTTGCATCTGCCAGACTGGACATCACTGCCGCTCCTTGGCTGCACGCAATGCCCTGGCGATCTGCACTGGGGTGATTGTGTTCCGGACCATGTTACCTACCTCACATCTCATGAAAAACGCCGCAAAAGTGCGGCGAACGAAAGAATGTCCGGTGGTCCGGTTTATATACCCTAAGCGTGTATAAATATTAAATAAACTAACTTTTAGGAATATGCATAGAAGGGGTGATGGTCGGATTGGTTAACAATATTTGTATGCGCCTACGCGATCCATGTGGCGAGGGGATTTATCCCCGTCGGGCTGCGCAGCGGCCCCAAAATCAGTTAACGCGGTGCAACAGATACACCGCGTGTTATGGGTTTACGACTGCTTTGCAGCCGAGCGGGGATAAATCTCCTCGCCACAGAACCTCTTCATCATGAGAGATCGGCGTTAAGGCTTGCGAGGTTCGGCGGCTTTGAGTTCAGGCCTCAACGGGACTTTCAGATAAGGATTCACACAACCGATCTTCAGCGTCCGTGGCGGCGCCCAGCGTGAGTTGTTGCCTACCCGGTCGAGGATGCAGTAGGTCACGTCAAGACGCAGGTCTTCGCCAGCCTCGACAATCACCGATGGCGGCACCCAGACTTGAATCGGCAGTCCGACATCCGCTGCCGTGATGGGGGCCAGATCCATGCGCACGTCGCCCCAGCGCAGCGTGATGGCGTCGTCTTCGGCCATGTTCAGGTAGGGTTCGATGGTCAGCGGTACGCCGCGTTTGATCTGGTTGGGGTTCACGCCCTGACGGCGAATGGTGTCGGGAATGGTCACCGGCGCCAGTTGCTGGTTTTCGTCCTCGCACAGCATTGACGGCTGTCCGCCCGGGCAGTCCAGTTTCACTTGCACACGGGTCGCCGCCGACAGCGCCGGGCCTTGGCCGACCTGCATCACGCGGTAGTGGATGCGAACGCTGCCATTGGCAATGAAACTCTCTGGCACCCGCAGGCTGATGGACGTGCCCAGATCCTCGGCGGTGACTACTTTTGAGGCTACGTAGCATTTGTTCCAGAACAGTTCGATCAAGTCGCCGCCCTCCATGTCGGGGTAAGGCGCCACCTCGACCAACAGGTGGGCAGCTGCGGCCAGGTTGATGCCGGTTTTTTGTGCAGGCGCGAGGGTCGGCGCTGCCAGTTCGGGGGTATGCGAAGTGCGGGTCATCGGTTTCTCTCCTTGAAGCCTTGCAGCGAAGTCCGTTTCTGAAAGAACAAAAGGCGTGAATTAACTGGCAATAAACCTTTGAACTTCTGTTCGGGTTTGAAGTGCGTTTATTGAACTAATAGGTGCCGGTCGGCGACTAGATAAAAGTGTGTGGATGAGGGTGTCAATAGAGTCGATTAGTTAATCCATGAATTACGAACTAATCAGAATATTCCTACGGCGCTGAGTCCAAATGCCTCGGCTGTTCGGCGAATCAGGCCACGGCTATTTGAGGTTTACGCCAGTTTTTATGCAGCGTTATTTAGGCGGGTAAATTTCAGGTGGGGCGAGCTCAAGACGAGAACAATCTGTTGCAGAACATATATATATGTACCGCATTCTAATGCAGATTGTTTGTGTATGTTTGACGGGGGTGTGGAGGGGTGAAAAGTAACTTCCATCCGTGGAAGTTGGGTGTTCGATATTGAAAGTTCTCAGGCGTGATTCAGAAACTTGCTGAGAAACTGTCGGGTGCGTTCTTCTTTCGGGTTGGCAAACAATGCCTTGGCTTCACCTTGTTCGACGATCACGCCTTTGTCGAAAAACACCACACGGTTGGCCACGTCACGGGCAAAACCCATTTCGTGGGTGACGATCACCATGGTGCGTTTTTCTTCGGCGAGACCACGAATGGTCGCCAGCACTTCACCGACCAGTTCCGGGTCGAGGGCCGAAGTCGGTTCGTCGAACAGAATCACTTCCGGCTCCATCGCCAGTGCCCGGGCAATCGCCACGCGCTGTTGCTGACCGCCGGACAGACGACGCGGATAGGCGTCTTCCTTGCCGGCCAGACCGACCTTGGCCATCAGCTTTTTGCCCAAGGCAATCGCTGCGTCGCGCGGCATCTTCTTGACCACTATCGGGCCTTCGATGACGTTTTCGAGCGCGGTACGGTGGGGGAACAGGTTGAAGTTCTGAAACACGAAACCCACGTGCTGGCGCAGATTGCGCACCAGGCTTTGCTGCTGGTTCAGCGGGCGGCGGGTATCGATTTCGATATCGCCGACCTTGATCCGGCCGCTGGTAGGTTCTTCAAGGAAATTAAGGCAACGCAGGAACGTGGTTTTACCCGAGCCGCTGGGGCCGATGATTGCCACGACCTCGCCTTCTTTCACCTCAAGATCGATGCCCTTGAGCACCTCTTGACCCTTGAACTGCTTTGTCAGTTTTTCCACGACAATCATGGGTCAGGACTCCTGGTCGTGCCGATTGACCCGCTCTTCCAGCTTATTCTGGAAGTGCGAAAGCACCGTGGCCAGAATCCAGTAGATCAGCGCGGCGGCAAGATACATGGTGAAGACTTCGAAAGTCCGGGCGGTAATCAGCTGCGCCTGACGGAATAGTTCCGGTACCTGAATGGTGGCGGCCAGCGCGGTGTCCTTGACCAGTGAAATGAAGCTGTTGCCCAGCGGCGGCAATGCCGTGCGCATCGCTTGCGGCAGGATGGCCCGGCGCAGGGTCTGCGCACGGGTCATGCCGATGCTCGCCGCCGCTTCCCACTGACCGCGCTCGATCGAACCGATCGCGGCGCGGAGGATTTCACAGGCGTAGGCGGCCATGTTCAGCGAAAAGCCGATCAGCGCCGCCGGCAGCGGGTCGAGTTCCATGCCCAATTGCGGCAAGCCGTAATAGATCACGAACAGTTGCACCAGCAACGGCGTGCCGCGAAAGAACGACACGTAGATGCGGGCCAGCCAGCTCACCGACTTGAAACGCGACAGGCGCATCAACGCCAGGCCGAAGCCCAGCAGCAAGCCGAAGAACATGCCGCCGAGGCTGAGGATTACCGTGTAGTACGCGCCCTTCAACAGGAAGGGCGCGGAGTCCAGTGCGAGTTGGAAAGCTTCTTCCATTATTTGGTGACGTCAGCGTTGAAGTATTTCGTGGACAGCTTCTCAAGCGTACCGTCGGCGCGCAGTTCGTCGAGGGCTTTGTTCAGGGCTGCTAGCAATTCAGGTTCGCCTTTACGCAGGGCAATACCGGATTCCTGACGGGAGAAGGCTTCGCCGGCAGCGACGGTTTTCGGCGCTTTCTTGGCATACTCAAGCGCGGCCAGACGGTCGATCAGAATGGCATCGGTGCGGCCGTTGTTCAGGTCGGCGAACTTGGTCGGATCATCGTCGTAGGTGCGAACGTCAGCACCCGGCACGTTGGCGCGAACCCACTGTTCGTAGTTGGTGCCCAGGCCTACGCCGACTTTCTTGCCGGATAGGTCATTAGCGGTCTTGATGTTCAGCGCGGCTTCTTTGCTCTTTAGCACCAGCGCCTGAATCCCGGAAACGGTGTACGGCTCGGAGAAGTCATACTTCTTCTTGCGCTCGTCGGAGATGGTCACCTGGTTGACGACGACGTCCAGACGCTTGGATTCCAGCGCGGCGAGGATGCCGTCCCACTTGGTTGGCTGAATCTTGGCTTTGACGCCGAGTTTCTTCGCCAGGGCTTCAGAGAGTTCGACTTCGAAACCGGACAGCTTGCCGTCGGCATCGACGAAGCTGAACGGTGGGTAAGTGCCTTCCAGGCCGACGTTGATAACGCCTTTGTCCTTGATCTGTTGCAACTGCTCACCGGCCACTGCCTGGCTGATCAGACCGGCGCTCAGCGCCAGGCCCAGCGAACCAACCAGCAGATTGCGACGTAGTGCGGAAAAATTCATGACAAGCCCCTGTGTTTTCTTATGGAAGACGCTTAAGGAAAGTTTGGCGAATTCGGGAGTTCGACGACAGCGCTATCCTGCCTTAAAGCAGCTTATGCGTCTTGCGCGAAATTCGCCTGCGGCGAGACTATAAGATGTCTGCTTTAGACTTGAAAATACTTAATATTCTCGCCGTTATTCCAATACTGAATATATGGGTGATCCGTTTTGGTGAGGGGATAAGCCCCTCACCTCAGGACTATCTACAGCGGGAGGATCAGCTTGTCAGTGAATCCTTGTAGGCAAACAACGCCGGCGCGCCACCGGTGTGCAGGAAGATGATCGGACCTTCGTCGAAACGGCCACGGCCGATGCCATCGAGCAGACCGGCCATGGCTTTGCCGGTGTAGACCGGATCAAGCAGCACCGCATCCTGACTCGCCAGCAATTTCACCGCTGCCAGTGTTCCGGCATTCGGTTCGCCATAACGCGGGCCGAAATATTCGTCCCACAACTCGACCTTGAAACTGTCCGGCAGCGCGACGCCGAGCAGATCCGCCGTACGTTCGGCGAGGCCTTGGACTTTGGGGCGCTGATCCTCTTCGCTGCGTGACACGGTTACGCCAATCACCGGCAGTTGCGGCAGCGCTTCACTCAAGGCCAACGCGAGACCGCTGTGTGTCCCGGCGCTGCCCGACGCGAGAACCACGGCGGCGAAGTCGAGGCCGGTGTCCTTGATCTGCTCGGCCAGTTCCAGGCCAGCGCGCACGTAACCCAGCGCGCCGAGCGCGTTGGAGCCACCGATCGGCACCAGATAGGGCTTCTTGCCGTTGGCGCGCAGACGCACGGCGAGGGCGGCTAGTTGCTCATCGGCATTGTCGAGGTTGTCGACCAGTTCGACCTTGGTGTCGAACAGATCCAGCAGCAGCCGATTGCCGTTGCCGGTGTAATCGCTGTCATCGGTGCCCAGCGGATTTTCCAGCAGTGCAACGCAGCCCAGACCGAGTTTGGCGGCGAGTGCGGCGGTCTGGCGCACGTGGTTCGATTGCAGCGCACCGGCAGTGATCAGTGTGTCGGCACCTTGTGCGAGTGCATCGGCGGCGAGGTATTCGAGTTTGCGCAGCTTGTTGCCGCCCATGGCCAGCGGCGTCAGGTCATCGCGTTTGATGTAGACGTCACGGCCGAGCCAGGTGGACAGGCGTTCAAGCTTTTCCAGCGGCGTCGGTTGACCGAGCAGGTCGAGGCGGTTAAAGCGATCCAGCTGTTGTTTGATCGGTTGTGTGGACATGGTTCCGTACTGGCGGAGGAAGATGAAAGGACTATAGGCACGCGCTTTTGCAGGGGCAACCGTGAATCGCTTATAGCCAAATCGACTGAGCCCAGCACTATCGGTTCTTAATTCGCCCTCGCAGGCATGCCGTAAAGTGGTCGCCGTTGACGCGGCCAGACAGTCCGGCCGCCCGTGAGGAGTCTTTACCGTGAGCGAACGTTCCAGCCATTGGCAATTGCAGACCATCGTCAGCCAACTGCGCGGCGCGCGGGATCAGTGGCGAGCACAAAATGGCCGGGCTTCCGGCGCGCAGGGCGGCCGCGAGTTGCCCTCGCGAGCGGCGATGGCGGAGATTCTCGAAGCGCTGTGCGGCGCGTTGTTTCCGATGCGTCTGGGGCCGGTGGATTTGCGCGAAGAAAGTGAGGACTTCTACGTCGGCCACACCCTCGATGTGGCTTTGAATGCCTTGCTGGCGCAGACACGGCTGGAGCTGCGCTATGTCGCCCGGCACAGCGCGCAGGCCGACACCGAAGTCGAGGCCCGGGCGATTCAGATCGTGCAGGATTTTGCCCTGGCCTTGCCGGGGCTGCGCACATTGCTCGATACCGACGTGCTGGCCGCATATCACGGTGATCCGGCGGCGCGCAGTGTCGATGAAGTGTTGCTCTGCTACCCAGGAATTCTGGCGGTGATTCACCATCGTCTGGCGCACCATTTGTATCGCGCCGGTTTGCCGCTGCTGGCGCGGATCAGCGCGGAAATCGCCCATTCGGCCACCGGCATAGATATCCATCCGGGCGCACAGATCGGCCGTAGCTTCTTTATCGATCACGGCACGGGTGTAGTGATTGGCGAAACCGCGATCATCGGCGAGCGCGTGCGGATCTATCAGGCCGTAACCCTGGGTGCCAAACGTTTCCCGGCGGATGAAGACGGGCAGTTGCAGAAGGGCCATCCGCGCCATCCGATTGTCGAGGACGATGTGGTGATTTATGCAGGGGCGACCATTCTTGGGCGGATCACCATCGGCAAGGGTTCGACCATTGGCGGCAACGTCTGGCTGACGCGAAGTGTGCCCGCGGGGTGCAATCTGACCCAAGCCAATCTGCAGCATGATGACGGGACGCAGAAGTAGGGCTATTACAAGCGTCCCTCACCCCAGCCCTCTCCCGGAGGGAGAGGGAGCCGACCGAGGTGTTTTGGATTATCCATCGGCCTGGAACACCGAGTCGATTATGGATTCGGTAAAGCAGGACCACGTCGGCGTATCTCCCCAACATCCCCCAATCGGTCCCCTCTCCCTCCGGGAGAGGGTTAGGGTGAGGGTGAAGGGCTATTGAACGAATCGCCTCAAACCCACGTCATACCCCTCCTTGAGCTAGCGTAGGAAAACTACCGCCCAGCCCTGCGATTAGTCCTTGGCGCCCCATCCATGTTTAACTTGAACGTTCATTCAAGTTAAACCGGTGGTTCGCTGCCCGCTCACAACAGGAGGCTTGCCTTTGCTGAGTCCGATCATTTCAGCCATGTTTCAACCCCTCGAGGTGCACGTTTCATGAGTGCATCGTCCACCCCCGCCAGCGGTCTGGTACGCATGAATCCGCCGGTGTTCTACTTCGCCGCGACGGTCATTCTGCTGTTTGGTCTCGTTGTCATCGCCATGCCTGAACAGGCCGGCGCCTGGCTGCTGGAAGCGCAAAACTGGGCGGCCAACACGGTCGGCTGGTACTACATGCTCGCGATGACTCTGTATCTGGTCTTCGTGGTGGTCACCGCCTTATCCGGCTACGGCAAGATAAAACTCGGTGCCGACCACGACGAACCCGAATTCAGTTACCTGTCCTGGGCCGGCATGCTGTTCGCCGCCGGGATCAGCATCACGCTGTTTTTCTTCTGCGTATCCGAACCGCTGACCCACATGCTCCAGCCGCCGCAAGGCGAGGCGGGTACGGCGGATGCGGCGCGTCAGGCGATGCAGATCCTGTTTCTGCACTGGGGCTTGCATGGCTGGGGCGTATTTGCCTTTGTCGGCATGGCGCTGGCGTATTTCGCTTATCGGCACAACCTGCCACTGGCCCTGCGTTCGGCGTTGTATCCGCTGATCGGAAAGCGCATCAACGGCCCCATCGGCTACGCGGTGGACGGCTTCGGCATCATCGCCACGGTGTTCGGTCTCGGTGCCGACATGGGCTTCGGTGTGCTGCACCTCAACTCGGGTCTCGACTACCTGTTCGGCATCGCTCACACCCAGTGGATTCAGGTCGGCCTGATCACCCTGATGATGGGCGCGGCAATTATCGTCGCGGTCTCTGGTGTGGATAAGGGCGTGCGGGTCATGTCCGACATCAACATGCTGCTGGCCTGTGCGCTGCTGCTTTTCGTGTTGTTCGCCGGCCCCACCCAGCACCTGCTCAACACCTTGATCCAGAACCTCGGCGACTACCTCGGCGCCTTGCCGATGAAGAGTTTTGACCTCTACGCTTACGACAAACCAAGCGACTGGCTCGGTGGCTGGACGGTGTTCTACTGGGCCTGGTGGATTGCATGGTCGCCGTTCGTGGGTCTGTTCATTGCACGGATTTCCCGTGGCCGGACTATCCGTGAATTCGTTTTCGGCGTGCTGCTGATTCCGCTCGGTTTCACCCTCGCGTGGATGTCGATCTTCGGTAACAGCGCGTTGGATCAAGTGCTCAATCACGGCATGAGCGCGCTGGGCATGTCGGCCATCGACAACCCGTCGATGAGCATTTATCTGCTGCTGGAAACCTACCCGTGGAGCAAGACCGTCATCGCCGTGACGGTGTTCATCAGCTTCGTATTCTTCGTCACCTCGGCCGACTCCGGCACTGTCGTGCTCTCGACGCTGTCGGCCAAGGGCGGCAACCCCGACGAAGACGGGCCGAAATGGCTGCGGGTATTCTGGGGCGCGATGACCGCGCTGATCACCAGTGCGCTACTGTTCTCCGGCAGCATCGACGCGCTGAAGTCGGCGGTGGTTCTGACCTCGTTGCCGTTCTCGCTGATTCTGTTGCTGATGATGTGGGGGCTGCACAAGGCGTTCTATCTGGAGTCGCAGAAGCAGATCGCGCAACTGCATTCGCTGGCGCCGGTCTCCGGTTCACGGCGCGGTACGGGCGGTTGGCGCCAGCGCTTGAGCCAGGCTGTGCACTTCCCTTCGCGCGACGAGGTGTACCGCTTCATGGACACCACCGTGCGCCCGGCCATTGAGGAAGTGACGGCAGTGTTCGTCGAGAAAGGCCTGAACGTGGTGACGCAGCCGGATCCGGCGAATGACAGCGTCAGTCTGGAAATCGGCCATGGTGATGCGCATCCGTTCATCTATCAGGTGCAGATGCGCGGCTACTTCACGCCATCGTTCGCCCGTGGCGGCATGGGCTCAAAACAGCTCAACAACCGCCGCTACTACCGTGCCGAAGTGCACCTGAGCGAGGGCAGTCAGGACTACGATCTGGTCGGCTACACCAAGGAACAGATCATCAACGACATCCTCGACCAGTACGAACGGCACATGCAGTTCCTGCATCTGGTGCGTTGATCACTGAGCGCCGGGCCGATTCACGACTCGGCGCTCAGCACCATGAACAACACCATCGCCGCCAGCGGCACGCCGAACACCGCACTGCCGATCGCAATCTCTGACCCCAGCGACTGCCCGGCATGCACCACTCCCACCGCCCCGTTAATTACCGTCAACGCCAGCCACAACGCGGCGAAGCCGTAGGCCATGGTCTGACGGCTGAAACCGATGCGCTCGCCGATGTAGAGCATCAGGGCGAGCAGGACCAGGCCGAAGAAAATGATGATTGCGGTGTGCATGGGTAGGCCTGCGGCGTAGGCGGTGTTTGGTCGGCCGCCTTCGCGAGCAAGCCCGCTCCCACAGGTTCTTGGTTGAATACAAAACTTGTGAACGACGCAAAACCCTGTGGGAGCGGGCTTGCCCGCGAAGGGGTCAGCTCGGTGTTACTTAGAGCATAGCCAATCCAGCCCACGCCATATTCGTCAGGCACTCTCACGCTCGATGACTTGGCATTGCAGCTGATTTAGTCGCTGCACCTCTTCGGTCGGCAACACGCCAAGGCTTTCCAGCACGCGTGTTGCGGCGAGTACGCCGATCTCCAGCGCTGGCGGTTTGATCGTGCTCAGACTCGGCAGCAGCATCTCGGCAAACGGGTAGTCGCCGAAGCCGAGGACGGCGCAATCTTCGGGAATCTTGAGGCCAGCGCGTTGCCCGGCGAGCAGCCCGCCAGCGGCGAGGTTGTCGTTGGCGAAGATAATTGCGTCTGGGCGAGGTGAGGCGTTCATCAGCGCTTCCATCGCTTGTTTGCCGGCCTCGAACGGGGCGCTATCGGCGTCCGGTGCGAATACCCAGGGCTCCAGACCGAGTTCTCGTGCGGTCGCGGCGTAACCGTCGCGGCGTTCCAGTGCGCTGAAGTCGCCGGGTGCGCTGTTCTGCACGAAGGCGATCCGTCGATAGCCTTTGCCGTGCAGATAACGAGCGGCGCTGACACCCACTTCGAAGTGCGAAAAGCCGATCTGCATCGGCTCGCGATCCGGCTGGTAATCCCAGGTTTCAATCACCGGAACATCGGCCTCGGCAATCATCTTTTCCGTGCCCGCGCTGTGAAAGTGACTGGTCAGCACCAGCGCCGCCGGCGACCAGCCGAGGAACGCACGCACCGCGTTTTCTTCCTGTTCGGCGCTGAAGTAACTAGACGCCAGCAACAGCTGATAACCGTGACGGCTGAGGGTGTCGCTGAAGCCTTGAATGGTGTTGGCGAATATCGGGCCGGAAATGTTCGGGATCACCATGCCGACGATTTTTCCCCGGGCCGAGGCCAGCCCGCCGGCCACCAGGTTCGGCACATAACCCAACTCCGCAACCACTGCCGCGATCCGTTCGCGACGTTCGGGCGAGACCTGTTCCGGCTGGTTGAAATAGCGCGATACGGTGATCGCTGAAACACCGGCCTGGCGCGCCACCGCGTTGAGGGTCACGCGACCGGCACCACGGCGTTTACGGGGCTTGTCTTCGCTCAAGGCTCGATCCTTCCTAGAAACCAAAACGCATATAAAAGTAATTTTTCAGTATTGGACGGTCTATGTGCGGCTTGCCAATACTGGCGATGTTAGCGCTAACAAAGCGCGTTGTCTGCTACTCGCTCAAGCGAATGCCCAAGACACCGAGACAGGCGCTGTCGTCGCAGAACGACAGCGGTTCAGGGCAACTTTTCGAGCGGGCAAACATGCACAACATTCCTGGGGCGAGACACAAACTGGCGCAATCGATCCGCGCTGCGGGCTGGCTACTCACCGGGCTGGCGGCGCTGCCGCTGCCTGCCGCGTTCGCCGCCGACAGCACCGATCAGGAGCCGACACTCAAATCCGTCACGGTCACCGCCACCCGCCGCGAAGAGTCGCTGCAAAAGGTGCCGGTGGCGGTATCGGTGATCGACGGCGAGCAACTGGAGCGCGACAACCGCAACAGTGTGACGAGCATCGTCCAGCAAGTGCCGTCGCTGAACTTCCGCACTGGCGCATCGAACAAGGACACCTCGTTGTTCGTGCGCGGCGTGGGGACGATTTCCACCTCGCCGGGCGTCGAGCCGACCGTGGCCACGGTGATTGATGGTGTGGTTTATGCGCGTCCTGGCCAGTCGACTCTGGATCTGCTGGATCTGGAGCGCGTCGAAGTCTTGCGCGGCCCGCAAGGCACGCTGTTCGGCAAGAACGCCTCGGCCGGCGTTTTGAATATCACCAGCAAGGCGCCAACCGCCGAGACCCACGGCTACCTCGATCAGTCGTACTACAGCGGCAACGAAAGTCGCACGCGTTTCGGCATTGGCGGCAGCCTGATTCCGGACACGCTCAAGGGTTCGATCAGCACCCTGTTCGGCACCTTCGACGGCAACGTCGACAACAAGCACAACGGTCAGGGGGTCAACGGCTACAACCATCGCGGTGTGAGGGGCAAACTGGAATTCACCCCGAATGATGACGTCACCTTCACGCTGATTGCCGACTACATGCAGTCCCACGACGACGGCCCCAATGGCGTTGTCAGCAAATCCCTGACCCCGGCGTTCGCCAATGCGCTGAGCCCGGTCAATGCGACCAGCCACAACCGCGAGATCAACACCGACACCCGCACTCACGTCGAGGACACCAACAAAGGTTTGTCCGGCCAGCTCGATTGGCAACTGGGCGATTACACCCTGACCTCTATCACCGCGTGGCGCGGCTGGGATAACACCCAGTATCAGGATGGCGACCGTCTCGGCACGGTGACAGCGGCATTCCCCGGCACGGCGGACAAGGGTGATCTGGCCTTCGATCAATACTCGCAGGAGCTGCGCCTGGCCTCGCCGAAAGGTGAGTTCCTCGAATACGTCGGTGGCCTGTTCTACATGCACGGCAAGGATGAAGAGACTTATCAGCGCACGCTGACCACGACTACCATCATCAACCGTGGCGTGGCCGATTACAGCACCACCAGCGACAGCTATGCAGCGTTCGGCGAGGCCACACTGAACTTCACCTCGGATTTGCGTGGCATCGCCGGCCTGCGCTACACCCACGATGATCTGGAATACGATCACCGGCGTGTTTCCACTTCGGCGACCACGGTCAGCGGCATTCAGCCGGCTACCCGCAGTTCCGGTTCGGTCGATGAGGACGGCTGGTCCGGTCGGCTCGGCGTGCAATACGACTTGAGCGACGCAGTTACCACGTACCTGACTTACTCGCGCGGCTACAAAGGCCCGGCCTATAACGTGTTCTTCAACATGCAGCCGCGCGACACCGAAGCGCTGAAACCGGAAACGTCCAACACCTGGGAGGCGGGGATCAAAGCCTCAAGCTGGAACAATCGCCTGACCACCAACCTCGCGGTGTTCCACAGCGATTACGACAACTATCAGGCCAACTTTTTCGACACCGTCGCCGGGCAAGTGGTGACGCGCCTGATCAACGCCGGCAGCGTCAGCACCGAAGGTGTGGAACTCGATTACGCCTTGCAGGCCACCCAGCAACTGAAGCTCTCCGGCGCGCTGGCCTACACCCGCGCGCGCATCGACCAGTTCTCCTGTCCGGCGGGCGCAGCGGCGTCGTGCAACGTCAACGGCAAGCCGCTGCCGTTCAGCCCGGACTGGAAAAGCTACGTGCGCGCCGACTACACCATTCCGCTGGAAAACGGTCTGGATATCGAACTCGGCACCGACTACAGCTGGCAAAGCGAAGTGCAGTACGACATCAGCCAGAACGCCGACACCAAGCAACGCGCCTACGGCCTCTGGAACGCCAGCGTCGCCCTAGCCGACTACACCAATGGCTGGCGCGTGGCGTTGCTGGGCAAGAACCTCGCCGACAAGTCGTATTCGCCGTTGCTCGCCAGCGGTGGCAATTACATCTACCGCGCCGTGCCACGCGATGACGAGCGCTACTTCGGCGTGCAACTGCGCAAGGACTTCTGAGATGAGCAGACAACTGAAACTCGGTGCATTCCTCATGGCCACCGGGCACCACGTGGCTGCATGGCGTCATCCGGAGGTGCCGGCCAATGCCGGTCTGGATTTCGCCCATTACAGAAGGCTGGCGCAGATTGCCGAGGCGGCGAAATTCGATGCGTTGTTTGTTGCCGACAGTGTCGCAGCGCCAACCCAGGACATCGCCAGTCGCATGGCGCGCTCGGATCATTTTGAGCCACTGACTTTACTTTCGGCATTGAGCGCGGTGACGGAGCACATCGGCCTGATCGCCACGGCGACCACCAGCTACAACGAGCCGTACCATGTGGCGCGCAAATTCGCTTCGCTCGACCACCTCTCGGGCGGGCGAGCGGGGTGGAATCTGGTGACTTCGGACAATGCTGCCGAGGCGCTGAATTTCGGTCGCGACGAACACATTGGCCATGCCGAGCGCTACAGTCGCGCGCGTGAGTTTCATCAGGTGGTGACCGGACTCTGGGACAGTTGGGAGGACGATGCGTTTATCCGGGACAAGGCCAGCGGTGCGTATTACGACCCGTCGAAGCTGCATGTGCTGGATCACGTCGGCGAACACTTTCGCGTGAAAGGCCCGCTCAACCTGGCGCGTTCGCCGCAGGGACAACCGGTGGTCGTGCAGGCGGGCTCTTCCGAAACCGGGCGTGAGCTGGCGGCGCAGACCGCAGAAGTGGTGTTCACCGCGCAGACCTCTCTTGCCAGCGCACAGGCGTTTTACGCCGACCTCAAGGGGCGCTTGCCAAAGTACGGTCGCAGTGCCGATTCACTGAAAATCATGCCCGGGGTTTTTGTCGTGGTCGGGCGGACGGAAGCGGAAGCGCAGGAAAAATGTGAAACGTTTCAGCAATTGCTCGAACCGGAGGTTGGCGTCGCCTTGCTTGGGCGTATGCTGGGCAACTTCGATTTGTCGAAGTACCCGCTGGACGGGCCGTTGCCCGAGTTGCCGGTGACTGACAGCGGTCAGCAGAGTCGGCAGAAGTTGCTGACGGAACTGGCGGGGCGGGAAAACCTCACGCTGGTTGAACTGGGCCGCAAGATTGCCGGTGGTCGCGGGCATTACAACCTGGTCGGTACGCCTGAGCAGATTGCCGACCGCTTGCAAGAATGGTTCGAGCAAGGCGCGGCGGACGGTTTCAACGTACTGGTGCCGCACCTGCCGGGCGGGCTTGAAGACTTCGCCAACGGCGTGGTCCCGGAACTGCAACGGCGTGGGCTGTTCAGAACCGAGTATGAGGGCCGGACATTGCGCGAGAACCTGGGCCTTGTCCGACCCGGTAATAGATTTTTATAGCAACCTTCGCGAGCAGGCTCGCGAAGCAGTCGACACCCATTCAAGACAGACAAGAGAGGATTCGATGACTTACACCGCTGCCGAAAACCGCTACGACTCCATCCCTTACCGCCGCGTCGGACGCAGCGGTCTGGTATTGCCGGCGCTGTCCCTGGGCCTGTGGCACAACTTCGGCGACAGCACGCCGATCGACACCCAGCGCGCCTTGCTGCGCACCGCGTTCGACCTGGGCATCAACCACTTCGACCTGGCCAACAACTACGGCCCGCCCTACGGCAGCGCTGAGACCAATTTCGGTCGTCTGCTGCGCGAAGACTTCAAGCAGTACCGCGATGAGCTGATCATCTCCAGCAAGGCCGGTTGGGACATGTGGCCCGGCCCGTACGGCCAGGGCGGTGGCTCGCGCAAATACGTGCTGGCCAGCCTCGACCAGAGCCTGCAGCGCCTCGGTCTGGACTATGTGGATATCTTTTATTCACACCGCTTCGACCCGGACACCCCGCTGGAAGAAACCGCCAGCGCCCTCGCCACTGCGGTGCAGCAGGGCAAGGCGCTGTACATCGGCATCTCCTCGTACTCTGGAGTGAAAACCCGTGAGATGGCGGCGTTACTCAAGGAGTGGAAAGTGCCGCTGTTGATTCACCAACCGGCTTACAACCTGCTCAACCGCTGGGTGGAAAAAGACCTGCTCGACACCACCGATGAACTCGGCACCGGCGTGATTGCGTTCACTCCGCTGGCGCAGGGTCTGCTGACTGACAAGTACCTCAACGGTGTACCGGAAGATGCGCGGGTCAATCGTCCGGGCGGCGGTTCGTTGCAGGCCTCGCACTTGTCGGAAGCGAACATCGCCCATGTACACGCGTTGAATGAAATCGCCAAACGTCGTGGCCAGAGTCTGGCGCAATTGGCATTGGCGTGGACCCTGCGCGATCCACGGGTGACCTCGGCACTGATCGGTGCGAGCCGACCGGAGCAGATTGTCGAGAACGTTGGGGCGTTGAAGAATCTGAGTTTCAGTGCAGAGGAGCTGGCGGAGATTGACCGGTTTGCCCAGGAGGGCGGGATCAATCTTTGGGAGAAGCCTTCGACGGCGGAATAAGCCACCCTCACCCCAGCCCTCTCTCGGAGGGAGAGGGAGCCGACCGAGGTGTCTTGCGTCTTACAACGACCTGAAAGAACTTGTCGATTATGGATTCGCTACAAGACGTTCAGGTCGGCGTATCTCTGAAGCATCCCCCTCACCCTAACCCTCTCGCTCCGGGAGAGGGTTAGGGTGAGGGGCTTTTGATTTTGCCCTGGCATTAAAGGCTTAGCGAAAAAACGGCACATCCCCCAACACCGTAGCCCGCTGCATCACCCGCCGTGCCGGGCGGTAGTCATCCACCGCGTAATGCTGCGTCACGCGGTTGTCCCAGAATGCAATATCGTCCTTCTGCCAGCGCCAGCGAATGGTGAATTCCGGCCGCGTGGCGTGGGCGAACAGAAACTTCAGAATCGCTTCGCTTTCGGTCTCCGATAGCTCATTGATCTTCGAGGTGAAGCCTTCGTTGACGAACAACGAACGGCGCCCGCTCACCGGATGAGTACGGATCACCGGATGCGACAGTGGCGGATTCTTGCGCCGCGCTTCTTCCCACTGCGCCAACGCTTGCGGCGTGTTGCCGTAACGCTCCAGCGGAAACGAGCGGGTGAAATCGTGAGTCGCGCTCAGCCCTTCGAGCAAACCTTTCATCGGTGCCGACAGCGCCTCATACGCAGCAATCCCGCTGGCCCACAATGTGTCGCCGCCAAACTCCGGCAGTAGCTTGGCGCTGAGCACCGCACCCATGGCCGGGGTCGGCAGGAAGGTTACGTCGGTGTGCCAGATTGCGTTATCGCGCACGTCGGTGACGGCGGTGTCGAGGATCAGCACTTGCGGTTGTTCCGGCACGTTCGGGTAGATCGGGTGAATGTGCAGGTCGCCGAAATACGCGGCGAAACGCGCCTGTTGCGGCGGCTCGATCGGTTGGTTGCGAAAGAACAGTACCTGATATTTGAGCAAAGCCTGCTCGATGGCGTCGCGGTGTTCCATGCTCAACGGCTGGCTGATGTCGACGCCGCTGATCTGTGCGCCGAGTGCTGAGCTTAACGGGGTGATGTTCAGGCTGCTCATGGTGGTTCTCTTCAATTCCGGGGCCCCGAAACTGTCGGGGTAGTCAGTGCTGAAAAATCAGTGGGCCTGGCCGTGCCACGGCACCAGTTTGCGTTGCAGGGCGCGCAGGCCCATTTCCATCGCGAAGGCAATCAGGGCGATGACCAGAATCCCCAGCACCACCACGTCGGTGACCAGAAATTGCGCAGCCGACTGCACCATGAAACCCAAGCCGCTGGTGGCGGCGATCAACTCAGCGGCGACCAGCGTCGACCAACCGACACCCAGTCCAATGCGCACACCGGTCAGAATGTCTGGCAGGGCACTTGGCAAAATCACATGACGAATCAACTGTGCGCGGGTGGCACCCAACGACTGCGCCGCGCGCAATTTCGCCGGGTCAACTGTGCGCACCCCGGTCGCCGTGGCGATGGCGATAGGGGCGAAAATCGCCAGGTAGATCAGCAGTACTTTCGACAACTCGCCGATACCGCACCAGATTACGATCAGCGGCAGATACGCCAGTGGCGGGATCGGGCGGTAGAACTCGATCAACGGATCAAGGACACCACGGGCGATGCGGTTGGCGCCGATGGCAATGCCCACCGGCACCGCAGTCAGAATCGCAAAACCGAGGCCCAAGCCGATGCGGCTCAGGCTCGCGCCCAAGTGCTGCCACAGGGTCGAATCCATGTAACCGCTGGTGGCCAGTAACCAGCCTTTCTGCAACACGGCAGATGGTGGCGGCAGGAACAACGGCTCGATCAGGCCAGTGGCGGTGACTGCCCACCAGATCACCAGCAAGGCGAACAAGGTCAGCAGGCTGATCCAGCGCGTGCTGAGGCTGCGGCGCACGGGTATCGCCACCGATGGGGTTTTCACCGCCGGGGCGGAAACGTCGTAACTGCTCATGCGCGCTCCTGCCGTTGAACGGCGCTGCGTTGCGAGAACACTTTGCTCAGCACGTGTTCGCGGGTTTCGATGAAGCGCGGATCGGACTTGATCGCCCGCGCCGATTCGCCGGCGGCGTAACGCTGGCCGAAGTTGAGATGCAGGCGCTCGACGATCTGCCCCGGATTCGGCGCGAGGAGAATCAGGTCAGTGGCGAGGAACACCGCTTCTTCAATGTCGTGGGTAATCAGGAACACCGGTTTGGCGGTGCGTTGCCAGACTTGCAGCAACAGCTCCTGCATCTGTTCGCGGGTAAAGGCGTCGAGGGCGCCGAAGGGTTCGTCCATCAGCAATACACGCGGGTCGGCCGCAAGGGCGCGGGCGAGGCCGACGCGCTGTTTCTGGCCACCGGAAAGCTGCCAGATACGGCGGCTTTCGAAACCGGAAAGATCGACCAGCGCGAGCATTTCCCGGGCGATTTTTTCACGTTTGTCTCTGGCGACACCGGCCAGTTCCAGGCCGAAGGCAACGTTGGCCAGCACGTCCTGCCAGGGCAGCAAAGCATCGTCCTGGAACACCACGCCACGCTCGGCGCTCGGGCCTTTGACCGGCACGCCGTCGAGGGTGATACGCCCGGCGCTCGGTTCGACGAAGCCGGCAATCAGGTTCAACAGCGAAGTCTTGCCACTGCCGGACGGGCCGAGGGCTACCAGCAATTGCTGGGGGCCGAGGGTCAGGGAAATGTCCGCCAGCACCGGTTCCGGGCTGCCGGGATACTGTGCGCTGATGCGCTCCAGCTGTAGCAAGGCCATCGCGGTTAACTCCCGATCAGTTGGTGATGTATTTGGCGCTGACGTACGGCGCGTAGTCCGGCAGGACGGCTTCGACCTTGCCCTGCTCCTTGAGGAACGCAGCGGTGTCGGTGATGGCTTTGGTGGTCGGCGCGCCGAGGTCGCTGACCTGATCCGCTGCCAGCGGGTAGACGTTGCCTTGCAGCAGCAGCGGAATGTCACTGGCTTTGGCGCCGGAGAGTTTCACCAGTTTGTCGACGTTGGATTGATCGGCCAGCCAGGCTTTCGGATCCTTGCGGTAATCGGCGTAGGCGTCGAGGGTGACCTTGGCGAATGCGGTGACGATTTCCGGGTGCTTCTCGGCGAAATCCTTGCGCACGATCCAGGCGTCGAAGGTCGGCGCGCCGAACTTGGCCAATTCACCGGAAGTGATCAGCACCTTGCCGTTTTCCTTGGCCACACCCAGCGCCGGATCCCAGACGTAGGTGGCGTCGATGTCACCGCGTTTCCACGCGGCAATGATCGCTGGTGGGGCGAGGTTGAGCACGGTGACTTTCGATGGATCGATGTTCCAGTGCTTCAGCGCGGCGAGCAGGCTGTAGTGACCGGTCGATACAAACGGCACGGCGATTTTCTTGCCGACCAGATCCTGTGGCGTCTTGATGCCGGAGCCGTCGCGGGCGACCAGCGCTTCGGCGGCGCCGATCTGGGTGGCAATGAGGAAGGTTTCGACCGGGACTTTGCGGGTAATCGCAGCGGTCAGCGGGCTCGAACCGAGATAGCCGATCTGCACGTCACCGGAAGCGATCGCAGCGATAATGTCGGCGCCGTTATCGAACTTGCGCCAGGCGATATCGGCTTTGGTGGCTTTTTCGTAAGCGCCGTCGGCTTGGGCGACTTTCGCCGGGTCAACGGTGGTCTGGTAAGCGACGGTGAGGTCGGCAGCCTGGGCCAGAAAGCTCGCGGCAGCCAGGGAGGCTACGGCGAGCAGGCGAAGCGGGAAATTCAGTTTCATTGAAAAGCTCCATATCAGGCGACCGAGCGTCGGCGTGAAAGGAGACTAAATGATCTAAGAATCTAAAAATAAATAACTTTTTAGACTTAGCTTATGAGCGGAAAAATCTAAGCGAGAGATGTGTTCGAGAAGAATTTTGTGTCAGTGAGATCCAGCCCCTCACCCCAGCCCTCTCCCAAAGGGAGAGGGGGAAAGGGAGCAGATCGGGGGCTTTGCAAATCATGAGTTCGACTTGGTCGTTCAGGTCGGTGTAGCTCGAACGAACAACCCAGTCAGTCCCCTCTACCTCTGGGAGAGGGTTAGGGTGAGGGGCTCTTAGTTACTGATCGCCAGAATGCTCGCCTGATACGACCCGACAAACACATCGAAATCGCCGACCTCGTTCTGCTCCAGCTCAGCCTGAGCCGCCAGCGAAGACCGCGCCAGTTCCTCAAACTTCGCCTGTTCGTCGGCCGCCAACGGCTCGCTGCGGAAGAACTCGGCGTGGGCCTGGCTCTGACGCAGTGAGAACTGCGCAAAACTTTCCTTGTGTTCGGCCATCGCCGCCAGCACCTGCGCCGACGGTGTCAGGGACGGATCGCTGACCTTGGCCAGTTGCGCATCCAGCGCTTTACTGTGCGCGTCGCCACCATGGCTTTGATCCAGCAGTGCGGCCAGCGGGGCGATCTGCTCGAGCAGTTCGGCAGCCCAGGTTTTCAGCTCTACCTGCTCACCGTCACGCTGCAATTGCAGGCCCGGACGGCGACCTTCCTTGACCACGCTGAGGAAGTTCGACGTCGCGTTGCCGCAACTGGTATTGGTCAGCAACGGGCTGTCGTTGAGTGCGCAGTACAGCAGGAACGCGTCGAGGAAGCGCGATTCGGTGAGGTCGATGCCCATCGGCAGGAACGGGTTGATGTCCAGGCAGCGCACTTCAACGTACTGAATGCCACGGGCCACCAGCGCCTGAATCGGCCGCTCGCCGGTGTAGGTCACGCGTTTCGGGCGGATGTTGGAGTAGTACTCGTTTTCGATCTGCAGGATGTTGGTGTTGAGCTGCACCCACTCGCCATCCTTGTGCGTGCCGACCTCAACGTACGGCGCGTACGGCGTGGCCACGGCTTTGCGCAGGCTGTCGGTGTAGCTCGCCAGATCGTTGTAGCACGGCGTCAGGCCGGCCTGGGCGTTGCTCTGATAACCGAGGTCGCTCATGCGCAGGCTGGTGGCGTAGGGCAGGTACAGAGTATCCGGGTCGAGCTGTTCCAACTGGTGGGAGCGACCGCGCAGGAAACCTGCATCGAGCGCCGGCGAAGCACCGAACAGGTACATCAGCAGCCAACTGTAGCGACGGAAGTTGCGGATCAGCGCAATGTACGACGACGACTGGAAATCCCGGTCGGTGCCGACGAAGCCTTCGGCTTCTTTCAACAGCGGCCAGAGTTTTTCCGGCAAGGAGAAGTTGTAGTGAATCCCGGCGATGCACTGCATGGTCTTGCCGTAACGCAGGGCCAGGCCCTTGCGGTAGACGTACTTCAACTGACCGATGTTGGAGGTGCCGTAATAGGCGATCGGGATGTCTTCCTCGGCCGGCAACGGGCACGGCATCGATGGACTCCACAGGTACTCGTTGCCGAGCTTGCTGTAGGCAAAGCGATGAATCTTGTCCAGGCTCGCCAGCGTATCCGCCGGGTCGGGCAGGGCAGGCGTGATGAATTCCAGCAGCGACTCGGAATAGTCGGTGGTGATTTGTTCGTTAGTCAGCGCGGAACCCAGGGCTTCGGGGTGCGGCGTTTGCGCCAGTCGACCTTCGCTGGTCACGCGCAGGCATTCACGTTCGATACCGTGAAGGCACTGTTCGAGCAGAGAGAGGTTGGCGCGCTCGCCGAGCAGAGCCAGGCGGCGGTTGAGAAGTTCGCTCAATTTGGATTCCTTCACGCGTCAGTCGCCCCAATATGGGGGTGGGCAGGACGGTCTACAAGGGTGAAGTTGAAACTGGCGTTTTCGCCTGGTTTTTGAGCCACAACGGCCCGTGTCGATTGCCAACTTCACTCCTTGAATCTGGCTATTGCGCGCACGGAAAAGTTCGACGCCGCAGACGCAGCGCCGAAATTAACTCAAATTGATGACCAGTAGCTACAGGACAGCGAACGTGCCTTGTGCTTTTGCGACCAGTTTGTCGCCCTGCATCACGTCGGCTTCGACCACCAGCGTGCGCCGGCCCGGGTGGATCACCCGCGCCGTGCACAGCACCTCGCCGTCGGAAACGGCGCGGATGTAGTTGATCTTGCACTCGATGGTCGCGCTCTGCTGGTCAAAACCGTGGGTGCTGGAACAGGCCAGCCCCATGGCGATATCGACCAGACTGAACAGCGCGCCGCCGTGCAGCTTGCCGCCGCGGTTGCGCAGTTCCGGTTCCAGCGCCAGGGCGACTTGCGCCACCCCGGTTTCCAGGCTGTGCAGGCGGCAGCCCAACAGCTTGAAAAACGCGCTCTCGACGAGCCCGGCCGGAATTTCCATCAGCGTTTCTTCAACTGCTTGGCGTTGGCGAACAGCGAGGCCATGGCGTTGTTCACCGGGGCTGCGGTGGCGGTTTCCTTGCGCGGCGTGTTGTTCGACGACTGACGCGGCGCCGACCCCGGACGCGCGCCACGGGCGCCATCAATCTTCTCGCCCGGGGTGTCGCTCATGCGCATCGACAGGCCGACGCGTTTGCGCGGAATGTCGACTTCCATGACCTTGACCTTCACCACGTCACCGGCCTTCACCGCCTCACGCGGATCCTTGATGAACTTCTCCGACAGCGCCGAAATATGCACCAGACCGTCCTGATGTACGCCGATGTCGACGAATGCACCGAACGCAGTAACGTTGGTTACCACGCCTTCCAGGATCATGCCCAGTTGCAAGTCCTTGAGTTCTTCGACGCCTTCCTGGAACTCGGCGGTCTTGAATTCCGGACGCGGGTCACGGCCCGGTTTTTCCAGTTCCTGCAGGATGTCAGTGACGGTTGGCAGGCCAAAGGTTTCGTCGGTGAACTTCTTCGGATCCAGACGCTTGAGGAACCCGGCATCGCCGATCAGCGAGCGGATGTCGCGGTCGGTTTCAGCGGCAATACGCTGCACCAGTGGATAGGCTTCCGGGTGAACGGCCGAAGAATCCAGCGGGTTGTCGCCGTTCATCACGCGCAGGAAGCCGGCGGCCTGTTCGAAAGTTTTCTCGCCCAGACGGGCGACTTTCTTCAGCGCTGCACGGGTCTTGAACGCGCCGTGCTCGTCGCGGTGGGCGACGATGTTTTGCGCCAGTGTCGCGTTGAGGCCGGAAATTCGTGCCAACAGCGCCACCGAAGCGGTGTTCACATCAACCCCGACGGCGTTCACGCAGTCCTCGACCACGGCGTCCAGACCGCGCGCCAGTTTCAGCTGCGACACGTCGTGCTGGTACTGGCCAACACCGATGGATTTCGGATCGATTTTCACCAGCTCGGCCAGTGGATCCTGCAAGCGGCGGGCGATGGACACCGCGCCACGGATCGACACGTCCAGATCCGGGAACTCCTTGGCTGCCAGTTCCGATGCCGAATACACCGATGCGCCGGCTTCGGAAACCATGACCTTGGTCATCTTCATGGCTGGATATTTTTTGATCAGCTCGATCGCCAGTTTGTCGGTCTCGCGGCTGGCAGTGCCGTTGCCGATGGCGATCAGGTCAACCGAGTGCTTGGCGCACAGGGCGGCGAGGATAGCGAGGGTCTGATCCCATTTGTTGTGCGGCACGTGCGGGTAAACCGTGGCGTGATCCAGCAGTTTGCCGGTGGAGTCGACCACCGCGACCTTGCAACCGGTGCGCAGGCCCGGGTCGAGACCCAGCGTGGCACGCGGGCCGGCCGGCGCGGCCAGCAGCAGGTCGTGCAGGTTGTGGGCGAAAACGTTGATCGCCTCGGTTTCGGCACCGTCGCGCAGCTCGCCGAGCAGATCGGTTTCCAAGTGAGTATAGAGCTTGACCTTCCAGGTCCAGCGCACCACTTCGCCGAGCCATTTGTCGGCCGGGCGGTTCTGATTCTGGATGCCGAATTGCTGGCCGATCATGCCCTCGCACGGGTGCATGGTGCCCGGCAGTTCGTCGCCGATCTTCAGCGCGGAGCTGAGGATGCCCTCGTTACGACCACGGAAAATGGCCAGCGCGCGGTGCGATGGCATGCTTTTCAGCGGTTCGTCGTGTTCGAAGTAGTCGCGGAATTTCGCGCCTTCTTCTTCCTTGCCGGCGATGACGCGGGCGCTGAGGGTCGCTTCCTGTTTGAGGAAGTTGCGCAGTTTTTCCAGCAGACTGGCGTCTTCGGCGAAACGCTCCATCAGGATGTACTTGGCGCCTTCCAGCGCAGCCTTCACATCGGCCACGCCTTTTTCGGCGTCGACGAAAAAGGCGGCTTCGGTTTCCGGAGCAAGGTTCGGGTCGTTGAACAGGCCATCGGCCAAGTCGCCGAGGCCGGCTTCGAGGGCGATCTGGCCCTTGGTGCGGCGCTTCTGCTTGTACGGCAGGTACAAGTCTTCGAGGCGGGTCTTGGTGTCGGCGAGTTTGATGTCGCGCTCGAGTGCAGGGGTAAGTTTGCCTTGCTCTTCGATGCTGGCGAGGATGCTGATGCGCCGTTCGTCGAGTTCTCGCAGGTAGCGCAGACGCTCTTCCAGATGACGCAACTGGGTGTCATCGAGGCTGCCGGTGACTTCTTTCCGGTAACGGGCGATGAAGGGAACGGTAGAGCCTTCATCGAGTAGCGCGACGGCCGCTTCGACCTGTTGTGGGCGTACGCCGAGTTCCTCGGCGATGCGGCTGTTGATGCTGTCCATAAAACCACCTGACATATTGTGAAAGCAGGCTCGCAGGCACGGAAATAAAGGCCCGGAGTCTGGTTGAGCGGCTTGAAGATTGCCGCTGCCTGGGTCAAAAGGCACCCCATTGACCCGTGAAATCGAACAATTACTGCGGCCGCCAGGAAAAAAGCCCGGCCACCTGCGGTAACGATTCAGACGTTGCCTGGCACAAAACGCCGCGCATTATAACCAGCGTTCTGTCATTCGGGGGCGATGCAGTCTGTAGGCATAAACCCCGGTTTTCTGGCAGTGAAGGAAAAATCTGCTAACAATGCACACGGTGCGTATAACGGCAGCTACGCCATAATGCGCGCCGAGCTAAAAGGAGCATCCAATGAGCAGCACTGCACAAACTGCTGAAGGCGAAAAAATTCTTATCGTTGACGACGATCCGGGGCTGAGCAGCCTGCTGGAACGCTTTTTCGTCAGCAAGGGCTACCGCGCCCGCGCCGTACCGAATACCGAGCAGATGGATCGTCTGCTGTCGCGTGAAGTGTTCAATCTGGTCGTCCTCGACCTGATGCTGCCGGGCGAAGACGGTCTGACCGCTTGCCGTCGTCTGCGTGGCGCGAACAATCAGATTCCGATCATCATGCTTACCGCCAAGGGCGACGAGCTGAGCCGCATCAAGGGTCTGGAACTTGGCGCCGACGATTATCTGGCCAAGCCGTTCAACCCGGACGAGCTGATGGCGCGGGTCAAAGCGGTCCTGCGTCGTCAGGCTGCACCGGTGCCTGGCGCGCCGGGCAGTGAAGACGAAAACGTCACCTTCGGCGATTACGTCTTGTCGCTGGCCACTCGCGAACTGAAGCGCGGCGAAGAAGTGCACATGCTCACCACCGGTGAGTTTGCGGTACTCAAGGCGCTGGTGATGAACGCGCGTCAGCCACTTACTCGCGACAAGCTGATGAACCTGGCCCGTGGCCGCGAGTGGGATGCCCTCGAGCGTTCCATTGACGTGCAGATTTCCCGTCTGCGCCGGATGATCGAACCCGATCCGTCCAAACCGCGCTACATCCAGACTGTCTGGGGCGTGGGTTACGTGTTCGTACCGGATGGCACCGCCACCAAGTGATCGGTGATTTGTAGGAGCGAGTCTGGCGGGAGCGGTCGAACGGCCATTCCCACAGACTCGCAATCCGCAATATGCGAGCATTGCTCGCTCCTGCAAGTGTGTAGCGGTTATAGATGAAGACCCCCGTCTGGTTCCCCCAAAGTTTTTTCTCCCGCACCCTCTGGCTGGTGCTCATCGTCGTGCTGTTTTCCAAGGCGCTGACCCTGGTTTATCTGTTGATGAACGAGGACGTGCTGGTGGATCGCCAATACAGCCACGGCGTCGCCCTGACGCTGCGTGCCTATTGGGCCGCTGACGAAGAAAATCGCGCGAAGATCGCTGATGCCGCCACCCTCATCCGAGTCGTAGGCGCTGGCGTGCCAGAGGGCGAACAGCACTGGCCGTACAGTGAAATCTACCAGCGGCAGATGCAGGCGGAACTCGGTGCCGACACCGAAGTTCGTTTGCGCATGCACTCGCCACCGGCGCTGTGGGTTCGCGCGCCGAGTCTGGGCGACGGCTGGCTGAAAGTGCCGCTGTACCCACACCCGTTGCGCGGCCAGAAAATCTGGAACGTGCTCGGCTGGTTCCTCGCCATCGGCTTGCTCTCGACCGCATCGGCGTGGATTTTTGTCAGTCAGCTCAATCAACCGTTGAAGCGCCTGGTTTTTGCCGCGCGGCAACTCGGCCAGGGGCGCAGCGTGCGCCTGCCGATCAGTGACACGCCGAGCGAAATGACCGAGGTTTATCGCGCCTTCAACCAGATGGCCGAGGATGTCGAACAGGCCGGGCGCGAGCGCGAGTTGATGCTGGCCGGCGTGTCCCATGATTTGCGTACACCGTTGACGCGTTTGCGTCTATCGCTGGAGTTGATGGGCGATCGCAACGATCTGACGGACGACATGGTCCGTGACATCGAGGACATGGACGCGATTCTCGACCAGTTCCTCGCATTCATTCGCGATGGTCGTGATGAGTCGGTGGAAGAAGTCGATCTCAGCGATCTGGTGCGAGAGGTGGCTGCACCGTACAACCAGAACGAAGAGAAAGTGCACTTGCGTCTGGAGCCAATCCAGCCGTTTCCGCTGCGCCGGGTATCGATGAAGCGTTTGCTGAACAACCTCATTGGCAACGCCTTGAATCACGCGGGCAGTGGCGTCGAAGTGGCGGCCTACGTGTCCGGCGACACCAGCGCACCGTATGTGGTGCTGAGCGTGATGGACCGTGGCGCGGGGATCGATCCGTCGGAGCTTGAGGCGATCTTCAACCCGTTCACCCGGGGGGATCGCGCGCGGGGCGGCAAGGGTACCGGGTTGGGGCTGGCCATCGTCAAGCGGATTGCTTCGATGCATGGCGGCAATGTTGAACTGCGTAATCGGTCCGGTGGCGGACTGGAGGCGCGGGTAAGGTTGCCGCTGGGGTTGATGCTGCCGCGAGATGCTGTTTAACAGCTGAAACTTTCGTTGAGGCTGATGGCCCCTTCGCGAGCAAGCCCGCTCCCACAGTTGCTCCGGTTCCTCCTGAAGGAATGCGATCAACTGTGTGAGCGGGCTTGCTCGCGAAGGCGGCCTGTCAGCAGCCAGATCTCTAACGGATCAACCCTTGCCTTTGGTTCGGGTCATGTTCGGCCCGCCATTCTTCTCCAGGTGCTCGATGATGATCCCCGCCACGTTCTTGCCGGTGGTGGTTTCGATTCCTTCCAGGCCCGGTGACGAGTTCACCTCCATCACCAGCGGCCCGTGATTGGAGCGCAGGATATCCACGCCCGCCACCGCCAGGCCCATGACCTTGGCCGCACGCAACGCGGTCATGCGTTCTTCCGGGGTGATTTTGATCAGGCTGGCGCTGCCGCCGCGATGCAGGTTGGAGCGGAATTCGCCCGGCTTGGCCTGACGCTTCATCGCCGCAATGACCTTGTCACCGACCACAAAGCAGCGAATATCTGCGCCGCCCGCTTCCTTGATGTACTCCTGCACCATGATGTTCTGCTTCAACCCCATGAACGCCTCGATCACCGACTCCGCCGCCGTCGCGGTTTCGCACAGCACCACGCCAATGCCCTGGGTGCCTTCCAGCACTTTAATTACCAGCGGAGCGCCGTTGACCATGTCGATCAGGTCGGGAATATCGTCCGGCGAGTGCGCGAAACCGGTCACTGGCAAGCCGATGCCACGGCGCGAGAGCAATTGCAGTGAACGCAACTTGTCCCGCGAGCGGGCAATCGCCACCGATTCGTTGAGCGGGAACACACCCATCATTTCAAACTGACGCAACACTGCGCAGCCATAGAACGTCACCGACGCACCGATCCGCGGGATCACCGCGTCGAAGCCTTCCAGCGGTTTGCCGCGATAGTGAATCTGCGGCTTGTGGCTGGCGATGTTCATATAGGCGCGCAGGGTATCGATCACTACCATTTCATGCCCGCGTTCGGTGCCGGCTTCGACCAGGCGACGGGTGGAATACAGACGCGGATTGCGCGACAGCACAGCGATCTTCATGCAACACCTGTGGAGGAGGTAGATACCGGGAACACCGGCTTGTCTTGTACATATTTGATGCCCGGATTGACCACCAACTGGCCATCGATCAGGGCTTTGGAACCGAGCAACAGGCGATAGCGCATGGATTTGCGGCAGGCGAGGGTGAACTCGACCGGCCAGACCCGATCACCGAGGGCGAAGGTGGTGCTGATCACGTAGCGCACCTGGGCCTGGCCGTTGGAGCTTTTGATGGTTTTGCGCGTCACCAGCGGGGCTTCGCAGCGCCGGTGACGAAGTTGCACCACCGTGCCCAGATGCGCGGTGAAGCGCACCCATTTCTCGCCGTCGCGTTCAAACGGTTCAATGTCGGTGGCGTGCAGGCTGGAGGTGCTGGCGCCGGTGTCGATTTTTGCCCGCAGGCCCGCCACTCCCAAATCCGGGAGCGCCACCCACTCGCGCAGACCGACAACGGTCAAATGGTCAAATGTCTTCAATAGAAAAAACCAACGATTAACGCGTCCAGGCCTCAGGTGACACCTGGGCCAACGCTTTGAATGCAGGTTTGGCGAACCAGAACCCCTGCATCAGAAATATTCCACAGTCCGCCAGGAAATCCCGTTCACCGGCGCTCTCGATGCCTTCGGCGATGACTGTAACGTCCAACTCCGCACAGATTGTGACAATCCCCCGGACGATCGCCTGACGGACACGGTCTTGATCGACATCGCGGATCAGCGCCATGTCGAGTTTGATCAGGTCCGGTTGGAAATCAGCCAGCAGATTGAGCCCCGAATAACCGGCACCGAAATCGTCGATGGCGGTCTTGAAGCCGAATTCGCGGTATTCACGCAGAATATTGGTCAAATGGCGATAGTTATCTACGTGCTCGCTTTCCAGGGTTTCGAAAATCAGTCGGTCGATCGGGAAATTGTGTTTCTTGGCCGCCTCCAGCGTGCTGCGAATGCATAACTCTGGACGATAGACGGCGTTGGGCATGAAGTTGATCGACAAGTGTGTCTGCATATTTAGGTTGGCCGCGCCTTCGATGGCACGGGTCCGGCAGAGTTGGTCGAAACGGTAGCGGTTGTCTTCTGTAACCTGATCTAACACGGTCATTGCGCCTTCACCGGCGAGACCACGAACCAGCGCCTCATTTGCGAAAATCGACTGGTCGCGCAGATCGACGATAGGTTGGTAGGCGAAGTCAAAATCGAAGCCCAGCGGCTCGCTTTGTTGACAGCCATGGCATCCGGCCTTGGGCGAGGTTAATGAAGAGGGGAATTTAGTCACTCGATCACTCCATGCCGCTGAACCGGCGAAGATCACAGTCTATCTGGAGGGCCGGATTCTTGCGCCCGACAGAAACGGTAGTACAGTTCGACTACTGGCTGAACGAGGAATTCATATGGCGCAAAAACAGGAAGAAGACGACAAGGTTCGTCTCGATAAATGGTTGTGGGCTGCGCGTTTTTATAAAACCCGTGCCTTGGCCAAAGCTGCGATCGAGAGTGGCAAGGTGCATTGTCGTGGTGAGCGTTGCAAACCGGGCAAGGAGCCGCGAATCGGTGATGAGTTCGAGATTCGCACTGGCTTCGAAGTGCGCACGGTTAAGGTTGAAGCCTTGTCAATCGTACGTCGCGGCGCACCCGAGGCGCAGACGTTGTATGCAGAAACCGAGGCGAGCGTTGCAAAGCGCGAAGCGGCTGCGGCGATGCGCAAGGCCGGTGCCTTGGGGGTAAGCACCGATGGCAAACCGAGCAAGAAACAGCGGCGGGATCTGTTCAAGTTTCGTGGGAACAGCAACGACGAGTAGAGCCGTTGTTGCTGTGTTATCTGTGCTGGTGTCATCGCGGGCAAGCCCGCTCCCACAGGTATTCAGCTGTTCAAAAAATTCATGTCACTGAAGATCACTGTGGGAGCGTGGCCTACCCGCGATCGAGTGCGCAGCACTCGCCATGGACGACGCGGTATCAGGCGCTACGCACCACACTCATCCGCGAAACCAGCGGCAACTTGCCCAGCAGATTGAAGATCGGCGAAGTCACCTTCAGCCAGAAATTCGCGGCGTGATAAGCAAACGGCGTGTAGTAACCCCAGCCCAACGCCCACACCGCCAGCAACACGCCACCAATGTAATCGTCCTGACCCCAATGCGCACCGGCGACCAGTCGCGGCAGCATGAATAACAGCGTCAGGCCCCAGATGATCACGTACTGACCCACAGTGCGGCTGAACACACCCATGAACAGCGCCCAGATCAGCAGCACCGAAGCATGGTCACCCGGGAAACTCTGGCTCGAGCGGTCTTTCAGCTCCCAGGTTTTTTCCAGATGCGGAAAGTAATCGCTGATGTGCACCGCGCCTTCCAGCACCATCGACGGGCTGCTGTGTTGCCAGTCCATGTGGTCGGCGAACTTGGAAAACAGCGTGCGGATCACCACCATCAACAGCAGGATCGAAAAAAATCCGAAGAAGGCGCGACGTACTTCAATCGCCTTGAACACCCAGTCGCCCTTGATCAGCAGCGCCAGCAGAATCAGGCCAACCACGATGTCGAACGGTCGCAGACTTGCAATTGCCCAGATGTGGAGCCATATCGGGTTGCTGGCCAGCGGTGCATTGAGCGAGCGGAACAGCCACTCGTCGAAAAACACACACAGCGCGTTGCCCGTAGGCCATAACCAGAAAGCCAGCAGCGCCAATGGCACTACGTTGCACAGAACCAGCCGGCCGAGGTTCCACCTTGATTGGAACAAACCCGGATTGTTCATAAAATGCCTCCCATGGCTAAGCAGTCGGCACCAAAAAGAGTGCCAAGAAGCGCAAATTTTCACGCCTTGTAACCATTTTGTCATCACATTCAGATACCCAAAATTATGACCGACCTTACGGATACCGATTTCACCCAACGTTTTATCTTCGATGACAGCGACACGCGCGGCGAACTGGTTGCGCTGGAGCGCAGCTACGCCGAAGTTCTCGCCAAGCACCCGTACCCGGAGCCGGTGGCGCAATTGCTCGGCGAATTGATGGCGGCTGCCTCGTTGCTGGTGGGCACCCTGAAGTTCGACGGCCTGCTGATTTTGCAGGCACGCTCCGAAGGACCGATCCCGCTGCTGATGATCGAGTGCTCCAGCGACCGTGAAATCCGTGGCCTGGCGCGTTACAACGCCGATCAGATCGCCGCGGATGCGACCCTCAACGACTTGATGCCGAACGGCGTCCTGGCGCTGACCGTCGACCCGACTGTTGGCCAGCGATATCAAGGTATCGTCGATCTCGACGGCGAAACCCTGTCCGAGTGCTTCACCAATTATTTCGTCATGTCGCAGCAGGTTGGCACCCGCTTCCAGCTGTTCGCCGACGGTCGTCGTGCCCGCGGTCTGCTGCTGCAGCAACTGCCTGCTGATCGCTTGAAAGACGAAGAAGACCGCGCTGCCAGCTGGCAGCATATTACTGCGCTGGCCACCACGCTGACCGCTGATGAACTGTTGAGCCTGGACAACGAAACCGTTCTCCATCGTCTTTATCATGAAGAGCAGGTGCGCCTGTTCGACGTGCAGAAACTGCGTTTCCATTGCAGTTGCTCGCGGGAGCGTTCGGGCAATGCACTGGTCAGTCTGGGTCAGGAAGATGCGCAGGCATTGGTGGTGGAAAACGGTGGCAACATCGAGATCGATTGCCAGTTCTGCAACCAGCGTTACCTGTTTGATGCGACCGATGTAGCTCAATTGTTCGCTGGCGCAGGCGTCGACACGCCGTCAGATACCCGGCACTAAAACGGTTCAGCGCAGGTAAATTCACTGCGTAACGACGGAATATCGCCGTTACGACGGGAGGACCCTACTCTTTTTGGGCTTTTCTGGCATAATCCGGCCCACTTTTTTCGCGGTAGTAGTGCACGACTTTCTACTACAAAACGTTTGGAGCACACTCGGCCACTGGCCGACGGGGAACCTCATGACGCAAGCCAATAACGCCGTGTACACCGATCTGAGTGTTGATGATCTGGTAAAAGAAGCCCTGAACCGCGGTGAGGGCGAGCTTGCCGATACCGGCGCTCTGGTTGTTCGCACTGGTCACCGCACCGGTCGTTCGCCTGTTGACCGTTTCATCGTTGAAGAGCCTTCCACCCAGGCCGCTATCGCCTGGGGCCCGATCAACCGCAAGTTCCCGGCCGACAAGTTCGACGCGCTGTGGGCTCGTGTTGAAGCCTTCAACAACGCGCAAGAGCATTTCGTTTCCCACGTGCATGTAGGCGCGGCCGAAGATCACTACCTGGCCGTGAAGATGACCACCCAGACTGCATGGCAGAATCTGTTCGGTCGTTGCCTGTTCATCAACCCGGCTCAGTACAACCCGGCCGGTCGCGAAGAGTGGCAAGTGCTGAACGTCGCCAACTTCGAGTGCGTGCCTGAGCGTGACGGCACCAACTCCGACGGTTGCGTGATCATCAACTTCGCGCAGAAGAAAGTGCTGATCGCCGGTATGCGTTACGCCGGTGAAATGAAGAAAGCCATGTTCTCCGTGCAGAACTTCCTGCTGCCGGCTGCTGACGTGCTGCCAATGCACTGCGCTGCCAACATCGGCGAAGAAGGCGACGTGACCCTGTTCTTCGGTCTGTCGGGCACCGGTAAAACCACCCTGTCGGCCGACGAAAGCCGTTACCTCATCGGTGACGACGAACACGGCTGGGGCGAAGGCGTTGTCTTCAACATCGAAGGCGGCTGCTACGCCAAATGCATCGACTTGTCCGAGAAGAACGAGCCGGTCATCTGGAAAGCCATCAAGCACGGCGCCGTGTTGGAAAACGTCGTGATCGACGATGCCAAGCACGCCGACTACGCCGATGTCAGCCTGACCCAGAACAGCCGCGCAGCCTACCCGCTGGAGCACGTTGCCAAGCGTTCCGAGCAGAACCTGGGCGGCGAGCCGAACGCTGTGATCTTCCTGACCTGCGACCTGACCGGCGTGCTGCCGCCAGTGTCGATCCTCAACGAAGAACAAGCGGCCTACCACTTCCTGTCCGGCTACACCGCACTGGTGGGCTCGACTGAAATGGGTTCGGGCAGCGGCATCAAGTCGACCTTCTCGACTTGCTTCGGCGCACCGTTCTTCCCGCGTCCGGCTGGCGAATACGCAGAACTGCTGATCAAGCGCATCCGCGGCTTCGGCTCCAAGGTCTACCTGGTCAACACCGGTTGGACTGGCGGCGGCTACGGCGTCGGTAAACGCTTCAACATCCCGACCACCCGTGCGGTGATCGCAGCGATCCAGAGCGGCGCGCTGATCGGTGCCGCCACCGAGCACCTCGACACCATCAACCTCGACGTGCCACTGGCCGTGCCGGGCGTTGAAACCAACCTGCTCAACCCACGCAACACCTGGGCTGACAAGGCTGCGTACGACGAGGCTGCCAAGGCACTGGCCGGTCTGTTCATCGAGAACTTCAAGAAGTTCGAAGTGAGCGACGCGATCAAGGCTGCCGGGCCGAAGTTGTAAGAGTCGGTTTGTAGCGAATGAAAAAGCCGCCTTTAAGGGCGGCTTTTTTATTCTATATTTCGTTATAAAAAAATCTGTAGTTTAATTTAGTTTTCGGATTATTTTCCCCTGGTTTGTATCAAACGAAACTAGTGAGTACTGCTTTGAACCTAAAGCATCCTTTAAAACTTTTTCGTCTTCTGACGTGGCGAATATTATTTGTCCTGATTTTTCACATAGTTCTGAAGCTGTTTTCAGTAGTTCCGTGAAACTTAATTTGTTAGCCTCCTGTTGACGCGGCTCATCCAAAATTAAAACTCCTGGATGATTCGTTTCATAATTATTCCTCATTTTGAATAGGCTAAGTAGATAGCTCCAAATAATCCGTATCCCATCACTCGCGGATGTATCAAAGCCGATGTCGAAGCCCTCGCGAGTAGGGAGATAGTTGTCGCGAGATATCTCTAGAAGCTTTGGATCAAAACTCGAAAATCCATATTTTATTAGCATTTCCACTAGATCTTTCCTCAACTCATTGAGCTTATTTAAGTCAAGTTCTGAAAGTATTTCTACAGGCAGCTTCCTGCGTGAATCTGTAAGGGACTTGTATTTTTTGAATGTCTTGTCAAGGCTCAGTCGTATCTTGTAAATTTCAGAAATTGTAAGTTTGTATTTTTCTATTTCATTTTCAAGTTTTATTTTCTTTCGAAGATTTTCTTCTCTAACTACATAGTCGACATCAAATGTTGAGGTTTTTAATCGTGTTAAGATCTCTCTGCTATCTTTGATGGATAAGTTGATCTTGTTTAGCTCTATTCGAATTTCAATGATCTGGTTTTTTAGTCTGGCGTTAACACTTTCAAAGGTTTTTATTTGTTCTTTGATAAAGGCGAGGCTTTCGTCAAATGACATGATTGGGTCAACCCTAGCCATGTCAATGATATTGTCAGTATATTCTTGCCCGCAGGTTGGACATTCGTTATTTAGTAAGTCAGATCCTTCTAGAAAAGCCATCGTTCCGATTTTCTTTAGATCTTCATACTTTCTTTTATCATCAATTAAACTATCAATGCGTTTTTGCGTAGCCGCAACCTGGTGGCCGAGGTATGAATTTTCGTCTTCTAACTCATTTGCGCGATATATTAGATTTCTGACTTCATCGGTTTTTTGATCAATTTTTGATTGAAGCTCTTCGTCTAATTTAGGAGCTTCGATGTTAGTGTTAATTTTTTCTATGAAGTTACTCAGCTCATTTTCCAGTTTTTCAATGACAGTTGTCATTGAATTCCACCGGTCAGCATTCTTAACAGATACATCTAATTTATATGGGTCAAATTTGCTGTCGGGAGATTCGCTAACTCCTGTCACTTGGCCGAAGATTCTCGCTGCAACTAGCTCTGATTCCCTGTAGAATTTTTTCCATTCGGACAACGTTTCATCTATCTGAACTTTTAAATTCGCTCGTTTTTTTATTGTCTCATTAGTGTCTAGGTTTAATATGAATTCTAATGCTCGTTTTTTTGCATCTTTGACTCTCAAAAACAATGGAGTCGTTGCTTGTATGGCGCTCCAACCTTTTTTTTGCTCCACGAACCAAGTAGGAAAAAATATGGATGGATAAAGTAAACACTCGCGACCGTCCTGAGTTGGGACGAATGGCAGTTCCCAGTCTAAAAATTTACAAAGCCAGTGGTAGAATCCTAGTTCTCGAGAAGTGTCTCCTTCACGATGTAAAAAAAGTTTTGTAGGTGAAGCTGAATAAAATTCATCAATACGCCCCTGACCTTGTTCAATCAGGTTTTCGTCCATCGGTCCTACAATTTGTCTTTTTAGGGTAGATACTTCGCCCTTGGAGTTTTCTATTTCTAGATATACTTTTGAGGAAATTATTAACTGCTCAATTTTATCTTTGTTCTCTACTGCTTTGGTGAGCGAAGGTGGGAATGGTAGTTTTACATCAGCCAAACCTAAGGCTTTCTCCATTCCTAATGCGTAGGCTATAGCGTTCATGCATGTCGATTTACCGTGTGAGTTTTCAACCCTTAGTATGAATAGCCCTCGAGAAAATGGAATATCGACGCCGTAGTCGCCGTCAGCTGTTTTCGCTACTATTTTGAGTCTTGTGATTGTGAGAGACATTTTTAGCCTGCTTTAAATAATCGTTCAATAGAAGCTTCAGACAAAAGTTTGCTCGCTTTGCGAAGTATGTCTTTCTCGTGTGCGAGTACGTCGAAATGTTCTATTTTTGAAAAAAAATCTATTCCAGACGGAGTTAACTCAATTTTTCCATCTGCTTTGTTTACGTAGTTTAAGGCAGTCAGTAAGTCAATTGCTCTATCGATAGAAGGCTCTAATCTTACGTTCGGACTTATTTTGTTTGTGCCATTACACCAGGCCGTAACTTCTTTAAGGTGATCTTGTTTTTTTGTGAGCCAATTTGCAGTGTGTATTTTTTTGAGCGAACATTTATAATTTCTGCCAGTTATACCTAGGATTAAAATTAGTAGGCAGGATTTCCATAGAGGCCTAGTATCCCCCGGTATGAATTCACTTCTCTTCACGAAAGAAAAAGGTGTGTGTAGAATGTCATTTATATTCATTTTAGAAGTCCAGAGGGCATCGTATTAGCCAGTCGGAAACCACGCCCCACTTAATTAACTCAAGATCTTTTGGGCGGATAGTTTTCACCTCTAACTTTATATCATTTTCGAGTTTTTCAAGTTCTAGTTGAATCGCTTCGGCGGGCAATAGTGATGAACATGTAAGAAAACGACCTTCTAAATATTCCTGTCGATTTTTTACGGCTTTAATGACAATTTCATAAATGTCGCCCCAGTCAGTTCTCAAAGCGTCGAGCAGGTTTTGATATTGAAGGTATTTTTGTACAAGAAAACTGCGTGATGAGTCTTCCTTTTCCGAAGGCACGATTTTCGAGATCTTAAAATTCAGTTTTTTAAGAAATGTTAGATTTTCATCTATCCAATCTGAGGCTTTAGTATCCGAGACATCTTCAAAGTTAAGATTCAATTGGTAGGCGGATTGCTGCAGCGAAAGAACTTCTTGTGGGTAATCATCTTCGGTGTGGACGAGTATCTGAAAGTCATCTGAAATGTAGGGCACATTTAGATTTCTAGCCTTTAAAGATTTTTGTGCACAGTACTGTGTGAGCTCCGCTGATTTGTTAACAGACGTCCCTAATATCCACCGTGAAATTTTTATATCCCCAAATAATTTTGTCAGCGGGGTCACATTTGTTGAGGTGAATTTTCGAATATCTGTACGTATTTTATCTTTTTGTGCTTCTAATAATTTTTTTAGGTCAGTATCCTGTTCTGGTAGATAGCATTGAAATACATGCCCGCATAGAGTGTAGCACTCAACCCCAAAGTCCCCGCAATGCTCGTCTGGAACGTCTCTATAGTTCGCCGGCTGGTAATGTTTTCGAACTATATCTTTAAAATACCGTTCCCATGCTTTGGGGTCTTGTGTTTGGTTAAGTATCATCTCTAATCCATCAGTGAATTTTTGTACTAGGAAGTTTTAATAGGTGCGTCAATATGCAGCGCATATCGAAAGCGGAAATGGGTCGTTGATATAAATTAAAAGTTTTAACAACTATTCGTTGTTGTATCGAGGTGTTGCATTTTCTATCCTTGAACATGTCGCCTCTCATCCTTAGTGGCATTTTTTGTTGAATTTATGACTGGAATTGCAAAATTTTGTCAAAGAGTAGTTCCAGTAGCGGCATTTTGCTAGCAGTTTGAGCAAGGTGTTCGTAGATTTACTGGAAGCCTTGTGCGGTCATACGGACGGATTCACTGAACACAAACGCGGTCGCGTACTCAAGGATTGATGCTCGTTTTTGAGTTCTGACGCCTATCGTGATGGTGGGTTAGATTTCTGATTAGAGAAACGCATGAGCGATTTTTTCCTGTTCGTTTAACGTCAATCTCAAGGCTCCGGCAACTGTGCGCCATTGATTCACCACACGTTGAAAACTCTCAATGATGCTTGCAGCATCCGAGCGGCTAACCCGAAAATACTCCGCCACTTCTCTCGCCAGCTCCAAGTCCAAGGCGTTATCGGAGTCCGTGATGTTCAGCTTCAACCCATCAGCATGCGCCACCGGATTCATGTCGTACGCTGCGGACAATCGCCATCCCCGACCAGGATCCAGAATAAAACCATGGTTACGGAGGTGGTCGTCGGTGTTGGAGACCAGGATGTTGAAGACGATTCGTGACCAGAGTTCACGGAGGTCGGTGTTGGGTTCCGAGCCGTGTTCCATGATTACTTCCGCCAACTCTAGATAGCTGGCGCCGCTAGAGGCGTCGTCGCCGTCGACGCGGTTGGTCATGGTCATGGCTGATGCGAAGTGATGTCGGCCGCCGCGTTCGGTTCGGTCGAAACGCTTCACCAAAAAGCAGTGGTGATCGCTTGCGTAGCGTCGGGCCATGCCGGTCGCAACACGTAGACCACAGTTGACCGCCAAAGCGTTTACTACAAATTCCCAACCACCAACATCGTAGCCATCCCTCGTACTTGGGAATTTGGCGATCCACAGTTGGCCGAACTCGTCGACGACGCTGGCTTTCGGTCTGGCGCCGCCCAGTGAGCCACCCGGTGCGATGAGCATTCTTAGCCATTCGCGGCCCTCGCTGGCTGTGTTGTCCCTATCGTTTTCCAAGGCGAGGCTTGCCTGTTCCAGCGCGCTTAGCTCGACAAAGGGTGGAGCTGCAACGCCGTCGCGGTCGTCGAGGAAGTTGCCTTCGTCATTGAGTTTGTAGCGAAGGGCGCCGACACGGAACAGGTCGTGGACGCCAAGCAGGTAGTCGGATTCGAATAGCTTGCTGTCTTTGGGGATCAAGCCGTCGCGAATGTCCCTTTCCAAACGGCGTTTCATCAGCAGTTGGCCCCAGCGATCGGGGCTTGAGTCTGCAAAGACGCCAAAGCGGCTCTGATGTTCGCCGGGGAATTGGCGGCCTTCGAAGGGGCCGATGCGCGGGTCTAGAAATATGGAACTCAACTCGGGATCGGCCAACGCCTTAGGGTCGTACTCAAATTCGAACACGTTGGTGTTGCGTGTTTTCCTTGCGTGTAGAAATCCGAGGCGTCTGGCGCCTTTCAAGGATTCCCAGTCTGCATAAACAGCAATCAGCGTCATTCTTCACCTGTTGGGGGGCCGGCCTTTTTCTTCTTGTTCAAAAGGCTGGAGAGTGAGTGTGTGTTGAGGGGGAAGTCAGCCGGAATTTTCGTGGTAGTGGCGGCATCGATAACATTTGAAGTCCCGAGGTGTTCGGATGCGCCCTTTTTTGCCGCACTGGCTGCTCGTACTCGCTGGGGCTTTTTGGTGGTGGATCGTGTTGCTGGCATTAACTGCGCATCCTGCAATTGGCGACCCATTTCATCGGCTGCAGCCAGTTTGTTCAGTTCCTTTTCCAGCCCCAGCACTTGCATGACCGACAGGTAGGCCCCGATGGTTACGCCTGATCCACCTGACTCTAAATGGCGCAAGGTTGTTAGCGACATGCCTGACCTTTCGGCGACCTGCTTGGCCGTCAATTTGCGGCGTAGGCGAGCCAGCTTCAGTCGTTCACCAAGGTCGACCAAAAGTCGAGCAGTGGAGGGCAAGAGCGGCGCTGTTTTCTTGGCCATGTGGCAGTATTCCTTCATTTTTTAACCTTAACTGCCAGAATAATAGCACTTAAGCTGAAGGACGCTGTTTGCCGCCAGACCTGAAAAACGAAGTTAAGTGGCATTATTCCATCTGTTTCCGGTTGTTATAGCTAGAATACTGCCACTTTAACGTTGGCACTTCCTCGAGTCAGTCCGATTTTTGACGGTACTTTTCGACAACCTCCATGCGTGAGGAAAGTGGCTTTTGAGCATCGGCACGGGTGGTTTCAAAACCTTCAATACTTAGGCTAGCCAAATAGTTTGAGCGGCAAACCTTGTCGTAATGGGCCTGCTTTTGCTGAAAGATCAAAGCGCTCGTATCAGCATTCGAGTCTGAATCGCGATGCTTTTTGCGTAAGATCTCGTCCATTTCGATAACGCTTTCCATCAGCTCATCAAAGAATTTGCTCATGGTTGCTCCCATGTTTGATTACCGTTTTTTTGATCGCTCTCACAGAGTGCATAAGAGCGATACGATCATTCAATTTCAGGCTGGTGCTTTCCAATTGAGTATTTGCTGCTGCGCGACTTGCAGCAGGTCACAGCCATCCTGTGTCAGCAGATAGAGGGCGTGGGTGATGTGGGGGATGTCTTCGACGTCGGCTTGTTTGAAGCTGAGGCAGTAGAGGGTGCGTAGCAGATCGGCGGAGGCGCGCAGGCGCTGGACGGCGCATTCGAGGATGTCTTGCGGGTTGGCCTGTGTGTCGATGATCAGGGGGGTTGTGTCGGTGAGGTTGGATTCGAGTGGGCGGTAGCGATCGGTGGTGAATTGATTCCATGATTTCATAGTGTGTTCTCCAAATATCCTGAATGAACTCACCCCCATCGTGACCAAGCGATGGGAGGTGGACTGTGTTCGGGTTGGTCAACCGAAGGAACACACAAGTCCGGCACGCTTAAAGGCGTCCCAAACACAGCCACCATTAAGCGTGCAGACATTTGAAGTGCCGGCAGCATACAACGGACGCGTTTGTGTATTCCATCGGGTGACCAAACCCGAGCCGCTGATTTGGCAGCGACAGTCACGACTATAGATTTGGCTTACCAAGCCGCGATAGACGGTAAGGGAGTCTGGATTTGTAGGAACTGGACGAAAACCAGATAGGTCATTGGTGTAGGTTTTTTCGCCCGGTTACTCGCTCAGAGTCTTCAACCAATAACCCGATAAGCCGCCACATCCAGCACGCTGGTCGTCAACCCGGTTTCAGGGGCAAAAATCGGCCCTTTCACCGTCGAGAACGGTACCCCTTTACTGCCCAAAGACACGTAGCGCTCGCCCTTATCCAGTTCGGTAAACCAGGTGTAGGAGATGTTGTGCATCCGTTTGTACCGGGCTTCATCGCGGACAATGCCGTTGGTGAGGTTTTCCAGGTCGGTCTGAGTCAGGTTAAGGGTTTTGTTCAGTTGTACGCCCCAGCGCTTGAGGCAGGTTTCGGCGAAGTGGCGGACGACGCGGCCAGGTTCCATCAGAGTTTTCAGGTCACTGGCGCTGGCGGGAACGCCGCCGTCGGAGGTGGCGTTCCCGGCCATGGTCGCGTGGCGGCCGACCATTGGGTAGATTGAGGTTTTGGTACCGGGGGCGGTCTGAGGAATGACGCAGCTAGAGCCTTTGGAGCGTACATCACGGGCGTAAAAGGCAACGTACTCTTTGACGTTGGCGCCAAGCTTGACGCGCTCTTCCTGGAAGTTACCGATGCCGGGTACGGGATCAAGGGCGAAGATATTCACCGGAATATCTTTAAGTTTGCTGTCCTTGAGCATTGCGTTGGCCAACATATGGCAACTGACTCCACCACGGCTCCAGCCCACCAAGTTGACCTGGGTAGGAATAATGTTGTCTTTGCGGAAAGTCCTGATGATTTGCTCCTGCAACTTTTGCTGAGTAACACTACGGTCTCCGTAGTTGTATTTACGCCAGAACCAGGAGCCTTCGTTTTTTACATCTTCAATGGGAATGCCAGCTGCCTTCAGGCGGTTGTATTCGATTTCAGTCAGTTGTTCGCGCTGCCAGTCGCATTTGCCTTTGATAATGTTGATGGCGTGCTTCAGTGTCGGTGGGTTAATTAAATAAAGGTGTGCTTTGTTTCCATGTTTGTGAGATCTGTCAGTTATTTCAATTGCAGCTTTGCAACTTGCAGTAGTTCGCAGCCGTCTTGAACCAGTAAGTAAAGCGCATTGACGATATTGGGGATGTCTTTTGCATCGGCCTGCTTGAAACACAAACAGTAAAGGGTTTCGAGCAAATCACTGGCGGCACGCAGGCGTTGATCGGCAGCATTGAGCAGTTCACGGTGACTGGCATCGGTGTCGATGACGAGCACCGGGTTTTCGCTGTAGCAGGTTTTGAGGGGGTGATAACGATCGGTCATAAAGAGGCTTGTCCTGTTCGAAAACGCTCGGGGCCGACAAAGTGTTTTCAGCCGCGCCGGCCACTATAGGAGGGCGTTATCGGATGGAACAAGATGGCCGGAGGGGACAGTATTCGTAGGGGTTTTACCGGGGTTCGGGCATTTTCCCTACGCGATTTCACAGCTTTTTCAAGGCAAAACCCCTAGGCGGTGATTTTCCTACGAGTTTGTCAGGCGATTCAGTGCAAACCGCTGTATCGTGCGCGCCAGAATCTGTAGGGCGTTTCCAAACGTCTGACACGCGCTTAAAGGGAATTAGGTATGCAATGGCTACGAATGGCCTCGATTTTATTGTTGTGGGTCGGTGGTTGCCGTATGGCGGTCGCGTCTGACGCGAGCAATGCATTGATGCTCGGCAATGTTGAGCGCAGCGGCTGGCCGGATGCGCTTACCAGCCAGGCAAATCTGGACACCGCGTCGCGTGCTGAAGTGCTGATGTTTGCCAAAGCCTTGCTTGCCAGCGAAGCGCTGGACGAAGAAGGGCTGGAGCAGCAATTGGGCTTGCCGCACGTGCAACTCCGGTCGATCCGACACGTGCGCGACGGTCTCTGGGATGGCTTGCTCACCACCTATCGCAACGCCAGTCAGAACTGTGACGAGCAACCTTTTTGCCCGCGCGTACGCAGCGTCGCTGATCTTCGCCAACTGGCAGCAGCGTTCACCGGCGACATCAGTCCGGCCCATGCGTTGTGGGCCAATAAAAGCCTGGGCGTGCATGAGCAACTGCTGAACGAGCAGTTGCGTGTGGCGGTGTTGCGTCCCTGAGTTTCAGGACACTTGGTTATTTGACTGATCAGGTTTCCTCCACACCGCGTGATTTGCGACAACCGCTGTATCATTCCGAATCGATTTGGCCCCGACCTTTTCTCGACTCGCTGCGATCGCCCGCTAGGCTGTTGGCATGGCAGCAGTCAATGGAGTGACAGCGAATGCACAACACCCTGGAACAGGTTTTTGGTTATCCACAGTTTCGACCGGGGCAGGAAGCCGCGATCAGTGCGGTACTGGCCGGGCGCTCGGCGGCGGCGATATTTCCCACCGGTTCCGGCAAATCACTTTGCTACCAATTACCGGCGCTGATGCTGCCGCACCTGACGCTGGTGGTTTCGCCGTTGCTGGCCCTGATGCAGGATCAACTGGCGTTTCTGCAACGCCACGGTATTTCGGCGGGCAGCATTGATTCGGCGCAGAGCCGCGATGACGCCAATGACGTGATGGCTCGTGCCCGTTCGGGTGAATTGAAAATTCTGATGATCTCCGTGGAGCGTTTGAAAAACGAACGCTTCCGTAATTTTTTGCAGCAGGTGCCGATCTCGCTGCTGGTGGTGGACGAAGCGCACTGCATCTCCGAGTGGGGCCACAATTTTCGCCCTGACTACCTCAAGCTGCCGGACTACCAACGCCAGTTCAACATCCCGCAAACCCTGCTGCTGACCGCCACGGCGACACCGAAAGTCATCGCCGACATGCAGACCAAATTCGCCATCGCCGCCGACGATGTGGTCACCACCGGTTTCTATCGGCCCAATCTCAATCTGCTGGTGGAACCGGTACGTGGCCAGGACAAACGTCGGCGTCTGGTTGAGTGGATGGCGGAGCGCGCCGGGCAGGCGAGTATTGTCTACGTCACCCTGCAGAAAACCGCCGAACATATTGCCGAGCATCTCGAGCGCAACGGTATCCAGGCCGAGGCCTATCATGCGGGGTTGCCCCACGACAAACGCGAGGCGATCCAGAAACGCTTCATGTCCGGACAGTCCAATTGCATCGTCGCCACCATCGCGTTCGGCATGGGCATCGATAAAAGCGACATCCGCAATGTGGTGCATTTCGATCTGCCCAAATCCATCGAAAATTACAGCCAGGAAATCGGCCGTGCCGGGCGTGACGGGCGGCCCTCGGATTGCCTGGTGCTGGCCAATCGCGACAGCCTCAACGTGCTGGAAAACTTCGTTTATGGCGACACGCCGGAGCGCGAAGGCATTCGCTATGTGCTTGATGAGTCCAAGGCGTCGGAGCCGGAAGGGCAGTGGGAGTTTCTGCTCGGGCCTCTTGCGGATCAGAGCAATATTCGTGCGCTGCCACTGAAAACCTTGCTGGTGCAACTGGAGTTGCGTGGCTTGATCGCGCCACGCTACGCGTACTACGCCGAGTACCGATTCAAATACCTGCTGGAGCCGGAGTTGCTACTGCAGCGATTCGAGGGCGAGCGCAGGGACTTTGTCGCTGCAATCATTCAGACGTCCAGCCGCGCCCGTACCTGGGCCACGGTGAATTTCGAAGCGATGTACGCGCAGTATTCCGCAGAGCGCAATCGAGTGGTCAAAGCACTGGATTACTTTCAGGAAAAGGGCTGGGTCGAGCTGGAAAGCAAGCAGATGACCGAGGTCTACAGCCTGTTGCGGAGCGACTTTGACAGCGACGTTTTGAGCGGCGAGTTGCACGACTATTTCACCCGGCACGAGCAGACCGAAGTGGCACGGATTCACGCGATGCTCGATGTATTCGCGACTGAACATTGTCTGGGATTTCGACTGGCCGAGTATTTCGGTGATCACAATGCGCCGGAGCGTTGCGGGCATTGTTCGGTGTGCCACGGGCATGTCGCGCGGCTGCCTGAGCCGCCTCCGTTGCCGGCGCTTGTGGATAAAAACTTCACGGCGCTTTGCGCTGATTTTATCCATAGGCACGAACTGCACACCGGCAATGTGCCGACAGCGGAACGGCTGACGCGGTTTTTGTGCGGGATCAGCGTGCCGTTGTTCACCCGGCTCAAGGCGCGGGCGATTCCCGGGTATGCGGCGCTGGAAGAATATCCGTATGCCGAGGTACGTCACTGGGCGGAACAACACCTGGCAGGATGACTCGATTGAAGGGCTGCATCCATCCGCTGAATGTCGGTCATCACGGTAATAAACTTCAAAAACCGTCGATGGCTGACTAAGGTGAGACCTGTCTTTGGATCGCCAACAAGAGAACAACATGAGCCAGACATTCGAGATTCAGCAGGCCGCCGTGATCGGGGCGGGCACCATGGGCCGCGGCATTGTCATGTGCCTGGCCAATGCCGGTGTGGCCGTTCAGTGGGTGGATAACAATCCGCAGATGCTTGAGCAGGCACTGGCCACGGTAGCCGACACCTATGCGCATAACGTGCGTCAGGGCCGCATCGATCAGGCCGAGGCCGATGCACGTATTGCCCGGGTCACGCCTGCGGCGGATTACGCGGCGATCCGCAATGTCGATCTGGTGATCGAGGCGGTGTACGAGAACCTTGAGCTCAAGCAGAAAATCTTTCGTGAACTGGATGGCTTGCTCAAGCCTGAAGCGTTATTGGCAAGCAATACGTCGGCGCTGGATATCGATGCGATTGCCGCTGCAACGCGGCGTCCGGCCCAGGTTCTGGGCCTGCACTTCTTCAGTCCGGCGCACATCATGAAACTGCTGGAAATCGTTCGCGGTGCGCAGACCTCGCCGGCGGTTCTTGAAGCCGCCCTGACGCTCGGCAAGCGCATGGGCAAAGTCTGCGTGGTCTCGGGCAATTGCCACGGTTTCATCGGCAACCGCATGCTCCATCCGTATGTGCTGGAAGCGCGCAAGATGCTGCTCGAAGGTGCTTATCCACAACAGGTCGACGCGGCGTTGCAAAGCTTCGGTTTTGCCATGGGGCCGTTTCGCATGTACGACGTTGTGGGCATCGACCTGGAATGGCGTGCGCGTGAGTTAGCGGGCAAGGGCCAGGATGCACCGGAAGTTCAGGTGGATAACCGCTTGTGCGAATTGGGCCGGTTCGGGCAGAAAACCGGCAACGGGTATTACCACTATGAGCCGGGCAGTCGTCAGGCTGAGCATGATCCTGAAGTGGACGCGCTGGTGCTGCGGGTCAGCGAAGGTTTGGGTTTCCACCGTCGTGAGATTGGCTCGGAGGAAATTCTCGAGCGATGCCTGTTGGCGCTGGTCAACGAGGGCGCGAAGATCTTGCAGGAAGGCATTGCGGAGTCGGCCCACGATATTGATCAGGTGTATCTGAATGGTTACGGCTTCCCTGTGGGAAGAGGCGGGCCGATGGCCTGGGCGGATGATCAGGGCCTGGCAGACATTCATCGGCGCCTGCAGGCTTTGGAAACCCGGCAGGGCGATCAGTGGAGACCGGCGCAACTGATCGGCGAGCTGGCGGCGCGAGGGAAAGGTTTTTACCTTTAGACTGGATAGCTCACTCAAGGAATCGACCTGATGTCCAACCCCATGCCGCAACGCAGTGATTACCTGCACTTTCAGCCGATCACCACGCGCTGGCACGACAACGATGCTTACGGCCACGTCAACAACGTCACGTATTACAGCTTCTTCGACACCGCTGTGAATACCTACCTGATTCAGGTAGGTGACCTGGATATCCATGACGGTGAGGTGGTGGGGTTCGTGGTCAGTTCGGCGTGCGATTACTTCGCATCGATTGCCTTCCCCGATCTGATCGAGATCGGTTTGCGCGTGGGTAAACTGGGCAACAGTTCGGTGCAATACGAACTGGCGGTGTTCAAGGTGGGCGAAGCCGAGGCGTGTGCGGCTGGACGCTTCGTGCATGTCTTTGTGGATCGGGCCAGTAATCAGCCGGTACCTATTCCCGGTCGGTTGCGTGAGGCGCTGGAACGACTGGTGGTTTAAAAAACGCAAAAAAAATCGCAGTCCAAGGGCTGCGATTTTTGTTCAAGCATTCGCCTTAGTGGTGGCGGTAGTACTTGTGATGCTTGCGATGGCCGTAGGCATGGCCGCGACCACGGTGGTCGTCGCGGTAGTAGCGACGATCATCACGACCGCGATCGTAACGACGGTCGTCTTCGTTGCTCTTGTTACCCATGTAGTTGCCCAGCGCGCCACCGGCGCCGCCACCTGCTGCGGCGCCGATCAGGCTGCCGGTGGTGCCGCCCATGCTGCGGCCGACCACGTTACCGCCGGCTGCGCCCAGCGCACCGCCAATGGCTGCTTCGCCACGGCTGTGTTTGTTGGCGCCCACCGCGCTACCACCCGCGCCGCCCAGGGCTGCGCCAATGGTTGAACCTGTGCTGCCGCCTAAAGACTGACCGACGACCGAGCCAAGAACCCCGCCCAATGCGCCGCCCACACCTGCTTCGGTGGTGCCGCCAGCAGAAGCGAAGCCACTGACCAAGCCAAGGGACAACAAGAGAATCGAGGAGAACTTCATAGAGGAGCCTCAAAGGGATGACGGCGCGATCCTGAGGCTCTGGAATAGGCGTGACAATCGAAATCCGACGAATAACACGACTTGTATACAATTTCGCAAGTTACTGTTTTTTATGCGGAACTTAACCGATTTTCGCCGGTCTTTAGCTACTTCGGACAGGCCGCTTTTGTGAAAAAAGCGGCCTTTTTTGTGCACGTTTGAAAAGTGCAGGGCAGCGATAAATTATTAGGATCGACTACCGCGATAGCGATGGGTCGGTCGCCGCATTAAGCAGATTTGGCCATGATCAACCCGGTCTCACTCGCTGCTTCCAGGCGAATCGCGATGAATTTGGATGTCGGCGTATGGCTGCCATCCCCGGTGCTTTCCAGCGGCACCAGCGGATTCACTTCCGGGTAATACGCGGCGGCCTGCCCGGCAGGGATATCAAACGCCAGCAGTGTGAAACCCTTTACCCGACGCTCGCGGCCGTCATCCCAGATCGACACGATGTCAGCCTTCTGCCCAGGTCGGAAGCCCAGGCGAATGATGTCGGCCTCGTTGGCGAACAGCACATCGCGCTGTCCCTTGACCCCGCGATAACGGTCGTCGAGACCATAAATCGTGGTGTTGTACTGATCGTGGGAACGCATCGATTGCAGGATCAGATCGGGCAGTTGCCCGGTGGCGCGGGTGCGCTCGTGAACCAGATCCTTTGGCAGCATGTTCGCGCGGAAATTGGCGCGACCCGATGGTGTGTTCCATTTGCGCGCGCCAGCGCTGTTGCCGAGGTAGAAACCGCCCGGGTTTTTGATCTTCTCGTTGAACTCCTTGAAATTCGGGATGGTGTCGGCGATCAGCTCGCGGATACGTCCGTAGTCGGCCACCAGCCAGTTCCAGTCCACCGGTTTGCTGCCCAGTGTCGCGGCGGCGATACCGGCGATGATCGATGGCTCCGACCGCATCTGGTTCGACAGCGGCTGCAACTGGCCGTTGGAGGCGTGGACCATGCTGAACGAGTCTTCCACGGTGACCGCTTGCGGCCCTTCGGTCTGGATGTCGATGTCGGTACGACCCAGGCACGGCAGGATCAACGCGTCCTTACCGTGAGCCAGGTGGCTGCGGTTGAGTTTGGTGCTGATCTGTACGGTCAGGTCGCAATTGCTCAGCGCCTGGAAGGTGCGCGGGCTGTCCGGCGTCGCTTGGGCGAAGTTGCCGCCCAGACCGATGAACACCTTGGCGCGGCCTTCGGCCATCGCATGAATCGCTTCGACCACGTTGTGCCCGTTGTGGCGCGGCACCTTGAACTGGAAGCGACGCTCCAGCGAATCGAGGAATGCCACAGGCGGACGCTCGTTGATGCCCATCGTGCGGTCACCCTGCACGTTACTGTGACCGCGTACCGGGCACAGGCCGGCGCCCGGTTTGCCGATGTTGCCGCGCAGCAGCATCAGGTTGGCGATTTCCTGGATGGTCGGCACCGAATGGCGGTGCTGGGTGATGCCCATCGCCCAGCACATGATCACGTTCTTGCCTTTGGCGTACATGCGCGCCGCTTGCTCGATTTCCACGAGGGTCAGGCCGGACTGCGCGACGATCTGCTCCCACGGCGTGTCGTCGACGACACCGAGGTATTCCAGCACGTTGGCACTGTGGGCATTGAGGAAGTCGTGATCGAACACCGCCGGCGCACCGGCCTTCTGCGCGTCGCGCTCCCACTGCAGGAGGAACTTGGCCATGCCGCGCAATACCGCCATATCGCCGCCGAGTGCCGGACGGAAATACGCGGTGTTGGTTGGTTTGTCGCCGTTGGTGAGCATTTCGATCGGGTGTTGCGGATGCTGGAAACGCTCCAGACCACGCTCTTTCAGCGGATTGATGCAGACCACCTGGGCTCCGCGTTTTACCGCTTCACGCAGCGGTTCGAGCATGCGTGGGTGGTTGGTGCCGGGGTTCTGGCCCCAGACGAAAATCGCATCGGCGTGTTCAAAATCGTCGAAGGTCACGGTGCCTTTGCCGACGCCGACACTTTGCGCCAACGCCACACCGCTGGCCTCGTGGCACATGTTCGAGCAATCGGGGAAGTTGTTGGTGCCGTAGGCGCGCACGAACAGTTGATAGAGGTACGCCGCTTCGTTGCTGGCGCGCCCCGAGGTGTAGAACTCGGCCTGATCCGGGCTCGACAAGCCTTGCAGGTGTTTGCCGATCAGCGCGTAGGCATCGTCCCAACTGATCGCTTTGTAACGATCGGTTTCGGCGTCGTAGACCATCGGCTCGGTCAGGCGACCCTGATATTCGAGCCAGTAATCGCTCTGCTCCAGCAAAGACGTCACGCTGTGTTTGGCGAAGAACTTGGCGTCTACCCGGCGCTTGGTCGCTTCCCAGTTCACCGCTTTGGCGCCGTTCTCGCAGAACTTGACCATGCCGCTTTCCGGCGAATCGCCCCAGGCGCAACCCGGGCAGTCGAAGCCACCGTTCTGGTTGGTCTTGAGCATCATGCGCAGGTTTTTCAGCGCGTTGTCGCTGGTCAACCAGGCCTGAGCCACACTGATCAGGGCACCCCAGCCGCCGGCTGCGCCTTTATAAGGCTTGTATCGCGGGACAGGTTTCTGGTCGGCTTGATGATGTTGGCTCACGCTTGATTCTCCATCGCGGGGCTATACACCCGCGGCGCACTTTTCTGCGGCAGGTGGATGAGATTGAGGTTGTGTCGCCGGGCCCATTGCACGGCAAGGCCCGTGGGTGCGGACAGGCTGACCAGGGTCTGGATGCCCGCGCGCAAGACTTTCTGGATCAATTCGAGACTGCAACGGCTGGTGACAATCGCCAGTCCGCCTTCTGTGGATATTTTCTGGCGGATCAGCCCGCCGATCAGTTTGTCGAGGGCGTTGTGCCGGCCGATGTCTTCGCGACCGAACAGCAATTCACCGCTGGCATTCATGAACACCGCCGCATGTACCGCCCCGCAATGCTGGCCGAGTGGCTGGAACGCGCCGATGCGCTGGCGCAGACCGTCGAGCCATTCAATCGGCGGCAACGGCGCGCCGGGCAAGACCTTGAGATCGGGCAGCGCCTGTTCCACCGCCTCCACGCCGCACAGTCCGCAACCGCTGGTACCCGCCAGTTGCCGGCGCTGTTGCTTGAGGTTCCAGAAGGCGCGGTTGGCGATGGTCACTTGCGCGTACTGCGCCGAGCCCGCGCCGCTCAGTTGCAGGTCATAAATGTCCGTGGCGTCGATGATGATGCCGCTGCCGAGACTGAAACCGACGATGAAGTCTTCAAGGTCGGTCGGCGTCACCAGCATCACCGCCTGACTGATGCCGTTGTAGGCGATCGCCAACGCAACTTCCTCGGCCAGCGCGGTGCTGGCCGATTCCTCACGGGGTAGATCGCTGTAACTGTAGGTCTGGCTGGCGAGGGGCGCGGGCGTTTCAAGTGCAGGCGCCGCGCAGGCTGGGCGCTTGGCGTTCATGGCATCACCGACGGTTTGATCAACGTTAAGACTAGGCGCGGCAACTTGTCGCGTCTAATCGCTACTGTCGATCTATCGATAGACGCCGTCGATCAAGCGTCGGTTGGTGATCTCTCATACAGCGCGAAACAAGCCTCGGCCAGCGCCGAACGCGGGGCGCCGCGACGCATGATCAGGCCCAGCGGCGCGAGCGTGCGGGCGTCTTCGATAGGTTGCAGGCGCAGGTGATCGGTGAGTTTTTCCAGGCCGCCGTCCAGCGGCATGATCGCGCAGCAAAATCCGCCGTGCACGGCTTGTAACAATTGATGGACGGCATCGGTTTGCAGCAGCGGTTGCGGGGTCAGACCACGACTGTGGAAGTTGTGGTCGATGGACTGGCGAAAATGCATGCCGCTGGTGAGCATGCCCAGCGGCAACTCGATCAGCGCTTCCCAGCTCAATGGCGCCTCGCCAAACGTGAAGGTGCGCTGATCGTAGAGCAGGCCCATGCGCGTTTCGCTGAAGGCCAGGGATTCAAAACGCTCGTTGTCGAGACGGTCGAGATAGGAAACGCCCAGGTCGATGCGGTTGTTCGCCAGGTGTTCGAGGATTTGCTCGGAGCTCAACGCCGACATTTCAAAGCGCAGGTTCGGATGCGCGGCGTGCAGGCGTTGCATCAGCGGCAACGGATCGAAACTTGACAGCGGTACGACCCCAAGGCGCAGCGTGCCGATGAGGTTGCCGCGACACGCTGCCGCTTCAGCGTGCAATCCGTCATAAGCCGCCATCACCGAGCGCGCCCACGCCAGTACGCGCTCGCCCGGCGCGGTAAACCCTTCAAAGCGCTGGCCACGGTTGACCAGCGGCAGATCGAGTTCTTCTTCGAGGCTGCGCAGACGCATCGACAGCGTGGGCTGGGTGATGTGGCAGCGCGCGGCAGCCTGGCCAAAGTGGCGGGTTTCGTCGAGGGCGATGAGGAATTTCAGTTGCTTGATGTCCATCTTCGCTCCGAAGGGGGTTGGCGGGGTGGGCGATTCTACCGTCTGGTCGG
>NZ_VXCA01000023.1 GCF_011369485.1 Pseudomonas atagonensis | reverse complement strand
AACCAAACTCGCCACCCCCACCGCCATCCCCGTGCGAGTCATAGCGGTCAGCGAAAAAGACGTCCCCCGCTACACCAGCGGCATCGGCTCGGTACTCTCCCTGCACAGCGTTGTCGTGCGCCCACAGATCGACGGCATCCTTACCAAAATCCTCGTCAAAGAAGGCCAACTGGTGAAGGCCGGCGACCTCCTCGCCACCATCGACGACCGCTCCATCCGCGCCAGCCTCGACCAGGCCCGCGCCCAACTGGGCGAAAGCCAGGCGCAACTGCAAGTCGCTTTGGTCAACCTCAAACGCTACAAACTGCTCAGCGTTGACGACGGCGTCTCCAAGCAGACCTACGACCAGCAACAAGCGCTGGTCAACCAACTCAAAGCGACCGCCCAAGGCAATCAGGCTTCGATTGACGCGGCGCAGGTACAACTTTCCTACACGCAGATTCACTCCCCGGTCACCGGTCGCGTCGGTATTCGCACGGTCGATGAAGGCAACTTCCTGCGCATGACCGACACCGCCGGCCTGTTCACCGTCACCCAGATCGACCCGATTGCCGTGGAGTTCTCCCTACCCCAGCAAATGCTGCCGACCCTGCAAGGCCTGATCAACGATCCGCAGCGCGCGCAGGTCAAGGCCTACATCGGCGCCGACACCGACGGCGAAACCGGCAACCTGCTCGGCGAAGGCCACCTGACCCTGATCGACAACCAGATCAACGCCAACACCGGCACCATCCGCGCCAAGGCCGAATTCGACAACGCCAGCCAGAAACTCTGGCCCGGTCTGTTGGTGACGGTAAAAATTCAGACGGCTCTGGACAAAGATGCGCTGGTCGTCCCGCCCACCGTCGTACAACGTGGCCTCGACCAACACTTCGTTTACCGGGTCAACGGCGACAAGGTTGAAGCCGTGCAGGTGCAGATGGTTTATCAGGGCAGCGGCCAGGACATCATCAAAGGCGTGAAGGCCGGTGACGTCCTGGTCACCGACGGCCAGTCGCGGCTCAAGCCCGGTTCGACCGTGCAGGTCATGAGTGAGCCGCCGCAAGTGGTACAAGCGGAGCCGAAACCATGAAGGCGCACAAAGGCGTCTCCACGTGGTGCATCAACCACCCGGTTGCGACGATTCTGCTGACCATCGCGCTGGTGCTGGTCGGTGCGATTGCCTTCCCGCGTTTGCCAATCGCCCCACTGCCGGAAGCGGAATTTCCGACAATTCAGGTATCCGCACAATTACCCGGCGCCAGCCCCGATACCATGGCCTCGTCCGTGGCCACGCCGCTGGAGGTGCAATTCAGCGCCATCCCCGGCATGACCCAGATGACCTCCAGCAGTGCCTTGGGTTCGAGCCTGCTGACCCTGCAATTCACCCTCGACAAAAGCATCGACACCGCCGCCCAGGAAGTCCAGGCAGCGATCAACACCGCCGCCGGCAAGCTGCCGAAAGACATGCCGACGCTGCCGACCTGGAAGAAGGTCAACCCGGCCGACAGCCCGGTACTGATCCTCAGTGTCAGCTCGACTCAGATGCCCGGCACTGAACTCAGTGACCTGGTGGAAACCCTGCTCGCCCGTCAGATCAGTCAGATCGACGGCGTAGGCCAAATCAACATCACTGGTCAGCAACGTCCGGCGATTCGTGTTCAAGCCTCGGCTGACAAACTCGCCGCTATCGGCCTGACCCTCGCCGACATTCGTCTGGCGATCCAGCAGACCAGCCTCAACCTGGCCAAGGGCGCGCTGTACGGCGAATCGAGCATTTCCACGCTGTCGACCAACGACCAGTTGTTCCATCCCGAGGACTACAGCCAACTCATCGTTTCCTATAAGGATGGCGCCCCGGTTCACCTGCGTGATGTCGCCAAAGTCGTCAACGGTTCGGAAGATGCCTACGTGCAAGCCTGGGCCGGTGACCAACCGGGGGTGAACCTGGTGATTTCGCGCCAACCCGGCGCGAATATCGTCGAGACGGTGGACCGAATTCAAACCGCCCTGCCCGGTCTGGAGGCCATGCTGCCCGCCTCGGTGCAGGTGAAAACCCTGATTGACCGTACCCAGACCATCCGCGCCTCGCTGCATGAGGTCGAGATCACGCTGATGATCGCGATCCTGCTGGTGGTGGCGGTGATGGCGCTGTTCCTGCGCCAGTTGTCGGCGACGCTGATTGTGTCGGCAGTGCTCGGTGTGTCGCTGGTCGCCAGTTTCGCCCTGATGTACATCCTCGGTTTCAGCCTGAACAACCTGACGCTGGTGGCCATCGTGGTGGCCGTGGGGTTTGTGGTCGACGATGCGATCGTCGTGGTGGAAAACATCCACCGGCATCTGGAGGCTGGCGACGACATGCGCGAAGCGGCGATCAAGGGCGCGGGCGAAATCGGTTTCACCGTGGTCTCGATCAGTTTCTCGCTGGTAGCGGCGTTTATTCCGCTGCTGTTCATGGGGGGCGTGGTCGGGAGACTGTTCAAGGAATTCGCCCTGACCGCAACCTCGACCATCATGATTTCCGTGGTGGTGTCGCTGACGCTGGCGCCGACCCTTGCCGCATTGTTCATGCGCAAACCAGTTCATCACGCCAACGACAAACCGGGGTTCAGCGAACGCCTGCTTGGCTGGTACGAAAAAGGCCTGCGTCGCGCCCTCGCCCATCAGAAACTGATGATTGGCGTGTTCGGTTTGTCGCTGGCGATGGCCATCGCCGGTTACATCTTTATCCCGAAAGGTTTCTTCCCGGTGCAGGACACCGGATTCGTCCTCGGCACCACCGAAGCCGCTGCAGACATTTCCTACGGCGACATGGTGAAAAAACACCTGGCGATGGCTGAAATCGTCGCCGCCGATCCGGCCGTACAAGCCTTCTCCCACTCGGTCGGCGTGTCCGGTAGCAACCAGACCATCGCCAACGGCCGCTTCTGGATCGCACTGAAAAAACGCGGCGACCGTGATGTCTCGGCCAGTCAGTTCATCGACCGCATCCGTCCCCAGCTTATGAAAGTGCCCGGCATCGTCCTTTACCTGCGCGCCGGCCAGGACATCAACTTAAGCTCCGGCCCGAGCCGTGCGCAGTATCAATACGTGCTCAAGAGCAACGACGGGCCGACTCTCGCCACCTGGACCCAGAAACTCACGGAGAAACTGCGCAGCATCCCGGCGTTCCGCGACATTTCCAACGACCTGCAACTGGGCGGCAGCATCACCCACATCAGCATCGACCGCAGCGCCGCCGCGCGTTTCGGCCTCACGGCAAGCGACGTCGATGAAGCACTGTATGACGCCTTCGGCCAACGGCAAATCAACGAGTTCCAAACCCAGGTCAACCAGTACAACGTGATTCTGGAACTGGACACTCAGCAACGCGGCAAGGCCGAAAGCCTCAACTATTTCTACCTGCGCTCGCCGCTGAGTGGCGAGATGGTGCCGCTGTCTGCGCTGGCCAAATTCGATGCACCGACCATTGGCCCGCTGTCGATTGCCCATGACGGCATGTTCCCGGCCGCCAACCTGTCGTTCAACCTTGCGCCCGGCGTGGCGCTGGGCGACGCGGTGATTCTGCTCAACCAGGCCAAGGCCGAGATCGGCATGCCGACCGCGATCAGCGGCAATTTCCAGGGCGCGGCGCAGGCATTCCAGAGTTCGCTGGCCAGTCAGCCGTGGCTGATTCTGGCGGCGCTGGTGGCGGTGTATATCATTCTCGGCGTGCTGTACGAGAGCTTCGTGCACCCGCTGACAATCATTTCGACGCTGCCGGCGGCGGGTCTCGGTGCGGTGATCATGCTGTGGATCTGCGGCCAGGACTTTTCGATCATGGCGTTGATCGGGCTGGTGTTGCTGATCGGTATCGTCAAGAAGAACGGCATTCTGATGATCGACTTTGCGCTGGAGGCTCAGCGCAATCGCGGGCTGGCGCCACAGGATGCGATCTTCGAAGCGTGCCTGACGCGGTTCCGGCCGATCATCATGACCACCCTCGCCGCGTTGCTCGGCGCATTGCCGCTGATGCTCGGTTATGGCACCGGCGCCGAGCTGCGCCAGCCGTTGGGGATCGCGGTGGTTGGCGGTTTGCTGGTCAGCCAGATGCTGACGCTGTTTACCACTCCAGTCATATACTTGTGGCTTGAGCGGCTGTTCCACCGGCCCAAACCACTGCCCGTAGCGGCACTGGCGACCACAGACTGAGGCAGGGTCATGCGCGTTCTGATTATCGAAGACGAGGAAAAAACCGCGGATTATCTGCACCGCGGTCTGACGGAACAGGGTTACACCGTGGATCTGGCCCGCGACGGCGTCGAAGGCCTGCACCTGGCGCTGGAAAGCGACTATGCGGTGATCGTCCTCGACGTCATGCTTCCGGGCCTCGACGGCTTCGGCGTACTGCGCGCATTGCGTGCGCGCAAGCAAACCCCGGTGATCATGCTCACCGCCCGCGAGCGCGTCGAAGACCGCATCAAAGGCCTGCGCGACGGTGCCGACGATTACCTCGGCAAACCGTTCTCCTTCCTTGAACTGGTCGCACGCCTGCAAGCGCTGACCCGCCGCAGCGGTGGCCATGAACCGGTGCAAGTGAGCATCGCCGACCTGTGGATCGATTTGATCAGCCGCAAGGCGACCCGTGCTGGCACGCGACTGGATCTGACTGCCAAAGAGTTCTCGCTGCTCAGTGTATTGGCGCGGCGTCAGGGTGAAATCCTTTCGAAAACCGCGATTGCCGAGATGGTCTGGGACATCAATTTCGACAGCGATGCCAACGTTGTCGAAGTCGCGATCAAACGCCTGCGCGCCAAGCTTGACGGGCCGTTCGACGAAAAACTGCTGCATACCATTCGCGGCATGGGTTATGTGCTGGAGAGCCGTGATGTCCAGTAACTCTATCGCCCTGCGCTTGAGCGGCATGTTCACGCTGGTGGCGCTGCTGGTGTTCCTGTTGATCGGCGGCGCGCTGTATCAACAAGTGGACAAAGGCCTGGGCCTGCTGCCGGAAGCGGAGCTCGATGCGCGTTACAGCGTGCTCGAATCCGCGCTCAACCGCTATGGCACCCCCGAGCATTGGGTGAAGATCAACGCCAAGCTCAAGCTGCTCGGCGAAGAAGACAAACGCATCCGTTTCTGGGTGGTCAGCGGCAATCCGGGGTACGAATTTGGCGAGCCGGATGCCTTGATCCGCGCGTTTGCCCAAGGCCCGCTGGGCATGCGCGATCTGCAACTGCCCGACCATCCCTACCCGCTGAAAGTGTTGCTGACCGAACTGCCGGCCAAGGATCAGCGCCCGCCGCTGCGCTTCATGATCGGCATCGATACCGAAACCTTTCACCAGACCCAGCATCAGTTGCTGATCGCGCTGGTCAGTCTGGCGGTGATCGGCGTGCTGCTGGCCTCGGCCTTGGGTTACTGGGTGGCGCGGATCGGCCTCAAGCCGCTGATCAAACTGTCCCACGAAGCCCAGCGTTTGGCACCGCCGTTGCGGGCCGGGCGCCTGCGTTTGTCGCCGCTGCCGCCGGAGCTCGAGCAGTTTGTCGACTCGTTCAACTCGACACTGGAGCGGGTTGAACAAGCCTATTCACGGCTGGAATCCTTCAACGCCGACGTCGCCCATGAGCTGCGCTCACCGTTGACCAACCTGATCGGCCAGACCCAGGTCGCCCTCACTCGCGGGCGCTCTGCCGAGCATTATTTCGAAGTGCTGCAATCCAACCTCGAAGAACTGGAACGCCTGCGCTCGATCATCAACGACATGCTGTTTCTGGCCAGCGCCGATCAGGGCAGCAAGGCCACCAAACTGACCTCGACCTCGCTGGCCGATGAGGTGGCGACTACTCTCGAATACCTCGACTTCATCCTCGAAGATGCGCAAGTCCAGGTTCGGGTAAGCGGCGATGCGCAGGTGCAGATCGAGATCGCTCATCTGCGCCGGGCACTGATCAATCTGCTGAGCAACGCGGTGCAACACACCGCACCGGGACAGGTGATCGAAGTGCAGATCGCGGTCGAGGAACATCAGGTGAGTATCGGTGTGGCCAACCCCGGCTCGCCGATTGCCAGCGAGCATTTGCCGCGCTTGTTCGAGCGTTTCTACCGGGTGGATGCGTCGCGCAGCAACAGCGGCAACAATCACGGGTTGGGGCTGGCGATCGTCAAGGCGATTGCGCTGATGCATGGGGGGGATGTGTTTGTGCGCAGTGATCGCGGAATGAACACCTTCGGGATTCATTTGCCCGTCTGAGGACCGAGATCATTGCCATTCCCGCAACAGTCATTTATGAAAATCGCGCTGTTTCCCGTCGCCCGGCAACCTTATCTTTGCCCGCACCAAACAGCACTCGCCAAGCGAGAAGGTTTTCAAGATGTCCAACAGTATGGGTATTGCCAGCGTTTTCGTTTTGTCCTCATTGATCCTGTCGCCGATGGCGATGGCTGAAGAATCGCAGGCGTTCGTGACGCAAAATGTCGCTCGCGCTCAGGCATTCAATCAGCATCAGGCCGAAGTGATGGCCAAGGCTCAAGACGCCACGCAAGCCCCTCAGGCCGCTACTTCCCAGGCTCAGGCAGCCGAGAAAGACAGCTGAGTCGCGCACCGCTCAAACGATTCCCTCGACGCGGTTGTTTGGCTCTTCCCGTTCAACCGTCGTCATTCCAGGCCGCTGATATTCAGCGGCCTTTTTTCGTTGTGGTGTGAAAGCCGTTTGGTTCGTCTGTAACAACAAGAAACATCATGCACCTCAAAACATTGAAGTGTCAGTTGACCCAAGGAGCTTTACCGCACGTGCGTTACCCAGTCCGCTTCACCCCGTTGTTCATTGCAATTGCCGCAACGATTGCCCCCGCCGTTCACGCCGACGAACCTGGCGCGGAGGGCTTTGTCGAAGGCTCGAGCCTCAACCTCAACGCCCGCAACTACTACATGAATCGCAACCGCCTGCAAAAGACGGACGACAACATTGAGTGGGGCCAGGGTTTTCTCGGGGTCTTCCAGTCGGGTTATACCGAGGGCACGGTCGGCTTCGGCATCGATGCCCACGCCATGCTCGGGCTGAAGCTCGATGGCGGTGGCGGCACGGACGGTTCGAGCATCCTGCCGATCAGCGATGGCAACGGCAAAGCACCGGGCGCGTTTTCCACGGCGGGTGGTACGCTGAAAATGCGCGCGTTCGACACCGAGTTGAAGGCCGGTGATCTATTCCTCACCAACCCGGTGATCGCCGGCGGTGACAGCCGTATGCTGCCGCAGACCTTTCGCGGCGTCAGCCTGACCAATCACAGCTTTGATGGCTGGCTGATTGAAGGCGGCCAGGCCAGCTTCACCAAACCGTACAACCAGAGCGGCCGCACGCGTATCGGCACCTCTTACGGCGAGTTGGCCGATGGCGACGAGAGCCGGCACCTGAACTGGGCTGGTGTGTCCTGGAGCGGTGTCGAAGGCCTGACCAGCAACCTCTACGCTGCCGAACTGAAGGACATCTGGAACCAGTACTACTACGACCTGGATTACACCTGGCAGGTGAACGAACTGGTCAGCCTCAACCCGGGCGTGCACTTCTATCACACCCAGGACACCGGCGATGCGCTGCTCGGCAACATCGACAACAACACCTACAGCCTGCATTTCACTGTAGGTATCGGCAGTCACAGCGTCACCGCCGCCTACCAGCGGGTCAACGGCAACACGCCGTTCGATTACATCAGCCAGGGCGACAGCGTTTACCTCGACAACTCGCAGCAGTACTCGGACTTCAACGGCCCGAACGAACGTTCGTGGAAGCTCAAGTACGCGTACGACTTTGCCGGTGTCGGTGTACCAGGCCTGACGTCGGCGGTGTCCTACTCGCGCGGCACGCTGGATCTGAGCAAGGTCGACCCGGACAGCAAGGGGTATTCCAAGTGGTACAGCGCCGACGGTGACAACGCCAGGCACTGGGAGCGCGACATCGACTTGAAGTACGTCGTACAGAGCGGTCAGGCCAAAGACCTGTCGATACGCCTGCAATGGGCGACCAACCGGGGCGGCAACGGCTACGGCTTGCTGGACACCGACACCGATGAATATCGCGTGATCATCGACTACCCGATCAACGTCTTCTAAGATCCGCACTATCACACCCGATTCAAACTGGGTGACGTACCCTGTGGGCGGGCTTGCTCGCGAATACGGTCCATCAGTCGAGATCCATGTTGCCTGATACTCCGCATTCGCGAGCAAGCCCGCTCCCACATGGGTAAGTGGCGTCAGTCCAACTACGCTTACAAGACCTTCCAACCGATAGCCCCCATCATGATCGCGAGCCGTACCCCACCTGTTGCGGGCAAGACCGGGCGCCCCGAGCTGCTGCTGATTTGCGGCAGCCTGTTGAGCGTGATTGCGATTGTGTGCATCGTCACCTTTCTGTTGATTCGCGAGCACGCCAACGCTCGCGAATCGGCGACGCGCAGCGCCACCACCATCGCCCAACTGATTGATGCCGATGTGCTGCGCACGGTCGAGCTGTACGACCTGACGCTGCAAGGCCTGATCGCCGCCGCGCAACGCGATGACCTGCAAAACGTCTCGCCGCAGATCCGTCATCTGGCGCTGTTCGACCGCTCGACCACGGCGCGCTTCAAGGGCGACATTCTGTTGCTCGACAAGCACGGCGATGTGGTTGCCGACTCTTCACGGGTCGAACCGAAACCGGGCAATTTCGCCGACCGTGACTACTTCCTCGCCCACGCTTTCAACCGCGATGTCGGCATGTTCATCAGTCGCCCGTTCAAGACCCGTTGCGACTGCGATGAGGCCAACCAGTGGCGCATCAGCTTCAGCCGACGGATGTCCTCAGACACCGGCGAGTTCGTCGGGGTAGCCGTGGCGTCGATGAAACTCGACTACTTCGACCAGTTGTTCAACAGCCTCGATATTGGCAAGGACAGCACGCTGAACATCATCGATAACGACGGTGTTCTGCTGGCGCAGAAGCCTTATCTGCAAAGTGATTCGATCGGCAAGAGTTTCGGCAACCGGCCCAACGTGATACGGATCCTGCGCGACAAGGATGGCAACGGCAGTTTCACCAGCACCTCGAGCATGGATCAGCAACAGCGTCTCTATACCTATTCGCGGGTCGGCAATTTACCGCTGACCGTGATGGTGGCGTTGTCCAGCGATGAAGTGTTCGCCACCTGGCGTCGCACCGCGATGCTCATCAGCGGAGCCACTGGCGTCTTGTGTCTGGGGCTGTTGTGGCTGACATGGCTGCTCGCCCGGGAACTGCGTTTGCGCCAACGGGCCGAGCGCGAACTGGCACAACTGGCGGCCACCGATGCACTGACCGGCGTGGCCAACCGGCGCATGCTCGATCAGTCGCTGCGCCACGAGTGGTTCCGCGCCCAGCGTTCAGGCCTGCCGATGTCGGTGATGATGATCGATGCCGATCACTTCAAGGCGTTCAACGACCAACATGGCCATCAGGCCGGGGATCAGGCTTTGCGCGAGTTGGCCAAAGTCATCACGGCGAGCGTGCGACGGCCAGCGGATCTGGTGGCACGGTATGGCGGTGAGGAGTTTTCGGTGATTCTGGCCGAAACCGACAGTCAGGGCGCGCTACGCATCGCCGAAAACATTCGTGAAGCGGTGGAGCAGCTACCGCTGGTCGAGGGTGCGCAGGTGCCGATGACGGTGAGTATCGGCATCAGTTCCTGGACGACGGCCAGCGTGATGACGCTGGAGCAATTGTTGTTTGCGGCGGACAAGGCGTTGTATCAGGCCAAGGAAGGTGGGCGTAATCGCGTGGTGGTGGCTGCCTGACTGGCGATTCAGCCCTTACAAAAACCACAGGCATAAAAAAGGCCATCCGAGGATGGCCTTCAAAAAACTAGAGAGGTTTTTTACTTACACCGCCGCAACCGGGCGCATGTAAGAGATTGGTGCGGTGCTGGCGTCTTCGAACGTCACCACTTCCCACGCATCTGTCTGCTCAATCAACTTGCGCAGCAGCTGGTTGTTCAGTGCATGACCGGACTTGAAGCCTTTGAACTCACCAATCAGGCTGTTGCCCAGCAGGTACAGATCGCCAATTGCATCGAGGATCTTGTGCTTCACGAATTCGTCTTCATAGCGAAGGCCGTCTTCGTTCAGTACGCCATCGGCATCGACCACGATTGCGTTTTCAACGCTACCGCCGAGTGCGAGGTTGTGCTTGCGCAGGTACTCGATGTCACTCATGAAACCGAAAGTACGCGCGCGGCTGACTTCTTTTACGAACGAAGTGCTGGAAAAATCCACGCTTGCACTTTGGGTGCGGTCCCGGAAAACCGGGTGATCGAAATCGATCTCGAAGCTCACCTTGAACCCTTCGAAAGGGACGAAAGTGGCGCGCTTGTCGCCGTCTTCCACTGTCACTTCACGCAGGATGCGGATGAATTTCTTGGCGGCGTCCTGTTCTTCCAGGCCTGCCGATTGAATCAGGAATACGAAAGGTCCAGCGCTGCCATCCATGATCGGGACTTCGGACGCGGAGAGCTCGACGTAGGCGTTATCGATGCCCAGGCCAGCCATGGCCGAGAGCAAGTGCTCTACCGTGTCCACTTTGACGTCGCCGTTAATCAGCGTCGTCGACATAGTGGTTTCACCGACGTTTTCCGCGCGGGCAGGAATCTGCACCACAGGGTCGAGGTCAGCGCGACAAAACACAATGCCAGTGTCGACAGGCGCAGGCTTGAGGGTCAGATAGACCTTCTCACCGGAGTGCAGGCCTACACCTGTGGCACGGATAATATTTTTCAGTGTGCGTTGTTTAATCATGGCTTGGGCCGCTTCAGCGCAAATTGCGAACTGGTATCAACAAAGGCTGGCGATGATAGCAGACCATGCCTTTGCTGAACACCAATCACCTTCATAGCCCTGATACATTCCATCAATCAGCCTGACGACGCAGGAAAGCCGGGATGTCCAGGTAGTCCAGGTCATCTTGCGGATTCATCTTCGCGGCAGCCGCAGCACCGGCCTGAGCCTGGTTGCGCATGACGGTCGGACGGTCCAGATCACGGTAGTTCACCGCTGGCGCTTCCTGACGGGCCGGAGCCGGTTGCTGCACCTGAGCCGAAGCCATGGAGGTGTGAACGGTGTTGTCGATGACCTTCACAGGCTTCTCGATTTTCGCGCCCAGACCGGTGGCAACCACGGTCACGTGCAGTTCGTCGCGCATGTCCGGATCGATAACGGTACCGACCTTGACCATCGCGTGCTCGGAAGCGAAGGCTTCGATGATCGAACCCACGTCGGAGTACTCACCCAGGGACAGGTCAGGACCGGCAGTGATGTTCACCAGGATGCCACGCGCACCTTGCAGGTTCACGTCTTCCAGCAGCGGGTTGCGGATGGCCGCTTCGGTAGCTTCACGTGCACGGTTCGGACCGCTGGCGCAGCCAGTGCCCATCATCGCCATGCCCATTTCGCTCATTACGGTACGCACGTCGGCGAAGTCGACGTTGATCATGCCCGGACGCTTGATGATGTCGGAGATACCGCGAACGGCACCGGCCAGTACATCGTCAGCCTTGGCGAAAGCCGACAAGAGGCTTGCGTCTTTACCGAGGATGGTCAGCAGCTTCTCGTTGGGAATGGTGATCAACGAGTCGACGCTTTCCGAGAGCATGCGGATGCCTTCATCGGCGATCTGCATACGCTTGCGGCCTTCGAACGGGAACGGACGGGTCACGACCGCAACGGTCAGGATGCCCATTTCCTTGGCCACTTCGGCGATGATCGGTGCAGCACCGGTACCGGTACCGCCGCCCATGCCGGTGGTGATGAACACCATGTTGGTGCCCTGCAGGACTTCGGCAATGCGCTCACGGTCTTCGAGAGCGGCCTGACGACCTACTTCAGGGTTGGCGCCGGCGCCCAGACCTTTGGTCACACCGGTGCCCAGTTGCAGAATGGTACGCGCGCCGATGTTTTTCAGCGCTTGAGCATCAGTGTTGGCGCAGATGAATTCAACGCCTTCGATGTTGCTCTTGACCATGTGGTTGACAGCGTTGCCGCCGCCACCGCCAACACCGATAACTTTGATTACCGGGCTTGCGGGGATGTTGTCTACGAGTTCGAACATTTTCCCTCTCCTTACATTCTCTAGTTTTTTCGCCTACTGCTGTTTGTTGCGGTGCTGCGGTAAAGCTTTAGAAATTGCCCTGGACCCACTTCTTCAGTCGGTCGAGCAACGGCGCCTGTGGCTCGTCGTTGCTGTAGCTGTCGCGGCTGCCGATGCCGGAGAACGAAACCCCGTCGGACTGCTTTTGCAGGCCGTACATCAACAAGCCAACGCCAGTGGAATAAATCGGGTTGCGCACCACGTCATCGAGGCCTTTGACGCCGTGCGGCACGCCCAGACGAACCGGCATGTGGAAGATTTCTTCGGCCAGCTCGGTCGCGCCTTCCATCTTCGAGGTACCGCCGGTCAGGACGATGCCGGCCGGGATCAGGTCTTCGTAGCCGCTGCGACGCAGCTCAGCCTGAATCAGGGTGAACAGTTCGTCGTAACGTGGCTCGACCACCTCGGCCAGAGCCTGACGCGACAATTCGCGCGGTGGACGGTCGCCGACGCTCGGTACCTTGATGGTTTCGCCGGCACCGGCCAGTTTGGCCAGGGCGCAGGCGTAACGGATCTTGATCTCTTCGGCATACTGGGTCGGGGTGCGCAACGCCATAGCTATGTCGTTGGTCACCTGGTCACCCGCAATTGGGATCACGGCCGTGTGACGGATCGCACCTTCGGTGAAGATCGCCATGTCGGTGGTGCCGCCGCCGATGTCGACCAGGCATACGCCCAGTTCTTTTTCGTCGTCGGTCAGTACCGAATAGGCGGACGCCAGTTGCTCGAGAATGATGTCGTCGATTTCCAGACCGCAGCGGCGCACGCATTTTTCAATGTTCTGTGCAGCGTTGACGGCGCAGGTGACCACGTGAACCTTGGCCTCCAGACGTACGCCGGACATGCCCAGTGGCTCGCGAACGCCTTCCTGGTTATCGATCACGTAATCCTGCGGAAGGGTGTGCAGCACGCGCTGGTCTGCCGGGATCGCCACGGCCTGGGCGGCGTCGAGCACACGCTCAAGGTCGGCCGAGCTGACTTCGCGATCACGGATCGCGACGATGCCGTGGGAGTTCAGACTGCGGATGTGATTACCCGCCACGCCGACGAACGCCGAGTGAATGCGGCAGCCCGCCATCAATTGGGCTTCTTCGATCGCGCGCTGGATCGATTGCACGGTGGACTCGATATTCACCACCACGCCCTTTTTCAGGCCGCGGGACGGATGCGTACCGATACCGACGATTTCCAGCGTGCCGTCGTCCGAGACCTCGCCTACCAGCGCCACCACTTTGGAGGTGCCGATATCCAGACCGACGATCATTTTGCCGCTTTGCACGTTTGCCATGGGTCCTGCCTCTTCTTAATTCTTTGCGACAGCGGGTTGGGCTGTCGTCGGCGCTACAGGTTCCCGCCAGCCAACGGCAAGGCCGTTGGCGTAGCGCAGATCGATGCGCGCAATGTTCGTAATCTGATCTTTAAGCGTCTTGTCATAGATGGCGATGAAGCGGCGCATCTTTTCCACCAGGTTGCCGCGTCCCAGCAGCAACTCGATGCCGGGGCCGGAACTGCCGGCACCGGTGGTCAGGAACCAGCTGCCGCGTTCACGCAACTCCAGGCGTGCAATCGAGAAGCCCAACGGGCGCAGCATCTGGCTCAGCACCTGATACTGCTGCATCACTTGCTGCTGGGCCCGTTGGGGGCCGAACAGCTGTGGCAGGTGTTCGTAGTTCGCCAGTTCCTTTGGCGTAAACGCCTGGCCCTGGTTGTTCAACAACGACTCGTCGCCCCAACGGGCCACCGGCAGTTGTTCTTCGAGGCGGATCACCACTTGATCAGGCCACACCCGCCGCACCTCGGCGTGGGCGATCCACGGCATCTGCTCAAGCTCGGTGCGCATGCCCGCCAGGTCGATGGTGAAGAAGCTCGATGCCACGTACGGGGCGATCCGCTGCTGCACCGCTTGCTGGCTGATGTAACTCAGGTCGCCCTGCACGGCGATCTTGGTGATCGGCCGATCGGCGTATGGCAGCAAACGCTGCGCACCTTCGTAAGTCCCGAACCCGAGCACCACCAGCAGCACCGGCCAGAACAGGCTTTTCAGAAAGCTGAAATTGGCTTTCGGCAGGCGCGCGGACATCGGCTCTTTGGCCACCATTCGGCTGGCACCCCGCGGCACCGGCTTGCGGCCGGGTGCGGGTGGCTGATGTCTGAGCTGTGCGCCTTGCATGGTCTTAACCTCGCGCCTCTTTTTTGCCGTCGGCATCGACACTGGCTGCCAGGATGGCCAGAACCAGTTGCTGGAAATCCAGGCCGGCAGCCTTGGCCGCCATCGGTACCAGACTGTGATCGGTCATGCCCGGTGCGGTATTCACTTCCAGGAACCAGAACTGCCCGTCGGCGTCCTGCATCACGTCCGCCCTGCCCCAACCGGCAATACCCAGTGCCTCACAGGCCTTGGCCGTGAGATCCATGAGTTCCTGTTCCTTTGCGGCATCCAGCCCGCACGGAATGCGGTACTGGGTATCGTTGGCGATGTACTTGGCGTCGTAGTCGTAAAACGTGTGCGGTGTACCCAGGGCGATTGGAGGCAACACCTGGTCACGCAGGGTGGCGATGGTGAACTCCGGACCTTGAATCCATTGCTCGACCAAGACTTGCGAATCGTAGGTACTGGCCGCTTTCCATGCGTCGATCAACTCGGACGCAGAACTCACTTTGGCCATCCCGATACTTGAACCTTCATGCGCCGGTTTGACGATCAAAGGGAAGCCCAGTTCCGTCGCGGCAGAAATACAATCGGCTTCGCTGCACAGCACGGCGTGACGCGGCGTCGGAATCCCGAGCGTGTGCCAGACCTGCTTGGTGCGCAGTTTGTCCATCGCCAGTGCGGAGGCGAGGATGCCGCTGCCGGTGTACGGGATCCCGGCAACTTCGAGCAGGCCCTGCATGCTGCCGTCTTCACCGCCACGGCCGTGGAGAATGATGAACGCGCGGTCGATTTTCTCGCTGAGCAGACGCTGCAGAATGTCCGCGCCGACATCAATCCCGAACGCGTCCACACCCGCGCCTTGCAGTGCAGTGAGCACAGCGTTGCCGGACTTCAGCGAAACCTCACGCTCGGCACTCAGGCCACCGAACAGCACGGCAACGCGGCCGAAGTCTTTCGGCGCAATAGTGGAGAACAGGTTGGCGTAGGCAGCAGTCATTTCAACTTCCCCTCGACCGACGCCACCACGGCGCCAGCGAACAATTCACTTTTCAACAGCTTCGGCGCGAGACCGCCGATATCACCAGCGCCCTGACACAGCAGGATGTCGCCGGCACGCAGCAGCGGCTTGACCAGCGGCGCCAGGTCGACGCCACGCTCGATGTAGATCGGGTCGAGCTGACCGCGCTGACGAATGCTGTTGCACAACTTGCGGCTGTCGGCGCCCGGGATCGGCTCTTCGCCGGCCGGATAGACTTCCATCAGCAGCAGCACGTTGGCATCGGCCAGTACATTGACGAAGTCGTCGTACAGGTCGCGGGTGCGGCTGTAGCGGTGCGGCTGGTAAACCATCACCAGACGGCGCTCCGGCCAGCCACCGCGAACGGCTTTGATCACGGCCGCAACTTCGGTCGGGTGGTGACCGTAGTCGTCGACCAGCATCACGTTGCCGCCGTCCACCGGCAGTTCGCCGTAGACCTGGAAGCGTCGGCCGACGCCCTGGAACCCGGACAGGCCCTGAACGATGGCTTCGTCGCTGACGCCTTCGTCGCTGGCGATGCAAATGGTCGCCAGGGAATTGAGCACGTTGTGGTTGCCGGGCATGTTCACCGACACTTCCAGCGGCTCGCGGTCAGGGCGCAGCACGGTGAAGAACGTCTGCATGCCTTGCTGACGCACATTGATCGCGCGCACATCGGCGTCTTCGCTAAAGCCGTAGGTCACGGTCGGACGTTTGACCAGCGGCAGGATTTCGCGCACCACCGGATCGTCCAGGCACATCACTGCCAGACCGTAGAACGGCAGGTTGTGCAGGAACTCGACGAAGGTTTTCTTCAGTTTGTTGAAGTCACCGTCGTAGGTCGCCATGTGGTCGGCGTCAATGTTGGTGACCACGGCCACCAGCGGTTGCAGGTGCAGGAAACTCGCATCGCTTTCGTCGGCTTCAGCGATCAGGTAACGGCTGGTACCCAATTGTGCATTGGTGCCCGCAGCGTTCAGGCGACCACCGATAACGAAGGTCGGGTCCAGGCCACCAGCGGCGAACACCGAAGCGATCAGGCTGGTGGTGGTGGTTTTGCCGTGAGTGCCGGCAACGGCGATGCCGTGGCGATAGCGCATCAGCTCGGCGAGCATCTCGGCACGCGGCACCACCGGAATACGGCGCTCCAGTGCGGTTGCGACTTCCGGGTTGGACGTGTTGACGGCGCTCGACACTACCAGCACATCGGCAGCGGCGGCGTTCTCGGCGCGGTGGCCGATGAAGATTTTTGCGCCGAACGATTCCAGACGCTCGGTCACCGGCGAAGCTTTCAGGTCGGAACCGGACACTTCATAGCCCAGGTTCAACAACACTTCGGCGATCCCGCACATGCCCACGCCACCGATACCGACGAAGTGGATGCGACGGATACGGCGCATTTCCGGTTGTGGCATGGCTTTCTGATTCTCAACCATGGGCCACCTCCAGACAGGTATCGACCACGCTACGGGTGGCATCGGGTTTCGCCAGACGGCGGGCCGCTTGGGCCATTTCTTCAAGTCGTTGCGGTTGCATCAAGACCTCTGTCAGGCGCGCGGCAAGGTCCGCGGCACCAGTCGTTCTTTGCGGCATCAGGAAGGCAGCGCCTTCGCGGGCCAAATAATCGGCGTTGCGGGTCTGGTGATCGTCGATCGCGTGGGGCAGAGGCACCAGCATCGAGGGCAGACCGGCGGCAGCCAGCTCACTGATGGTCAACGCGCCTGCACGGCACACCACCAGGTCAGCCCAGCCATAGGCTTGGGCCATGTCTTTGATGAACGGCTGCACCTGCGCGTCCACGCCGGCGGCGCGGTAGCGCTCTGCAGTCACTTCATCGTGGTTTTTGCCGGCCTGATGAAACACTTCCGGGCGCAAATCGGCAGCGACTTGGGCCAGGGCTTCAGGCAGCAACTTGTTCAACGGTTCTGCGCCCAGGCTTCCGCCGAGGATCAGCAAACGCGCTTTGCGGCCGGCCAGAGCCGGTCGCGATGTTTCGAGGAACAGCTCGCTGCGCACCGGATTTCCGGTGGTACGGCGGGTGTCCGACAGAGTAAAGGTGTCGGGGAAGGCTTCACACACCCGGGCGGCGAACGGCACCAGCAACCGATTGGCGGTGCCGGCCACGGCGTTCTGCTCGTGAACGATCACCGGCACGCCGGCCAGTTTCGCAGCAAGACCACCGGGGCCAGTCACATAACCACCGAAGCCGACCACACACACTGGCTTCAAACGGCGAATGATCGCCCGCGCCTGCCACACCGATTTCAGCAGCATGAACGGCGCCTTGAGCAGCGACAGCTTGCCCTTGCCGCGCAGGCCGGTAGCGTTGATGCGGTGCAGTTCCAGCCCTGCGGCCGGCACCAGGTCGTTTTCGATCCCGCGTGGCGTGCCGAGCCAGTGCACGGTGTAGCCGCGCGCCTGAAACTCGCGGGCACAGGCCAGCGCCGGGAATACGTGGCCGCCGGTTCCGCCGGCCATGATCAATACGTTAGCGCCCATGATTCGGCTCCTCGGCGAAGTCGCTCTCATGGAATTCCATCTCTTCACTGCCCAGGTGGGTTCGACTCTCCCACTCGATCCTCAGCAACAAACCGAGACAGGCGCAGCAAATCACCAAGGAACTGCCGCCATAACTGAGGAATGGCAGGGTCAGACCCTTGGTTGGCAGCAGACCGACGTTCACGCCGATGTTGATCAGGAACTGACCGATCCACAGGAACGACAGGCCATAAGCCACATAAGCGGCGAAAAATTGTTTGGCTTTCTCTGCCCACAGACCGATGTACATGCCGCGAATACACACGAACACAAACAACGCCACGGTGCACAACGAACCGACCGCGCCGAGTTCTTCAGCCAGAACCGAGAACACGAAGTCGGTGTGCGCTTCCGGCAGGTAGAACTGCTTCTGCACGCTGTTGCCCAGGCCTACGCCCAGCCACTCGCCGCGACCGAACGCGATCAGCGCTTGCGACAGCTGATAACCGGCGCCGAACTGGTCGGCCCACGGGTCGGCGAAGTTGGTCAGACGCGCCATCCGGTACGGTTGCATCTGAATCAGCAAGACCACCGCCCCGACCGCCAACACCACCATCAGCGAGAACCGGAACAGTCCGACCCCGCCAAGGAACAGCATCGCCGCCGCGGCACCCATCATCACGACGGTGGCACCGAAGTCCGGCTCCATCAGCAACAGGCCGGCCATCGGCAGCAGCACGATGAACGGCTTGAAGAAGCCCATCCAGCTCTCACGGACTTCTTTCTGACGCCGCACCAGGTAACCGGCGAGGTAGATCACCACGAATACCTTGGCGATTTCGGACGGCTGCACGTTGAAGAAGCTGAAACCGATCCAGCGCATCGAACCGTTCACTTCACGGCCGATGCCCGGGATGATCACCATCACCAGCAACCCGAATGCCCCGATCAACATCAACCAGCCCAGACGCTGCCAGGTCGCAATCGGAATCATCATGGTAACGATGCAAGCGCCCAGACCGAGAACCACGTAGATCAAGTGACGGGTCATGTAATACAACGCGCTGCCCGACTGCGCGGCACCCACCTCGGTCGATGCCGAAGCAATCATGATCAGGCCGAGGCCGAGCAGTGCCAGGCAACCGGCGAGCATCGGGAAGTCGAGGTCGATGCCACGCCCGGTAATGATCGGCGACGGGTACGGCTTGATGATATTGCGCAGACTCATGCCAGATCCTCCACAGCGCGGACGAACTGGTGACCACGGTCTTCGTAATTCTTGAACATGTCGAAACTGGCGCAGGCCGGCGACAGCAGCACCACATCGCCCGGTTGCGCGGCGGCGCGGCATTGTGCGACGGCATCGACCAGCGAGGTGGCGCGAACCAATGGCACGGCATCGCCGATGGCATCACCGATCTTGTCGGAGTCGCGGCCCATCAGGATCACGGCGCGGCAGTTGGCCGCGACCGGATCGCGCAGATCGTTGAATTCGGCACCCTTGCCATCGCCGCCGGCGATCAGGATGACCTTGCCGTCGATGTCCGCACCCAGACCCTCGATGGCCGCCAGTGCAGCGCCAACGTTGGTGGCTTTGGAATCGTTGTAGTAAGCGACTCCGTCGAGATCACGCACCCATTGGCAGCGATGCTCGAGACCAGCAAAGGTACGCAGTGCCGCGAGCATGGCGTCGAACGGCAGCCCGACCGCATGCCCCAGCGCCAGCGCCGCGAGGGCGTTGGACTGGTTATGCGCGCCGCGAATCTTCAATTCACGTACCGGCATCAGGTTCTGGAATTCGAAAGCAAGGTACATCTCGCCGTCTTCTTCGCGAATACCGAACGCCTTGAAATCCGGTTTGGTCAGGCCGAAAGTCCAGCATGGCTGGCCCTCGCCGATCAACGGACGGGTCAGCGCATCCTGACGGTTGACCACGAACTGTTTGGCGCCACGGAAGATCCGGTGCTTGGCCAGATGATAAGCCGGCAGGCCGCTGTAGCGATCCATGTGGTCTTCGCTGATGTTCAGCACGGTGGCCACTTCGGCGTTGAGCTGGTCGGTGGTTTCCAGCTGGAAGCTCGACAGTTCCATCACGTACAGCTCGACATCGTCGCTGAGCAGATCCAGCGCCGGCGTGCCGAGGTTGCCGCCCACTGCCACGCGCTTGCCGGCAGCAGCCGCCATCTCGCCGACCAGAGTGGTGACGGTGCTTTTTGCGTTGGAACCGCTGATCGCGACGATCGGCGCCTGCGCGTTACGCGCGAACAGCTCGATGTCGCCGGACAGCTTCACGCCACGGGCCGCAGCGGCTTGCAGGGCCGGGGTCGCCAGCGCCAGGCCGGGGCTCACGTAGAGCTCGTCGGCACGGCACAGGAATTCGACGTCCAGCTCGCCACAACGCACTTCCACGTGCGGATAGTCACGCTTGAGCGTGGCCAGTTCCGGTGGATTTACCCGCGTATCGGCCACGGCAAACGACGTGCCCCGGTTCGCCAGGAAGCGAACCAGGGACATGCCGCTCTTGCCGAGGCCGACAACGATGCGGAAGTGGTCAGAAGCGATCAGAGACACTCGTTCTACCTCAGCTTCAGGGTGGCAAGGCCGATCAGCACGAGAATCACGGTGATGATCCAGAAACGGACGATCACACGCGGCTCGGGCCAGCCCTTGAGTTCAAAGTGGTGGTGTATCGGTGCCATGCGGAACACACGGCGACCGGTCAGCTTAAAGGAAGCAACCTGAATGACGACTGACAGGGTTTCCATCACGAACACGCCGCCCATGATGAACAGAACGATTTCCTGACGGACGATCACCGCGATGGTGCCCAAAGCTGCGCCCAACGCCAGTGCGCCAACGTCACCCATGAACACTTGCGCCGGATAGGTGTTGAACCAGAGGAAGCCCAGACCGGCACCGATCAGCGCGCCGCAGAACACGATCAGCTCGCCCGCACCCGGCACGTAAGGGATCAGCAGGTATTCGGCGAATTTCACGTTACCCGACAGGTAGCAGAAGATGCCCAGGCCACCGCCGACCATTACGGTTGGCATGATCGCCAGACCGTCGAGGCCGTCGGTCAGGTTGACCGCGTTGCTCGAACCGACGATCACAAAGTAGGTCAGCACGATGAAACCGGCACCCAGCGGGATGCTGTAGTCCTTGAGCATCGGCAGGATCAGCGTGGTTTCCACCGGGGTGGACGCGGTCATATAAAGGAAGATCGCCGCGCCAAGACCGAACACCGATTGCCAGAAGTACTTCCAGCGGCTCGGCAAGCCACGGGAGTTCTTCTCGATGACTTTACGGTAATCGTCAACCCAGCCGATGGCGCCGAACAGCAGGGTCACCAGCAGCACGACCCAGACGTAACGGTTGCTCAGGTCAGCCCAGAGCAGAGTGCTGACGCCGATCGAAGACAGAATCAGCGCGCCGCCCATGGTCGGCGTACCGGATTTGGACAGGTGCGATTGCGGACCATCGTTACGAACGGACTGACCGATCTGACGGTTCTGCAAAGTGCGGATCATCCACGGGCCATAGCACAGCGACAAAACCAGCGCGGTCAGCACACCGAGGATCCCGCGCAGGGTCAGGTACTGGAAGACCGCGAAGCCTTTGTAGAACTGTTGCAGATACTCCGCTAGCAGCAGCAGCATTAATGTTTCTCCAGACTGGACCCGCACAGAGCCGCAACGATGTTTTCCATCGCTGCACTGCGCGAACCCTTGATCAAAATGGTGGTGTTTGTGTCCTGCTCGGCGTCGAGGGCCTGGATCAGTTCGGCTTGCGTGCCGAAGTGATGCGCCTGTTCACCGAAAGCGTTTACGGCGTGAACCATGTTCGGCCCAACGGCATAAAGCGCGGAAACCTTGCCCCGGGCGTACTCGCCCACGTCGCGGTGCCCCTGCTCCGCCCAATCGCCCAACTCGCCGATGTCTCCGAGCACCAGGACGGTGCGGCCGGAAAAGCCGGCGAGTATATCAACGGCGGCGCACATCGAGGTGGGGTTTGCGTTGTAAGTGTCATCAATCACGCGCATGCCGTTTTTCGCCAGTTGCGCGACGGTGCGGCCCTTGACCGGTTGCACGGCGCCAAGCCCGGTGGCGATGCCGAACAGCGACACGCCCAAGGCGTGTGCAGCAGCGGCGGCGGCCATGGCATTGGCGACGTTGTGGGTGCCGAGCAGGTTCAGTTGAACGCGCTCGATACCTTCAGGTGTGTGCAGATTGAAGGCCGGGCAACCCCGGGCATCGGTGCTCAAATCACTGGCGTAGAAGTCAGCCTGCGCATTGCTCAACGCGAAGGTCAGCACCTTGCGAGCGCCCGCACGGAGCTTCCAGATGCCGAAAGCCTTGTCATCCAGATTGAGCACGGCGACGCCATCGGCCGCCAACCCGTCGATGATCTCGCCCTTGGCTTCAACGATTTTTTCCGGCCCGCCAAACTCACCGACGTGAGCGGTGCCGGCATTGTTGAGGATCGCTACATGCGGCTTGGTCAGGCCTACGGTGTAGGCGATTTCGCCCAGACGCGAGGCACCCAGTTCGATCACGGCCGCCGTGTGTTCCGGGGCCAGTTCGAGCAGGGTCAGCGGCGCGCCGAGGTCGTTATTCAGATTGCCACGGGTCGCCAGCACCGGACCGCGCGTGCGCAGGATGCTCGCGAGCATTTCCTTGACCGTGGTCTTGCCGCTGGAACCGGTAATCGCTGCAACTGGCTGAGTGAACGCAGCACGGTTCAAGGCGCCCAACTGGCCCAGAGCCTGACGGGTATCTTTCACCAGCAATTGCGGCAAGGTGCTGTCGGCGACTTCACGCTCGACCAGCGCAGCCACGGCGCCTTTTGCAGCCACGTCATTCAAATAGTCATGACCATCGAAACGCGGGCCGGTCAGGGCAATGAACAGTTGACCAGGCTGAATCGCCCGGCTGTCGATGCTGACGCCGTCGAAGCTGGCATCGCCGCTGATCAGACGCGCGTCGAGCGCGTTGGTCAGCTCGCTGAGTTTCAGAGCCTTAAGCATGGGCCACCTCCCACGCGGTCAGGGCGTGATCGGCCTCGACCAGATCCGAGAAGGCATGGCGCTCGCCGTTGATTTCCTGATAGTCCTCGTGACCTTTACCGGCCAGGACAATCACGTCATCGGCCGAAGCGCCGGCAATCAATTGCGCGATGGCCTGACCACGACCAGCGACGAAAGCGACTTTATCCACAGCGGTAAAACCGGCACGGATGTCATCGAAAATCACTGCCGGGTCTTCGGTACGCGGATTGTCATCGGTGACCAGCACTTGATCAGCCAGACGCTCGACCACTTCGGCCATCAACGGACGCTTGCCGCGATCGCGATCACCACCGCAGCCGAACAGGCACAGCAGCTGACCTTTGACGTGCGGGCGCAATGCCGTCAGGACTTTTTCCAGTGCGTCCGGTGTGTGAGCGTAATCGACCACCACCAAAGGTTGAGTGCCACCACCGAGACGCTGCATGCGACCGGCCGGGCCTTCAAGTTTTGGCAGCACTTTGAGAATTTCGTCGAGCGCGTAGTCCAGACCGAGCAAGGCGCCGACCGCAGCCAGTACGTTACTCAAGTTGAAACGGCCGAGTAGCGTGCTGCGCAGATGATGTTCGCCCTGCGGCGTGACCAGCGTGGCGCGCACACCGTGGTCGTCGAACTGCGCTTCGCGGCAGAACAGGTAAGCGCTGCTGTCGAGCAGGCTATAGGTGATCAGCCGCGACTCGCGTTTTTCAGCGGCCAGTTGTCGACCGAAATCGTCGTCGAGGTTGACCACGCGGCACTTCAGATCATTCCACGCGAACAGCTTGGCCTTGGCCTCAGCGTACGCCGCCATGGTGCCGTGATAATCCAGGTGATCGCGGGACAGGTTGGTCATGACGGCGACTTCAAATGCCAGCGCAGTGACGCGGCCCTGATCCAGACCGTGGGATGAGACTTCCATGGCCACGGCTTTGGCACCGGCCTTCTTCAGATCGCCCAGCGTCGCTTGCACGGCAATCGGATTCGGCGTGGTGTGCAGACCGCTTTGCAGTGCGCCATAAAAACCGGAACCCAGAGTGCCGACAATGCCGCAGTGCTGGCCGAGCAGATCCAGTGCCTGCGCGACCAGTTGGGTCACGCTGGTTTTGCCGTTGGTGCCGGTCACGCCGATCAGGTTCAGGTGATGGCTTGGCTCACCGTAAAAACGCCCGGCAATGTCCGACAGCTGCGCCGCCAGCCCCTTGACCGGAATCAGCGGCACGTCGGTGATCGGCAGCACAGTGGCGCCTTCCACTTCATAGGCCACTGCCGCCGCGCCACGCGCCAATGCATCGGCAATGTGCGCACGGCCATCGAATTTGCCGCCAGGCACTGCGAGGAACAGGTCGCCCGCGCGTACGTTACGGCTGTCCAGCGCCAATTCACGGATCAACAGATCGTGGCCGGCGTGGGGGAATATCTTGTTCAGACTTAATGACATCAGCCGCGCCCTCCATTGGCTTTCAGCGGAACGACCGGGGTGGCGTTGGCTTGTTGTGTCGTCGGCAGGTTGTCCGGGGTCACGTTCATCAGGCGCAAAGTGCCGGACATCACACGGCTGAACACCGGCGCCGAAACCAGACCACCGAAGTAACCGGCCTTGGACGGTTCATCGATTACCACAACGATTGCGTAACGCGGATCGCTCATCGGGCCGAAGCCGGCAAACAGCGAGCGGTAAGAATTCTCGGCGTAGCCCTTGGTGCCCACCGACGTCTTGCGCGCAGTACCCGATTTGCCAGCGACGTGATAAGCCGGCACTTGCGCACGGAACACGCCGCGCGGTGCTTCGATCACCTGAGTCAGCATGCCTTGCATGGTTTTCGCGACGGCTTCCGGGAGCACTTGTGTGGTCTGCGGCGGCTTGTCGGTTTTGATTAGGGTCAGCGGCGCGAGACGACCGTTGTTGGCCAGTGCCGAGAAGGCGTGCACCAACTGAATCGCGGTCACGGAAATACCGTAGCCGTAGGACAGCGTGGCGGTTTCCGCCTTGCGCCATTCACGGTAGTTCGGCAGGTTGCCGACACGTTCACCCGGGAAGCCGAGGCCGGTGTCCTGGCCGAGACCGACTTTCTGTGCGAGGCGGAAAATGGTTTCGCCGCCGATATCGAACGCGACCTTACTCATGCCGACGTTACTGGAATTGATCAGAATGCCGGTCAGGTCAAGCACCGGACCTTCGGTCTTCGATACGTCCTTGATGGTGTACTTGCCGATCTGCAGAGAGCCCGGGTAAACCTCGACGGTATCGCTCGGCTTCCAGCGACCGGTTTCGATGGCGGCACTCATCGAGATGGCTTTCATGGTCGAACCCGGTTCGAACACGTCGATCATCGCGCGGTTACGCATCATCGCCGGTTGCAGGTTGCGGCGGTTGTTCGGGTTGTAGGTCGGCTGGTTGACCATGGCCAGAATCTCGCCGGTCTTCACGTCCATGATCACCAGACTGCCAGCCTTGGCGCCGTTCTCGATGATCGCGTTACGCAGTTCGCGGTTGGCCAGATATTGCAGACGCAGGTCAATGGACAACGCCAAGGGCTTGCCGGCCTTGGCGTTTTTGGTGACCTGGACATCCTTGATCAGCCGTCCGCGCCGATCCTTGATGACCTGCCGTTTGCCCGGCACCCCGGCGAGCCATTCGTCATAGGCGAGTTCGACACCTTCACGACCGTGATCGTCGATGTCAGTAAAACCGACCATATGCGCGGTCACTTCACCGGCCGGATAGAACCGGCGGAATTCTTCGATGCCGTACACGCCCGGCACTTTCAGATCGAGCACGGCCTGGCCCTGCTCGGGGGTCAGCCCGCGCACCAGGTAAATAAATTCTTTGTTGGCTTGCGCTTCGAGGCGTTCGGCCAGGGCTTTGGGATCTTGCCCAAGCGCCGCCGCCAGTGCCGGCCATTTTTCTTTGGCCGTTTGCATTTCCTTGGCGTTGGCCCACAGCGTGGTCACCGGGGTACTCACGGCCAAAGGCTCACCGTTGCGGTCGGTGATCAGACCACGGTGTGCCGGAATCGGGATGTGACGAAGACTGCGCGCGTCGCCCTGACCTTTGAGGAAGTCACGGTCAACCACTTGCAGGTCGATGATGCGCCAGCAGATCGCCGCGACCATCACACCGAGCAGTGCCACCATCAGACGGAAGCGCCACGGAAACAGAGCGCCTTCAAGTTTCATCATGGCGCCACCATCTTCACGTCAGCCGCGCCCGGGATGTGCATTTTCAGTTGTTCGGTGGCCAGCACTTCGATCCGGCTGTGCGCGGTCCAGGTGCTTTGTTCGAGAATCAGACGCCCCCACTCGGCTTGTGCCTTGTCGCGCACGCTGAGTTCGTTATAAAGGGTGTTGAGCAACTGCCGGTTCCAGTGCGCGCTGTAAGACACGCCGATGGCCGACACGAGCACGCCGATAAACAGCAGCAGCATCAGAAAGCTGCCGCCGGGCAGTGGCTTGGCGAAAAGCTTGCTCACCGCAACTTCTCCGCGACGCGCATGACAGCGCTACGGGAACGTGGGTTGGCTTTGAGTTCGGCGTCGGAGGCCGTCTGCGCTTTGCCATGGATTTTGATTTTCGGTTCGAACGCCACGTGGCGAACCGGCAGGTTGCGCGGCAGGTTGTCGGCTTCGCCTTTTACCAGTTTGCGCATGAACAGTTTGACGATGCGATCTTCCAGCGAATGGAAGCTGATCACCACCAGACGACCGCCGATTTCCAGGGCGTCCAGTGCAGCTTCAAGTCCGGCTTCCAGATCGCCCAGTTCGTTGTTGACGTGAATGCGCAGCCCCTGGAATGCACGGGTGGCCGGGTTCTTGCCCTTCTCCCATGCCGGGTTGGCGACCTTGAGCACTTCCGCCAGATCGGCGGTGCGCTCGAAAGGCTTGATATCACGACGCTCGGCGACGGCGCGAGCCATGCGACCGGAGAAACGTTCTTCGCCGTATTCCTTGAACACCCGGGCAATTTCTTCCACCGGTGCAGTGTTGACGAATTCGGCAGCGCTGATGCCGCGGGACGGATCCATGCGCATGTCCAGCGGGCCGTCGTTGAGGAAACTGAAACCGCGTTCAGCGTCGTCGAGTTGCGGCGAGGACACGCCAAGGTCGAGCAGGATGCCGCTGACCTTGCCGGCCAGACCGCGCTCGGCAACGACCGAGCCGAGCTCGGCAAAGCTGCGCTGCACAACGACAAAGCGGCCGTCTTCGGCCGCTAGCGTTTGCCCGGTGGCAATCGCTTGTGGATCTTTGTCGAATCCGATGAGCCGGCCATCCGGCCCGAGCTGGCTGAGGATCAACCGGCTATGCCCGCCGCGTCCGAACGTACCGTCCAGATAGCAGCCATCAGGACGTACGGCGAGAGCCTCGACGGCTTCGTCAAGCAGTACGGTGATGTGGTTAAAGCCGCTATCAATAGTCACAGGATCAAATCACGCAGTTCATCAGGCATCGCGCCCGGTTGTTGAATAGCAGCAAGGTCAGCGGCAGATACCGCGTTCCATGCATCCTCGTCCCACAATTGGAACTTGTTCAGTTGGCCTACCAGCATTGCGCGCTTATCCAGTTTGGCGTACTCGCGCAGACGCGGCGGAACCAGAAAACGACCACTGCCGTCGAGTTCGAGGTCGACGGCATTACCAATCAATAAACGCTGAAGGCGACGGTTCTCTTCGCGAAGCGAAGGAAGTGCGCGCAACTTGGTTTCAATAATTTCCCACTCGTCGAGCGGATAGACACACAAACACGGATCAACGGCATCAATGGTCACGATCAATTGGCCGGAACTGCGCGAATCGAGCTCGTCACGGTACCGGCTCGGCATGGCGAGACGGCCCTTTGCGTCGAGACTGATAGCGTTAGCTCCGCGAAACACGTCTGCGTTTCTCCAATTTTTATCGTTTTGAGCTCAAAAAACCCACTTCATGCCACTTTCCGCCACTTGCGCACACTATAGGAATGCGCCCACCACACCGTCAAGGCGCGGATTAAAGGAAAACCCTTACAGAACGGAGATTTAGGAGCATAAAAGGAGGAGTAACGACAATCTGGCGGATACTTTCGACCTATAACTTGATGCAGCACTGAAAGCTGCGCTCGAAAGTTAAAGTGATTTGTTAAGAGTAAGATTTTTTCGGTATTACAAAAGCGCTTCTGCTGTTGATTGAAGCAAGGTGGGAAATGGCTATTACTGCATTTGCCGCTGCCGGACTTTCAGAGCAGGCCTGCTGATATTACACAGCCCTGATCCATTAGATTCAAGCAGGGAAAGAAAAAGGTGGAGAGTCGATCTGTAAGCCGGGTTCTGTCTTGAACAGTCATTCGTCTACGATGGCCATCACTGGACATCTTTAGCAACCTACCCGGTCCCAGCGCGGGCCACGCCTTGGGACCCTATTTGGTCTTGCTCCAAGTGGGGTTTACCTAGCCACGAACTGTTGCCAGACGTGCGGTGCGCTCTTACCGCACCTTTTCACCCTTACCGGCGCTTGCGCGCTTAGGCGGTTATTTTCTGTGGCACTTTCCGTAGGCTCACGCCTCCCAGGCATTACCTGGCACTTCGCCCTATGGAGCCCGGACTTTCCTCCCCCCCCTAATTTTCATAGAGGGCAGCGACTGTCCGATCGACTCTCCGCCGCGCAGGTTAACGGCAGAGCGGCCGAAGAACAAGCGCTAATAGCCTCAAGACCGTTATGGGCGACGGCTTACACGTCTTTCTGTTTATCCAGCGCGACCTGGTACAGGACGTTTTTGCGCTCACCGGTGATCTGCGCAGCCAACGCGGCGGCACGCTTGAGTGGCATCTCTTCGAGCAACAGATTGAGCACACGCATGGCCTCACTGCTGACCGCATCTTCCGACTCCGGCGGCGTCCAGCCAGCCACCAGCACCACGCACTCCCCGCGCTGCTGATTGCTGTCGGACTCGACGAACGCACGCAACTCGGCCAGCGGCAGGCCCTTGAGCGTTTCGAAGGTTTTGGTGATCTCGCGCGCGAGCAAGGCCTGACGCTCACCGCCAAACACCGCCTCCATATCTTGCAAACATTCGAGGATGCGATGCGGGGCTTCGTAGAAAATCAGTGTGCGCGGCTCTTCTTTAACAGCCTCCAGGCGCGCCTTGCGCCCAACCGACTTGGCCGGCAGAAACCCTTCGAAGATAAAGCGATCGGACGGTAGACCTGCAGCCGACAGCGCCGCGATCAGCGCGCAGGCACCCGGCACCGGCACCACATTGATCCCGGCAGCGCGGGCCTGACGCACCAGGTGATAGCCTGGATCGGAAATCAGCGGCGTGCCGGCATCGGAAATCAACGCGACGTTATCGCCCGCCAGCAGACGGGTAATAAAGCGGCTACCTTCATCTCGTTCGTTGTGCTCGTGGCAAGCCGCCAGCGGCGTGGCAATCCCGAAGTGCTGCATCAGTCGCGCCGAGTGACGCGTGTCCTCGGCAGCAATCAATGCCACTTCACGGAGAATTTTCAGTGCCCGGGCGCTGATGTCGTCCAGGTTGCCGATGGGCGTCGCCACCACATAAAGCGAGCCAGCAGCGGAATTCGAAGGACCTGGAGCAGTCAAAGCGCACACCTCATGAACGGTAAAAGCCGGCATTGTAACGCGTCACGAGGCTTGCGATGCGTTCCGGGCCACCCCGGTTTTGTGCATAACCCAGCCGCGCCGCAACATTTACTCCAGCTAAATTGACTGATTCACGCCAGCAACATCGCGCCCCGGCCAGTGCTTGGGTACAATTCCACGCTAATTTGATCGAGTATCAGGAACACTTACATGATCGCTTGCCTGCGGCTGTTCACTGCCCTCTGCCTCGCTGCCCTGTTGGCGGCTTGCGCCAGCTCCCCTTCCTCCAGCCTTGGCGAACTTCCACGGACCCCGGATGCCAGCATCGAGCAACTGCTCGAACAGGCCAGCCAGGCGAAGACGCCGGAAAAAGCCGCCCTGTTGCGCCTGAGCGCAGCCGACCTGGCTTATCGTCAGGGCAATGCCGGACAGTCCGCGCAAATCCTGCAACAAGTGCCGATGGAGCAACTGAAGCCCGGCCAGCAGATTTTTGCCAGCACCCTGTCCGCCGAGCTGGCCATGACCCGCAACCAGCCGAAAGCAGCGCTGACGGCGCTGAGCCACCCAAGCCTGCAACATTTGGGTGAAATGCCTGAAGAGCAGCAAGTACGCACCGGCACCGTTCACGCCCGCGCCCTTGAAGCCGATGGCCAGACACTGGCTGCCGCCCGCGAGCGCATCTTCATTGCACCGATGCTGCAAGGCGAAGCCGCGAGCAAGAACCACGAAGCGATCTGGACGCTGATCGCCTCGCTGCCGACCGATCAACTGCAACCCAATACCACCGATGACCTCGGCGGCTGGATGGGTCTGGCGATGGCCGTGAAAACGGCTGGTACGCTGGAGCAGCAACAAGCCGCGATCGACAACTGGCGCAAACAGAATCCAAAGCACCCGGCCGCGATCAACCTGCCGTTGCCGCTGACCAAACTCAAGGAGCTGGCGAGCCAGCCACTGAGCAAAATCGCCCTGTTGCTGCCGCAAGACGGCCCATTGGCCTCGGTCGGCAAAGCGCTGCGCGAAGGTTTCATGGCGGCGCACTACCAGGCCCAACAGGCCGGTCAGCAACCGCCAGCCATCCAGTTTTACGACAGCTCGAAACTGACTTCGATGGACGAGTTCTATCGCAAGGCCCAGGCTGATGGCGTGCAACTGGTCGTCGGTCCGCTGGAAAAACCGCTGGTCAAACAACTGAGCACTCGTCCGCAATTGCCGATCACCACGCTGGCGCTGAACTACAGCGAAGGCGATCAAGGCCCGGCGCAATTGTTCCAGTTTGGCCTGGCCGCTGAAGACGAAGCTCGTGAAGTGTCCCGTCGCGCTCGTGCCGATGGCCTGCACCGCGCCGCCATCATGGTGCCGAAAGGCGAATGGGGCGACCGTGTGTTGCGTGCGTTCAGCCAGGACTGGCAAGCCAATGGTGGCAGCATCGTTGCCACCGAACGTGTTGATCAGCCCGTGCAACTGGCTCAGCAGATCGCCGACATGTTCCAGCTGCGCCAAAGTGAAGCCCGTGCCAAGAGCCTGCAGAACGCGGCCGGCACCAACGTTGCCGCACAGCCTTCGCGTCGTCAGGACATCGAGTTCATCTTCCTCGCTGCGACCCCGCAACAGGCGCAACAGATCAAACCAACCCTGAACTTCCAGTACGCCGGTGACGTTCCGGTTTACGCGACCTCCCACGTGTACAGCGCCAGCGGCGACGTGAACCAGTACAACGACATGAACGGCATTCGCTTCTGCGAAACCCCATGGCTGCTGGAAACCAGCGACCCACTGCGTCAGCAAGTGGTAGCACAGTGGCCGCAAGCGGCAGGCAGCCTCGGCCGCCTGTATGCCATGGGCGTGGACGCCTATCGACTGGCACCGCGTCTGGGCCAGCTCAAAGCCCTGCCGGACAGCCGCATTGACGGTGAATCGGGCAGCCTCGGCATGACCCAGACCCAGCGCGTTGTACGTCAGTTGCCTTGGGCGCAGTTCGTCAGTGGTCAGGTTCAGCGCCTGCCGGACACTCCTCGCTGATGCCCGACAGGTCACGCTCGCAAAGCGGCAAGGATGCCGAGCGTCAGGCGCTCGAGCATCTGCAAGCCCAGGGTCTGCGCCTGCTGGCGCAGAACTGGTTATGCAAACGCGGCGAGCTTGATCTGGTCATGCTTGATGGCGATACAGTAGTATTCGTTGAAGTCCGCTACAGAAAAAACACCCAATGGGGTGGCGCGCTCGCTAGCATCGATGAGCGCAAACAGCAGAAACTGATTTTCGCTGCACAGTATTTTCTTCAGCGCGAGTCGCGTTGGGCCAATTCCCCCTGCCGCTTCGACGTGGTGGCCATCGACAGCCATCCGAATCAGCTGAACTGGTTGCAGAATGCTTTCGACAGTTGATCGCCTGCACCCGATCCGGACAATTTCACCCGACAACTTTTGCTCTTTGCTTTGCGGGCTGCACATTCATGTGCTGAACAGCCGCGCTACTTAAGGTCACACAGATGGACATGCAATCCCGAATTCGCCAGCTTTTCCAGGCCAGTATCGACACCAAGCAACAGGCGATGGACGTACTTGCACCGCACATCGAGCAGGCCAGCCAGATCATGGTCAACGCCCTGCTCAACGAGGGCAAAATGCTTTCGTGCGGCAACGGCGGCTCTGCCGGCGACGCCCAGCACTTTTCCTCGGAGCTGCTCAATCGCTTCGAGCGCGAGCGCCCGAGCCTGCCGGCCATTGCCCTGACCACCGACAGCTCGACGATCACCTCGATCGCCAACGACTACAGCTACAACGAAATCTTCTCCAAGCAGATTCGCGCACTCGGCCAGCCGGGCGATGTATTGCTGGCGATTTCGACCAGCGGTAACTCGGCAAACATTATTCAAGCGATCCAGGCCGCACATGATCGCGAAATGATTGTCGTAGCATTGACCGGACGCGACGGCGGCGGCATGGCGTCGCTGCTGTTGCCCGAGGACGTCGAGATTCGCGTACCGGCCAACGTCACTGCACGTATTCAGGAAGTCCATCTGCTGGCGATCCATTGCCTCTGCGATCTGATCGACAGCCAATTGTTCGGGAGTGAAGAATGACCCCTAATCGCCTTGGCCTTCTGGCCTTGACCCTGTGCCTGGGCATCAGCGGCTGCACCTCGGTGGTAAACGCCAGCCGTGAAGCACCGATTGAAGATGACCGCGGTACCCGTACCTTCGGCAGCAAGATCGATGACTCGCTGATCGAAACCAAAGTGGGCGTCAACGTCGCCAAAGCCGACCCGGCCCTGGACAACGATTCGCACATCGTCGTCACCAGTTTCAACGGCGTCGTGCTGCTGGCCGGCCAGACCCCGCGCGAAGACCTCAAGGCCAAAGCCGAACAGGCCGCCGCCAACGTGCAGCGCGTGAAGAAGGTGCACAACGAACTGCAAGTGCTGCAGCCCTCCTCTCTACTGGCCCGCCAGAACGACGCTTGGCTGACCACCAAAATCAAAACCCAGATGCTCACCGACGCCAGTATTCCCGGCTCGCGCATCAAGGTGGTGACCGAGAACGGCATCGTTTATCTGCTCGGCCTGCTGACCAAACAGGAAGCCACTCAGGCGACCAACCTGGTTCAGGGCGTCTCCGGTGTGCAGAAGATTGTGAAGCTGTTCGAGTACATCGACTGATACGCAACGAACAGACACAAAAAAGGCGATCCATCCGGATCGCCTTTTTTATTACTTCACCACTTTGAGACTTGGCCGGCCGCTTGGTCGCGGCGGCTCGCTGTCCGGTGGCGGCAAGTCGTCATCCGGCTCGATCTCGTCCTCGTCATCCATCGGCGACTCGAGATCAAACACCATGCCCTGACCGTTTTCCCGGGCGTAGATCCCGAGAATCGCAGCGATCGGTACGTACAGACTGTGCGGAACGCCACCGAAGCGACCTTCGAAGGTCACTACGTCGTTGTCCATGTGCAAGTGACGCACGGCGCTAGGCGAAATGTTCAGGACAATCTGCCCGTCACTGGCGAAACCCTGTGGCACCTGCACTGCCGGGTACTCGGAATTGACCAGCATGTGCGGGGTGCAATCGTTATCCACAATCCACTCGTAGAGCGCGCGGACCAGATAAGGTCGACTGGAGTTCATAGCGGCTCCTTAAGCCTTAGCGCATGTCGCGTTCGACACCAGACAGACTCGCCTGGAAAGCCTCACGCGCAAACTGGCGCTCCATATAATCAAGCAGCGGCTTGGCCGGCCGCGGCAGTTCAATACCCAAAATCGGCAAACGCCAGAGTATTGGCAATAGGCAGCAATCCACCAGACTTTGTTCCTCACTGAGGAAAAACGGCTTGTCGGCAAACAGCGGCGACACGCCGGTCAGGCTTTCACGCAATTCCTTACGCGCCACGACACGCGCAGCTTCCTTGGACTTGGGATCCAGAATCAGATCCACCAGACCACACCAGTCGCGCTGAATACGGTGAATCAGCAGTCGGCTGTTGGCACGCGCCACCGGGTAAACCGGCATCAATGGCGGATGCGGGTAACGCTCATCCAGATACTCCATCACGACGGTCGACTCCCACAACGCCAGGTCGCGATCGACCAGCGTGGGCAGACTGCCGTAAGGGTTCACCTCAATCAGTTTAGGCGGCTGACGACCAGCCTCCACATAAATGATTTCGGCGCTGACACCCTTCTCTGCAAGCACGATGCGCACTCGGTGGGAATAGTGGTCGGCGGGGTCGGAGTAACAGGCCAACCGATTGGTCACGCCCATGGCGATCCTCCTCGCTTGTTGAAATGATTGGAACCGGAAAAACGCGCGCGCCCAGAGGGCGCCTCCCGCACATCTGGCTGACCAGACGCTGCGTTATCGGAGACGCCCTTGGGCGCGCGCGATTAACAGCAATGCTTGAAGCGTATCAGTGCACGTCTTTCCAGTATTCACGCTTGAGCAGGTAGGCGAACACAAAGAAGAACGCCAGGTACAGCAAGACGTAAGTACCGATGCGCTGATGTTGCAGCTTAACCGGGTTAGCCGAGTAAGCCAGGAAGGTTACCAGATTCTTGACCTTCTCATCGAACTGCTCTGCATTCAGAGCACCGGACTTCGGCACGATGGTCAGCTGATCGCACGCCTCATGAGTCAGCGGCGTACCGGTCAGCGGATCATATTGCTTCTTGCCATCTTCAACGATCTGCACCTGCTTGCAGCCGACCACCTGACGACCCTGCAGGCCGACCAGAACGTTAGGCATGCCGACGTTCGGGAAGACCTTGTTGTTCACGCCCCATGGACGCGCCGGATCTTCGTAGAACGAACGCAGGTAGCCGTAGAGCCAGTCGGTACCGCGAACCCGCGCCACCAGCGTCAGATCCGGCGGCGCCGCACCGAACCAGGTCTTGGCGTCGGCCGGCTGCATGCCGATGTTCATGTGATCGCCGATCTTGGCCCCAGTGAACACCAGTTTTTCCAGCATCAGTTCGTGCGGGATACCCAAGTCATCGGCAACACGCTCGTAACGCTGGAACTTGGCACTGTGGCAACCCATGCAATAGTTGGCAAAGGTACGCGCGCCATCCTGCAGAGCGGCTTTGTCGGAGACGTCGATATCGACTTTTTCCAGTTCCGGACCACCATGCTCAGCAGCAAAAGACAGGACTGGCAGCGCAGCAAAAATCAGAGCAAAAAATAACTTTTTCATCAGCCAGTCACCCTTTCCGGAACCGGTTTGGTCTTCTCGAGCCTGGTGTAGAAAGGCATCAGAATGAAGTAGGCGAAGTACAGGAAAGTACACACCTGCGACAGCAACGTGCGCTCCGGAGTCGGCGCCAGAACACCGAGAATGCCGAGGATCACGAAGGAAATGCAGAACACCACCAGCCAGATTTTGCTCATCCAGCCTTTATAGCGCATCGACTTGACCGGACTGCGGTCGAGCCACGGCAGCACGAACAGCACCGCAATCGCCGCGCCCATGGCGATAACGCCCATGAGTTTGTCAGGAACTGCACGCAGGATTGCGTAGAACGGTGTGAAGTACCAGACCGGCGCAATATGCTCAGGCGTCTTGAAGGGGTTGGCTTGCTCGAAGTTCGGTTTTTCGAGGAAGTAGCCGCCCATTTCCGGGAAGAAGAACACGATAAAGCAGAAGATAAACAGGAATACCACGACACCGACAATGTCTTTCACGGTGTAGTACGGGTGGAAGGCAATGCCATCCAGCGGGATGCCGTTCTCGTCTTTGTGCTTCTTGATGTCGACGCCATCAGGGTTGTTCGAACCCACTTCATGCAGCGCCAGAATGTGCAGCACCACCAGACCGAGAATCACGATTGGCAGAGCCACGACGTGCAGGGCGAAGAAGCGGTTCAGGGTGATCCCGGAAATCAGGTAGTCACCACGAATCCACTGAGTCAGGTCGTTGCCGATGACTGGAATCGCGCCGAACAGCGAGATGATCACTTGGGCGCCCCAGTAGGACATCTGGCCCCACGGCAACAGATAACCCATGAAGGCTTCGGCCATCAGCGCCAGGTAGATCAGCATGCCGAACACCCAGACCAGTTCACGTGGTTTCTGGTACGAACCGTAGAGCAAGCCACGGAACATGTGCAGATAAACGACGATGAAGAACGCCGAGGCGCCGGTCGAGTGCAGCAGACGCAGGATCGAGCCGTACTCGACGTCGCGCATGATGTATTCGACAGAGGCAAACGCTTCTTCTGCCGACGGGGTGTAGCTCATCGTCAGCCAGACGCCGGTGACGATCTGGTTGACCAGCACCAGCAGGGCCAGCGAGCCGAAGAAGTAGAAGAAGTTGAAGTTTTTTGGAGCGTAATACTTGCTGAGATGGTCTTCCCACATCTTGGTGGCGGGAAAGCGCGCATCAACCCAATCCATGAACTTGCTCATCACGCTTTCTCCGTATCGACGCCAATGACAATCAGGTCATCGGTCTCATAGGAATGCGGGGGAACTGGCAGGTTCAAAGGCGCAGGTTGCGACTTGTAGACGCGGCCAGCCAGATCGTAGTGGGAACCGTGGCAAGGGCAGAAATAACCGCCTACCCAGTCTTTACCCAGATCCGCAGGTGCCACTTCGGGACGGAAGGTCGGAGAGCAACCCAAGTGTGTGCAGATCCCGATCAGCAGCAGAATTTCCGGCTTGATCGATCGCACTTCAGGGTCGACATAGGTGGGTTGCGTGGAGTTTTTCGAAGTTGGATCGGAGAGCTGGCCCTCGATCTTCTTGAGATTCCCCAGGATTTCCGCAGTACGGCGGACAATGAATACCGGCTGGCCGCGCCACTCAGCAATCATCTGCTGTCCTGGCTCGATCTTGCTGACATTCACTTTCACCGGTGCACCAGCGGCTTTCGCCTTGGCACTGGGAAACCATGACCCCACGAACGGGACCGCAGCCCCCACCGCTCCTGCAGCACCCACCACGGATGTGGCTGCTACCAAGAAGCGACGCCGGCCTGCATTCACGCCGTCATTGCTCATTCAGTCCTCTCCCATCAGCTTTGTGGCCTGTTAAATCAGGCATCTACTAAATAAATCAATGTTACTTATAAAAATTTTGCCGAGATGGTAATGAAAAGCCCCAATTCTGACAAGGGAATTACCCGGAGCTCTTACCCTCAAGCCTTGCAGTATAGGGGGTCTACGAATGTGGCAAGTTGTCACAGCGCAATTCTTTTGATAAATCGCAGGCATAAAAAAACGCCCGGTTCCGTGAGGAATCGGGCGTTCTTTTTGAACGTGGAAGCGAAATTAACGCTTCGAGTACTGCGGACGCTTACGCGCTTTACGCAGACCAACTTTCTTACGTTCAACTTCACGGGCGTCGCGAGTAACGAAGCCAGCTTTGCGCAGAGCGCTACGCAGGGTTTCGTCGTAGTCCATCAGAGCGCGAGTGATACCGTGGCGGATTGCGCCAGCTTGACCACTTACACCACCGCCGATGACAGTGACGTAGATGTCGAACTTCTCGACAGTCTCGGTCAGTTCCAGCGGCTGACGAACTACCATGCGGGCAGTTTCGCGGCCGAAGAACGAGTCCAGGGAGCGGTTGTTGATGGAGATGTTACCAGTACCCGGACGCAGGAAAACGCGTGCGGTTGCGGTCTTGCGACGGCCAGTGCCGTAATTTTGAGTCGCCGACATAATGAACTATTCCGTTAAATCTTCAGTTCTTGGGGCTGCTGAGCAGTATGAGGGTGTGCAGCGCCCGCATAGACTTTCAGCTTACGGTACATGTCGCGACCCAGTGGGTTTTTAGGCAGCATGCCTTTAACCGCGGTCTCGATCACGCGCTCAGGGGCCTTGGCGATCAGCTTTTCAAAGTTGATCGACTTGATGCCGCCCGGGAAACCGGAGTGGGAGTAGTACATTTTGTCAGTGGTTTTAGCGCCGGTAACACGGATCTGCTCGGCGTTGATTACGACGATGTAGTCGCCGGTGTCAACGTGAGGAGTGTACTCAGGCTTGTGCTTGCCACGCAGACGGCTCGCGATTTCGGTGGCCAGACGACCCAGGGTCTGACCAGCAGCGTCGACGACAAACCAGTCGCGCTTTACTGTTTCCGGTTTAGCAGTAAAAGTTTTCATTCTTTATAGCCTCAGGGGCCGCCTGTAAATAAGACGGCGGATCTTACTGAATAGTGCGTACTTTGACAAGTCAAAGGCAGCCGGATACAGACGCTTTCGGGGGCTCGGGTCGGCGCGTCCGTTCAACGGCAAGATTCTTCGGCGGCGGCGCATCACTTCCACTGCAGAAAGAGGTCGGCAATTATGCAGATTGCGAAAAAAATTTCAACCTGCTTTTATGCTTGTTTTGCCCAAGGAGCACCTGATGGACTATCGCCAGCTAGGCCGTACCGACCTGAACGTGAGTGCAATCTGCCTCGGCACCATGACCTGGGGCGAGCAAAACACTGAAGCTGAAGCCTTCGCGCAGATCGAGCGGGCCAAAGAGGCCGGGATCAATTTCATCGACACCGCCGAGATGTACCCGGTGCCGCCGAAAGCCGAAACCTACGCCACCACCGAGCGTTACATCGGCAATTACTTCAAAAGTCGCGGCGACCGCGCCGACTGGATCCTTGCCAGCAAAATCGCCGGCCCCGGCAACACCATCGACTACATCCGCGACAAAAACCTGCGCCACAACCGCCAGCACATCACCGAAGCCGTCGATGGCAGCCTCAAGCGCCTGCAGACCGATTACATCGATCTTTATCAATTGCACTGGCCTGAGCGCAGCACCAACTTTTTCGGACAGCTGGGCTACAAGCATAAGATCGAAGCCAACCTGACGCCGCTGGAAGACACCCTCGAAGCCCTCGACGAGCAAGTGAAGGCCGGCAAGATTCGCCACATCGGCCTGTCCAATGAGACGCCGTGGGGCACCATGCGCTTCCTCGCCCTGGCTGAGGCCCGTGGCTGGCCGCGCGCGGTGTCGATCCAGAATCCGTACAACCTGCTCAACCGCAGCTTTGAAGTCGGTCTGGCAGAAATCGCCATCCGCGAACAATGCGGCTTGCTCGCCTATTCGCCGCTGGCGTTCGGCTTCCTCTCCGGCAAGTACGAGGGTGGTGCGCGCCCGGCAAAAGGTCGCCTGAGCCTCTACAGCCGCTTCAGCCGCTATTTCAACGCGCAATCGGAAGCCGCCTGCAGCCGTTATGTGGCACTGGCCCGTGAACACGGTCTGGATCCGGCGCAAATGGCGCTGGCCTTTGTCACTCAGCAACCGTTCGTCACCAGCAACATCATCGGGGCGACGACGCTTGAGCAACTGGACAGCAACATTGCCAGTTTTGATCTGAAACTTTCCGATGAAGTGCTGGCGGGAATCGAGGCGATTCACAAGGATCATCCGAACCCGGCACCGTGATCAGCCGCTAAAAGCTTCGCGAGCAGGCTCACTCCTACTTTTGGAATGCGTTCCCCTGTAGGAGTGAGCCTGCTCGCGATAGCGGTCTGACAGCCGCCGAAAACCTACAGCGAACGCGCAATGATCTCCTTCATGATTTCATTGGTGCCGGCATAAATCCGCTGCACGCGCGCATCTGCCCACGCCCGGGCCACCGGGTATTCCCACATAAAGCCGTAGCCACCATGCAATTGCACGCATTCGTCGAGCACTTTGCATTGCAGATCCGTGCCCCAGTACTTGGCCATTGCCGCCGTCGGCACATCGAGCTTACCTTGCAGGTGCAGTTCCAGACATTTGTCGACGAACACCCGGCCGATTTGAATTTCAGTGGCCATCTCCGCCAGCTTGAAGCGAGTGTTCTGGAAGTCGGCAATCGCCTTGCCGAACGCCTTGCGATCGCGTGTGTAATCGAGTGTCCATTGCAGCGCCGCTTCGGCTGACGCCAGCCCGCCAATCGCCACAGTCAAACGCTCCTGCGGCAACTCCTGCATCAGATAGGCGAAGCCTGCGCCGGCCTGCCCCAGCAGGTTTTCCTTTGGCACACGCACGTCCTGGAAGAACAATTCCGAGGTGTCCTGGGCCTTCATCCCGACCTTCTCCAGACGCTTGCCCTTGTCGAAGCCCGGCGTATTCGCTTCGACCAGAAACAGGCTGGTGCCCTTGGCGCCCGCTTTCGGATCGGTCTTGGCGACGACGATCACCAGATCGGCGAGAAAGCCGTTGGTGATGAAGGTTTTCGAGCCATTGATCACGTACTCGTCACCGTCCAGCACGGCAGTGGTCTTGACCCCTTGCAGGTCGGAACCGGCGCCCGGTTCCGTCATCGCAATGGCCGTGACCATCTCGCCGGACACCAGTTTCGGCAGGTATTTGTGCTTCAGCGCTTCACTTCCGTAATGCAGGATGTAAGGCGCGACGATGTCCGAATGCAGCGAGAAACCGATGCCGGTCAGGCCCAACCGGCCGACCTCTTCGATCACCACAGCGCTGTACAGAAAGTCCGCGCCCAGCCCGCCGTATTCTTCCGGCAAATGCGAGCAGAGCATCCCCGCCTCGCCTGCCTTGTTCCACAGTTTGCGGTCGATGTAGCCTTGTTTCTCCCATTGCGAATGGAACGGCACCGCCTCTTTCTCGAGGAAGGTTCGTACGCTGTCGCGGAACAATTCGTGCTCGGGGCTGAACAAGGTTCTGGGGATCATGCGGCACCTTTCTTTCTTGTTGGAGGGATGTGACCTTCAGAGACTAAGCCCCACCCCCGATACAGGACACTGGACACATCCGACAAAAAATAAGACGATCCAGCCGTCTGGTGACCACTTTCCCTTATAAAAACAAAACAAAAGTTGAATTATGTCCAAGCAAGTCTCCACGCCCTTGCGGCGCGTCAGCATCCTGGCAATTGACCGGGTTTTCGCTTCCACTCTCATGCAAGCCAAGGATTTCTTCCATCTGGCCAGCCTGCGTTACGGCAAACAACTGGGCCACGGCCTGACACCGGCGTTCGAAACGCGCCTGGTCAGCCCCGACGGCAGACCAGTGAACAGTTTCAGTGACGTGGTCATGCCAGTAGATGGCGGTCTGGAAAACGCCGATGTAATTATCCTTCCAGCGTTCTGGGACGATTTCGACACGCTGTGCGGCCGTTATCCACAAGTCCTGCCGTGGCTGCGCGAGCAGCACGCGCGCGGCGCGGTGCTCTGCGGCGAGGCCACCGGGGTGTTCTGGCTGGCCGAGGCCGGCCTGCTCAATGGCAAGGAAGCGACCACCTACTGGCGCTTCTTCAACGCCTTCGCCGAGCGCTTCCCGAAGGTTTATCTGAATCAGGACAAGCACCTGACCGACGCCGACAATCTGTACTGCGCCGGCGGCACCACGTCGGCGTGCGACCTGTACATCTACTTGATCGAGCGCTTCTGCGGAGCCAACGTCGCGCAAGCCGTAGCACGCGACATTCTCTACGAAGTGCAGCGCAGTTATTCGCCGGGACGTATCGGTTTTGGTGGCCAGAAGCTGCATCAGGACGTGATCATCCTGCAGATCCAGCATTGGCTCGAAGAGCACTTCGCCGATAAATTCCGCTTCGAAGACGTCGCCCGCGAGCACGGCATGAGCATCCGCAACTTCATGCGCCGCTTCCAGACCGCCACCGGCGACAAGCCACTGCATTACCTGCAACGCCTGCGCATCGAGACGGCCAAGGGTCTGCTGTCCGGCAGCCGCAAGAGCATCAAGACCATCAGTTACGAGGTCGGTTACGACGATGCGAGCTTCTTTGCGCGGCTGTTCCGCCAGCACACGGAGCTGTCGCCGAACCAGTATCGGCAGCAGTTTCAGCAGGCTGCCTGATTACCCGGCGCATAAAAAAGGGGCCTGCAATTGCAGGCCCTTTTCATTTGCCGAAAGCTGTTTAAGGCTTGTGCGCCCGCGACAGGAATTCGTGGGATTGCATCTCCAGCAGACGGCTCAGCGTGCGCTGGAACTCGAACGTCAGGCGTCCGCCGGTATACAGGTCTTTCAACTCGACTTCGGCAGATATGATCAGCTTGACGTTGCGATCGTAGAACTCGTCGACCATGTTGATGAAGCGTCGGGCGATGTCGTCGGTGGTGACGCTCATCTGCTCGACACCGCTGAGCAGTACGGCGTGGAAGATCTTGCCCAGCTCGATGTAGTCGTTCTGGCTGCGTGGGCCGTCGCACAGTTCGCGGAAGTCGAACCAGGCCACGTCGTCGCACGTGCGCAGGGCGCGGATTTCGCGGTTTTCGATGATCAGCACATCGTTTTCCACTGCCGCCGTGCACTCCGGTGTCAGTGCCTTGAAGCTCTTGCGCAGGCTTTCGTGAGCCGCCTCGTCGAGCGGAAAGTGGAACAGTTCCGCTTGCTCGAGGTGACGCAGACGGTAATCGACGCCACTGTCGACGTTGACGATCTCGGTGTTCTGCTTGATCAATGCGATCGCCGGCAGGAAGCGCGCACGTTGCAAACCGTCCTTGTACAAACCGTCTGGAACAATGTTCGAGGTCGCGACCAGGGTCACGCCATTCTTGAACAGCTCTTCCATCAGCGTGCCGAGGATCATCGCGTCGGTGATGTCGGAGACGAAGAATTCATCGAAGCAGATGACTCGCGACTCAGTCGCAAAACGCTTGGCGATGATGGTCAGCGGGTTTTTCTCGCCGCCGAGAGTTTTCATCTCTTCGTGCACACGCTTCATGAAGCGGTGGAAGTGGGTGCGGGTCTTTTCCTTGAACGGCAGCGCTTCGAAGAAGGTGTCGACCAGGTAAGTCTTGCCGCGACCGACGCCGCCCCAGAAGTACAGGCCCTTGACCGGGCTCTGATCTTTTTTACCGAACAGCTTGCTCAGCAGGCCCGGCTTGTTCTGATCGGCGGCGATCAGATCCTCGTACAGACGCTGCAAATGACGCACAGCGGTTTCCTGCGCGGCATCGTGGAAGAAGTCCGGGCGTTTCAGATCAGCTTGGTATCGTTCTAGGGGCGTCATAATTCGTTAGCAAGGCAACAAAAACGGGCCGTCACTGTAGCGACGGCCCGTGGGAATGGCAATCGGCCCTTGGTCGGGCCGCGCCGCCGATTAGTCCTGAACCGGGGTCAGCGCAACGCGCAGCGCCTCGATGGCCGCATCGCGCGCAGCCACGTCGGCGAACGCCGGGCTGTCGCCGACGCACTCGCCTTCCAGCCATACGCTGAAGCTCAGGTCTTCGCTGCGTACATCCAGCGCCTGACCCGATTGCAGTTGTTTGGTCACCTGGCCAGCGGTTTTTCCGTCGGCAAAGTTGCGCGACAACAGCAGTTGTTCGCCATCGGCCGCCAGCAGACGGAAACGGAAGCTGCCGTCGTCCTCACGGAAGCTGACGAAGCGTGCAGCTTTCGCGGCTTTTTTCTTGGTGGTCGCCGCCACCTGCACCTGATTGAAGAAAGAACGCAGGCCAACGGCTTCGCGCAGTTCGTTGAGGAATGGCGTCGCGACGGCACGGGCCTTTTTCGCGCCGATCTGCAGGATGTCTTCCAGGTCTGCCGGACGCTCGATCAACTGGTGGTACTTGTCGCGCGCCTCGCCCAGTTCGCTGTCGAGCAACTGGAACAGACGATTCTTCGCCTCGCCCCAACCCAGACCGCCCGACAATTCGCTGCGGAACTCGTCAGCCTGCGCCGGTGTGGCGAAGGCTTGGAACAGGGTGAACAGATGCGAGTTGTCTGGATCCTTGGCTTCGCCTGGCGCTTTGGAGTCGGTGACGATCCGCGAGATCGCGTCCTTCATCTCTTTGGCGCTGGAGAACAACGGAATGGTGTTGTCGTAGCTCTTCGACATCTTGCGACCGTCGAGGCCCGGCAACGTTGCCACGCTTTCTTCGATCAGCGCTTCGGGCATGGTGAAGAATTCCTTGCCCTGACCGAACAGGTGGTTGAAGCGCTGGCCGATGTCGCGGGCCATTTCCACGTGCTGGATCTGGTCACGGCCGACCGGCACCTTGTGCGCGTTGAACATCAGGATGTCCGCCGCCATCAGCACCGGGTAGCTGTAGAGACCCATGGTAATACCGGCATCCGGGTCTTCACCGCTTTCGACGTTCTTGTCCACCGACGCCTTGTAGGCATGCGCGCGGTTGAGCAGACCCTTAGCGGCAACGCAGGTCAGCAGCCAGGTCAGCTCGGGGATTTCCGGGATATCGGACTGGCGGTAGAAGGTCACGCGGTCGACATCGAGGCCACCGGCCAGCCAGGTCGCGGCGATTTCCAGACGCGAGCGCTGAATGCGCAGCGGGTCATCGCATTTGATCAGGGCGTGGTAGTCGGCCAGGAAATAGAACGAGTCGGCATTGCTGTCGCGGCTGGCGAGAATCGCCGGGCGGATCGCGCCGGCGTAGTTGCCCAGGTGCGGCGTGCCGGTGGTGGTGATGCCGGTGAGGATACGGGTACGGTTCGTCATGGGTAATCGCTTGTCAGACTGCAATCAATTCGAGAGACGCGGCAGGATCAGATCCTTGAGATCGGTCAGCTTGCCATGAAAAAAGTGTCCGCATTCTGCCACTTTCAGCAGCTCATGGGGGCGCTGGAGTTTTTCCGACCAGTCGTAAACCAGTTGCGGATCGATGACTTCGTCGGTTTCCGGCTGGATCACCGTCAGTTCGCCGTGTTGCGGCAGTTGATCCTGCTCGCCAAGACGCATCACCGCCGGGGCGACCATGAACAGGTGCTTGAGCTGCACGCCTTGGGCTTCGAGACGGCCGCCGAGACTTGCTGCAACAAATCCACCGAAGGAGAAACCGAACAGGGTCAGCGGCAGATTCGGGTGTTTTTCCTGCAGCCAGGCAGCGGCGGCTTGCGCGTCATCGACTTCGCCGGTGCCCATGTCGTGGGCGCCTTCGCTGGTGCCGACGCCGCGATAGTTGAAGCGCAAGGTAATCAGGCCGGCGTCGCGCGCGGTGCGCTGCAAGGTCGAGACGACTTTGTTGAGCATGGTGCCGCCCTGCACCGGGTTCGGGTGACAAATCAGCGCGATGCCGCGCGGCTGCTCGTTGTCAAGGTACAGTGCTTCGATTTGGCCGACAGGGCCGGCAATCACTACAGGGGTTTCACGCATCAGCAAGGAAGGAACTCCGTGACCTCGAATCGGGTCGACTCGTCTAGCAAATTGTCTGTGCCAATCTATTGCGAGTGAATCGCGGTATACAGCGCAGGTTCGAGCCGTTAACGTAAAGCAAAGCCGTTTATAGAGGAAGGACTCGTGGAACACTCGCTCTTAGTTTGGTTGTTACCGACTCTTGCCCTGGTTGTGGGTGTCGCCATTGGATTCCTGATCGCGCGCGTTGTGCCAAACGCGGCGCCGAGCCGCACGCAGCGTCAACTGGATGATATCCAGGAGCGTTTCGACAGTTATCAAAACGAGGTGGTCACCCACTTCAACAGCACTGCAACTCTGGTCAAGAAGCTGACCCAGAGCTATCAGGAAGTGCAGGATCACCTCGCCGAGGGCGCCAATCGTCTGGCCCTGGACGAGCAGACCCGCCAGCGCCTGATCGCCGCCCTGCACGCCGATGCCGTGCAGTCGCCACGCGAACGCCTGACGCCTCCGCGCGATCAGGAGCCGCCGCGTGACTACGCACCGAAGACCCCGAATGCTCCGGGCATGCTCGACGAGCACTACGGCCTGAAGAAGTAATCAGTCTTCGCTGTAAACAAAAAGCCCCCGGACAATTCGGATGTCCGGGGGCTTTTTTGTATCTGATGGTTTTGTAGTGTCTGGTTGATCGCCATCGCGAGCAGGCTCACTCCTACAGGGGAATGCATTTCAAAATGTGGGAGCGGACTTGCTCGCGAAGGAGCCTGCACAGGCCAAACACAAAAATGCCCGATCACAGGACCGGGCATTTCTTCATTCAGGCTTTCAGTTACGGATATTGCTGAACTGTGCCTGGCTGTTGCTGCTGACCACCATACTGCTGGCCTGGAATCGCCTTCAGGTTGACCTCAACCCGACGGTTCTGTGCGCGGCCATTGACGTCGCCGTTGCTGGCAATCGGATTATCCGGGCCGGCGCCACGGGCCGACAGGTTGGCGCCGCTGACACCTTGCGAGGTCAGGTAGGTCGCCACGCTCTGCGCACGACGCTGGGATAAGTCCATGTTGTGCTGGCGGCTGCCGGTGCTGTCGGTGTAACCGACGATTTCGATCTGGTTCTGATTGAACTCTTTCAGCGAGTTGGCGAGGTTGTTCAGCGGCTGATAGAAGCTCGACGCAATGTTCGCCGAATCGGTGGCGAAGGTGATGTTGCCCGGCATGATCAGTTTGATCTGATCACCCTGGCGCTGCACTTCCACCCCGGTGTTGGCCATGCTGGCGCGCAGTTTGGCTTCCTGCTTGTCGGCGTAGTAGCCGTAACCGGCCGCCGAAGCGCCGACGACCGCCGCGCCGATCAAGGCGCCCTTGCCACGGTTGTTGTGGTCGATGGCGGCACCGGCGAGTGCGCCGGCCAGAGCACCGAGTCCACCGTACTTGGCGGTTTTGCTCATGCCCTGGGAGCCACCGTCGGCCTGGCCCTGATTGTCATACGGGTTGGGCGAGGCGCAGCCGGACAGCAAGGCCACGGCAGTAGCGACAATAATCAAACGACGCTTGGTGAACATTGAGAGCTCCTACTTTTGCATTCTGTGATGCAGCGGCCGTTTGGCAATAGACCTCTGCGGGCGTTGGATCATGACAATGCACAAAAATTCCGCCGCGCACTCGTGACAAAATATTTAGGCCCGCACAAACGGGTTTTCGCGCATTTCATCCCCCAGACGCGTATCCGGTCCATGTCCGGTCACCACAGTCGCATCCTCGTCCAGGGTGTACAGCCGCTGCTTGATCGAACGCACGATGGTCGCCTGATCGCCGCCCCACAAATCCGTGCGCCCTACGCCGCGACGAAACAGCGTGTCGCCGGCAATCAACAGCTTAGCCTCGGAAAACCAAAAGCTCATGGAACCTGGCGTATGACCCGGCGTGTGCAGCGCCACGCCGCAGCCGCAAGCCAGCTCTTCATCGTCGCTCAACCAGCGATCAGGTGGTGGCACGGGCGTATAAGGCACACCGAACATCTGGCACTGCATCTCGAGGTTGTCCCAGAGAAACTGGTCGTCCTTGTGCAAATGCAGGGTCGCCCCGGTTTTCTCTTTCATCTGCCCCGAGGCGAGAAAGTGATCGAGATGCGCATGGGTGTGGATGATGCTGACCACCTTCAGGCCATGCGCATCGAGGCGCGCCATGATCAGGTCAGGGTTGCCGCCGGGATCGACGACGATGGCTTTCTTTGTGATCGGATCGCCGATGATGGTGCAGTTGCACTGGAGCGGGCCGACGGGAAAGGTTTCGCGGATAAGCGCTGGGCCTGGAACGGTCATGGGAAATCCTGAGCATTGTTCAACACCGTCGAAAACGGTCGATTCGGGATTTTACCGTCGCTAGACCATTAACCCCAATTCTTTGGCCCGCGCCACCGCCTGCGTCCTGCGCTCCACCCCAAGCTTGCTGTTGATGTGGCTGGCATGGGTTTTCACCGTGTGCAGCGAAATAAACAACTGCTCGCTGATTTGCTGATTGGAACAGCCTTGGGCGATCAGGCGCAGCACCGCGAGTTCGCGGCTACTGAGTTGTTCGGTGGAAGCGGATTCCACGACTGGACGTGGCGCGGCGCGCGGGAAGTGTTCGAGCAATTGCTGCCCCGCCAGCGCGGGTGAAGCCAGTAATTGCCCACGGAGCCAGTCGCCATGCGACTTCACCAAGGCATCGAACGGCTGCAATACGCCCCCCCCCGCCGCTTCCAACGCCAGGTTCAGCGTCTTGCGTGCTTCCGGTTCACGCCCACTGGCGAGCAACAACGCCACCTTCTGTGTCAACGCCATCACGCTGAGTAACTGCCGGCCGGTTTGCTGGCCGTTTTCATGCAGCACGTTCAGCCGCCCTTCGGCGAGCATCGGCTGGCCTTGAATCATGTCCAGCAGCGCCTGTTGCAATTCGACATGCAGCGGCAGTTGTGGATGAAACTCCGGTGGTGCGGCCGCGCGCTCGCCCGTGTAGGTCTGGCCCAGACGCGCCAGCCACGCTTCGGCCAGATCGGTGCGACCCTGCGCCAGCCAGAGTTCGCATTTGACCAGGGTGATCATCGCCAGGTAGTAGATCGGCGGCACGTCCCAGATATGCATCAGGCGTTCGGCTTCGGCCAGTTCGGCGAAGGCTTTGGCGAACTCGCCCGTGGCGCCGTCCAGACGCGCGATCACGCAGTGGCCGATCAACACGCTGATATCGCGGCAGGCCCGCGCTTCACCAATCCCGGCCAATAAGCGCACGCGCGCGGCTTGCGGTTGCAAGCGCATCGCCAGCAGAAAGCCCTCGTACAAGGTCAGGCGCGCGCGCACGGCGTACAAGCGTTGCGGCGACAAGCCGCGCAAACGTTCCAGCCCCTGATGCACTTCATCCAGCGCGCGCAGAATCTCGCCACGGGATTGCAGAACCCGCGCGCGATCGTAATGCGCCAGGGCTTCAAACAATGGATTGCCAACGCGTTGCGCCAACTCAAGGGATTCGCGGTTCAGGCCGCGAGCGCGCCACAGATCGCCATCGGCAATCGCCAGATTGGACAAGGTCGACAGGCACATCAGGCGCTGACCGTAGCGCTTGGCGGGCAGGCTCTCCAACGCTTCGGTGCAATATCGCAAAGTCAGCTCACGATGTCCGCGCCCCCGGGCGATGATCCCGCTCAGCGCCAGCCATTGCGCCAGCATCGACTTTTGCGCAGTGGCGGACGGCGCCGGGAGGAAACGGCTCAAGTGGCTGGAGAGTTCTTCAGCGGCATCGAGCTGGCAGGCCAGCCCCAGCGCCCAGCTGTAGAGGACGATCAGACGCGGTGTGCTGATCAGCAGGCTGTCGGGCAAGTCCATTTTCCAGCGCAACAACATGCCGACATTCTGCTCGGCGAGCAGTTGCTCCTCGGAAAGGTTTTGCACCAGATTCGCCGCGACATCGAGGTGCCCGGCACGCAACGCCTGCTCGACCGCTTCGTCGAGCAAACCCTGCGCATTGAACCAGCGACAGGCGCGCAAGTGCAGGGTCGCGGGCGGCACCATTGCCTGAGCAATCGGGCGGCTGCGTAACAAATCGGAAAACAGGTGGTGATAGCGGAACCAGTGCCCATGCTCGTCCAGCGGTACCAGAAACACCTGGTGCGCCAGCAGAAATCGCAGGATCTCGGCACTGTCATGGGCTTCGCGCACGGCGTCGCACAGCTCGCTGCAAAAGCGTTCCTGCGGCGCGGTGTCGTAAAGAAACGCCTGCACTTCGGCAGGCAGGCAATCGATGACTTCTTCGAGCAGATAGTCGCGAATCAGCCCTTCCCCACCGTTGAGCACTTGCGGCAACGCCGCTTCGCTGCCGGCTTCAGACACCGCCAACAGCCAGAAACGCAGCCCGGCAACCCAGCCTTCGCTGCGCTGGATCAGGCTTTCCAAAGCCTCGCCGCGCAACGATGTGCTGTGGCGATCGAGCAGCGTCAGGGCTTCGTCGTGGGTCAGGCGCAAATCCTGTTCATGCAGTTCAAGCAATTGCCGCGACAGACGCAAACGCGCCAGATGCCAGTCCGGACGCTGGCGACTGGTGACCATCACCAGCAGGCCATCGGGCAAGTGATTGAGGAAAAATTGCAGGCAACGGTCGAGCACCGGGCCTTGGGCGAGATGGTAATCGTCGAGTACCAGCAGCAATGGCTTCGCAGGATCAAGCTGCAGTGTCAGTTCATCAAGCAGGCCATCGAGCCACTCTTCAAAGGCAAACGGCTGGTGACGCTGGCGCATCTTCAGCAAGCCCAGCGCGCGACTGCCCAAGTCGGGAAAATAATCCTGCAAGCCTTCCAGCAAGCGTTCGAGAAAGCGCCCCGGATCGCTGTCTCGCGGGCTCAACCCCAACCAGAGACTTTGCCAGTGCGCAGGCAAGCTCTGACAGAACTCTACCGCCAGCGAACTCTTGCCGAAACCGGCGGGAGCACTGACCAGCAACAGGCGTCCACCGAGTCCGGCTTGCAGCCGCTCGCAAAGGCGGGGTCGCAATACATATCCGTCAGGCAGCGGCGGACGGAAAAAACGTCCATCCAGTGCCGCGACGGCAACGCTTGCGGGACCCGGAAGTGGGGACAGATCAGTCATGGCCGGCTCTTGTTTGAATGGCTATTGGCGGCGTTGCAGATGTCCGCAGACTAGCCTTAAACGAAGCGGTTATGAAAGTTGTTGCTACAAATGGCTACAAAATCCCTGTGCAAAAAAAACGCCCCGAACCAGTCGGGGCGTTTTCACGAGGATGCGGCCTCGCGTTTACAGCGGTTTAGCGAACACCGTCCTGACGCAGAGCGGCCGGGGTGAAATCGCTGGTGGTAGCGGTGAAGCCAAAGTCATACGCCTGCTTCTCTTCGTTCTTCATGCCCAGTGCCAGGTAGCGGCCGGACTGCAGGTCGTAGAGGGTTTCCAGGGCGTACCACGGCACTTGCTTGTCGTAGTAGTTCTCGGCATGTGCCTCGGCCACACGCCACAGTTGACCGCGACCGTCGTAGTGGTCGATCACCGCAGCCTGCCAGGTGTCTTCGTCGATGTAGAAGTCACGTTTGGCATAGATGTGACGCTGACCTTCCTTCAGGGTTGCAACCACGTGCCAGACGCGACGCAGCTCGTAACGCGCCAGGTCCTGGTTGATGTGGCCGGCCTTGATGATGTCGGCGTATTTCAGCTTCGGATCGTCGAGTTTGTAGCTGTCGGAGGCGATGTACATCTCTTTCTTGCCTTCGAGCTTCCAGTCGTAACGATCCGGTGCACCGTTGAACATGTCGAGGTTGTCGGAGGTACGCAGGCCATCCGCTGCGGTACCCGGGCCGTCATAAGACACTTGTGGCGCACGGCGCACACGACGCTGACCGGCGTTGTAGACCCACGCCGAACGTGGCTCTTTAACCTGGTCGAGAGTTTCGTGCACCAGCAGTACACCACCGGCCAGACGTGCCGGCGCGGTCACTTTCTGCTTGAAGTAAAACAGGATGTTGCCCGGGTTTTTCGGGTCGTAGTCCTTCATCTTGTCGCGGAACACGAACTGGTCCTGGAAGTACACGAGGCTGAACGAGCCGTTCGGTTGCGGCGTGGCCTGAGTCACCAGACGGGTCACGCTGCCGCCACGATAACGGGTGATGTGGTTCCAGATGACTTCAACGCCGCTTTTCGGAATCGGGAAAGGCACGGCGGTATCGAAGTTTTCCAGACCGTTACCGCCAGAGACCAGATTGGTGGTGGTGGCGTTCTTCTTGATGGCGGCAAACACGTCATCCGGCACGGTCGCACCGCGATGGGACGGATAGACCGGCATTTTGAAGGTGTCCGGGTAGCGCTTGAACATCGCGTACTGGCCCGGCGCGAGTTTGTCCTTGTACTTGTCGACATCCTTCGCGGTGATGGTGAACAGCGGTTGCTCACTGGCGTACGGGTTGGACAGGAAACCCTTGCTGTCGACGCTGCCGGCATTCTTCGGCAGCGGCTTCCAGGCCGGGATCGAACCGTCGGCGTTACCAGCCATTTCGGCGCCCATCGGGGTCAGGCTTTTGCCCAGCTTGTCGGCTTCAGCGGCGGGTACCGCCGCCATCACGCCGGTCGCCAGCAGCGACAGGCCCAGAACACCGGCGTGGAACAGACTCTTTGTTATTTTCATATGTGTGTTCGTCCTGAAATGCAGTGCTTAGAAGTTCACGCCGAAGCTGAGCGCAACGAAGTCGCGGTCATCCACGGTGGTGTACTTGCCGTCGAAGAAGTTGGTGTAAGCCAGGCTCGCGGTGTAGGTGTTCTGGTACTCGGCATCAACGCCCAGGCTGACAGCCTTGCGACCTTCCTCGAAGTTGCCGCCAGGGCCAGGCGAGTAACCGCTGACGTCATGGGACCAGGCCACGTTCGGTTTGAGGTTCACACCGGCGAAGACGTCGTTGTATTCCCAGATCGCACGGCCGCGATAGCCCCAGGACATCGATGTGGTGAAACCGTCATTGTCGCAATTGCGGCTGCGGTTGTTCTGCGGCGAGCCAGGCCCGGCGCCATTGATGGTGCTGGCGTTGAGAATGTTGGCGCAAGTGTTGACGCCACCCGTGGCCGGCAATTCACCCGGGCCATACACCGGATCGCGGCCGTAACGCTTGTCGGAACGGCTTTCCAGACCGCCGACGTAGGTCGCGCCGACTTCACCCACGAGGGTCAGACGACTGGCGCCCATGACCTGATCGAAGAAGTGCGTGAACGTTGTCTGAATCTGGGTGATTTCCTTGCGCTCGTAACCGTGCAGATCCTGACCCGGCACGCCATTGAGGATCGAAGCGTTGGTCAGTGCGCCGCCCAGCGGACGTACACCGGCGAACAGGATATCGGTGGAGTTCAGTTGTACCGGTGCGTTCGGACGGTAGCTGATTTCACCGCTCCACGCCGTACCGGTAGGCAGGGTAGTGGAGAAACTCAGACCGTAGAGGCGAATGTCCTCCGGGTATTCAATGAAGTAATTCGAGTTGCCCGCAACCAGCAGGGGGGCAAGTGCCGCAAAAGGCCCCGGCAGCCCGCGCGCCGTGTTGTAGACCGATTGTGGCGCACCGGTGGCGCTGAAGATCGGCGCACGGCTGTGGTAGTTCATGAAGTAGGCGCCGAACTCGGTGTCGAGCGGTTCATACATGTATTTGAACGACGCGCCCCACTGACCGCTGTCGCGCGCATCGCGATCCGGACCACGGCGCACCAGTACGCCTTCCTGGTCGACATCGACACCGTTTGCGGCCAACGGCCCCAAAGCGATGGCCGGGATCTGCGAACGCTTGTTCAGTACGCGCAGGTTGTCGTTGCAACCGTCGGCAACGATGTCCGGCTGCGAGAAGAAGGTGCCGCAGTTGTCGACAACGGTCTGGTCCCATTCCAGTTGATAGAACGCTTCGGCCGAGAGGTTCTCGGTCAGGCTCTGGGACACGTAGAACATGTTGACCGGGATCAGGCCTTCCTTGATCTCGGCACCCGGACGACGGAACGCAGACACGTCAATCGGGTTGATCGAGTTGATGCCGCCGCCGATAAAAGTACTTTCACCCCAGCTCACTACCTGCTTGCCCAGACGCACGGAACCCGGCTGATCGGCGATTGCATAGTTGTGATAAACGAAGGCGTCGAGGATCTGCCCGCCGGAGGACTTGGCGCCCTCTTTACGGCCTGAATCGCTGATGTCCTTGAACTCGCGGCTTTCGTCCTTGAGCTCGAAGTCGTACCAGTATTTGCCACGGACGAACACGCCGGTGTCGCCGTACTTCAGCTCAAGGTCGTGGATGCCCTTGAAGATTTTCGAAAAGGTTTCGCCACTTTTGAAGTTGGCGTGGCCATCGTCTGAGGTCTGCGACAGACCGTGGCCGCCATTGTTGACGCCGATGAGGTTCTTGTTCGGATTCTGGGTAGACCAACTGGCGCCGATCGACAACGATGAATCGAACTGACCTTCGATTTCACCCACGTTGAAACTGACGCCGAATGCGGGCCCGGCGAGCGAAGAAGCAAGACTGACCGCCAGAGGCAGTTTCGCCCGGCGCCAGAACTGGTTTACTGAGGTCATCGACGCTACTCCATGTGCATTATTGTTATGGCAGTGAGTACTTTTAAAAACGTTGTGGATGACCGGGTGCCAGTGGCGGCCCGAAATCACTCCAAAGATGCATCGCCCCGTTTTGTGCGTGTGCCCCGTTCTTAAAAATCCTTGAGCGGACTATAGCCAGCAGGGGGTACTGCTTGATCCCTCTAAAGTGTGATTTGCAGCTGCCAACCACTCTGGAACAGTCCTTTCGCCAGTCCGACGCATGTCGGCACGGCAAGGATGGCCTAATTTTTCGATTTCACAAGCCAAGCGCTTGCTTGGTGGGTCTGGCGCGCCGTTTTCGGCGCGCCAGCAGACACTTAAAGTGTCGAAAGGAAGGTGCTGTTATTGCTTTGCCATTCGCTGATGTCGAGGCGGATGCGCTTCTTGTCGAGCTTGCCGACGCTGGTCTTGGGAATTTCGGTAACAAGGGCGATCTGACTCGGAATCGCCCACTTGCTCAGATGGCCCAATTCCACGAACGGCTTGAGATGCTCCTTGAGTTCCCGTGCCCCGATCACGTGCCCTTCACGGATCACCAGCAGGGCAAACGGGCGCTCGCCCCATTGCGGATCGGCAATGCCCACCACTGCTACTTCGCGTACCGCCGCGTGACGACTGATCAGGTCTTCGAGGTCGAGCGAGGAGATCCACTCGCCACCGGTCTTGATCACGTCCTTGATCCGGTCACGGATGTCGATCACGCCCATGCTGTCGAGTGTCGCCACGTCCCCGGTGTGCAGCCAGCCGCCGGCCCACAGCTCTGCGCCCTTCTGCGGCTCGTTGAAATACCCCTCGGTCAGCCACGGCGCACGCAGCACCAGTTCACCCTGGGTTTCGCCGTCGGCCGGGAGGAAGTTGCCTTCGGCGTCGACAATCGCTGCCTCAACCAGCGGCCCGGGAACACCGGCCTTGATCCGGTAAGTGGTGCGCTCGTCTTCGGTGCCGGCCATCAGCTCATCATTAAGATGCGCGCAGGAAACCAGTGGCCCGGTTTCCGACATGCCATACGCGGCGGTGAGCTGAATGCCGCGCGCCTTGGCGGTTTCGTACAGCGTGCGATTGAGTGCGCTGCCACCGATGACGATTTTCCAGCCGCCGAAATCAGTGCCTTGCGCACCTTTGGCGTTGAGCAGCATTTGCAGGATGGTCGGCACACAGTGGGAAAACGTGACCTTCTCCTTACGCCACAACTCGACCAGAAACTCCGGATCGTAACGCCCCGGATAAACCTGTTTGAGCCCGAGCATGGTCGCCACGTACGGCAAGCCCCAGGCATGCACGTGGAACATCGGGGTGATCGGCATATACACATCGTTGGTGCCGAGCAGGCGCACGCTGTCGATGGCGCCCATGATGGTCGACACGCCCATGGTGTGCAGCACCAGTTGCCGATGGGTGAAGTACACGCCTTTCGGGTTGCCGGTGGTGCCGGTGGTGTAGAACGTGGTGGCGACCGAGTTTTCGTCGAAATCCTGGAAGGCATATTGCGGACTGGCGGCCGCCAGCAGTTGCTCGTACTCGCCGACCAGGTTCGGCAGCTCGGCGGTTTTCTCCGGCAGATCGGTCAACAGCAGTGTTTTCTCGACCGTGGTCAGGTGTGGTGCGATCGCTTGATACAGACCGACGAACTCGCTGTTGACCAGCACAAAGCGGTCCTCGGCGTGGTTCATGGTGTAGAGGATCTGCTCCGGTGACAGACGCACGTTAATGGTGTGAATCACTGCGCCGATCATCGGAATGGCGAACATGCACTCCAGATAACGATGGCTGTCCCAGTCCATCACCGCAACGGTGTCACCCGCCTTCACGCCGGACGCCGTCAGCACGTTGGCCAAGCGTGCCACGCGCTCGATCAGGGTCGGGTAGCTGTAGCGGATCTGGTCACGGTAGATGATCTCGCGGGTTTTCTCGTAACGGGCGCCGGACATCAGCAGCCGCTTGATCAGCAATGGATACTGGTAGGCCCCATCGGCCGGGGGAATGACGCGAGTCTGCAACATAAGAATCCCTTTTCTGACTGCACGGTGTTGGCGTAGAGATTGGTACTCTAAAACCCTTATACGCCAGCCAAATCAGCCGAAGGAATGATTTGCACAGCCGTACAAATGCTAGCTTTGCGCCAGCATTTGCCGGTTTTCATCGATCAATGCATTTCGGTAAACGCGATTTTCACGCCCAGCGCGATCAGCACCGCCCCCATGGTGCGGTCGAACCAGTGGCCCATACGGGCGAAACCGGCGCGCACGCGCTGCTGGCTGAACAGCATCGCCACCAGGCAGAACCAGATAGCTGTCGCGACAGCCAGATAGATCCCGTAACCGGCCTGCACGGCCAGCGGCGTGTGCGGGTTGATCACCACGGTGAACAGCGACAGGAAGAACAGCGTGGCTTTCGGGTTCAGGCCGTTGGTAACGAAGCCCGAAGTGAAAGCGCCGCGCGCCGTGCGCACACCGGCTTCCTTGTGCAGATCGTCGGTCACTGTTTTGGCAGGTTGCGCACGCAAGGCCTTGAAACCGATGTACAGCAGGTAAGCGGCAGCGGCCCATTTCAAGGCGTTGAACAGCATGATCGATTGGGAAACGATCAGACCGATACCCAGTAGCGAATAACCAACGTGCAGGAAAATCGCCGTGCCGACACCGAGCGCCGTCCAGGTCCCGGCGCGTCGACCGTGGGTCACGCTCTCGCGCACCACCACAGCAAAGTCCGGGCCGGGGCTGGCGACAGCGAGCAAGTGGATCAATGCAACGGTCAAGAACTCGGTCCAGTACATGGGGGCTCCTCTGGGGCAGCTTGGTCAATAAATATCTGTAGGAAACGCAGTACTTGTGGCAAGGGGATATGTATCCGCGGCGGGGTCTGCGTAACCAATTGTTTCATCTGGTAGGCTCGGCAGATTACGCCCAACGTTCAAAGCCTAAAAGGTACAGTTGATGACGAACACGCGCCGCGCCGTATTCCTTGATCACCCGTCGCTCGATCTTGGCGACCTCGACCTCAGTCCGTTGCGCGAATGTTTCGGCGATCTGCAACTCTTCGCCCAGACACTGCCCGAGCAAGTCAGCGAACGCCTGCAAGGCGCCAGCGTGGCGATCACCAACAAGATCCTGATCGACGCCGCCGCGATGGCCGCCAACCCGGACTTGAAGCTGATCCTGATCACCGCCACCGGCACCAATAACGTCGATCTGGTGGCCGCGCGCGCGCACGGCATCACCGTGTGCAATTGCCAGGCTTACGGCACGCCGTCAGTGGCGCAGCACACGATCATGTTGCTGCTGAATCTCGCCACCCGCCTCGCCGACTACCAGAAAGCCGTGGGCGAAGGTCGCTGGCAGCAAGCGAAACAGTTCTGCCTGCTCGATTACCCGATTGTCGAACTCGAAGGCAAAACCCTCGGCCTGCTCGGCCACGGCGAACTCGGCAGCGCCGTTGCGCGCCTCGCCGAAGCCTTCGGTATGCGTGTGCTGCTCGGCCAGATCCCCGGGCGCCCGGCCCGCGCCGATCGCCTGCCACTCGACGAGTTACTGCCGCAGATCGACGCCCTTACCCTGCACTGCCCGCTCAATGAACACACTCGCCACTTCATCGGCGCACGCGAATTGGCGGCGATGAAACCCGGCGCGTTCGTGGTCAACACTGCCCGTGGCGGCCTTATCGACGAGCAGGCGCTGGCCGATGCCTTGCGTGCCGGCCATCTCGGCGGCGCCGCCACCGATGTGCTCAGTGTCGAACCACCGACCCAGGGCAATCCGCTGCTGGCCAACGACATCCCGCGCCTCATCGTCACGCCGCACAACGCCTGGGGCAGTCGCGAGGCGCGGCAACGCATCGTCGGTCAATTGACTGAAAACGCGCAGGCGTTCTTCAGCGGTAAGGCGCTGCGCGTCGTCAGTTGATAAACTGCGGCACTTTTTTTGAGGAGCAGTTATGGATCCGCGCAGTGAAGTACTGCTTCGTCAGCCCGAGTTGTTTCAGGGTTCGCTGTTGTTGGCCGGTCTGCCCGCCGACGATTTGCTCGGGCGCCTGCCCAAGGCCTTTGGCTGGTGCTGGCATGCCGGCGATCAGGCCGCACACGATGCCCGTTTCGAAGGCCGCAGTCATTTCGGCGTGAATGTCCCGGAACGCGAATTCGACAGTGCCGTGGTGTTTTTGCCCAAGTCCAAGGATCTGACCGATTACATCCTCAACGCCGTCGCCTCGCGACTGGCGGGCCGTGATGTGTTTCTGGTCGGGGAAAAACGCAGCGGCATCGAGGGCGCGTCCAAGCAACTGAACCCGTTCGGCAAGCCGCGCAAACTCGACAGCGCCCGTCATTGCCAACTCTGGCAAGTCACCGTGGCCAACGCGCCAGAAGCCAAATCGCTGGAAAGTCTGGCGCAGACGTATGAATTGCCGCTGGCCGAAGGCCCGCTGAAAGTCATCAGCCTGCCGGGGGTGTTCAGCCATGGTCGTCTGGATCGCGGCAGCGCCCTGCTGCTGGAGCATCTGGACAAACTGCCAAGCGGCCACTTGCTCGATTTCGGTTGTGGCGCGGGTGTGCTTGGCGCGGCGGTGAAACGCCGTTATCCGCACAATCAGGTGACATTGCTCGACGTCGATGCCTTCGCCGCTGCCAGCAGCCGCCTGACGCTGGCTGCCAACGGTCTGGAAGCTGACGTGCTGACCGGTGATGGCATCGATGCCGCGCCCATGGGTCTGAATGCGATTTTGAGCAATCCACCGTTCCATGTCGGCGTCCACACCGATTATTTCGCCACCGAAAACTTGTTGCGAAAAGCGGCCAAACATCTGAAAAACGGCGGAGAACTGCGCCTGGTGGCGAACAGTTTCCTGAAGTATCAGCCACTGATCGAAGAGCACCTGGGCGTGTGCGCGATCAAGGCCGAAGGCAATGGTTTCCGGATTTACCGGGCCAAGCGCGGCTGAAAATTAGCACTTGCCGAATGGATTCTGCCTAGGCAGAATCCGCTCCGTCCTAGGGGAGTAGTCTCCCACGAGCACCCAGCTCGTCCGGCATACGTCAACATACTTGATCCTCAGATCATGGCGTATGCGACCCAAGCGTCCGCACCAGACGGATTGCAGGGTTTGACAAGACCTATGACACGCACACCTTACCCGGGGCGGGAAGGCTGTACGTGTCATAGCCGTGTCGACCCGCCCCTTAGGAAATCCTGATGCTGGACTCGTTACTCGTTCCCACCGCAATCGTTGCCTTGGCCGAAATCGGCGACAAGACGCAACTGCTCGCGCTGATTCTCGCCGCTCGCTTCCGCAAACCCTGGCCGATCATTGCCGGTATTGTCGCCGCGACCCTGGCCAACCACGCAGCAGCCGGCGCGGTAGGTGCCTGGTTCGGCAGTTTCTTCTCCGATTCTGTACTGCACTGGATTCTCGCTGCGAGCTTCGCCGCCACCGCGTTGTGGACTTTGGTTCCGGACAAGATGGACGACGATGAAGCCAGCACCGCACGCAAGTTCGGGCCGTTCCTGACCACACTGATCGCCTTCTTCCTGGCTGAAATCGGCGACAAGACCCAAATCGCCACGGTGATGCTGGCTGCGCAATATCCCGAGCTGTGGCTGGTGATCATCGGTACGACGGCGGGCATGTTGATTGCCAACGTCCCGGTGGTATTGGCGGGTAATTTTGCGGCCGAGAAACTGCCATTGACGCTGATTCGTCGCCTCGCGGCTTCGGCATTCCTGATTCTGGCAATCGTCGCGGTGTACAAGGCGATGCAGAGCAGTGGCTGGGTCTGATCCGGCAGATCGCTCCCGCATCGAGTGCGGGAGCGATCATTGCTTCAGGACTTCGGCGCTTTCTCATACAGCGGCATGACCTTCGGAATCGCCGCCTGCAACGAAGCGATCCGGCTGGACGACGCCGGGTGCGTGCTCATGAATTCCGGCGGTGCGCCTTCCGAGGCCTTGCTCATCTTGTTCCACAACGTGATCGCCGCGTTCGGGTTGTACCCGGCGCGTGCGGCCAGTTCCAGACCAATCAGGTCGGCTTCGTTTTCGTTGGCGCGGCTGTTGGGCAGCGTCATCCCGTAGTTGGCCACGGTGTCGGCCAGCGCCAGGCTGTCCTGACCCAGACCGAGCAACGCGCCCGCACCCTGCTTGGCCATTTCAATGCCGTAGGCCTTGGACATCGCTTCACGACCGTGCTCGCGCAGGGCGTGAGCAATCTCATGGCCCATCACCGCAGCGATTTCATCGTCGGTGAGTTTCAGGCTGTCGATCAGCCCGGTGTAGAAAATGATCTTGCCGCCAGGACCACAGTTGGCGTTGAGTTCATCACTCTTGATCAGATTGACTTCCCACTGCCATTGCGCGGCATCCGGTCGGAAGTTCGGCGCCTGGGCGATCAAGCGGTTGGCAATCGCCTGTACCCGCTTGGCTTCATTGCTGGTTTTGTCCAGCACACCTTTGCTGGATGCCTCGCCAACGGTCTTCTGATACGACTGGGCATACATCTGGTCGACCTCTTGCGAGGACAGCATGCTGAACATGTACTGCTTGCGCTCCACACCGACGGCGCCGCCGCTGGTGGTGTTGACCGACTGACAACCGGCCAGCAACAGCGCTGCGCTCAGTGCACTTACAACCAATGTCTTGTTCATTCAAAAGCTCCCTGAAAACCTGCCGCGTATCCTAGGCGGGTAATTGTATCGGCGCCAGATACACCGGACGCGCTGTAGCGACTTTCAGATAATTCCCACGGTTGCTGTCGCAAAAAATTCACAACTTGCGCCAGGCGCCAAGCCACCGCGTCGCCTACCGATCCATTTGCGACATGCCCTTTCAATTCCGCCCCGCCCCACTCATGGCCCGATGTCTGCTGCCGATACATCAGCGCAGACGTCCTCTTGCGTGCGGAGCCCCCATGAAGTTCAAGTCGATCCAGTTTTCCGTCGCCGCCCTGGCCGGCGCCATCGTCCTCAGCGTGGTTGCAGCGCTGGTGTTGTATGCGCTGTTTTCCGGCGCACGTACGCAAGAGATGGTGCAACAGCGCACCCAGGCTCAGTTCGAGCAAGTCATAGAACAGCGCCTGACCTCGTTGGCACAAACCCAGGTCAGCCAGATCCAGCGCGAACTCGAAGCGCCGCTGCTGATTGCCGGCGGACTGGTGCGGGTCAACGCCCTGCTCGGCACGCCGGGCGCCGATGGCCAGCCACGACTGTCCGTCAGCCGTGAACAACTGATCAGCCTGATCAAAGAGAACGTCGAAAAGAACCCGAAGATTCTCGGCACCTACATCGGCTGGGAAAAAAACGCTCTGGATCACAACGACGCCGCTTACGTCGGCACCAGCGTAGTGGGCATCGACGCGGCCAACGGGCGCTTCCTGCCGTGGTGGTTCCGCAACGACGACGGCACCCTCGGCCTCGACAAACTGGTCGACGTCGATGACCAGAAAGTCCTGTCCACCGGCGTGCGCGCCAGCGAGTACTACCTGTGCTCGAAAGAGAGCAAGAAGTCCTGTGTGATCGATCCGGCACCCTACAAGGTCGGCGACAAGATCGTCATGCTCGCCTCCTTTATTGAACCGATCATGCTCAACGGTGCCTTCCAGGGCATCGTCGGCGCCGACCTGTCGGTGAACTTCATTCAGGAAATGCTCCTGGGTGCGAACCAGAAACTCTACAGCGGTGCCGGTGAGATGGCGCTGGTCGGCGGCAACGGGCGGATCGTCGCCTACACCAAGGACCCGAGCAAATTTGGCGAAAAGGTCAGCGATATCCTTGATGCTCAGCAGATTGCCAACATCGCCAATCTCAAGCGCGGCGAAGTGACCTACTCCGTAGACAAGGACAAGGGCCGCATCGAGTTGTACCTGCCGTTCGGCATCGGCCAGACCGACGCGCGCTGGACGCTGATGCTGCAATTGCCGTTGAACGCGGTGATGGCCGACCTGCAAAAACTTCAGGCCGACCTCGACGCGCAGCGCAAATCCGACACCTTCGGCATGGCCATGGTCGGCCTGCTCATCGCCGGCCTCGGCCTGTTGGTGATCTGGCTGGTCGGCCACGGCATCGCCCGGCCGCTGAAGCAGATGGTCGCCATGCTCAATGACATCGCCCAGGGCGAAGGTGATCTGACCCGTCGTTTGACCAGCGATCGCAGTGATGAACTGGGCTCGATCGCCAAGGGTTTCAACACCTTCCTCGCCAAGTTGCAGGCGATGATCACGCAAGTGGTAACGTCGGTCCAGAGCGTCAGCGACTCCTCGGAACACACGGCCGACATCGCCATTCGCACCAACATCGGCATCCAGAAACAGATGGCCGAGATTGATCAGGTCGCCACGGCGGTGCAGGAAATGACCGCCACCGCGCAGGACGTGGCCCGCAACGCCACCCAGGCCGCGCAGGCCGCCAGCCACGCGGATCAGGCGGCCAGTCAGGGCATGCAGATTGTGCGTGACACGTCGAATTCGATTGGCGTGCTGGCGGTGGAAATCGGCAAGGCCGTGGACGTGGTGCAAAACCTGGCCAAGGACAGCGAGAACATCAATGCGATTCTGACCGCGATTCGCGGGATCGCCGAGCAGACCAATCTGCTGGCGCTGAACGCCGCGATTGAAGCGGCGCGGGCCGGCGAACAGGGTCGCGGCTTTGCGGTGGTAGCAGATGAAGTGCGCAATCTGGCGCAGAAAACCCAGAAAGCCACTGAAGAAATCCAGTCGATGATCCAGCAACTGCAACAGGGCACCCGCGACGTGGTGCGGGTCATGGAAGACAGCCAGAACCGCACCGACGAAAGCGTGCAGCACGCGGCGAAAGCGGCGCAGGCGCTGGAAACGATTACCCAGGCGGTGTCGGTGATCAACGACATGAACACGCAGATTGCCAGTGCGGCCGAGGAACAAAGTGCAGTGGCCGACGACATCAACCGCAATGTGATCAATATCGGTCAGGTGGCGAATGAAGTGGCGGGCGGCGCGGATGAGTCGAGTTCGGCGAGTGCCGATCTGACCAAACTGGCGGAGCAGCAGCGGCGGTTGATCAATCAGTTCAAGGTTTAAGGGCAAAAGCCCCTCACCCAACCCTCTCCCCGAGGGAGAGGGGGCCGATCGAATTGCCTCCCGCCATACATCGACCTGAAATATCGTGGCGAATATGGATTCGGCAAAGCACTTTCAAGTCGGCGCAGCTCTGCAATATCCCCCAGTCAGTCCCCTCTCCCTCCGGGAGAGGGCTGAGGTGAGGGGCTCTTGATCTACCCCCACTTATCCCGGGGTCAGGCACTCCGGCCCGTTGAGTTTCGGATCGTTGACCATGTTCGCCAGCACCCGCTCGCGCAGCGCCGCCGGCTCACTGGCGAGCAACCCCTGCAGCACATGCAGAGGCGTCGCGGGATCCAGCCACGCTGCCTGCCCCGCCTCATCGAGAATCAACGGCCGGCGCTGACTGGCCGCCGCTTGCGTGATAACCGCCGTGCTCAGCCACACCTGTTCCTGCACCGGATAGGCTTCCCAGATCGCCGCAAAAAACAGCGAGGAACCCTCGCCCGGTGTGAGCCAGTACGGACGCTTGCGCTGGGTGCCGCGCCACTCGTAAAAACCGTTGGCCGGCAGCAGGCAGCGACGCAAACGCAGCGCTTCACGGAACATCGGCTGCTCCGCCACGGTTTCCGCCCGGGCATGCGCCGGCGTACGCGACAGATCGGTCAGCCACGGTGGCGTCAGCCCCCAGCGCGCACGGGCCAATGTGCGCTGGCCGTCTTCAGCGGCACGCAGCATCAACACCGAATCATTGGGGGAAATGTTCCACTGCGCCAGTTGATCGGCAGGAAAACCTGGCAGGGCCGCGAAGTCGCGGTTCCAGCGAAACAGGGCATAACGTCCACACATGGGGCAACACAACTCAGAAATAAAACGAACGTCAGCCTAACAGACCAGCGTACCGGGGAAGCTCTCCGGTTCATCGCCGGGCAGCGGCAGCGCGGCATTGTACGCGGTGATCAACTCACGGGCGTACTCGGCCTGATCGTTGTCGACCGACAGCCCCAACAGGCCGAAAATCGGCAACTCGCCGGTGCCGCCGAGCAAATCGCGCCCGACCAGATGCGCCTCGATGCCTTCGCTGGCGAGCATGCCCTTGAGCATTTCACCTTCCATCAGGTTTTCCGGCTCGTAGATTCGCTGCATGGGCGCCCCTCACTCGTTTTCACTGAAGACTTCCAGAAACCAATCCTCGCCGTGAACCTGCAAGACAAACGTGATCGGTCGACAACACACCTGACAGTCCTCGATGTAGGTCTGATCGCCACCGGACAGGTCCACCGTCGTCTCGACCTCTTCACCACAATACGGACATTCATACAGTGCGCTTTCCAGCATCGCGGTCTCCCAGGTGACTTGTGCGTATAATCGCCGGTCTATTTGCAGGGCTATTTTTGTCTGGCTACTTTTTCAGACCGTGCCCCGTGGTGTTCGATCAACACCTTTACTTACCCTAGCCGTTTCCAACAAGAGAGCATGATGGGCGAATTCGATGCCATCCGACCTTACAACGACAGCGAAGTACCTGCGGTACTGGCACGACTGCTCGGCGACAAGGCGTTTCTAGATATCCTCACCCACTTCCGCTTCCCGCGTTTTGCCGGTGCCTTCGGCTGGATGCTCAAACCACTTATAGCCCATCGGTTGCGTCGTGAGTTTGCCGACGTGACCTCGGTGGCCACTTTGCAGGACAAAGTCGAGTTCTACGTCGACCACACGATCGAGCGCGCCACCGATGGCGTGACCTATACCGGCGTCGAGCAATTCAAGTCCGGCAGCGCCTACCTGTTCATCGCCAACCACCGTGACATCGTGATGGACCCGGCCTTCGTCAACTACGCCGTGTACCACGCCGGCCTGCCAACGCCGCGCATCGCGATTGGCGACAACCTGCTGCAAAAGCCGTTTGTCAGCGACCTGATGCGCCTGAACAAGAGCTTTATCGTGCATCGCTCGATCACCGGGCGCCGCGAGAAAATGGCCGCGTATCAATTGCTGTCGGCCTACATCAACCACTCGATCCGCAACGATTGCGCCTCGATCTGGATCGCCCAGGCCGAAGGCCGGGCGAAGGACGGCGACGACCGTACCGAGTCGGCGATCCTCAAGATGTTCCACATGAGCCGCAAGGACGAGCCGTTCGGCGAGGTTATTCAGTCGCTGAACCTGACCCCGGTGTCGATCAGCTACGAATACGACCCCTGCGACCAGGCCAAGGCCCGCGAGCTGTACATCCGCGCCACCACAGGCACTTACGCGAAAGCGCCGGGCGAGGACGATGTGAGCATTGCCAAGGGCATTACCGGCTACAAGGGCCGGGTGCACGTGAACTTCGCAGCGCCGATCAAAGAGCTGTTCGAAGACACCAAGCAATTGGCGGTCGAAATGGACAAGCAGATTCTCGGCGGCTACCGGTTATTCCCGGTGCACTACCTGGCGTATGCGCAGTGGGCGGACGCGGATCCGCAATTGAATGTGCCGAAAGCCGCTGAGGTGTTCCCGGCCGATGAGCTGGCCAAGGCGCAGGAAGAATGGCAAAGCCGACTGGACGCCTGCCCTGAAGAGCATCGCCCGTATCTGGTGCTGCAATATGCGACGCCAGTGCGCAATCAGTATCGGGTCAAGGCTGGGTTGGCGCTGTAAGCAAACCACTGTGCACTTGTGGCGTGGGGATTTATCCCCGTTGGACTGCGCAGCAGGCTCTGTTTTTCTCAGGTAAAAGCTGGGGGGGCTGAGCCCTCAACGTGGATAAATCCCCTCACCACAGGGTTCGCTTTTAGTAGCGGGTGCTGATCCACGAGATGATCAGGGCCAGACCCAGGCAGGCAAATCCGAAGCGATAGAAAAACCGGTTCATGCGCAGCGTCGCCCAATCGAGGATCGGCTCGGCGTTCGGTTGCGCCTGGCGCTGCGCAGCAATGCTGGCCATCGCGCGTTGTTCGCGGCGACGGGTTGCGTGCAGCAGCCAACTGCCGGGAAATGCCAGCAGCAACGCCAGCAGGTTGATCAATTTGGCGGGATGGGCGGTAAACAGCGTCATCAAGTGCAGCGACATCACAGACCTCAAAACGTAATCGGTGTGGCAGGCGCCAGACCGACGACCGCGGCGCGATTCTACCGAAACCGTCCTGCGAAGCCTCACCTTTACGATAAATAACGCGACAATCGACCGATGGCTGTCCTGTGTCACGGCTTCGTCATGTGGATGCACCACCATGCGCGCCTCGAAACCGACACGGAACGCGTCATGCTCCACGCTGAAAACCAGGATCGCCTTTACCTCATCACCCCTTACGACGAACAGCAAAGCCTCGTCGGCAGCCTCGCTTTCAATGTTCAGGATCGCCACTGGCTGGTGTATTGCGCGCTGGGCGGGCATCAGCACGCGGATTTGCCCGAGACCGATTTGCTGACGGGTGTCAGCGTGCTCGACTTCTACTCCCAAGCTGCCTGACACACCACCGTTCCTGTGGGAGGGGGCTTGCTCCCGAAGACAGTGTGTCAGTCGACTTATAATTGATTGATCCAGCGCTTTCGGGAGCAAGCCCCTCCCACAAGGTTCCAGGGCTGTTCAGGAAAATCGTGCTGTTATGAAAAAGCCCGGGGCCATTGCTGGCACCGGGCTTTTTTGCATCAGCCGCAACACTTACTCGGCGAGGATCTGACCCACGGTCGGGTCCTTGAACAGACGCGTCAGCGCATCGCTCAATACATCGCTGACCAGTTTGGTGTTGGTTTCCTGGTTCGGCGCCATGCCGAAACGCTGATCCAGCGAGGCACCGTAGCGGCCACTGTAACGACGGTTGGCGTTCTGCACGTCGGAGCGGAAGGTCGCGCCGATGGTGGCTTCGGTCACGTACATGCCTTCTTTCGGCGACTGATATTTCAGTTCGGCCAGGGTCACGGTCAGCTGCGGTGCATTCGGCGCGTTGTTGGTCGGGGTGAACCCGAGCAGGCGCACGGCGGCTTCAGCCTGAGCCTGCAGCTTCGGCAGGATCTGCTCGCGCTGCACGGTAATGGCGCTGGTTTCCGGGTACAGACCGCCACGAGTGCCGAGGGTTGGCGACGGACGACCGTCGACCACACGCACCACGACTGGCTGGCCACGGCCGACCGGTGCCAGCTGGGTGGTCAGTTTCGGTTCCGGACTCAGTTGTTGCGGGCTGTGGGCGCAGCCGGCCAGAGTCAAACCGGCCACAGTGATCAAACCGAACAACAGGCGTTGCAACATGCTCTTCTCTCCAGAATCAGGCACAAACAGGCCGGCAGTATAGCGGTGGGCCACTGCGGGTCACCAGCATCGCGCGGTGAATACTGAAATGTCTGACAAACCCCGTCGAAAGCGGTTCCTGTCACACATTCTTCACCGCCCATACACCTTGACGTCACGGCCCTTTGACAACCTTCAAAGCAGTCCCCCAACAAGGTACTCGGCCATGCGTTTTCTGATCTCGTTGTTCGCCCCACGCCCGTTGCACCGCAGCTTCGCCCTGCTTGACCGCAACGGCCACTGCCAGGCGTTCAAACAGTGCAGCCTGCAGCCAATGGGCGACGGTTGGGTGGAAATCGATGAAATCCGCCTCAACTGGTTGAACCAGCCACTGCCCGCCAGCGCCCGCGTCATAGCGTCGCAGCCTCGCGCACGGGTGCAGGCGATGTTGAGCATCTGACCGGATGCCTAATAAAAGTCATTAAACACGAGCAACTGCCCGCATTTCTTCGATACAATCTCCCCCCGATTATAAGGACGTCTCCTGATCGGGCCCCGCAACAGCGTCAATGCGCAGGCATTGGCATCAAAATCGCCCACAGAGAGCCGCCCACACAGATCGAGTGAAGTTGGCGCGCTTGCCTGTTCTTCCGGCAAAACCCCGCTTTTCGCGAATCTGCAGAGCTGTCATTACGCTCGGCCACCGCGTTGTTCTGCCCTTGCGGGCACGGTGCCAGGCTTCGACAGCCCTTTTTGAGGTTCACGTCTTCAAAAGAGCGTGAAAAAAACGGGTTTTCACAACTTCACAAGAGTGTGGCGAGCAAATGAATAGTTTTGCGTCTGAACATGCACCATTAGCGTCTGAAACAGCCCAACGACACAGGACCGGCCATACCTCGAATACCGGAGCCTGAAGCCTGTCCGCTACGGATTTGGTTGCACAAAAACGGATGTCTCGACCATAAGTCGAATTGCCAGCCGCGTGCTGAAATGAGTTCATGGAGCTCTTGAGGCCAGGCCGCCTGCATCCGTCAGAGTTGCGAAAAATTGCGAAGATTCGGACATGGCGAACCTGACCACCGTTACCTGGGGCACCACTGACTCGCCCCGGAACGCCTGGCAGCCATGCCGACAATTTGGTGCTGCAGATTTTGGAGACGCGTTAAATGGCGCATAACGAAGCAGTCGACGTAGTACTGGTTGGGGCCGGCATCATGAGTGCCACCCTTGCAGTGCTGCTCAAAGAGCTCGATCCGGCGATCAAACTGGAAGTTGTCGAGCTGATGGATTCCGGTGCTGCGGAGAGTTCCAACCCGTGGAACAACGCCGGTACCGGCCACGCCGGCCTGTGCGAGCTGAACTACACGCCACAGGCAGCCGACGGCACCGTCGACATCAAGAAAGCCGTGCACATCAACACCCAGTTCGAAGTGTCCAAGCAGTTCTGGTCGTACCTGACCAAAAAAGGCACCTTCGGCTCGTGCAAATCCTTCATCAGTCCGGTACCGCACCTGAGCTTCGTGCAGGGCGACAAAGGCGTTTCCTTCCTCAAGGAACGCTTCGACGTGTTGAGCAAGCACCACGCTTTCTCCGACATGGAATACACCGAAGACAAAGCGAAGATGGCCGAGTGGATGCCGCTGATGATGCCGGGCCGCTCGCCGGACGAAGTCCTCGCCGCCACTCGCGTGATGAACGGCACCGACGTCAACTTCGGCGCCCTGACCAATCAGTTGCTCAAGCACCTGACCAGCGCACCGGACACCCAGGTCAAATACTGCAAGCGCGTGACCGGCCTCAAGCGCAACAACGGTGGCTGGACCGTCAGCATCAAAGACGTCAACAGCGGCAACAGCCGTGAAGTCGACGCCAAATTCGTCTTCCTTGGCGCGGGCGGCGCGGCTTTGCCGTTGCTACAGGCTTCGGGCATCGAAGAAAGCAAAGGCTTCGGCGGCTTCCCGATCAGCGGCCAGTGGCTGCGTTGCGACAACCCGGACGTGGTCAAGCATCACCAGGCCAAGGTTTACAGCCAGGCTGCCGTGGGTTCGCCTCCGATGTCGGTGCCGCACCTGGACACCCGCGTGGTCGATGGCAAGAAGTCGCTGCTGTTCGGGCCATACGCCGGTTTCACCACCAAGTTCCTCAAGCACGGCTCCTTCATGGACCTGCCGCTGTCGGTTCGCGCCGGCAACATCGGCCCGATGCTGGCCGTGGCCAAGAACAACATGGACCTGACCAAGTACCTGGTCAGCGAAGTGATGCAGTCGATGGAGCAGCGTCTGGATTCCCTGCGTCGTTTCTATCCGCAGGCGAAAGCCGAAGACTGGCGCCTGGAAGTGGCCGGCCAACGGGTGCAGATCATCAAGAAAGACCCGAAAAAAGGCGGCATCCTGCAGTTCGGTACCGAACTGGTGGCCGCGAAGGACGGTTCCCTCGCCGCCCTGCTTGGCGCTTCGCCGGGTGCTTCGGTGACCGTTTCGATCATGCTGGAACTGATCGAGAAGTGCTTCCCGGCCAAGGCCAAGGGTGAGTGGGCTGGCAAGCTCGCGGAAATCTTCCCGGCCCGTGAAAAGGTTCTGGAAACCGATGCTGCGCTGTATCGCAAGATCAACACGCAGAACAACATCGCCCTGGAACTGGTTGAAGAAAGCAGCGAGACCCCAAGCTTCGCTTGATCTTGCGGCATAAAAAAACGCCCCGTACTCAGTGAGTGCGGGGCGTTTTTTTACGCGTGAACATTGGCAAGACTTCTGTGGCGAGGGGATTTATCCCCGCTGGGCTGCGAAGCGGCCCCAAAATCTGCTGGCAAGGTGAATCAGGCACACCGCAATCAACGGATTTGCGACTGCTGCGCAGCCGAACGGGGGCAAGCCCCCTCACCACAGGGATTGTGAGTGACTTCAGGTGCGGGACTTTTCGATGAGTTCGATATAGTCCGGGGCGTTGCGCTGATCGGCGATCAGGTCAACGAAGGTCTTGCCTTGCTCGTCCTTGCCATCAACGTCGTAGCCGGCTTCAACGAAAAAGCCCAGGAAGCGTTCGAAGTCATCGATGCGCAGGCCTCGGTAGGCCTTGATCAGTTTGTGCAGCGACGGCGAGGTGGCGTCGACCGGTTCAAAATCGAGGAACAGCTTGATCTGCTCATCGCCAATCTCGTCACCAATCACTTGTTTCTTATCTTTACGCATTGCCGACTCCAGCTCGCAGACATTACACGGGGCGGGCAGTTTACCCCTGCGCAGGCTCAGGGCTCAACGCGCGCGCGTGCTGCCGGTGTGCAAATCGGCCCAGATGTGGCCGTTGGCGTAACTGAGGAACTGCACATAAATGGTTTCGTTGCGCAGCAGATCGATCACCACCCGGTATTGGGCCAGCGGATAAAACAGCGTCAGGGTTTTGCTCTTGTCGTCGTAGATCGGCTTTTTCAGGCTTTTGCTTTCGCCATCGAAATTGACCAGCACCTGACTGATCGTCGCACCTTTGTTCAAAGACTTGCCCTTGAGGCGGATCATCAGTGGCGAGGTGACCGGAATCGGCTGCTGATTGGACTGACGCTGGGCACCAACCACCACTGAATAGTCGGTGACCTGCAACAGTTGCTGCTGCTCAGGCTCGGCATCACGCAGGGTCAGGTCGTCCGGCGGCAAGAATTGGCTGTGCATCGGGGCGGCGGCCAAGGGCAGGCTGAGGGTCAGCAACAGGGCGGCGCAGCTGCGGATCAAGAGGCTCATGACAGGCTCCGGAGGGCGGGGCCGAGCACTCTAGCATGGGTGTACAAAACGGATCAGCCCACACAAAACAACCGTGGGAGCGGGCTTGCTCGCGAAAGCGGCGTATCAGCGGTCAATAATGTTGACTGACACGACGCCTTCGCGAGCAAGCCCGCTCCCACAGGGGATACTGCAGGGTTCTTACATTCCTTTAACGGCGAAGATCCCGTTGGCGTTGCGCCAGTAGCCTTTGTAGTCCATGCCGTAACCGAAAATGTAACGGTCGACGCACGGCAGGCCTACGAAATCGGCTTTCAGGTCTGGACGCGCCTTGCGGTCGTGATCCTTGTCGATCAGCACGGCGGTGTGCACTTTGCGCGCGCCGGCGTGTTTGCAGAAGTCGATGATCGCGCCCAGGGTGTGACCTTCGTCGAGGATGTCGTCGATGATCAGCACGTCACGGTCGATGAACGAGACTTCCGGCTTGGCTTTCCAGAACAGGTCGCCGCCGCTGGTTTCATTGCGATAACGGGTCGCGTGCAGGTAGGACGCTTCCAGCGGGAATTGCAGGTGCGTCAGCAGCTTGCCGGAGAAAATCAGGCCGCCGTTCATCACACAGAACACCACCGGGTTGCTGTCGGCCAGTTGTTCGTTGATTTGTGCACCGACGCGGGCGATGGCAGCCTCGACTTCAGCTTCGGTGTACAGGCAGTCAGCCTCTCGCATGATTTGACGGATATGCTCGAGATCAGCGGACATGGCGCTCTCCAGGGGGATGTTTTTCGGAAAAGCGGGCAAAGGTACGCATCCCGCGAGGTCGAATCAAGCCTTAATGGACTAACGTACTCAATGTCCTATAGGACATCACCCTCGGATAGATTAATCTAGGCCGGTTTTTTTGCCCGCCGCCGGAGTTTTTCCATGCCCATCCTCGAGATCCGCCACCCGCTGATCCGCCATAAACTCGGCCTGATGCGCCGCGCTGACATCAGCACCAAGAATTTCCGCGAGCTTGCTCAGGAAGTCGGCGCCCTGTTGACCTATGAAGCTACAAAAGATTTGCCGCTCGAATCCTACGATATCCCAGGCTGGTGCGGCACCGTGTCGGTCGAGAAAATCGCCGGCAAGAAGATCACCGTCGTGCCGATCCTGCGCGCTGGCATCGGCATGCTTGAAGGCGTGCTGAGCCTGATCCCGGGCGCCAAGGTGTCCGCTGTGGGCGTTGCCCGTAACGAAGAAACCCTGCAAGCCCACACTTATCTGGAAAAACTGGTTCCGGAAATCGACGAACGGTTGGCCATGATCATCGACCCGATGCTCGCCACCGGCAGCTCGATGGTCGCGACCATTGATCTGTTGAAAAAGGCTGGCTGCAAAGACATCCGCGCGATGGTGCTGGTTGCCGCGCCGGAAGGCATTGCTGCCGTCGAGAAGGCTCACCCGGACGTGACCATCTACACCGCGTCCATTGATGAGCGTTTGAACGAACACGGTTACATCATCCCTGGACTTGGCGACGCCGGTGACAAGATCTTCGGCACCAAGCAGAAGGACGCGTAACCATGCAGCAAGAGTTCAACGATCCGCTCTGGCGCACGGTGCTGTCCGGCGCCCAGATGCTGTTCGTGGCTTTCGGCGCTTTGGTGCTGATGCCGCTGATCACGGGCCTGGACCCGAACGTGGCACTGTTTACCGCAGGTCTTGGGACGATTCTGTTCCAGATCGTCACCGGGCGTCAGGTACCGGTGTTCCTCGCGTCGAGCTTCGCTTTCATCACCCCGATCATTCTCGCCAAGGGCCAGTTCGGCCTCGCCGCGACCATGGGCGGCGTGATGGCGGCCGGTTTCGTCTACACCTTCCTGGGCCTTGCCGTGAAGATCAAAGGCACCGGCTTCATTGACCGTCTGCTGCCACCGGTGGTGATCGGTCCGGTGATCATTTCCATCGGCCTGGCCATGGCGCCGATTGCCGCGAACATGGCGATGGGCAAGGCGGGCGATGGTTCCGAACTGATCCACTACCAGACCGCGATGATGATTTCGATGCCGGCGCTGCTGACCACGTTGATCGTGGCGGTGTTCGGCAAGGGCATCTTCCGCCTGGTGCCGATCATTTCCGGCGTGTTGGTCGGCTTTGGCATGGCGTTCTATTTCGGCGTGGTCGATACCGCGAAAATTGCCGCTGCACCGTGGTTTGCGATCCCGCACTTCACCGCGCCGGAATTCAACTGGCAGGCGATTCTGTTCATCGTTCCCGTGGCGCTGGCTCCAGCCATCGAGCACATTGGCGGCGTGATTGCCGTCGGTAGTGTGACCGGCCGCGATTACCTGAAGAAGCCGGGCCTGCACCGCACGCTGCTGGGTGACGGCATTGCCACCACCGCTGCCGGCCTGTTCGGTGGTCCGCCGAATACCACGTACGCCGAAGTGACTGGCGCCGTGATGCTGACCAAGAACTACAACCCGAAAATCATGACCTGGGCGGCGATCTTCGCCATCAGTCTGGCGTTCATCGGCAAGTTCGGCGCCCTGCTGCAAAGCATTCCGGTGCCGGTGATGGGCGGGATTCTGTGCCTGTTGTTCGGTTCGATTGCGGCGGTGGGCATGAACACCCTGATCCGTCACAAGATCGATCTGGGCGAAGCGCGCAACCTGGTGATCGTTTCGGTAACGCTGGTGTTCGGTATTGGTGGAGTGCTGGTCGGCACCGGCACCGGCCCGGATGACTTCGGCCTCAAAGGCATCGCGCTGTGCGCGGTGGTGGCGATTGCGCTGAACCTGATTCTGCCGGGCAATGACAGCTGGAAGCACAAGAAGGCGGATGAGCCGCTGATCTAAGGCTTGAAGATTTTTCTGATCGTTCCCACGCTCCGCGTGGGAATGCCTCTAGGGACGCTCTGCGTCCAGTGACGCGGAGCGTCACGGGCTGTATTCCCACGCAGAGCGTGGGAACGATCATCACAACGCAAGCGGCGCTCTTTCGCAAAGAGTGGCCAACGCCTTCGCCCATTGCGGGTCGTCATTCAGGCACGGCACCAGCACCAACTCCTCGCCCCCCGCCTCGCGGAACTGTTCCTTGCCGCGATCGCCGATCTCTTCCAGCGTCTCGATGCAGTCGGCAACAAACGCCGGGCACATCACCAGAATCTTCTTCACGCCGCTTTTCGCCAGCTCATCCAGCCGCGCTTCGGTGTACGGTTCGATCCACTTTGCCTTGCCCAGACGCGACTGAAACGACACTGACCATTTGCCGTCCGGCAAGCCCATGCGCTCAGCGAACAGCTTCGCGGTGCGCAAGCATTGCGCGCGATAACAGGTGGCCAACACCGCCGGCGAAGCATTCTTGCAGCAGTCTTCATTCTTGAAGCAGTGATTACCGGTCGGATCGAGCTTGGTCAGATGCCGCTCCGGCAAGCCATGGAAGCTCAACAGCAAGTGATCGTAATCCTGCTGCAAATGCGGCCGGGCGCTTTCGACCAGCGCGTCGAGGTATTCCGGCTGATCGTAAAACGGTTGCAGGATCGACAACTGCACATCGAGTTTCTTTGCGCGGATCACACGCTTGGCTTCTTCGATCACCGTGGTCGTGGTGCTATCGGCGAACTGCGGATAAAGCGGCGCCAGCGTGATGCGCTTGTGCCCCGCCGCGACCAGTTGCAACAGGCGCGTTTCAATCGACGGTTCGCCGTAGCGCATCGCCAGCTCGACCGGGCCTTGCTTCCACTGCGCTTTCATCTGCTCTTGCAGGCGACGGCTGAGCACCACCAGCGGCGAGCCCTCCTCCCACCAGATCGAGGCGTAGGCATGCGCTGATTGCTCCGGGCGTTTGATCAGAATCAGTGAAACCAGCAGACGCCGCACCGGCCACGGCAGGTCGATCACGTACGGGTCCATCAGAAATTGATTGAGGTAACTGCGCACATCGGCCACCGAGGTGGAGGCCGGGGAACCCAGGTTGACCAGAAGCAAGGCGTGATCGGTCATGCAACGTCCTATTTCAGAGGCGGCTGGAGAGATCATCCAGAGCCGCGCGTAAATCCGTGAACTGGAAAGTGAAGCCCGCTTCCAGCAAGCGTGCCGGCGTGGCCTTCTGGCCGCCAAGCAACAACAAAGACATCTCGCCGAGGCCGACTTTCAACGCCAGGGTCGGCATCGGCATGAACGCCGGGCGGTGCAATACGCTGCCCAGCGTCTTGGCAAATTCGCGATTGCGCACCGGGTTTGGTGCGCACGCATTATAAGGACCACTGGCCTGATCGCGGTGCAGAAGAAAATCAATCAGGGCGATTTGATCGTTGATGTGAATCCACGGCATCCACTGCCGACCATTGCCCAAAGGCCCGCCCAGCCCGAGTTTGAACGGCAGCAACAGCCGCGACAAAAAGCCGCCCTCGGCCGACAGCACCAGACCGGTGCGCACCAGCACCACGCGCATCCCCAACGACTCGGCGCGCAGCGCGGTTTCTTCCCAGGCGATGCACAACTGGCTGGCGAAATCGTCGATCACCGGCGGTGAATCTTCGCTCAGCTCGCGCTCACCACCGTCGCCGTACCAGCCAATCGCCGAGCCGGAGATCAACAGCGGCGGTTTTTGCGCACGGGTTTCCAGCCACACCAGCAACGACTCCGTGAGCTTGATGCGGCTGCTCCACAACAACGCCTTGCGCCGATGCGTCCACGGCCGATCGGCAATCGGCGCGCCGGCAAGGTTGACGATGGCGTCCAGCGGTTCCTCGCCAACGTCTTCCAGACGGGCGATGCCACGTACTTGCGCACCACAGATTTTCGCGACTTTTTCCGGGCGACGACTCCACACCGTCAGGCGATGGCCCTGCTGCAACCAGTGCCGGCAGAGCTGACGTCCGATCAAACCAGTACCGCCGGTCAGCAATATGTGCATGACTTCTTCCTCGCGTGGCGTTTTACCCGGATCACTAGTCTATTTTTATAAGCAGGGATCTTTTCTATCGGGCAGGCTCTATTGTTTAACCATAGGCCAAGCTGTCAGAACGAGAACGCTGGAAGTTATACCAAAAAACAAAATTGTACAGGTTTCATCCACGGCGTAGTCTGTACAGAAAGGTAAACGAGGCCCCTATGACTGTACCTATCGCAATCATCGGCACCGGCATCGCCGGACTCTCCGCAGCTCAGGCGTTGACTGAGACCGGACATACCGTCCAATTGTTCGATAAAAGTCGCGGCAGCGGCGGACGCATGTCGAGCAAGCGCAGCGACGCCGGTTCACTGGACATGGGCGCGCAATATTTCACTGCTCGTGACCGGCGTTTCGTCACTGAGGTGCAGCGTTGGCAAAGCCAGGGCTGGGTCGCCGAGTGGACGCCGCAGCTCTACACCTACCACGGTGGACAACTGAACCTGTCGCCGGACGAGCAGACCCGCTGGGTCGGCGCGCCGCGCATGAGCGCCATCACGCGCGGCCTGCTCGACGGTCTGGAAGTGCATTTCGCTTGCCGGATCACCGAGGTCTATCGCGGCGAAGAACACTGGCATCTGCAGGACGCCGAGGGCTTCACCCATGGCCCCTTCAGCCACGTAGTGATCGCCACGCCGGCACCGCAGGCCACTGCGTTACTGGCCGCCGCGCCGAAACTTGCCGGTGCCGCCGCCGGGGTGAAAATGGAGCCGACGTGGGCCGTCGCCCTCGGCTTCGACACGCCGCTGGATACGCCGATTGAAGGCTGTTTCGTGCAGGACAGTCCACTCGACTGGCTGGCGCGCAACCGCAGCAAACCGGGGCGCGACAACACCCTCGACACCTGGGTGTTGCACGCCACCAGCGCCTGGAGCCGGCAACACATCGACCTGCCCAAGGAAGCGGTGATCGAGCAACTGCACGGCGCGTTCGCCGAACTGCTGCACAGCGCCATGCCCGCGCCGACCTTCAGTCTCGCTCACCGCTGGCTCTACGCCCGGCCTGCAACCGGCCACGAATGGGGCACGCTGGCGGACGCCGATCTGGGCTTGTACGCGTGCGGCGACTGGTGCCTGTCGGGTCGAGTCGAAGGTGCCTGGCTCAGTGGTCAGGAAGCCGCGCGACGTTTGCACGAACACCTGCAGTGAACCGCCTCAATCCGCAGAAACTGCTGCTGTCGAAATGGACAGCAGCCCACCCGCAAAACCGCGAAAAGCACTTTCTGGTGACCGAGCTGTTCCGTGATGAGGACGGCACGGTGCTGGAGATTGAACTGCAAGCGGTACTCACCAAACGCGCCGAGCGGCTTGAATGGCAGACGCTGCGAAATAACGCTGAATGGCTGCAAGGCTGGAAATAAACAGCGCTCCCTCATCTCAAAAACCTATACAAATAGTTTGACTTGCACAACTTTGAATCTATGCTGAAGAAAAGTTGTACAGAGATCACGCTCTGTACAGGTATGGATTCGAGGTGCCCATGTCCGATCTTTCCGAGTGCAAACCCAAAATCGCCATCAGCGCCTGCCTGATGGGCGCCGAGGTGCGTTACAACGGCGGGCACAAAGAGGCGCGGCTGTGCAGCCGGACCCTGCGCGACTATTTCGAATTTGTCGAAGTCTGTCCGGAAGTCGCCATCGGCATGGGCATTCCGCGTGAGCCCATTCGCCTGGTCGGACATCCTGAGCATCCCGAAGCCGTCGGCACGGTCAATCCCGAGTTCAACGTCACCGCGCGCCTTGCCGGATACGGCGAAAAAATGGCCGGCGAACTGACTGACATCTGCGGCTACATCTTCATGCAGCAATCGCCGTCCTGCGGCCTGGAACGGGTCAAGGTCTACCAAGCCAATGGCGCTCCGGTAACCGGCGGCGGGCGGGGGATCTACGCTCAAGCCTTCTGCGCCGCGCACCCGGATTTGCCGGTGGAAGAAGCCGGACGCCTGAACGATCCGGTGCTGCGAGAAAATTTCATCACCCGCGTGTACGCCTACAGCGCCTGGCAGCATCTGCTTGAACAGGGCTTGAGCCGCCGAGCCCTGACCGAATTCCACTCGCGCTACAAATACCTGCTGATGGCCCACAGCCCGCAGCACTACAAATCGCTGGGTAAATTGCTCGGCAACATGGGCCAGACCGACCCGGTCGAACTCGGCCCGCGGTATTTCAGCGAACTGATGGCGGCGCTGAAAAAATGCGCCACACGCGGCACGCACAGCAATGTCCTGCAGCACATCAGTGGTTACCTGAAACAGGCGATCAGCGCCGAAGACAAACAGGAAATGGTCCACGTCATCGGCCAGTACCGCCTCGGCATCGTGCCGCTGGTGGTGCCGCTGACGCTGCTCAAGCATCACTTTCGTCAACACCCGGATCCGTACATTGCGCAGCAGGTTTACCTGCAGCCGCATCCGGAAAATCTCAGCCTGCGAAACGCCATCTAATGAACGACACACCTGATACCAGCGCCCGCGAAGACCTCGGCGCCGACTTCAAGAAAGCCCTCGACGAAGGCTGGCTGCCCATTCGCGAAGTCGCGCGGCAGACTGGCGTCAATGCGATCACCCTGCGCGCGTGGGAGCGTCGCTACGGGCTGGTCATCCCGCAGCGAACGCCCAAGGGGCACCGGCTGTATTCGGCGGAACACGTGCAACGCATCCTGACCATCCTCACCTGGCTCAATCGCGGCGTCGCGGTCAGTCAGGTCAAGCCCTTGCTCGACACGCCGCAAGCCTATACCGAGTCGGCCGAAAACGACTGGCAGCCGTTGCGCCAGACCTTGCTGCAGGCCGTGGCCGTACTCAACGAGCGCAACCTCGACGATAGCGTCAATCAAGCCATGGCGCTCTATCCGCCGCGCACCTTGTGCGAGCAATTGCTCATGCCGCTGCTGGCAGAACTCGAGCAGCGCTGGCAAGGCCAGTTCGGTGCGCAGCTGGAACGGGTGTTCTTTTATTCCTGGTTACGCAGCAAATTCGGCGCACGCATCTACCATAACAATCGCCAGTTGCACGGTGCGCCGCTGCTGCTGATCAACCAATCGGATCTGCCACTCGAACCTCACCTGTGGCTTTGCGCGTGGTTGATCAGCAGCGCCGATTGCCCGGTGCAGGTGTTTGACTGGCCGCTGCCGGCCGGCGAATTGGCACTGGCAGCGGATCACCTGCAAGCCCGTGGCGTACTGCTGTATTCCAGCAAAGCCATGCTCCTTGCGCCGCTGCCGAAACTACTGAACGGAGTCAGTTGCACCAAGATGATTGTCGGACCAACGGTATGCATCCACCACGCCGAGTTGTCCGTAAGAACTTCCGAAATCGCTGATTTGTACCTGGCTGAAGATTTGCTTTCAGCACACCAGGCACTCGTTCAGCGTGGGCTGATTTAATGATGGGTTTAATTTCATGCAATTGATCTGGCTGCGCAGCGATCTGCGCCATCACGACAACACCGCCCTCGCGGCCGCCGCAGCCCGCGGCCCGACCGTGGCTGTGTACCTGTTGAGCCCGCAGCAGTGGCAACAACACGATGACGCCGCGTGCAAAGTGGATTTCTGGCTGCGCAATCTGCAGGCACTGAGCGAAAGCCTCGGCTCGCTGAATATTCCAGTGTTGATTCGCACTGCCGCGCATTGGGATCAGGCGCCGGCAGAGCTACTCAAACTCTGTCGGCAACTGAACATCGAAGCGGTGCACGTCAACGAGGAATACGGCGTCCACGAAAGCCGTCGCGACGCAGCGGTGGCCGAAGCGCTGAACGCCGAAGGCATCGAATTCCACAGTTACCTCGATCAGCTGCTGTTCAAACCCGGCACCGTGCTGACCAAGACCGGCACCTACTTCAAGGTGTTCAGCCAGTTCAGAAAAGTCTGTTACGAACGCTTGCATCGCTCGATGCCGGCGCTGGTCAAGGCACCCGGCAAACAGGCAAAACCGGCGATCGACAGCGACCCGGTTCCCGCTGCCGTGAAAGGCTTCGCCACGCCGAGTGAATCCCTGCGCGCGCTGTGGCCGGCCGGTGAAAAAGAAGCCCGGCGTCGCCTCGAGACCTTTACCGACGCACAAATCGATTACTACCAGAGTGAACGCGATTTTCCCGCCAAGCCCGGTACCAGTCAGCTGTCGGCGTACCTCGCCGCCGGGGTGATCTCGCCGCGCCAGTGCCTGCACGCCGCCCTGCAAAGCAATCAGGGTGAATTCGAAAGCGGCAAGGTCGGTGCGGTCACCTGGATCAACGAACTGCTGTGGCGCGAGTTCTACAAACACATCCTGGTCGGCTACCCACGGGTTTCGCGTCATCGGGCCTTCCGCCCGGAAACCGAGGCGCTGGCCTGGCGCGACGCGCCGGAGGACCTCGCCGCCTGGCAAGAGGCGCGCACCGGTCTGCCGATCATCGACGCGGCGATGCGCCAACTGCTGGATACCGGCTGGATGCACAACCGTCTGCGCATGGTCGTGGCGATGTTTCTGACAAAAAACCTGTTGATCGATTGGCGCGAAGGCGAGCGCTTCTTCATGCGTCATCTGATTGATGGAGACTTGGCGGCCAACAACGGCGGCTGGCAATGGAGTTCTTCGACCGGCACCGATTCGGCGCCGTATTTCCGCATCTTCAACCCGCTGAGTCAGTCGGAAAAATTCGACAGTGAAGGCCTGTTCATCAAGCACTGGCTGCCGGAGCTCGCCGGGCTGAACAAAAAGGACGTGCATAACCCGGCCAAGCTCGGCGGGTTGTTTGGCGTCGCCGATTATCCTTCGCCGATCGTCAACCTGAGCGCATCTCGAGAGCGCGCGCTGACAGCGTTCAAGAACCTGCCCTCGCGCGCGTTTGCAGGAGAAGGCGATGAGTGAATTCCTGCGCCGCTTCGCCCGACAGTTTGGCGAGTTGAACAAAGACAACTTGCAACGTTTGAGCGAGCTGTACAGCGATGACATTCATTTCACCGACCCGCTGCACGAGGTGCAGGGCCTGGCGCATTTGCGTAATTACTTCAGCGAGCTGTACGCCAACGTCAGCGAGCTGCGTTTCGATTTTCACGGTTACGACCAGATTGGCGATGGCGAAGGTTATCTGCGCTGGGTCATGAGTTACCGCCATCCGCGTTTGTCGGGCGGACGGCTGATTCGGGTCAGCGGCTGTTCGCATCTGCTCTGGCGCGACAAGGTTTATCGCCACCGGGATTACTTCGATGCCGGGGCGCTGTTGTATGAACATTTACCCGTATTGGGCCGGGTCATCGCCTGGCTAAAAAGGAGAATGGGATGAGTCGTACACCTCCACGGCGCTATTGGTTGACCGGGGCCAGCAGTGGCATCGGCGCAGCGCTGGCTGAAGAAATCCTCAAAACCGGTGCGCACCTGGCGGTCAGTTCGCGCCAGGTCGCCCCGCTCAAAGTGTTGTCGCAACGTTATCCGGGACAAGTGCTGGTGGTGCCGGGAGACTTGACCGACAGCCAGACCGTGCGCGAAATCGGCGAACAGATCCGCGAAGACTGGGGTTCGCTGGACACGGTGATCCTCAACGCCGGCACCTGCGAATACGTCGATGCCAAACAGTTCGACGCTTCGATCATCGAGTACGTCGTGCGCACCAATCTGCTTGCCAGCAGTTATTGCATCGAAGCCGCGCTGCCGCTGTTGCGCAAAGGCACCGCGCCACATCTGGTCGGCGTCGCCAGCTCGGTGACGTACCTGCCGCTGCCCCGGGCCGAAGCCTATGGCGCGTCGAAAGCGGGATTGCGTTACCTGTTCGAATCGCTGCGCATCGACCTCGCGGATGAAGGCATTGAAGTCACTGTGGTCAGCCCCGGTTTCGTCGAAACGCCGCTGACCGCGAAAAACGATTTCCCCATGCCGCTCAGTTGGCCTGTGGGTAAAGCCGCGCGGCACATCTTCGCCAGGCTCAAGGAACGGCCGCTGGAGATCGCCTTCCCGGCCTTGTTCATGGCCGCGCTGTGGCCGCTGTCGAAACTCCCCGCCGGCCTGCAACTGGCCATCGGCAAGCGCATGGTGCGCAAACCGGCACCGCTGAAGGACCCGGCATGAAAATCGCCATTGTCGGCAGCGGGATCGCCGGACTCACCTGCGCCTACCTGCTCAATCGCCGACACGAGGTGCATGTGTTCGAGGCCAGCGACTGGGTCGGTGGCCACACGCACACGGTGCAGGTGACCGTCGATGGCCGCCCGTACGCGGTGGATACCGGTTTCATCGTATTCAACGACTGGACGTACCCGAACTTTATCCGCCTGCTCGACCAGCTCGGCGTGGCCTCGAAGCCGACCGAGATGAGTTTTTCGGTGACTGACCCGGACACGGGTCTGGAATACAACGGCAACAACCTCAACAGCCTGTTTGCCCAGCGCCGCAATCTGTTGTCACCGGGATTCTGGGGCATGCTGCGCGACATTCTGCGTTTCAATAAAGAAGCCCAACGCGACCTCGCCGAACTGCGCATCGCCAGCGACATGACCCTGGATGACTATCTGAAGGCCGGCGGCTACGGCGAGCGCTTCATCCTGCATTACATCGTGCCGATGGGCGCGGCGATCTGGTCGATGCCGATGGCCGAAATGCTCAATTTCCCGTTGCAGTTCTTTGTGCGGTTTTTCAAGAACCATGGGTTGTTATCGATCAGCGACCGCCCGCAGTGGCGGGTAATCGAGGGAGGTTCCAGCGCCTATGTCGCGCCGCTGACTGCGGCCTTCCACGACAACATTCGCCTGAACTGCGCAGTGACGCGGGTCGACCGCGACGAGCACGGCGTGGTTATCCACAGCCCGGCCGGCATCGAGCGTTTCGACAAAGTGGTGTTCGCCTGTCACAGCGATCAGGCACTGCACCTGCTCGGCAGCCCGAGCGACGCCGAACGGGCGATTCTCGGGGCTCTGCCCTACGCCGACAACGAAGTGGTGCTGCACACCGACACACGCTTGCTGCCGACACGCAAACTGGCGTGGGCGAGCTGGAATTTCCGTCTCGGCGGCGCGGGCCACACCCAGGCCGCCGTGACCTACGACATGAACATCCTGCAGGGCATCCAGAGCGACACCACGTTCTGCGTCAGCCTCAATCAGAGCGCCGGCATCAGCCCGTTCAAAGTGCTGGCCAAATACACCTACGCGCATCCGCAGTTCAGCCTCGCGGCGGTGGCGGCGCAGAATCGCTGGGCGGAACTGGATGGCGCGCAGCACACCCATTATTGCGGCGCCTACTGGGCCAACGGTTTCCATGAGGACGGCGTGGTCAGCGCCTTGCGCGTCGCCGCCTCGTTCGGGGAGACCCTATGAACAGCGCCCTGTACAGCGGCTGGATCGGCCATCGGCGCTTCTCGCCGCGCCGCCACCAGTTCCGCTACCGCATCGGTTTGCTGTACCTGGATCTGAGCGAACAGGAAGAAGTGCTGAACCTGTCACGGCTGGCCGGACACAGTCGCTTCGCGCCGTTTTCGTTTCGCGAAACCGATTACCTCAAGACCTTCACCCAGCGCGGTGTACAGCTGATCGATGCCGTTCGCCAACTGGTCGGCGGTGCCATCGGTCATGAGCCGCAAGGTGCGGTGTGCCTGCTGACTCAGCCTCGCAGTTGGGGATTGTCGTTCAATCCGGTGAGTTTCTTTTATTGCCACGAGGCCGACGGGCAACTGGCAGCGATTGTCTGTGAAGTCACCAATACGCCGTGGCGCGAACGTTATCACTACGTGTTGCCGGCCCGGGCACCGGTGAATCTGCAGGATTTTCATCAGCACTTTGCCGTGGCCAAGGCGTTTCACGTGTCGCCGTTTCTGCCCCGCGATCTTGAATACCGCATGAGTTTCAGCCCCGCCGCGCAAAACCTCGGCGTGCACATGGCGGACTGGCAGGGCGAACACAAACTGTTCGACGCCACCCTCAATCTGCAACGCGAAACCCTCGACCGCCGCAGCCTGCATCGCTACTTGCGACGCTTTCCGTGGATGACCGCGAAAACCGCGTTGGCGATTTACTGGCAAGCCCTGCGCCTGCTGCTCAAGCGGGCACCGATCTTTGCTCATCAGGCTGCCGACGGCAGCTTTCAAACCGCCTCTGTGCCTCCCAAGGAGCACCGCCATGAAATCCTCTAGCCTGTCGGTCAGTCGGCTCAGCACCAACGGTTTGACCGGGTCGCTGCTGCGCCGCGGCGTATTGCGCCAATTGGGTCAGCTCAAACACGGGCAATTGCTGGTGGTCGAGGATGGCGAACGGTTGATGTTCGGTACGCCGGGCAGTCCGTTGCTGGGGGAAATCCATGTGCTGGATTCAGCGGTCTGGGGCATGGTCGCCAGCAGCGGTTCGATCGGCGCGGGCGAGGCGTTCATCCACGGTTACTGGAGTTCGCCGGATCTGACCGCCGTGGTGCGGGTGTTTGTCAGCAACCTTGAAGTGCTCGATGCCATGGAAGGTGGCCTGGCTCGCCTCGGCCGGCCCCTTGTGCAAGGCCTGCACTGGCTCAATCGCAACACGCGCAGAGGCTCGCAGAAAAACATCGCCGCGCATTACGACCTCGGCAACGAACTGTTCGAGCAGTTTCTCGACCCGACCATGATGTACTCGGCTGCGCAGTTCCTCAGCGCCGAAGACAGCCTGGAGCAGGCGCAGTTGAACAAACTGGAACGGATCTGCCAGAAACTCGCGCTCAAACCCGATGACCATTTGCTGGAAATCGGCACCGGTTGGGGCAGCATGGCGCTCTACGCCGCGCAGCATTACGGCTGTCATGTCACCACCACGACATTGTCCAAAGAGCAATTCGCATTCACCGCACGGCGCATCGAACAACTCGGTCTGCAGGATCAAGTGACGCTGCTGTTGCAGGACTACCGCGACCTCACCGGGCAATACGACAAACTGGTGTCGATCGAGATGATCGAAGCCGTCGGCCATCGCTTCCTGCCGACTTACTTCAAACAGTGTGCGCAATTGCTCAAGAGCAACGGCCTGATGCTGTTGCAAGCCATCACCATCCGTGAACAACGTTATGAACAGGCCAAGCGCGGCGTCGACTTCATTCAGCGCTACATCTTCCCCGGCGGCGCCCTGCCCTGCGTGCAAAAAATGCTTGAAGTGGTCAGTCGCGAGACCGACATGAACCTGCTGCACATGGAAGATTTCGGCCTGCATTACGCGCGTACGCTGCGCCTGTGGCACGAGAACTTTCGCCGCGCCCACGGCCGCTTGAGCGAATTGGGCTACGACGATTATTTCCTGCGGTTGTGGGAGTTTTACCTGTGCTACTGCGAAGGTGGCTTCCTTGAGCGCACCATCGGCACCGCGCAATTGTTGCTCGCCAAACCCGCGGCGATGCCTGCGCCGCTGCTCGGACGTTTCGATGCCTGAGCGATGGCGTGTGCATGCACTGAACGCCGTGCTGTTTCAGCTCGGCTGGCTGGCCTGTGTATTGGGCGGGAACAGTTTGTGGCTGTTGCTGGCGCTGGCAGTATTGGTGATTCATCTGCGTTGGGTCAGCAGTTGGGCGGCTGAGGGGCGTTTGATCCTCAGCGTGGTGATTGTCGGCACCGCCGTGGACAGTCTGCTGCGCGCGGCGGGTGTGTTTGCCTTCGAGGATCCGTCGCCGCTGATCCCGTTGTGGCTGATGCTGCTCTGGGCTTTGCTGGCCACGACATTGCGTCATTGCCTGCAATGGAGCGCTAGACCGTGGTGGCTGGCGAGCAGCCTGGGGGCCGTGGGCGGCGCGCTGTCCTACTACGGCGGTGGGCGACTGGCCGGCGTGGCGTTCCCCTACGGCGAACTGCCCACGCTGATCGGCATCGGCCTGCTCTGGGCGCTGCTGTTTCCGCTGCTGCACCTGATAGCCAGGCGACTGGCCGGCTGAGCGTCCGTCAGACCTTTCACACGCCGATCGGCGACTGCCTTACACTGGCGCCATGAAAACCATTCCCCATCAGCAAATCACCGAGCCTGCGGTCACCTGTTCGACCTGCGCAGCCTGCTGCTGTCAGCTCGAAGTGATGCTGATCACCGACACCGGCGTGCCTGAGCGCTTTATCGATACAGATGACTGGGGCGGTGAAGTGATGCTGCGTCTGGACGACGGCTGGTGCGCGGCGCTGGATCGCGACACGATGATGTGCACGATCTATGAGAAACGCCCGTTGATCTGCCGCGAGTTCGAAATGGGCGCGCCGGAGTGCATTGAAGAACGCCAGGGCATTGCCACGGCGTATCGCTGATTCCGATACTCCCCAAAAACAAATGTAGGAGTGAGCCTGCTCACTCCTACAGGGGTTAGGCGTACGACTTACAACGGCAACGTGTAATGCAGCGAGTAGCTCTCTACCCCATCGTTGCTGCTGGCCAGGCCGGCGTTGGAATAGTGCGTCGCACGAATCCCGACTTCATGCCCGCCATTGAAACGCAGACCAAAACCGAAGCGGTCTTCGAACTGGAAGGCGCCGCCGATATTATTGTCTTCGTATTTAGTGTTGGAGAACACCGCCACGCCGATCCCCGCTTCGACATACGGTTTGACCGACTGGCCGGCAAACTCGTAAACAAACACCGGCGAGAACGACAGGCTGTTGTTGCTGGAGGTCTTGTCACCTTCCCAGTAGGTATAGGCGCCGCTCCAGTAACCGGTCAGGCGACCGACGTCGCTCTGCAGCCAGCTCTTGTCCCAGTCGAAATTCATGCCCAAGCGATAAGTCATTGTCGAATCGCTGGTAGCACCGACGGCGAATTCAACGCCGGCAGCTTGTGCGGTAATACTTTGCCCCATCAGTGCGGCCGCAATCGCGGCCAAGCAGAATAGTCGCTTCACTTTGAAACTTCCTTTTCCGGAACGATCGTTTGGTTTTCTGGATAACTCAACGCTATAGAAGTCGGCGCCTGTTCAGAAGTTCAGCCGATTTTTCAGTTATTTCACACTTTTTTTACAAGGTGAATTTTTTTACGTCGACTGCCGTTTGCCCCAGCAGCGGCAGGACATTGCACAAGTAATCCGGATCAGCACTCGTCCAGAATCTGACTGAACGGTTCGGGCCATCGGCGAGCAGATCGCGCTCGGCCAACAGCCGCTGAAGTTGCCGTGCGACGGCGGCGCCGGTATCGATCAGGCTGATGTCTTCGGGGATCATCGACTTGAGCATCGGCTTGAGGAAAGGATAGTGCGTGCAGCCGAGAATGATCGTATCGCAACCGTTGGCCAGCAGTGGATCGACATAATGCTTGAGTAAGGCGCGCAACTCATCGCTGACCAGATCGCCGCGCTCGATCAACTCGACCAGCCCCGGACAGGGCTGAGTGATGACGCGCACGTCGGTGGCAAAACGATCAAGCAGGGCTGCGAACTTGGCGCTCTGCAAAGTACCGGTGGTTGCAAGCACGCCGACCACACCGCTACGGGTCGCGGCTGCCGCTGGTTTAACCGCAGGCTCCATGCCGACAATCGGCCAGTCAGGGAAATCACGACGCAAGTCGGCAACACCGGCCACGGTCGCCGTGTTACAGGCGATCACCAAGGCCTTGGCGCCCTGCTCGCGGAAAAAACCGGCCATGACGCTGCAGCGCTGGCGAATGAATTCCGGGGTCTTCTCGCCATAAGGAATGTGGCCGCAATCGCCGAGGTACAGCAGCGACTCGTTGGGCAGCAAGCGCTGGATCTCCGCCAATACCGACAAACCGCCGACACCGGAATCGAACACCGCGATCGGTGCTTCACGCATGGCGCGATCCGCACACGCTGCAACCCGGATCACGCTTGACGCGCAATTCACGGAAGCGCGAGCCCAAGGCATCGATCAACAACAGGCGCCCCACCAGCGGTTCGCCGAAACCGACCAACATCTTCAACGCCTCAAGCGCCTGAAGACTGCCGACCAGGCCAACCAACGGCCCGACCACGCCCGCTTCGCTGCAAGTCAGTTCGGCTTCGCTACCGTGCCCGTACAAACAGTGGTAACACGGACTCTCGGGGCGACCTGGATCAAACACCGAGAGCTGCCCTTCAAGGCGAATCGCCGCGCCACTGACCAAGGGTTTCCCGGCGGCCACGCACGCGGCGTTGACCGCTTCGCGGGTAGAAAAATTATCGGAACAGTCGAGCACCAGATCGACCGCAGACACAGCGGCGGCGAGGGTGTCTTCATCCAGCGCCTGACGATGGGCGACCAGTTCAATCTGCGGGTTGATCGCGCCCAGACGCTTGAGCGCCGAGTCGACCTTGCTCATGCCGACGCTGTCGGTGTCATGAATGATCTGGCGTTGCAGGTTGGTCAGATCGACCGTGTCGAAGTCGGCCAGATGCAATTGACCGACCCCCGCAGCAGCCAGGTACAAGGCAACCGGTGCACCGAGACCACCGAGGCCGACGATCAGTACCCGACTGTCCTTGAGCTTCAACTGGCCATCGATGTCGATGTGTTGCAGCAGAATCTGCCGGCTGTAGCGCAGCAATTCCTGATCATTCAGCACGGCAGGCGTCCCAGACTGATGCGTTGATGGCCGCCCAGATCGGTGCGGCTGTGGACTTCTTCAAAACCGCGCGTCAGCAACAGATCGCGCACGGCTTCCGCTTGATCATAGCCATGTTCGAGCATCAGCCAGCCAGCGGCCTCCAGATGATCCGGAGCCTGGGCGATGATCAGGCGCAGATCGTCGAGCCCGTCTTTACCGGCGACCAACGCACTTTGCGGTTCGAAGCGCACATCGCCTTCGACCAGATGCGGATCGGCGGCAGCAATGTACGGCGGGTTGCTGATGATCAGTTGAAAGCGCTGACCTTGCAGCGAGCTGAACCAATGACTGCTCAGCACCGTGGCGTTGTTCAGGTGCAGACGCTGGCGATTGCGTTCGGCCAACGCCACAGCCTCCAGCACGCGATCCACGGCGGTGACTTTCCACGCCGGACGCTCGCTGGCCAGGGCCAGAGCAATCGCGCCGCTGCCGGTGCCGAGGTCGAGTACTGTCGCCGGGGTCGCCGGCAGCAATTCCAGCGCCGCTTCCACCAGCAGTTCGGTGTCGGGACGCGGGATCAGCGTGTGCGGCGCAACTTCCAGATCGAGTTTCCAGAAACCCTGCTGACCGAGAATGTACGCCACCGGCTCGCCGCCGCGACGGCGTTGCAAGTACTCGGCAAACACCAACACGGCTTCGCTTGGCACGATGCGCTCGGGCCAAGTGTGCAGAAAACTGCGCGACTTGCCCAGCGCGGCCGCCAGAAGCAATTCGGCGTCCAGACGCGCAGTCGGCGAATCCGGCAGTTCGGCGGCGCGCAACAGGCTGGCAATGATGGTCATTTATTCACCAATCGCGGCGAGTTGATCAGCCTGGTATTCGGCCAGCAAAGGCTCGATCACAGCTTCAACACCACCGGCGAGAATTTCATCAAGGGAGTAAAGGGTCAGGTTGACGCGATGGTCAGTGACCCGGCCCTGGGCAAAGTTGTATGTGCGAATCCGCTCGGAACGGTCACCGGAACCGACGAGCAATTTGCGCTCGCTGGCGATGGCATTCGCCGCCGCTGCGGTTTGCTGATCGTTGAGCTTGGCCGACAGCCAGGCCATCGCCCGGGCGCGGTTCTTGTGTTGGGAACGTTCTTCCTGACACTCGACGACGGTGCCGGTCGGTATGTGCGTGATGCGGATCGCCGAGTCGGTGGTGTTGACGTGCTGACCACCGGCGCCGGAAGAGCGGAACGTGTCGACGCGCAAATCCGCCGGGTTGATCTCGATGGCTTCACGCTCGTCCGGCTCGGGCAATACCGCCACGGTGCAGGCCGAGGTGTGGATACGGCCCTGGGATTCGGTGGCGGGTACACGCTGTACGCGGTGCGCGCCGGATTCGAATTTCAGCTTGCCGTAAACGTTGTCGCCTTCAATTCGGGCGATGACTTCTTTATAGCCACCGTGCTCGCCCTCGTTCTCCGAGAGAATTTCCACACGCCAGCCGCGACGTTCGGCGTAACGCGAGTACATGCGGAACAGATCGCCGGAGAAGATCGCCGCCTCGTCACCACCGGTGCCGGCGCGGATTTCGAGGAACACGTTGCGACCGTCGTTCGGATCCTTGGGCAGCAACATGCGCTGCAGATCGGATTCCAGGGTGATCAGCATTTCCTTGGCTTCGCGGACTTCTTCCACGGCCATTTCACGCATGTCCGGGTCGCTGTCCTTGAGCAGCGCCTGCGCGCCTTCAAGATCGCTTTGTACGCCAAGGAGCTTTTTATAGCCTTGTACGACCGGTTCGAGTTCGGCGTATTCCTTGGAATAAGCGCGGAATTTGGCTTGATCGGAAATGACTTCAGCGTCGCCGAGCAGCGCGGTCAGTTCCTCGAAACGGTCCTGGAGAATATCCAGCTTATTGAGCAGTGACGCTTTCATTGCGGTTTTTTATCCGAAAAGCTATCCGGTGAGCCCTCGAGGGCAAAGAGTTCCTGAGCCATGGCCAGCGCATCGAGGCGGCCTTCGGCAGAAAGCTTTTTCAGTTGCACGCTGGGCGCATGCAACAGTTTATTGGTCAGGCCACGGGCCAGTTGCCCGAGCACCTCTTCCGCGTTGCCGCCGTTGGCCAGCAGACGCAGGGCTTTTTGCAGTTCTTCGTCGCGCAGCCGTTCGCTCTGTTGACGATAGGCCTTCAGCACGTCGACCGCCGCCAGTTCGCGCAGACGCACCATGAAATCGTCGGCGCCGACCGAAACCATTTCTTCGGCTGCTTGCGCCGCGCCCTGTCGGCTCTTGAGGTTTTCGGCGACCACCTCGTGGAGATCGTCGACGCTGTAGAGGTAAACGTCGTCCAACTCGCCAACTTCCGGCTCGATATCGCGGGGAACGGCGATATCGACCATGAAGATCGGCTTGTGCTTGCGCAGCTTCAGCGCGCTCTCGACCGCGCCCTTGCCGAGGATCGGCAACTGACTGGCGGTCGAACTGATGACGATGTCACTGCGCACCAGTTCTGCCGGAATGTCCGACAGCAACACCGCGTGGGCACCGAACTGTTCGGCCAGCTGACTGGCGCGCTCCAGCGTACGGTTGGCGACGACGATGCGCTTGACCCCCAGTTCGTGCAAATGGCGGGCGACCAGCGTGATGGTTTCGCCGGCACCGATCAGCAAGGCCTGACTGCGTTGCAAATCGCTGAAAATCTGTTTGGCCAGACTGACGGCGGCAAATGCAACGGACACCGGGTTTTCACCGATGGCGGTGTCGGTGCGCACTTGCTTGGCGGCGTTGAACGTCGCTTGAAACAAACGCCCCAGCAGCGGGCCGATGGTGCCGGCCTCGCGGGCCACGGCGTAGGCCGATTTCATCTGGCCGAGAATCTGCGGTTCGCCCAACACCAGCGAGTCGAGCCCGGAGGCGACGCGCATCATGTGACGAACTGCCGCATCATCTTCATGCACATAAGCGCTCGCGCGCAGCTCATCGAGGCTTAAATGGTGATAGTCGGCCAGCCAGCGCAGCACGATATCCGCCGAAAGCTGATCCTGTTCTATATAAAGCTCACTGCGATTGCAGGTGGAGAGGATCGCAGCTTCGCGGCTGTCGGTGAGTCGGCAGAGCTGCTGCAAGGCCTCCACCAGCTGCTCAGGGGTAAAGGCCACGCGCTCGCGGACGTCTACTGAAGCAGTCTTGTGGTTGATACCGAGTGCAAGGAAGGCCATTCAAGGTCGCTGATGGTGACGTGAAGCCGGCAATTGTCCACCTTCGTCAGATTCAGAACAACTACCGCTGACTATTGTCCCAATGGTTGGCCCCTATAATGGGCACAATTGAGACTCGGTTATGTTTGGCCGAAGGCTTGTGTCATGATGATCCGACCGCAGGTTAGTCGTCCTCTTCCTATATGAATAGATCTTCCGCGTTGCTCCTCGCTTTTGTCTTCCTCAGCGGCTGCCAGGCCTTGGCCCCCGTTTCGCAGGACGGTGCCTCACCGGTCGAAGACACCACGCCCGCACCTGAAAAGCCCAAGGTTTACAGCTCGTTCAGCGAGGAAACCGTTTTCAGCCTGTTGAGCGCCGAACTCGCCGGCCAGCGCAATCGTTTCGACATTGCCCTGGACAACTACGTGACCCAGGCCATCAACACTCAGGATCCCGGCGTTTCCGAGCGCGCATTCCGTATCGCCGAATACCTGGGCGCGGATCAGCCTGCTCTGGATACCGCGCTGATCTGGGCGAAAAACGCCCCGGACGACCTCGAAGCGCAACGCGCCGCCGCCGTGCAACTGGCCCGAGCCGGGCGTTACGACGACTCCATGGTCTATATGGAGAAAGTCCTGCAGGGCAAGGGCGACACCCATTTCGACTTCCTCGCGCTGTCGGCGGCTGACACCGATCAGGAAACCCGCAACGGTCTGATGAAAAGTTTCGACCGTTTGTTGCAGCGTCATCCGAACAACAGCCAGCTGATTTTCGGCAAGGCGCTGTTGTTGCAACAGGACGGCGACAACAAAGCGGCGCTGACCCTGCTCGAAGACAACCCGCCGGAAGACGGCGAAATCGCGCCGATTCTGTTGCGTGCACGCTTGTTACAGATCCTCAACCGAGGTGACGAAGCGCTGCCGCTGCTGCAAAAAAACATCAAGAAGTATCCGGACGACAAACGCCTGCGCCTGACGTATGCGCGGATGCTGGTCGAACAGGACCGGATGGACGACGCCAAAGCCGAGTTCTCCAGCCTCGTTCAGCAATACCCGGAAGATGACGAGCTGCGCTACTCGCTGGCACTGGTGTGCCTGGAAGCCAAAGCCTGGGACGAGGCCAAAGGCTATCTGGAAGACCTGATCGCCCGCGAAAGCCACGTCGATTCGGCGCATTTGAACCTCGGTCGTATTGCCGAGGAACGCAACGACCCGCAAGGCGCCCTGATCGAATACGCCCAGGTTGGCCCGGGCAACGACTATCTGCCGGCTCAACTGCGTCAGGCCGACATTCTGATGAACAACGGCAAGACCGCCGAAGCGCAAAGCAAACTGGCAGCCGAGCGTGATGAACAACCGGATTACGCGATTCAGTTGTACCTGATCGAATCGGAAACCCTGTCGGCGAACAAACAGGACGACAAGGCCTGGAAAGTCCTGCAAACCGCCTTGCAGCAATACCCGGACGATCTGAACCTGCTTTACACCCGGGCGATGCTCGCGGAAAAACGCAATGATCTGGCGCAGATGGAAAAAGACCTGCGCCTGATCATCAAGCGCGATCCGGACAACGCCATGGCGCTGAACGCCTTGGGCTACACCCTGTCCGACCGCACCACCCGCTACGCTGAAGCCAAGGCGCTGATCGAGCAGGCACACCAGATCAATCCGGAAGACCCGGCGGTACTCGACAGCCTCGGCTGGGTGAACTTCCGCATGGGCAATCTGGATGACGCCGAGAAATATCTGCGTCAGGCGCTGGAGCGCTTCCCCGACCATGAAGTCGCCGCGCACTTGGGCGAAGTGTTGTGGGTCAAGGGCAACCAGCGTGAAGCCAAACAAGTCTGGGGCAAATTCCTCAAGGATCAGCCCGACAGCACCATTCTGCGCAGTACCATCAAGCGCCTGACCGGATCCGAGACTCTTTAACTCATGTTTTTGCGCCACGTTATTGTTTTCAGCTTCATCGCCCTGCTCGCCGGTTGCGCGGGCTTCGGCGCTCGCGAATCGGTCGAGGGCCACGGCAGTCCGGCTCAGTGGGCCGCGAACAAGCAACAGCTGACCGGCCTGGACGGCTGGCAGATCGACGGCAAGATAGGCATCCGCGCGCCGAAAGATTCGGGAAGCGGCACGTTGTTCTGGCTGCAGCGTCAGGACTATTACGACATCCGCCTGTCCGGCCCGCTGGGTCGTGGCGCGGCACGTCTGACCGGGCGTCCGGGCAAGGTGTCGCTGGAAGTCGCCAACCAGGGTCGCTATGAGTCGCAATCGCCAGAGGCCCTGCTTGAAGAGCAACTGGGTTGGAAATTGCCGGTATCGAATCTGGCCTGGTGGGTTCGTGGCCTGCCGGCACCGGACAGCAAAAGCCGTCTGAATCTGGACGCCGACAGCCGTCTGGCCAACCTGGAACAGGATGGCTGGAAAGTCGAATACACCGCTTACACCGAACAGAATGGTTACTGGTTGCCAGAGCGGATCAAGCTGCACGGCACCGACCTCGACGTGACGCTGGTGATCAAGACCTGGCAACCGCGCAAGTTGGGGCAGTAACGGATGACCCCTGCACGCCTGACCCTGCCCTCGCCGGCCAAACTCAATCTGATGCTGCACATTCTGGGGCGCCGTGAAGACGGTTATCACGAGCTGCAGACACTGTTTCAGTTTGTCGATTACGGCGATGAAATTACCTTTGCCGTGCGCGATGACGGCGTGATTCAGCTGCACACTGAATTCGAAGGCGTTCCGCATGACAGCAATCTGATCGTGCGCGCGGCAAAAACTCTCCAGCAACAGTCCGGTTGCTCGCTCGGTATCGATATCTGGATTGATAAAGTTCTGCCTATGGGCGGCGGCATCGGTGGCGGCAGCTCGAATGCGGCGACCACATTGCTCGGGCTCAATCACCTGTGGCAACTGGGTTGGGATGAAGATCACCTGGCCGCGCTGGGCCTGACGCTTGGCGCCGACGTGCCGGTTTTCGTTCGAGGTCATGCGGCGTTTGCCGAGGGCGTGGGCGAAAAACTCACCCCCGTCGATCCCGAAGAACCGTGGTATCTGGTCCTCGTACCGCAAGTCTCTGTAAGTACGGCAGAAATTTTTTCCGATCCTTTGTTGACACGTAACACGCCGCCCATTAAAGTGCGCCCCGTTCCCGAGGGAAACAGTCGAAATGACTGCTTGCCGGTGGTTGCAAGGCGTTACCCAGAAGTACGTAACGCATTGGATTTGTTAGGTAAATTTACCGAAGCAAAGCTCACCGGAACTGGAAGTTGTGTGTTTGGGGGCTTCCCAAGCAAAGCTGAAGCTGATAAAGTCTCGGCCCTTCTGACAGAGACCCTTACAGGGTTTGTAGCGAAAGGCAGCAACGTTTCGATGTTGCACCGCAAGTTGCAAAGTCTGCTCTAAAGGAACCAGGTGCTCGGCACTTGATGCAACAGATACAGGGGCGTCGCCAAGCGGTAAGGCAGCAGGTTTTGATCCTGCCATGCGTTGGTTCGAATCCAGCCGCCCCTGCCATTTTCTATACTCATCCAGGTTACCCTCAGCCTCTAGGTACTGCGCGTGTCCAAGATGATGGTCTTTACGGGGAATGCTAACCCCGATCTGGCTCGGCGTGTCGTACGTCAGCTGCATATCCCTCTCGGTGACATCTCTGTCGGCAAGTTTTCCGACGGCGAAATTACAGCCGAGATCAATGAAAACGTTCGCGGTAAAGACGTTTTCATTATTCAGCCGACCTGCGCCCCGACCAACGACAACCTGATGGAACTGGTAGTGATGGCTGATGCCTTCCGCCGCTCCTCGGCTACTCGTATCACTGCTGTTATTCCTTATTTTGGTTATGCCCGTCAGGATCGCCGTCCGCGTTCCGCACGTGTGGCTATCAGCGCGAAAGTCGTTGCTGACATGCTTACCGTAGTCGGCATCGACCGTGTTCTCACGGTTGATCTGCATGCTGACCAGATTCAGGGTTTCTTCGATATTCCGGTAGATAACATCTACGGCTCCCCGGTTCTGGTGGATGACATTGAAGATCAGCGCTTCGAAAACCTGATGATCGTGTCCCCGGACATTGGTGGCGTCGTGCGTGCACGTGCTGTTGCCAAATCCCTGGGCGTGGATCTCGGGATCATCGACAAACGCCGTGAGAAAGCCAATCACTCTGAAGTGATGCATATCATTGGTGATGTCGAAGGGCGTACCTGCATTCTGGTCGATGACATGGTCGATACCGCCGGCACCCTGTGCCACGCGGCCAAGGCCCTGAAAGAGCATGGCGCAGCCAAGGTCTTTGCCTACTGCACACACCCTGTGCTGTCGGGCCGGGCCATCGAGAATATCGAAAATTCCGTGCTGGACGAGCTGGTGGTGACTAACACCATCCCGCTGTCCGCTGCAGCACAAGCCTGTGCACGTATCCGTCAACTGGATATCGCACCGGTTGTTGCCGAAGCGGTTCGCCGCATCAGCAATGAAGAATCGATCAGCGCGATGTTCCGTTAAGGGTCCTGCCCTTCTCGAATTGTCTCGTTGACGAAAAGCGCCCCGCCCCGGCATACCTGTCGGGGCGGGGCTTTTTTGCCCATACCGTGTTTGGCGCTGGTCGCAAACGTCATTCCGGTCATGGCTATTTTGGAGATACAAAATGAACGATTTTACTCTGAATGCTGAAGTGCGTTCCGACCTGGGGAAAGGTGCGAGCCGCCGCCTGCGTCGTCTCGCCGCTCTGGTTCCAGCTGTTGTTTACGGTGGCGATAAAGCCCCTGAATCCATCAGCATGCTGGCCAAAGAAGTTGCCAAACTGCTCGAAAACGACGTGGCTTACAGCCACGTTATCGAACTGAACGTTGGCGGCACCAAGCAAAACGTAATCATCAAGGCTCTGCAGCGTCACCCGGCCAAAGGCCACGTGATGCACGCTGACTTCGTGCGCGTTGTAGCTGGCCAGAAACTGACCGCTATCGTGCCAGTTCACTTCGTCGGTGAAGAAGCTCCGGTCAAGAAAGGCGGCGAGATCTCGCACGTTCTGAACGAAATCGAAGTAACCTGCCTGCCGAAAGATCTGCCTGAGTTCATCGAAGTCGACCTGTCGGCTCTGGAAATCGGCGCAATCGTTCACCTGTCGGATCTGAAAGCTCCGAAAGGCGTTGAATTCGTTGCTCTGGCACACGGCGATGACAAGGCTGTTGCCAACGTCCACGCTCCACGTGTTGCTCCAGAAGCTACCGAAGAAGGCGCAGCAGAGTAATTCACTCTGTTCAGCCTGAGTGAGCAAGTAACATCGCGGACTGGAACGTAGCGAGAAAGCGGGCGAGAACGCGGAGTTTACATTCATGGTAAATGAGCAATTTTCGTCCACTTTCGCCGCTTTCCCTGATCGCGGCGATGTTACTCACCACTCAAAGGAAGGGCCCCTATCGTGACTGCCATCAAACTGATCGTTGGCCTGGGAAATCCAGGCGCCGAATACGACCAGACCCGGCATAACGCAGGGGCCCTTTTTGTTGAGCGCATCGCAGCCGCACAAGGTGTGAACCTTGTGGCCGATCGCAAATATTTCGGCCTGACCGGGCGCTATTCGCATCAGGGTCAGGATGTTCGTCTGCTGATTCCCACCACCTACATGAACCGCAGCGGCCAGGCCGTGGCGGCACTCGCCGGTTTCTTCCGCATCAAGCCTGAAGAAATTCTGGTGGCGCATGACGAACTCGACTTGCCTCCGGGCGTTGCCAAGCTCAAGCAGGGCGGCGGCCATGGCGGTCACAACGGGTTGCGCGACATCATTGCGCAATTGGGCAATCAGAATACGTTCTACCGCCTGCGGCTTGGCATCGGCCACCCGGGCGTCGCCAGTATGGTTTCAAATTTCGTCCTGGGTCGTGCGCCTCGCGCCGAACAGGAAAAACTCGATGCCAGCATCGACTTTGCCCTCGGCGTGCTGCCGGATATCCTCGACGGTGAATGGAACCGCGCGATGAAAAACCTGCACAGCCAGAAGGCCTGACTCTACTCCGAGGGGAAACACCATGGGATTCAATTGCGGCATCGTCGGCCTGCCTAACGTCGGCAAGTCCACCCTGTTCAACGCCCTGACCAAATCCGGTATCGCGGCCGAGAACTTCCCCTTCTGCACCATCGAGCCGAACAGCGGCATCGTGCCGATGCCGGACCCACGTCTGGAAGCATTGGCGGCCATCGTCAATCCAAAGCGCATCCTGCCGACCACCATGGAATTCGTCGACATCGCGGGCCTGGTTGCCGGCGCTTCGAAAGGTGAAGGCCTGGGCAACAAGTTCCTCGCCAACATCCGTGAGACCGACGCAATCGCTCACGTCGTGCGCTGCTTCGAAGACGACAACGTGATCCACGTGTCCAACAGCGTCGACCCGAAGCGCGACATCGAAATCATCGACCTGGAACTGATCTTCGCCGACCTCGACAGCTGCGAGAAGCAACTGCAGAAAGTCGCGCGCAACGCCAAGGGCGGTGACAAGGACGCCGTCGTTCAGAAGGCTCTGCTGGAGCAACTGATCGCGCACTTCACCGAAGCCAAGCCTGCACGCAGCCTGATGAAGAACATGAGCGCTGACGAAAAAGCAGTGATCAAGGGCTTCCACCTGCTGACCACCAAACCGGTCATGTACATCGCCAACGTCGCTGAAGACGGTTTCGAGAACAACCCGCACCTGGACGTGGTCAAGGCCATCGCCGAAGAAGAAGGCGCCATGGTCGTTCCGGTCTGCAACAAGATCGAAGCGGAAATCGCCGAACTCGACGACGGCGAAGAGAAGGACATGTTCCTCGAGGCCCTGGGCCTGGAAGAGCCTGGCCTGAACCGCGTGATCCGCGCCGGCTACGAGATGCTGCACCTGCAGACCTATTTCACCGCCGGTGTCGAAGAAGTCCGCGCCTGGACCGTCAAGGTCGGTGCTACCGCACCTCAGGCTGCCGGCGTGATTCACACCGACTTCGAGAAAGGCTTCATCCGCGCCGAAGTCATCGCCTACAACGACTTCATCCAGTACAAGGGCGAAGCCGGTACCAAAGAAGCCGGTAAATGGCGTCTGGAAGGCAAGGACTACATCGTTAAAGACGGCGACGTGATGCACTTCCGCTTCAACGTGTAAAAGCAGCACCCAAGAAAAAGCCGCGTTCGATACGCGGCTTTTTTGTGCCTGAAATATTCTCCGTCACACCACCAACCCCCTGTAGGAGTGAGCCTGCTCGCGATAGCGGTATGTCAGTCAGCACATCTGTAGCTGATCGAACGCTATCGCGAGCAGGCTCACTCCTACAATGGGTCATGTGTAAATCAGGCCTTTTTGGTTTTCGGCAAGAAGATCGCCAACACGCCAAACAACGGCAGGAACGAACACAGGAAATACACATACTCAATCCCGTGCACATCCGCCAGATGCCCGAGCAACGCCGCGCCAATCCCGCCGAAGCCAAACATCAAACCAAAGAACACCCCGGCAATCATCCCGACATTGCCCGGCACCAGTTCCTGCGCATAAACCACAATCGCCGAGAACGCCGAGGCGAGGATGAAGCCAATCACCACGCTCAGAACGCTGGTCCAGAACAGGTCGACATGCGGCATCAGCAGCGTGAACGGCGCCACACCGAGGATCGAGAACCAGATCACCGCCTTACGGCCGATCTTGTCGCCAATCGGCCCACCGAAGAACGTCCCCGCCGCCACCGCACCAAGGAACAGGAACAAGTGCAACTGCGAACTGGCCACCGACAGGTCGAACTTCTCGATCAGGTAAAACGTGAAGTAACTGGTCAGGCTAGCCATGTAGAAATACTTGGAGAACACCAACAGCCCAAGCACCACCAGCGCACTGGTCACCCTGCCCTTCGACAGCCCATGAGTCGCCGCCTGCCCGGCCTTGAGCTTGAACAGGTTCAAGTGATGGGCGTACCAGCGGCTGATGCGGTACAGCACGAACAGCGCAAACACCGCGAACAGACCAAACCACGCCACGTTGCCCTGACCGAACGGAATGATGATCGCCGCCGCCAGCAACGGGCCAAACGCGGAACCGGCGTTACCGCCGACCTGGAACGTCGATTGCGCCAGACCAAAGCGTCCACCCGAGGCCAGCCGCGCAATGCGCGACGCTTCAGGGTGAAAGGTCGAAGAGCCGATTCCGATCAGCGCCGCCGCCAACAGAATCAATGGAAAACTGCCAACCACCGACATCATCACGATGCCGATCAGCGTGCAGATTGAACCGGCCGGCAACAGCCACGGCTTCGGATGACGATCCGTGTGATACCCGACCCACGGCTGCAACAGCGACGCGGTCAGTTGAAAGGTCAAAGTGATCAGGCCGACCTGAGTAAAACTCAAATCGTAATTGGCCTTGAGCATCGGGTAGATCGACGGCAGTACCGACTGGATCAAATCGTTGATCAAATGCGCCAGCGCCACCGCGCCGATGATGCGCATCACCAGAGGGCTGCTTTGAGAGGGAGCGGACGCCGAAGCAGCGGCGGTCTGAACGTTGCTGATAGCCATGGAAATTTCCGGACAGCAGATGGGTGCACGCAGGCAGGTGCGTCAATGTGCCATTTTTCGGTGCGCCAGCGCCATCCCCTTAGCCAGCTAACTAACTGAAAGATCGTCGTGCGCAAAGTGATAGCGCAACGCCATGGTCTGAATCTTGCCTTGCTTCTGTCCCTGAACGCGGTCGCCTTACAAAGGTGATCGACAATGGGAAGTTTCGCTACAGAGCCGGCCTACAGAGCGGGCGAGAGTGAACTTTCGAGGCCTTTTAGCAGGGCACGACATCAAGGTCTGACGACCGCGATGCACGCCGATGGTGCGTGGTGTCCAGAGGAGTCATGGGGCATGCAGGCTTTCCTTTCACCGGGGATCAAATTGCTGGGGCGGTTTGGTTTCGCACGTAAATTCCAGCTGTTGTTTTTGCTGTTTATCCTGCCTTTGGCCGGCAGCCTGTTGATGATCGGCCAGGACTATCGCGACAAGCTCAATCTGATTTCCGGCGAACGTGCCGGCGTGCGTCAGTTGCTCAGCCTCGATGCGCTGGACAACCTGCTCGCCGCCCAGCGTGACCGCGCCGCCCGCTGGCGCGCCACGGAAACCAATCGCCAGCCGACGCCAGCCACCCTTGCTGCCATGGGCGCGTTCGACGCCGTGCAGCCTGCGGTTACCCAAGCCATCAGCGATCTGGGCAATGCCTTGAAAATTGAAGGCGCCGAAGGTGAAACCCTCACGCGTTATCATGCGCTGCAAACCGCACTCAACGGCCTCGATTCAAAAAGCCTCAGCGGCGTAGGTTGGTGGCCGGACGGCTATGACCGCTTCACCAATGCCTTGAGCGCCCTGCAAGCGTTGCGCGAACAGATCGTCATGGACAATCGCCTGACCCTCGCACCGTGGCTGGAAACCTATCTGCTGACGCAGATCTCCACGCAACACGCGCCGGATCTGATCGAACGCGTCGGACGCCTGGCAGCGGTCGGCCAGGCTTCGGTGGTCTCCGGCCAATTCACCCTGCAGAGCCGTTTGCAGTTGCGCGACCTGCGCAGCCGCATCGGCGATGCCCGCGAGCAACTGGTCAAAACCGCCACGCTGCTCGAAGCGCGCCTGCCGAAAGACCAGCAGAGTTGGGCCAGCCAATACCATGACAGTCTCAAACACCTCGACAGCGGTTTGAAGGTGCTCGATGACGGTGTGTTCGGTGGCAGCATCAATCTCAAACCGGAAGACTTCGAACGCAGCCTCGACGCGTTGTTGAGCGATCTCGCGGCGCTGCGCCAGCAATCGCTGCTGTCGCTGGATCAACGGCTTAATGACTACCACGGCTCGGCGATCCGCCAGTTCATCCTCGTGGCCGCCGTTTTCGGCTGCCTGCTGCTCGCGGCGCTGTACTTGTTCATCTGCCTGCAAGCCTCGATCCGTCGCAGCGCCAGCGGCATTACGGTGCTCGCCGAAGCATTGCGCGACGGCAATCTGAGCCTGCAAGTGCCGGTGGTGGGCCGCGATGAATTGGCGGCGATCAGCACCGCGCTCAACGTCGCCGTGGTGCAACTGCGCAGCAGCATGCTTGGCGTCGATCACGAGACCTCGCAACTGAGTAACGCGGTACGCAGCCTCAACGAGCATTCCAGCGGTGCCCTCGGCGAAGTTGAAGCCCAGCAGTTGCAGATCAGCCAGATCGCCGCTGCCGCCACACAACTGGCCGCCACCTCGCAAGGCGTCGCACAAAGTTGCGAACAAGCCTCCGGCAGCGCCCAACACACCCGCCGCATCGCCGCCGACAGCAGTCGCGACAGTCAACGCACCACGGCAAGCATTCAACAACTCAATCAGCGCTTGAACGACACCGCTGCCGCACTCGGACGGGTCAGCGAGCAAGGCCAGCAGATTCAACTGGTGGTCGACACCATTCGCGGTGTCGCCGAGCAAACCAATCTGCTGGCGCTCAACGCGGCGATTGAAGCGGCGCGTGCCGGTGAACAGGGCCGTGGATTCGCCGTGGTCGCCGATGAAGTGCGCAGCCTGTCGCAACGCACGCAATCGTCCACCGCGCAGATTGCCGGCACGGTCGACAGCCTGCGCGCCACCGTCAACGAAGCGGTAAGCCTGATGGAAGCTGCGTGCGGTCAGGCGCAAACCGATGCCGAGTCGGTCACTGGCCTCGGTGAACGTCTGGGAGAAATCGCCAGCGCGGTGCAAAGCGTCACCGACACTCTCGCGCAGATCGCCACTGCCGTTGAAGAACAAGCGAGCACCGCCGATGAGGTCAGCGGCAATATCCAGCAAGTCGATCAGGCGGCCGTGCGCTTGCTCGAAGGCGCACGGGCGGTGAATCTCGCCGCAGACACCTTGAGCCAGGGCAGCAAGGCGCTGAGCGACAACACCGCGCGTTTCCGTCTCAGTTGATCACCGCTTCGGGGAAATCCGCTTCCAGCTCGGTTTTCAACCACCGAACAAACCACGCCACATCCGCCGAGAGTTCGGCGGACGGCGTCAGCACTCGATAACTCTCAAGCTTCACTTGCGCGTCGACCGCGCGCACCAGTTTGCCGCTAGCGAGTTCATGGCGCACCAGCACCTCGTTGGCCAGCGCAATGCCCTGCCCGCTCTCGGCGACTGACAGCGCGTGATCATTGTTGACGTAGAGCATGTCGGAATTCAGGTGAGTATCGAGGTGGTGCGCGGCAAACCACAGGTTCCACCATTCGCCGTCATCGACGTGGATCAGTTCGTGTCTGACCAGATCGGCCGGGCTGTTGATCGGCTCGATACTGGCCAGATACGCCGGCGTGCAAATCGGAAATACGCGCGGGCAAATCAGCGTTTCCCGTGAGTCGGCGTATTGCCCGTCGAGGCCATAGACGATGCCCAGATCGGCACTTTTGCCATCCACTTCGGTGAAGGTCGAGTTCGGCTCAATGGCCAGTTTCAGACCGGGGCGCAAATGCCGCAGCGCTTCGATTCTTGGCATCAGCCAGCGCTTGGCGAACCCCGGCACCACCATGATCCGCAGCCAGCGCTCGGCGTCTTTGGGTTGCGTCTCTTTGCCGGCCTCGATGATCAGTTGCAACGCGGCACTGATTTTTCGGTGGTATTTCTCCCCCGCCGGCGTCAGGTTGACCCCGCGCGAGGTGCGCTCGAACAATTGAATGCCCAGCCAGTCCTCGAGCAATTTCACATGACGGCCAATCGCCGGCTGGGTCACGTGCAGGGCTTTCGAGGCTTCGACATAGCTGCCCAAACGGGCGGCGGCATCAAAGGCACGCACCGCGTTGAGCGGCGGCAAACGGTGGTCGGGCATGGTTCCTGGCACCTTTGGCTGTTAAATAAACTAACAACTGCCATGTTTAAATTGAAGTGTCGCCCCGCGCAACCCCTGGCTGATAATCGAGCCACAGCAGAATAAAAAAACAGCTGGTTTCACACCCGAACGCAATCTCGATCCTGCCCAAAAAAATAATATCCATGGCCCGACGGCAACGCCTTTCATGGCGAGTCGCAGGCGATGGGGGAATCGGAGGTAACGCATGAATGCCCTGCATTCGCTGCAAACGCTGGCGGTCTCGATCCGCTCGGTGCGCAAGGTTTACGGTGATCCACACACCGGGCCAGTGGCGCTGAAAAGCATCGATCTGGACATCCGCGACAACGAATTCTTCACCCTTCTCGGCCCTTCCGGCTGCGGCAAGACCACGCTGCTGCGGATGATCGCCGGTTTCGAATTTCCCACCGAAGGCGAGATTCTCCTCTACGGCGAAAACATCGCTGACCGCCCGCCCTTCCAGCGCCCGGTCAACACGGTGTTTCAGCATTACGCGCTGTTCCCGCACATGACCATCGCCGAAAACCTGGCCTTCGGCCTCGAATCGCAGCCGATGGGCAAAGTCCTCACCAAGGCGCAAATCGCCGAGCGCGTGCGCGAAATGCTCGCGCTGGTGCAGATGGAGCGCTTCGCCAATCGCAAACCGGCGCAACTCTCTGGCGGTCAGCAACAACGCGTCGCCCTCGCCCGCGCGTTGGCACCGCATCCGAAAGTGCTGTTGCTCGACGAGCCGCTTTCCGCGCTCGATCTGAAGCTGCGTCAGGCGATGCGCGAAGAGCTGAAAACCATCCAGGCCAAGACCGGCATCACTTTCATCTTCGTCACTCACGACCAGGAAGAAGCGCTGACCATGTCCGACCGCATCGCCGTGCTTTCTGAAGGCGAAGTGCAGCAGGTCGGGCGCCCCGAGGACATTTACGAACGGCCGCGCAATCGCTTCGTTGCCGATTTTATTGGCGAAACCAATTTCATCGAAGGCACCGTCACTCGCGTGGAAAACGGTAAGGCGTCGTTCGCCGGCCCAGCGGGGCACCCGCTGCCGGCGCAACCGTGCAGCGATGTGCAAGTCGGCGCCAGCGTCACCTTGTCGGTGCGCCCCGAACGTTTGCATCTGGTGTCGGCCGCAACCGACGCCGCGCTGCCGTGCCGGATCGAAGCGCAGATCTACCTCGGCACCGACCTGCAATATCAGGTCAGCCTCAGCGACGGTTCGCGTCTCACTGTGCGTACGCCCAACTGCGTCGACCAGAGCCTGCGCTTTGCCGTCGGCTCTCAAGCCGGTCTGCTGTTCGACCCGGGTAGCGCCAGCGTCCTGCACGATTGAGCCGGAGGAATTGCCATGCATGCCTTACCGATTGCCAACACACTGGAACGCCGCAAGGCTTTCCAGAGCTTCCTCGGTGTCAGCCCGGCGCTGATCGCCATCTGCCTGTTTCTGGTCGTGCCGATTCTGATCGTCATCGGCTACTCGCTGATGGAGGCCAACCCCTACGGCGGGGTCAACAAGGTCTTCAGCAGCGACGCCTACACCTCGTTGCTGTTCGAGCGGCAGATGGACGACAGCCTCGCGTTTGCCGACTCGTATCTGATCATCGCGCTTCGCTCGATCGGCATAGCCGGACTGACCACGATCATCACGTTGTTGATCGGTTTCCCGGTCGCGGTGTGGCTGGCCATGCAGCCGGTGCATCGGCGCGGCTTGTTGATCTTTCTGATCACCGTACCGTTCTGGGCCAACCTGCTGATCCGCACGTATGCGTGGATTCTGTTGCTGCGTAACACCGGGGTGATCAACAACAGCCTGATAGGCATAGGCGTCATCCACGAACCGTTGCAGTTGTTGTACACCGACGGCGCGGTGCTGCTGGGGCTGGTTTACACCTACGCGCCGTTCGTGGTTTTGCCGATTTACGCGACGCTGGAAAAGATGGATATCCGCCTGCTCGAAGCGGCGCAGGATCTCTATGCCGGGCGCATACGCACCTTGCGCAAAGTGGTTTTGCCAATCGCCAAACCGGGGATTCTCGCCGGCGCCATCCTCACCTTCGTGCCGTGCCTGGGCGCGATGATCGCCCCGGAATTGCTCGGCGGCGGCACACGAATGATGCTCGGCAACCTGATTTTCCGGCAGTTCAGCGATGCGCGTAACTGGCCGTTTGGCGCAGCGCTGTCGCTGGTGCTGATGGCTGCCGTGATGCTGGTGCTGACCGTGTATGCCCTGCGCGCCGAGCGCCAGCGCATCGCCAAAGGAGGTGCGTGATGCTCGCTCTATTCAAACGCAAAGGGCTGGGCGTGCAGGACTTTCCCGGTTTCGGCGGCTTCAGCTTCCTGTTCTATCTGTACCTGTACGCGCCGATCGTGGTGCTGGTGGTGTTCTCGTTCAACGCCAACCAGTCGGCGACGGTGTGGAGCGGATTCAGCCTCGACTGGTATCGCGCCGCGTTCGCCAATCAGGCGTTGCGCCAGGCGGCCGGCAACAGCCTGTTGATTGCGGTGTGCGCGAGCATGATCGCCACGGCGATTGCCACCCTTGCCGCTCTCGGCACCTCGCGCGGGGCCAAGTTCAAGGGCCTGCAATTGTCGATGGGCGCAATCATGTTGCCGCTGGTGCTGCCGGAAATTGTCGTCGGTGTGGCGACGCTCGCATTGTTCTCCACCATCGGTCTGTCGCTGGGCTACGGCAACCTGATCATCGCCCATACGGTGTTCTGCATTCCCTTCGCCTACCTGCCGATTCGTGCGCGGCTGAACGACATGGATCTGTCGCTGGAGCAGGCCTCGGCCGATCTCTACGCCGGCCCGTGGCGGACTTTTCGCAAAGTGACCTTGCCGCTGCTGATGCCGGGGATTTTCTCCGGGCTGATGCTGGCCTTCATCGTCTCGCTGGATAACTTCGTGATCTCGATGATGGTCTCGCAGGCCGGCACCACGACCCTGCCGATCTTCATTTTCGGCCTGTTGCGCATGGGCGTGACACCCGACGTCAACGCCGTGTCGACGCTGATCCTCGGCGTCTCGGTGCTGTTCGTCAGCCTCTCTTACCTGTTGGGCAAAAAGAACGCCTGAACCTTCTACGACCTGTGGGGAAATAGCATGAGCAAGTGGATAAAAAGCGTCGGCACTTCGTTGGTCCTGACATTGCCGCTGACCATGGCCGTCAGTGTTCAGGCCGCCGAGAAACTCAACGTGGTGAGTTGGAGCGGCTACTTTTCGCCGGAGATTCTCGCCAAGTTCCAGAAGCAGACCGGCATCGAAGTCACCGTCGACTCCTACGATTCCAATGAGACCTTGTTGGCAAAACTGAAACAGGGCGGCGCCGGTTATGACGTGGCGATTCCGTCGCACCAGTTCATCCCGATCCTGATCAAGGAAAACCTGCTGGAACGCTTCGACCCGGTCAAAGAGCCCTACTACGCCAGCGTTGTGGATAACCTGAAGAAACCGAGCTGGGACCCGCAGGGCGCGTATTCGGTGCCGTTCATCTGGGGCACTACCAGCGTCGTGCTCGACAGCGCTCGCTACAAAGGCCCGGCCGACAGCTACAAGGTTTTGTATGAGCCGCCAGCCGAGTTGCAGGGGCGCATCAACATGTTCGATTCGGTCAGCGACATGGTCGACATGGCCAGCCTCTATCTGAACATTCCGCTGTGCAGCGAAGACCCGAAACAGATGCAGCAGGTGCTGACGCTGCTCAAGGCGCAGAAGCCATTCGTCAAAACTTACAGCTCCAAGGCCGGCTCGATTCGCGAGAACCTCGCTTCCGGTGAAATCGACATGTCGATGTTCTGGGGCGGCTCGTCGATGCGCGCTCGTGAGATGAAGCCGACACTGAAATACCTTTACCCGAAAGAAGGCGTGCTGGCCTGGGTCGACAATATGGTCATCCCCACCGGCAGCAAAAATCCGGCGAATGCCAAGGCGTTCATCGCCTTCCTCAGCCAGCCGGAAAACTCGGCGATGACGCAGAACTTCCTCAAGCACCAGAGCCCGATCAAAGGCGTCGAACCGTTCCTCGACGCAGCGCTCAAGGACGCGCCGGAACTGCACATTCCCGAGGGCACCAACGTGGTGTTCAGCAAGACTTGCGGTGAAGGTGCGATCCGCCTCGCCGACCGTCTCTGGACCAACCTGATGCGTTGACCTCTATCGCCCCGTCGCACCGGCGGGGCGTTTTTCCAGCCGTCTGAAAGGCCGCTTGCAATGAACGCTAATAACATCAGCGAACTGGTCCTGCTGCAGGCCCATGAACTCGCCGAACGCATCCGCCTGCGCCAGGTTTCCTGCCGGGAAGTGATGCAGACTTACCTTGCCCATATCGAACGCTTCAACCCGATCGTGAATGCGCTAATCAGCCTGCAGTCACCTGAGGATCTGCTGGCTCAGGCCGATGAACGCGATGCCGAACTGGCACGCGGCGAATACCGTGGCTGGATGCATGGCTTGCCTCATGCGATCAAGGATCTGTCGCTGACCCACGGTATTCGCACCACCCTCGGCTCGCCGCTGTACAAGAACTTTGTGCCTGAGCGCGACGGCATCATGGTCGAACGGATCAAGGCTGCCGGCGCGATCATTATCGGCAAGACCAACACCCCGGAATTTGGCCTCGGTTCGCAAAGCTACAACCCGTTGTTTGGCGCGACCGCTTGCGCGTACGACCCGAGCAAAACGGCGGGCGGCAGCAGTGGTGGCGCAGCGGCGGCGCTGGCGATGCATCTGGTGCCGGTGGCCGACGGCAGCGACATGATGGGTTCGCTGCGTAATCCGGCGGCGTTCAATAACGTCTTTGGTTTTCGTCCATCGCAGGGGCGTGTGCCGTTTGATGACAGTGCCGATCTGTTTTTCGATCAGCTCGGTTACGAAGGGCCGATGGCGCGCAGCGTGAAAGATGCGGCGTTGCTGTTGTCGGTGCAGGCCGGGGGCGATGCGCGGGCGCCACTGTCCATCGCTGAATCCGGTGAGGCATTTGCGGCACCACTGGGGCGCGATTTCAAAGGCACGCGGTTGGGTTGGCTGGGCGACTTCAACGGTTATTTGCCGATGGAGCAAGGCGTGCTGTCACTGTGCGAGAAGACCTTTGCCGACTTCGAAAGCTTCGGTTGTCACGTTGAGTCCGTTCAGCCCGGTTTCGCACCTGAGCGGCTTTGGAGCAGTTGGCGGACGTTGCGGCACTGGATGGTTGCGGGTTCGTTGGGCGCTACCTATGCCGATCCACAGAAACGCGCGTTGTTGAAACCGGAAGCTATCTGGGAAGTGGAAAACGGCCTGAAGCTGTCGGCCAGCGAAGTGTTTGCCGCCTCGGTGGTGCGCAGTGACTGGTATCGGGCGATTTCTCGGCTGTTCGAGAAGTACGATTACCTGCTGCTGCCCAGTGCTCAGGTGTTTCCGTTCGACAAGACCCAGCCGTGGCCAACGTCCATCGAAGGCGTGGCGATGGACACTTATCACCGCTGGATGGAAGTGGTGATTCCCGGCACCTTGTCGGGTTGCCCGGTCGCCAACGTTCAGGCCGGGTTCAATTCGCACGGTTTGCCGATGGGCCTGCAAATCATCGGCAAGCACCAGGCCGACTTCGCTGTCCTTCAACTGGCGCACGCTTATGAGCAAGCCAGCCGCTGGTTCCAACGCTGCCCTTCGCCGCTGCTCGGCCAGTGATTTTGATAAACGGTTGAAAGCGTAGAAAAATTTTTTAAATTTACGCTTGACGCTTTTCCATTTCAGGGGAATAATGCGCGCCACTTGGCTACATAGCTCAGTTGGTTAGAGCATAGCATTCATAATGCTGGGGTCCGGGGTTCAAGTCCCTGTGTAGCCACCAAGTACCTGTTTACAGATGTCTCCATGAGTCTCTAAACAACCTCAAGAAGCCCGCCTAGTGCGGGCTTTCTTGTTTCTGGCTATCTCTCTCTGTATCCCTCTATACCTTCCCTCCGTGTATCCCCCTGTGTATCCTCGACAAATAATTGAACCGAGGGGATACAAGCCCAAATGAAGCGCTCCGAGATAAAACGCCGCCCCCTTTCCGATACCGCATTGGCCGGCCTTGAGCCTGACGCCAAGGAGTATCGCGAACTCGACGGGAGCGGCCTTTATTTTCGCGTGAAGCCTGACGGTCAAAAGTCTTGGCAGCTCCGGTACAAGAAGCCAGACGGCAAATGGTCATGGCTCGGGCTCGGCGGTTACCCAGAGGTGAGCGGATCGGCCGCCAGGCAGAAAGCTGCCGATCTGCGCACCGATGCCGCCGACGGCAAAAACCCCATCGTCACGAAACAAGCCCGCAAAAAGGCAGATCGGGATATCGCCGGCGAGACATTCGAGCCATTGGCGCGGGAGTGGTACGCGTCCCGCCTGACCAACTGGGACGCCGGCACGGCGAAGCGGATCATCGGCGCCCTGGAGCGTCACGTCTTCCCGGTGTTCGGCAAACGCCAGTTCGTGGATATCACCCCACTCGAATGGATGGAGTTTCTGCGCGGCATGGAGCAGAAAGGAATCCTTGAGCAAATGAGCCGGGTTCGCTCCTATTGCCGCGACGTTTACGACTTGGCCCGGGTGACCGGTCGCGCGACGCACAATCCGCTGGAAGGCCTGCAGAAGTATCTCCAGTCAGGCAAAGCCGAGAACTACGCCCACGTAACGCAAGACGAGTTGCCCGGCCTGATCCGCGCGATTGCCGCATATCCACATGCCCACGATGTCCGCCTCGGCCTGCGCTTACTGAGCCTTTTTGCCGTGCGCCCCAGCGAGCTGCGCGAGGCGGAGTGGTCAGAGTTCGACCTTGATAAAAAGATCTGGACTGTCCCGGTGAATCGGAAGGGGCGGAAAAAGGGGTTGGAGCATTTGGTCCCCCTCTCCACTCAGGCGATCGAGGCGCTGGAAGAGTTGCGCAAGTACACCGGTGGCAACCCCCTGCTTTTCCCCGGCCGCAGCGACCGCACGAAGCCCCGCAGCGACACAGTGTTCCTGATGGCACTGCGGCGAATGGGGTATGAGGGTCGCCAGACCGGGCACGGGTTCCGACACATCGCTTCGACAGTCCTCAATGAAAACGGGTTCGACGAGAACCACATCGAGGCCCAACTCTCCCACAAGAAGCCTGGCGTCGCTGGCGTTTACAACAAAGCCAAGTATCTGCCGCAGCGCACAGTGATGATGCAATGGTATGCGAACTACCTCGACGGTCTCGCGGGCGGTGTTGTGGTTCAGGGACACTTCGGTAAACGCGCATGACACGGCGCTTTCATCTGATAGATAGACAGATATAGACTGGCCGCCATTACTGTTTGAATAGCCAGTATCTGGAGAGCATAGAGTTTTGGCTGATCTAGTCCGACGGGACGAAAAGCGGGATTCCCAACCGCCTGGTCAGCCAATCTAGCCAATTGGGGCTCCTGGGAGGGAGCGGCAGATGAAGCGTGAATACTACAACCACCAGCTCGGCCTTTTTCTTGCGGGCATGGTCGCCGGCATGATCCTGCTGTGCGTGTTTTTGGCTCTGAAAAAGTACGGCTATGACACGCTGGGGTGGATAGTCATGGGCAGCACAAGCGGCATGTTGTGCGCAGCGTGGGGTATGTCGTACGTCCTCCGCCAATTCCACGCAATCGACGAGATGGAGGCAGCCGAATCAAGCGACGCGGTAGCGACTGCGCAGCCGGACAGCCCACTGCCGGGAGATAAGCCGCTGCTGATACCCATCACCCATGACAGCAATGGTCCAACCGATACTGGGGCGCTCACATTCCCATATACGACAAGAGCTCTGTCAGCCGCCCAACAGGCCACGATCAAATTCTGGATTGAGTACGATCCAGAGCGTCCGCCCTTGCAGAAAAGCATCCAGAGCTTCATTTCGGAGCGAGGCATCCCAGTGCGCCAGGCCGCGGAATTGGCGAGTGCGATCAAGCCTGACAATGTGTCAGACCGCTCTGACATCGCTGCCGGTAAGTGACAGATTGGTATGACGTGACGGCACGCCGACATGTCATACATTTTCGACAATAGCCGCGCCGACGCAATGTGTTTCCTGTCTAAATCAGTATCGGGAAACGCAAAATGCACACCATCAATACGCCGCACCAGCCTTCCGCTGTCTCTGCACAGAACTTTGACCCGGCGATCACCCTGATTCGCATGCCGGACCTTGAGGCCATCACTGGCCTCGCTCGCCCCACCGTGTACAAACGCCTCAAAGACGATCCGACCTTTCCGCGTCCCGTGCCGCTGAGCAACAGCAAGTCGCGCGGTTCGCCGGTCGGCTTTGTGCTGGCCGAGGTCCAGGCATGGGTGCGCCAGCGCATCGCTCTGCGTGGAGAGGCCGCATAAATGACCGACCAAAAAAAAGGCCAACCCAAAAAGGCCAGCCCGGAAAAATCTCAAGCCGATATTACCACCAGCACCGGGAAAGCACCGACAAAGATCAGTCGCGTCCTAGGCCACTTCCTCAAAGACCTGAGCCTCAATCGCTTCGAGGCCGAGCGTTTGGGCGACCACTGCCTTCACTCGACCATCAGCAGTCTGTCCAACGGTTACGGTCTGAACTTCAACCGCCTGATGGAGCGTGTGCCGAACCATTGGGGTCTGCCTTGCCTGGTGACCCGCTACAGCCTGCCTGCTTCCGAACACAAGCGCGGGCGCAACGTTCTGGCCATGCTTGAGAAGACGGGCGCATCCCGCCAAAAGGTGGCAGCATGAATGCTCCCCTCATGATCAGCGATGAACGGTCGATAAGTCTTCTTGCCAGCAGTCACGCCCGCCGGTATGGTTCGCCTGTCGCTGCAAATTCAGCGACCGACCTTGGCGGGTCGAACAGTAAACGGCGCAACAGCGCCCCCATTACGATTGCAGGCGCTTTTTTTGCGTCCGCATTCTCGTGTTATGGCGGGTTGCGCAGGAGCACCCTCGGGTGCGCCGGGTTCCGTTTACCCCGGTCCGCCAATCCTGTGCAACTCGCCACCCTACCCTGCTTGGCGGCAGATAGGAGTGGCTCCAGTGAAGTAAACGGAGCTACACCCATGAAACACGCCCTAATTCCGTCCAAAGTCCGCGCATTTGCTCACCGCCGCATGGCGTTGAGCGCACTCCGCGCAAACTCCTCCCTAGCTACTCGCCTCGCCCGTTATAACGCACACATTTCCATCGTCCGCGACCTCGAATCTGCCGGGGGTGTCGCATGACTGTCGCCAATTCCGCGCATCGAGTTGCGAATGATGCATTCGAGCACCTGAGGGGCTGCCAAGAGGTTTTGCAGCAGCTAGAAGCGCTGCTGATCGCCCTCAAAGAATCCTCCCCGCAACACTCCAACCAGTCGCGCCTCGCCTCACTGGGTGCGTTCGTCGCGATGGACCACGCGAACTCGGTGGATTGTTTCATCGAGGACTATGAGCACCTGCTTGTTACAGGAGGTGCTCAATGAGCCGCGACCTTTGCGTCCTCGCGGACGCCTCCCCAATTGAAGGGGAAATCCTGAGCGAAGCAATGATCGATGCTCGTGATATGTGCTCTATGAATTTCGCCCGCGAAGAGCACAAAAAGCTGGAGAAAATCCTGCTGACGTTCGTGATTCCAGCAATGGGTGGTTACGACAATGAGCTGGCGTGTGACATTGCCCGCCATATTGAGCAGATCCGCACGTTCAGCGGGAATTTCTGCTGGCGCCATCGCCACCTGGGCGCCTCGCACGGCGTGGTAGGCAAGCGCACCGAAATGGGTGAAGGGGGTGCGCAATGACGAGCAAATCGAAAGCCGGTACCTGCCAGCAGGTGGCCCAAGAGGCACTTTTCCAGCTCGATTGCTGCCGCGAGTTCAGCGACTGGATGCTGGCCCTGATGACTGCCATTCGTGACGACCAAAAACACTCCGATGGGAAAAACGTTCCCGGCCTGTCGAACCTCGGCGTGTACCTGGCAGAAACGCATCTCGGGGATGTGGAGCAGTCGTTCGAGCTGCTGAGTGACAACCTGTCGAACCTCGGAGGTGAGGTATGACTGGCACGCTCAAGACCAACGCAGGCGTGGTCGAAGATCTGCGAGATGCGCAGGACATTCTGGTGCTTCTGGCGATGTCGCTGGCGCTGATCGCTTCGCCCTCGACTCACATCGCTGTGGCCCGTGTGACGGCCATGTTCGCACAGCACACAGCCATGGCTTGGGCCGATCTCCTCGGTGAGGTCATCGCCGAACAGGAGGCGTCCCAATGATTCAGCCAATGATGTTCAAACGCCGCAGAACCCTCCCGGCTCACCGCCTCCCCTACGTCGGCAACACCGTCTATACCGACCCGATGGGGCGCATCGGGTACTGGGATGTTCCCTTGATCGGTGGTTATAGCGGTGGCTGGGCAACCGGCGGCGCGCTGGCGCTGATCGCCTTGAAACACATGAGCAATTACGCCCAGCGAGTTGATGGCGACCACCTTAAATACATCGCCGCTTCGTGGATCGACCGCGCCAGCCAGGCGTCCCCTGAGGAGCTGGAAACGCTTAAGGCCCAAGTCATGGGGTTCATGGCAGAGATCGGCAAGTTCACCGAGGCGTCGGCTGTTGGCTCGCGATTGCGGCTTTCCCAGGTCGACGACAAGGCCGCGCTCAAAAAGGCGAATGAAGGGCTTGGATTTATGGCTGCAGAACGGGCACACCGGACGCAGACGATCGACGCGCACTCGGCGCGAAACGCTGATTCGATAAAGGGTTAAGACCATGAAATTTCAAAACGGCGCATCTGCGTCAACGGGATCGGCTTGCCTGAAGAAAGCCAACGAACTGTTTTATGTGACCCATCCGAAGGCGCCTAAAGCGCTGCTGGGTCCGTTCCTGACTGAGGCCGACGCCGAGTGCGGACGCGTAGTTATGCGTAGCGCCGGCGCCCAGGTCACGGCGTGCTTGGTCGACTCCATTGACGACTTCACCCGTTGGCAGGGTGTAAACAACGGTCAAGTTTGCCGGGCCTTTGCTGGCGCTGATCGACGGGAGGTCAGCCATGGGTGACGTGACCCCAATCAATCGCAAGAGCAGTGGCGGCCCACCCGCTGCCGGCGCTCATATCGACAGCGCCAGCTATGTGCTGCTGGTGGAAACGCTGGTCGGCTTCTTGGAGCTGCGCATTTCCGAAGGCGACCAAGGCCGTCACTGCGATGAGCTCGAGCGCCTGACTCGGAAACTGGAGAGTTTGGCCAAGCGGTTTACCCCGCCGAAGGGGGTCGCATGACTGAGGCAACGATCCTATTCCGTGATGCGCTCCAGTCCGTCTATGGCCCCCTCGACTGGATTCCAGAGCCCGACGGTGCAATCCACCGATTCCGTGTGCCGGAAGATAAGCCTGGTTCGCTCAACGGCTGGTATGTGCTGTACCTGGACGGCATTGCATCCGGTGCTTTCGGGAGTTGGAAAGCCGGAGGCGCCAGCACCTGGTGTAGTCGCGAACCGGTGGACGCCCGCGAAGCGGCCCAGATCCGCGAACGTGTTGAGCTGGCCAGGCGCCAGCGAGAGGCCGAACAGCGCCAGCGCCATGAGCGAGCGGCGGCAAAGGCCAATCACTTGTGGCGCAACGCGCGCCGGGCATCACCAGACCATCCGTATCTGGTGGCGAAGGGCGTTCGCTCCTACGGCTTGCGCCAGCGCGGGGCTGAATTGCTCGTTCCGCTGTACCTCGACGGTCGGCTGGTCAACCTACAACGCATCGCACCGGACGGCGGCAAGCGCTTTCTCTTTGGCGGGCGGATCAAGGGCACCTATTCCCCGCTGGGCATCATCCAGCCCGGCGCGGTGCTTTGTATCTGCGAAGGTTGGGCGACCGGCGCCAGCCTCCATCAGCACGGCGGATACGCGGTTGCCGCAGCCATGAACGCTGGCAACTTGATGCCGGCCGCTATGGGTCTCCGCTCGCGCTACCCAGCCCAGCCAATTGTGGTAGCTGGCGACGATGATCGCCTTACCGAAGGCAACCCAGGCCGCGCCGCTGCAAACGCAGCAGCCGCAGCCGTGGGTGGTGAGGTCGCTTTTCCTGACTGGCCAGACAACGCACCTGAATCCCTGACTGACTTCAACGACCTTGCAAACTGGAAACTCGCCAATGGCCAAGCCTGACGCCAACGTGATCACCCTTCGGCCGGAAGCCGCCACAATTGCACCAGCGCGTCCCTGCTGGGCGGTGTACGAGCATTGGGTAACCAACGAGAACGGCCGCAAGCTGCGCCCAGGGGTGTACTGGCACAGCTTCAAGCGCACCGCCGCCGATCACGACGACGCGGAGAGCGACGCTGCCGACCGACCGATCACCGACGAATGGATCTCCAGCCCCGTCACGGTTGTGGCGCGCACGACCAACAGCGACGACGGCAGCGAAGGGCGTCTGCTCCGCCTGGTCACGGAGGGCGGCATCAAGGAATGGATTATCGCCATGGAGGTGTTCGGCGGGAGCGGCGAGGACGCTCGCCGGGCACTCTTCGGCATGGGCGTAATCATCGCGCTCAAGAAGCGCGGCACGTTCATGGAGTACCTTCTCGACCAGCACCCCGCCGAGGTGTTCGCTACCACCGGCCGGCCAGGCTGGCATGAATCAGGCGCGTTCGTGCTACCCGGGCGAACGATCGGCACCGCCAACGTGCGATATCAGGCGAGCAACAGGGCTCAAGTTTTGTTCAGTCAGCGCGGCGAGCTGGCGCGGTGGCAGGCCGAAGTGGCCGCCAAATGTGCGGGCAATCCCGTGCTGACGTTGGCGATCGGCTGCTCGCTGGCTGGCCCGTTGCTCAGTTTGGTCGGCGTGCTGGGCGGCGGTGTTCACTTGGTCGGTGACAGCTCGAGCGGCAAGTCGCTGGCTCAACTGATCGGCTCCTCCGTGTGGGGTGACCCGGGCGTTTTCGCCGCCAGTTGGGATATGACCAAGGGCGGGCTTGAGATCGAGGCGTCCAGTCGTAACGACACCATCCTGCCGCTGGACGAGATCAAGCGCGCCGACCCCAAGCGGGTACAGGAAATGGCCTACTCTCTCGCCAATGGTCAGGGTAAAGGCACCATGACCAGAGAGCGTGAAGGCCGGGCGAAACTGAGCTGGCGCCTCCTCACGCTCTCCAGCGGCGAGCGGTCGCTGTCCGAGCACGCCGCCATATCCGGTAACGCTGCCCATGCTGGCGCCGAACTCCGCATGGTCGACGTGAACGCCGGCACCCGCACCCATCGCGCCTTTGATGAATTACACGGGCTTGAGGGCGCGGACTTCCACCGCCAGCTCACCGTGTCCGTCGGCGCCCACCATGGCCACCTTGGACCAGCGTTCGTGGAGCGTCTGGTCGCCGACGACGATAAGCCCGGCCTGCTCAGTGACTTTGACGGCATCCGCGCCCAGTTCGTAGAGGACAACGCGCAGGCCGGCCGTGTCGCTGACCGGTTCGCCGTGATCGCGCTGGCTGGCGAGATGGCCATCGCCTACGGACTGCTCCCGTGGGAGCCCGGTACCGCCCTCGCCGACTGCCGCCTGCTCTACGGCGAATGGCTTTCCCGTGTCGGCGGAGGGAATGCCGAAGACCGCCAGATCCTGGCCGGCATCATCGACTTTATCGACAAGCACGGCAGCAGCCGATTCTCGGACGTGGACGCCCCAGAGGCGGACGCAAAGGTTTTCAACCGTGCCGGGTACTGGGAGGTGGTCGCCAACAAGCGACTGTTCCTGTTCAACAAGTCCGCACTCATCGAAGCCGCCCACGGGTTCGGCCTCACCCGCGTCATCAAGGCGCTGGAGGTTGGCGGTGCCTTGGCCAAGCGCGACACCGATCGAGATAGCCGAAAGACCAAAAAGTACCGCATCCCCGCCGGCGGATCTGCTCGGCTGTACGTCATCGACCCGGAAGCTCTGGATGGCGAAGGCGGTGCCGTATGACCTCCGCCAACACCAGAGGCGAATGCCCGACTTCACAGGAACGTACAAACGTGGGGAACAGGGGGAACGGGGGAACAGCCAGCAAAGACGCGGCCTGTAGCCGTTCCCCCTTATTTGGTGTTTGGGGAACAGGGGGAACACAAACATGTTTTTGAATATAAGCGATCAGTGCTTTCCTGACGTTTGGTTATCACTGTTCCCCACAAAAAAACGTGGGGTACAAAATCCCCCTCTGAAAGCCCCGGAATCATTGGGTGTTCCCACTGTTCCCCCGTTCCCCCGTTTTTTTTTCACAGACACATTTGGGCAATGGTGCAAATCGGGCGAGGTGAAGCCGTGAGCCTCCTTTCCAGCCTGCTCGATCACATGCCGCCGACCATCGCGAATACCTCCACGGAGAACCCGCGACGCCCTGCGCCTCGTCCGTCGCTGGCGCTGATCACCCATGCAGAGCGTCGCCCCCAGTTCGTGACTGAGCCTCACGCAAGCGCCGCCACAGCCGCGCCTGAGTGGCGGCGGGCGCGCGACGCATACCTCAACCACATCATGGCCTGCCGATCGTGCTACGCGCCCACTAATCGCTATTGCGGCGCTGGTGCCGAGCTGCGCGCTGATTACGACCGCACGCCCATGGAGACACAGCCATGAAGACCAACATCGTCATAGCCCTGCTGGAAATCGCGCAGAAGCCAGGCGCCAGCAAGAGCACAAGCTTGATCACCACCCGCCGGCTCTGTCGCATCCTCGGCCAGAGAGCAGACGACATCCGAACCGAGCGCCGAGCCATACGGCGGGAGGCCAGCAAGCTGCGCCACTACCTGCCCTTCACCGCCAACAAGATCTACGAGATTCAGCAGAAGTCTTCGGACCATCGGAGCGCTGAATGGGATGACGTGCGCAAGGTGCTGGGCGCGTTCGGCCGGTCGCTGATGCTGGACACCGAAGGCTTGATGGATGGCTTGGGCTTCGACCGGGTGTGCGATCTGCTGGCGGTGAACGCCGTGGAGCGGGAGGAGGCGAGGAAGGACGGCGTGAAAGGTTTGGCGGAATTGGTGTTCGCCCATTCCTTAGAGGACAGCGCCGCACGCCGAAGGCAGGAATGGAATGACGCGCCGTTATTCAACGCCTGTCAGATCGCGACCGCCAACTTCATCAGGGACTGCCCAGAGCATTTGCGGCCAGACCCTTTCGCGCCTGGCGCACCGTTTGGCCCAAAGCTTCCGCCCACCCTGAGCATCGTCGGCAAGTAGAAGCCAAATTACGCGACACGTTTTGCGAATCACGAAAAGGTGTCGCGACACGGAGCAACGCAACCGGGCATCAGCCAATAACCAGCGCCTGCGGCGCACCAGAGGTACATATGACGGAACAGGACAGCAACGCAGCTAGCCTCCCGCAGACACATCGGGATCGCTTCGAGGAAGCATGCAAAACCAATCGGTTTGAGTCACACCCTCTGAGTCAGGGACCAGATTCCGGCTATTTGGTTTGGGATGTCCAGCATGTCCGCGATGGCGTGAAGGTGACCATCGACGGGCCGTTTTTTACTGAGGAGGAGGCGCGAGTTTCGGCCGAACTGCTGCGAGGAACGTTTCGTGGTGCAAGGGCGTACAAAGCAATCCACGACCGGATCTGGAACTACAACCCTCTGCATGAGCAAGTGATATTCGATCAGGCCCGCATGTCGCGATCCCTGCTCGCCATTCGCTTGGGCACCACCGCACCAACCACCAACCCACAGGAATAAAACCAATGGCAGCGCTAGCTATTCATTACACCCCAAAAACAACTATCGAGCTCACCAGCATCCTCGGTCGAAAGTTCTTCCGCAAAAAGGACTACCTGCTTGACGTTGGCAGTACGTGGGAGGTCTTCAAAGCCCTGAGATCAACGGTCGAGGGATTTTCAGAGGAGGTTGACCGATTGGCCCGGCTGGGTATGAAGTTCGCGATAATCCGAAACGGGGAAAACGTCGGAACAAGTCGCTTTGACCTAGGGGGCACCAAATCTTTAAAAATCGTACCCGTGATTTCTGGAAGCAAGCGCGCTGGTGTTCTCCAGACAATTCTCGGGGTTGTAATGATTGCCGCCTCGGCATTCATTACCTATGCATCCGGAGGAGCAGCATCCCCATTTGCGAGCGCGTTGGCAGCTGCCGGGTATGCGACCGCTATTGGCGGCGCGATCCAATTAATTAGCTCGCAGCAGGGTGGACTGAAACAAAGCGCAGCCCCGGAAAACAGGCCGAGTTATGCATTCGGCAGCGCACGAAACACCACGGCCAGCGGCAACCCGGTACCGATCTGCATCGGCGAACGCCGGTGGGGCGGGATGATCATTTCGGCCTCGATCCTGGCTGAAGACAAGGTGTGACCGTCAAGCGCTGGTGCTAGAGTTGCGGCATCAAGACAAGGAGTTCTCATGTTAAAACTTTTCGCCGCAACAGCTTTGCTAGTACTGATGACGGGGTGCTCCACATCACCGGTTGCCTTCGATAAAGCCAAACCCGTGCCGAGTGACAGGGTGATGAGCTATGGGAAAAAGCCAGCGGGCCCGTACGGAACAATTCAGGTGACGCGCGACACCGGATTCGTTGCTGGGGGCTGCTTTGTCGCAGTCCATCTCGATGGCCGCGCGGTTGCTCGGATCGACACAGGCGAAGCTTTGAGTCTGTATGTTCCCGCCGGCGAACACCTTATCGGACTGGGTGCTGATGAGCGCGGGTCGGGTCTATGTAGCTGGGCTGGTCCATTGAAAGAGCAGTCCGCCACAGTCCAACCCGGCCAGGTGAAGCGTTTTCGCATCGGCGGCGACACTAATGTCGGGCTAGATATTCGCCCAAGTTCGCTATAGCCAGAATGAGGCGGAGGGCGGCTCCAAGGATTGAGCCGTCCACCGCCCCTTCATCAAGTTGGTAACCAAGCGTGGTAACCACCATTGGTAACCAATCAAGGACTTTGAAAATGACTGAACGAAGCGTTCAGCTCCACCAGAGCGCGAGCACCGAAACCGCGAACTTTGATCGATTTGTCTTAGGGGCATCAATGGCAGCCTGCGCGTATCTCGCTCAGACAATGCCCTTTGGCCCCATTGGCCTGAACGTGTCGACTATGTATCTGACAACCCTCTTCATGATGGCGGTAAGCGCAATATTTGGGTTTCTTCGGATTGAGGCGACGATCTCGACGATGAACACCAACTCAAAATACCTTCACATGATCGAGATGGGTCAACTGAACGATGCCGCCATGCGCCGACTTGCTCATGAGGCAGTGGAAAAGGTGGCCGCTCGCACGAAGACGATGTATCGCCTGCGCAACCTCACGATGCTGATCTCATTCTTCTGTTACATCGCCACGAAGGTGTACGCCGCGTATCCCGCGTGACCGTAGCAACTTTGCAGACGAACCCAAGGATGGCAGGCTTGAGCCGACGGCCATGTCAACAATTGTCAACCTTCCGCACCCGTGACGCACTCCTCACGATGTCAGGTTTTGTCAGGTTTTGGGGCTGATTGATGTCGAGTCGCCGGGGCGAATCATGCGGACCGGTATCCACGCTGGTATCCACCATCCGTTAGCAAAAGTTAGTACGCGCAGCATTGATCTCAGGTCGGCATTTGGGCCAGGCATCCAGCCAGTGACCATTCGCGGTGACCATCAGTAGTGACCACTCCCACCGGTCACCGAATGAACCTTCGCGCACGTCCTCACGCACGATCCTCACGCACCCAAAGGCCCGCGAAATCCCTGTGGGAGCGAGATTCCCAACGCTGGTACGCAGCCAGGTACGCGCCTGGCACTGGAAGCCGCCAGCAAGTTCGCACTTGGTTCGCAACCGCCATTGCGCGCGAACCGTCGTTCCCATCCCGACCTTTCGCGACAAAGTCGTAAAACCTCGGGTGGGCGCCCCGCGTCACTGTTATCAAAAGTTATGGTTGGCGCCTGGAGGTTTCCACTAAGGTTTCCACCATAAGCAGTGTTTCTTCTGGAAGCCGGCATAACGAACGGCATATTGCTCTTCAGTACGGAGTGAACGTTTTCCCCCAATGGGGAAACACCCCATGACTGAGTAAGGGTTCGCATATTCGGCTACATTGATTCGCATCATGTGGAGGGATACGGGTATGCCATCAATGGAAGTAGCGCTTGTCGGCGGGGAGCGCTCTGCGCCGGCGCCTGGACTCAAAGGCGAATGTCCTCTCTGCGGAAAGCCCGCACAGGCGAAATGTGGCCCGATCATACGCTGGCATTGGGCTCATGCTGGCCGGCGGCACTGCGATCCATGGATGGAGAATGAAGGCCCATGGCATCGCGCCTGGAAAGCTTTGTTTCCGTTTGAGTGGCAAGAGGTTGTGGCCCATGACCATGCTGGCGAAAAGCATATCGCTGACGTGAAGCGCCCAGACGGCACAGTAATTGAGCTCCAAAACTCTCCGATGAGCCTTGAGGAGATGAACAGTCGCGAGCTGTTCTACGGGGAGCGCATGATCTGGATCGTAAACGGGGAGAAGTTCAAGGAGAACATTCGAATCGGTGACGCTCTGCCTGATCCTGATCATCCGAAGGTCAGAGAGTTCAAACTGGCCATGCCGGTATACGCTCCGTGGACAAAGGCATGGCGGAAACCCTGCTTGGATGGAGGAGCCTTCGCATATTTTCGTAGGAGCGATATCGCTGCCGCTACCTCACCACGGCCTATGCTGGAACTACTCCATGGCAGAGACTTTGATGGAGCGGTCGAGGAGTCGTATCGCGGGCAGCATACATGGTCATGGCGGAAGCCACGCGAAGGCTGGTTGTTATCCCAACGAACCGTGATATTCGATCTCGGGGAGAGTGGGATGTGGGCGATTGCGGAATATGACCAGGCTCCATGCCTCCAACGAATCTCTCGCCGAAACCTGATGGAGTCGCTACTGTCTGGCGCAGCGCCCGATCTCACCTGGTCACTCGCCCCTTATACCGGTTGGATGATGCCCGAACCTCTTTGACCACGCTTTGACGGAATGTGAGACAGGCATGAGACGGAATCCAAGGCCGGTGGGCGTCAGGGGCTTGTTCCGCCTTGGCCACGTCAAAGTGGGGAGGTTGACCGTCTCACACCAATTGAACTCCGATGGATCGACGGGAGTAGCTGACGGATGACAGACGTTATAGAGTCGCCGCGATCACGTATAACTTCGGCTCGCACGACCCGAGCCACAGCTCTGCAATACCTTGCTAGGAGAAATGGATGTCAGACGTAGTTCAGCTAGTTATTAAGTCCGAGGCCGACGCCTTTGCGGCAGTGGAGCAGGCGTTAGAGGGAAAATTTGACGATCAAAGCGTTGTCATCCAATTCGAGGGATGGCCTCATTTCGATGTCGATATAAAAGGGGAGCGGTACCATAGCTCTCTACCCACAGGCGTTCTTAAGTCGTTCATCGAATACCAGAACGCTATGAACAGAGCTTTCGCGTCCGTCGCGTACGGGAAGACCGCCAAAGGCATGACGGATCAAGAGCGCAAGGATATTGAGCTAGTCTTTGAGATCCATGAAGGATCAACAGACACCAATGCCACGCTGGTCGAACCACTTACCAAATTGGGAGAGAAGGCCATAGAACGCATGACGGGGAAGCAATTGGTCCTCACTATCCTAGGCTCGGCGCTTATCCTGGGCGGAGCATGGACGGCCGTTCATTGGATCGATAAGGACGCTGAGGTAAAGGTCGACGCCCAAAAGTCAGCGCTGATGACTCGCGTGCTACAGCAGAACGAGCACCTGGTTCAGCTACAGACAGACGTAGCCAAGTCGGCAATGACACTTGTTAAAGGCGCCCATGATGCGGAACGCATCAAATACGGTGACGTCACCTTAGAAAAGGACCAAATCGATGCAATTAATCAGCGTGGTCGAGTAGCAACGGTTCCAGCTCGAATGGACGGAAGCTATCAGGTGCTCCAGCTCAAGCGTCTGGAGGATCGATGGCGCATCGTGCTTTATAGCGAAGTACACGGTCAGTTCCAAACCGATCTATTCCGAGGCCAGAATGCCGCGGAGTGTATAGAGGAGATTTCCACGGCTTTTGCTCGCCACAGCGACATAAACCTCTTCGTGCTCGGCAGGTTCAAGGGCGGGACGGTTCAAGCGGCAACTATTTTAGGCAGCAAAGCGCGTGGGTTGATTGTTCCCGACGTAGCGCCACCGCCTGAAGCGGATGATGACGAATCTCAAGAATGAACCTACATCGCCCGGTAGCTTGCCGGGCTATTGACTCGTACCAGCTATCCGCGCGCCGCTGCGGAACCCTTGACCATCCTTGACGAGATTTTTGACAGGTCTTGACGGATTCGACGCGTTCCACCGCCCACCGACACGCTGGAGGTCACGCAGAGCAACGCTTTGCGGGCATCGCGCAACTTGGCCAGCACCAGCCTCGTCAAAAACTTAGGGGGCGCCCGTCAAGGTGATTGCTCGGTCAATCGTCAGGTCTACGCCGGCGGGATGGGTTGTTGAAATACCAAGCCGAATAAATCCTTAGCGCGCCAACCAATTCTAGACAGGCACTAGACGGATTCCATTTGGCGGAATACCGCCCAGTAGTCTGGCGGCCTTGTGGCGTGTGGCCTCCAGCCAAAACAGGGTGCCGATCGGCCGATGCCCCGTCTAATATTTTGGGGGCTCCTTGCGCCTGACAGCGGGCCGGAGCCGGCAGCAGGAAACTACCTGGATTTTGGGTAATTTCGATTGCGCGCTGATAACATCTGCAGATCATCGCTGGCGCGATTTGGTCCAGCGCCAGCATTCCGCGAGCCAGAGGACGGCGCCGTGTCTGTGATCGATTGCGATTACCTGCCAACCGAGAAAGTGAAGATCCCCGCCGAGCTGGCGCTGCTGATCATCAGAAAGGCCAGCGCCATGGCGGCTACCTTCGAGGAGCAGGCGCTCGACCAACTGACCAAGGACGCGCGACGAGCGCTCAGGCAAGGCGCAGACCCGCGGAAGGTCATCAGGGAAATGCGGCTGTAAGAGGCGCCGGTGAGTTATCAGCACCTGCCCTACCGAAATGGGATGGCGGGTAGCCGCGGCCACTCCCCCGTCCCGGGGTAGCGCTTCGTGACGTCGGTTCGAAGCGTGGTTACCGTTCGTCGGCTACAGGTGAGCAGCGTCAATGGTGAATTCTGGACGACGGCGAGCAAGCCAAAAACAGCCCAGCAGACGGCGCCGTGTATCCCCTAGTGTATCCCTTGGATATCACAACTTACGAATACCCAGTAAATACAGTAGGTTAGGCGTTCAGTTCAATTGCCTGTGTAGCCACCAAGTACTAAAAACGGCTTACCGAAAGGTAGGCCGTTTTTTTATGTCTCGAGAAAAGTGCCAACGGCAATCGCAGCAATAGACCGGGACAGGACTGCAGGAAAAGTGCTGGAAAGGTGTACGAAACGGATCTTTCGTACGATCAAGCACCGGCAACCCACTCAGTCGATTTGATCGACATCCAGCCTGACCGACAAGCTCCCATGTCTCGATCCAAGGACATACAGGGAGTTGCCATGGACAAGGACTGGCACAAATCCCCCTTCGACGACTGGTTTCGAAAACGTCCGTACGGTGACGGTTCGTGGGCCGCCTGGAATCCGCCCCCGCCGCCAGAGCCCGTCTACATTCCAACCGATGAATGGCCTACGCCCAAGCCTCGCGAAGACCTGGTGTTTGCCAAGTCCTGCACGGCAGAAAACTGGTGCCGAACGGACGCCGGCACGGAGCCCGAACCCACCGCCAATTTCGGCAAGATCATGGTCGCGGGCGCGATGCTTTTTCCGTCCGCCAGCACCGCTCTCGCGACCGCGATAGGTGCCGATCTGGCCTTGGGCCGCTTGGCCGGCGGCGGGATTCTGCAGCAGCGCCTCAACTGGGCGATTCGCGGTGCAGGCGGCCCGGCCAGCGTGTTTATCCTCGGAATGCTCCCGACCCGAATGGGCGACGGCACCCTGCACACCGACGATCAGCTACGCCGCATGAGCCGCGCGCCCACTCGCGTGCGCTTTCAGTTTCGGCGTAACGCCGAAGGGCTCATGCAGGTTTACGGCATCCACACCGGCGCCTTGGGCGATGACTCGGTGCGCACCGTCAAAGTCGAGTGGAACAAAGACAAGACCGCGATGGAGGCCAAGCTCAACGGCATCACCATTTTGTGGACGCCACAACGCGGGCCACTGGGATCAATGCCGCCGCTGGTCTATCCGGAACACGGCGAGCAACTGAATACGATCCTTGTTCATCCGATTCCCGAGAACACTGATACCCAGATAGAAGGCCTGCCGGGCAAAGACATAACTGCCGAGGATTGTATTCTGGTGTTCCCGGCAGAGACCGGGTTGAAGTCGCTGTATGTGATGTTTTCGAAACCGGCGAGATTGACGCCGGGCACGGTGACGGGGGTTGGAGAGGATGTGTCGGGGATATGGCTTGCTGAGGCGGGAACGGGAGTTGGCGTGCCGATTCCTACACGGATTGCGGATAGGCTCAGGGGGCGGGAGTTTTCGAGCTTCGATGCCTTCAGAAAGGCGTTTTGGACTGAGGCTGTGAATGATCCAGAACTGGCTGAGCAATTTAAACCGCAGAATATTGCGCTTATGCGCAGTGGCAGCGCGCCTCATGCCCGGTATCAAGATGCTACGGGTAAAAGAAAAACTTACGAACTGCATCACGTTGTACGGGTATCGGACGGTGGTGCTGTGTATGACATCGAGAACTTAAGGATCAGCACGCCAAAAAACCATATAGATATTCACCGGAAATAACCTCATGGCAAATAAAATTACTGATTACACCGAAGTGCAATTCATTAGCTTATTGCAGGAAATATTCACTTCTAATGGGGATGGCACGCCAGAGATGGTGCTGGCGGATCTATTGGATAAATTCTGTGAGCTCGCCGAGCATCCCGCGGGTACTGACCTGATTTACTGGCCGGAGGATGACGCTGATTGCACCCCTGAAGGCATCACCGAAACCGTAAAAAAATGGCGCGCCTCCAAGGGGCTGCCCGGATTTAAGCAATAAGCGCTTTTTATCCCTCGAGACGACACCGAACCCGTGGCGAGGGGATTTATCCCCGATGGGGTGCGAAGCGCCCCCCACTTCTTCATTGAAAATGAATGGGACTGCTGCGCAGTCCATCGGGGATAAATCCCCTCGCCACAGAGTTCTACCTGACCTATTCGGGATTCTATGCCGACAGGGCTGCCAACCCCTTCTCCCAAATCTGCCGAGTCCTCAACCCCACCATCGCCCGCCAATCCGGATCCGCTGGATAAAACTGCTCCAGCAAATTCAACTTGATCCCCCGCCCCGTCGCATCCAGCGGATCGCCATGCAGATGTAACCAATGGTCATCACGCAAATGCCGATGCACGTCTGGCCCCGGATACGTTCCGCACTCGATCACGAATGGCATCAGTTGCACTTCGGGCAACGCATTGAGCAACGCCTGCGAGGTGTAACCGGTGGCCGTCGCCGCCACACCGGTTTCGCTCAAGGTGTCGGCGCCCGTGTGCAGCGTGTAAAGCCATGGGCCATAGATCGCCTGAGCTTGTGCGAGTGCCGGATAAGGCGCTTGGGTGATGGTCAGCAACATCGGATGACCGTACTCGCCAGCGCCGGTGTGCAGGTCAAAACACATCACTGTTTCAGCACCAGCCAGATGCCCATCGATGATCTGGTGCAGCGTGCGATTTGACCAACTCGGTGCGTGGCCTCCATAAAACAGTCCATCGGGATGGCTATGCTGACCGCCCTCGACAATCGACATCACCGCCGGCCAGCCATGCTCGTTGATCTGCGCATCGAGCAAGGCATCGGCGCGCTGCCGCTCGGGGCCATTCAAATCGGTGCACGCGTAGATTTCATGCAGTGCGGCGTAAGCGCGGTTATCCGGCAACGGCCCGCTGAAATCGAGGTGATTGCGGTTGAGGTCGATGTTGTCTTCGTTCACCCGCCGCAACCACGCCGTGCCCCATGGGTTGATCAGGTGCACCATGACCACCGCGACATCCTTGGGCAGCGAACCCGGAATGAAGCCGTTGAGCCAATCGATCTGACATTCGGAACCGTAATAGCCCTCCACCCCGTGAGTGCCGCTGAGCGCCACCAGCCGACGCCTGGCCTGTGGATCACCGAGCACGGCGACGTCGGTACTCAGTGGCTCGCCAAAAGGCCCGCAACGCGGATGCGCGTACGAAGTGAGCGTGGCACCGGCTGCGTTGGCGGCGGTGATGAACTGCTCGCGTTGATCGCGGAAGCTGGATTCGGTGGGGAACTCGCTGTGCATGTTCGGCCTCTTGTTGATCTTGTATGTGTGGGAGCGAGCCTGCTCGCGAAGCGGTTTCGCATTCAACATTCAGGCTGGCTGACACACCGTATTCGCGAGCAGGCTCGCTCCCATAGGGGCTTGTTTCAGTTCGATGGCTTTGACGCTGACCCTAGCGAACATCCGCCCTGAAAAGAAAGACAAAAATGCCCATCGGTTTGCGTCGCGACCGAGCGGTCGATAAAGTCCCTCAGACTTTTATCCCACGGACGGAGAGCCCGCGTGTTTCCAGCCCTGCCCCTGAGCCGCTTTCGCCTGCCAGCCCTGACGCTGATCATCAGCGCCCTGACCCTCGCCGCGTGCAACGCCCCGCCCTCCTCGACTCTGCCACAGGCACCGGAAGCCGCTTCCGGTTATCGCACCGACCTGCAAACCCGCCACGCCAGCCAACACATGGCCGCCGCTGCCAACCCGCTCGCCGCCGAGGCCGGTCGCGAGATGCTGCGTCAGGGCGGTTCGGCGATTGATGCGGCAATTGCGATGCAAGCGGTGCTGACCCTGGTTGAGCCGCAATCTTCCGGGATCGGCGGCGGCGCGATGATCGTGCTGTGGGACGGCAAACAGGTGCGCACTTATGACGGTCGTGAAACCGCTCCGGCCGGCGCGACCGAAAAGCTGTTCCTGCGCGCCGATGGCCAACCGATGTCGTTTCCGCAGGCGCAGATCGGCGGACGTTCGGTCGGTACGCCGGGCGTGTTGCGTGCGCTGGAAATGGCGTATCAACAACACGGTCGCCTGCCGTGGGCGAAGCTGTTTGAACCGGCGATCAAACTCTCCGAGCAAGGCTTTGCGGTCTCGCCGCGCCTGCATTCGTTGCTGGAATCCGACCCGGTGATCCGCCAGTCGCCAGAGATGGCGAAGTACTTCCTCAACGCCGATGGCAGCGTCAAAGCCGTCGGCACACGCCTGCAAAACCCGGCGCTGGCCGCCGTGCTCAAACGCATCGCCAACGAGGGTGCGGACGCGCTGTACAAAGGCCCGGTCGCAGAAGAAATCGTCGCCAAGGTTCAGGGCCACGCCAACCCCGGAAGTCTGTCGCTGAACGATCTGCAGCACTATCAGGCCAAAGAACGCGCGCCGCTGTGCACCGATTACAAGCGCTGGCAGGTCTGCGGCATGCCACCACCGTCGTCGGGCGGGATTGCCGTGGCGCAGATTCTCGGCACCTTGCAGGCGCTGGAAACCCGCGATCCACGCCTTTCCCTGACAACGCTGAAACCGGTGAAAACCGACAAGCCGGCCGGCATAGAACCCGATCCACAAGCCGTGCATCTGATCGCCGAAGCCGAACGTCTGGCCTACGCCGACCGCGCGCAATACGTCGCCGATACCGACTTCGTGCCGGTGCCGGTCAAAGGCCTGGTCGACCCGGGTTATCTGGCCAGCCGCGCCAGCCTGATCGGCGAACGCAGCATGGGCAGCGCCAAACCGGGCACACCGCCCGGCGTGCAGGTGGCCTACGCACCGGATCGCTCGCCGCTGCGCATCTCCACTTCGCAAGTGGTCGCGGTGGATGATCTGGGCGGCGCCGTGTCGATGACCACCACCATCGAGGCCGCGTTTGGCTCGCACTTGATGGTTCAGGGCTTTCTGCTGAATAACCAGATGACTGACTTCTCGTTCATCCCCGAAGAGAACGGGCAGAAAGTCGCCAACCGCGTCGAACCCGGCAAGCGCCCACGCTCGTCGATGGCGCCGACGCTGATCTTCGATCGCAACAGCGGCGAATTCGTCGCTACGGTCGGCTCACCCGGCGGTTCGCAAATCATCGAATACGTGGCGAAAACCACCGTCGGCCTGCTCGACTGGAACCTCGACCCACAAAGCGCCATCAGCCTGCCCAACTTCGGCAGCCGCAACGGCCCGACCGAACTGGAACAAGGCCAGTTCAGCCCGGCGCTGATTCAGGCGCTGAAAGACAGGGGGCACACGGTGAGCGAAATCGACATGACCAGCGGCACCCAGGCCATTGTTCGGCTCAAGGACGCGCAGGGGAAAGCGTCGCTGGCAGGTGGCGCAGACCCACGGCGTGAAGGGGAAGCGTTGGGGGATTGAGACTACGAGGCAAAGAGAAAAGGCTTACCGCGAGGTAAGCCTTTTTTGTTGCCAACGGGTTCTGTTCAACTGCGAACCGTCGCCTTTTCCTACCCCGAAAATATGCTGTCACGGATAGAGTAAGTGACCGTTCCAAAAATGATGTTGCCAGGATCTGCAGATCGTTAATGAATGTAATCGACGCTGATACCGTCGAAATGGAGTAACCCATGAATATACGTCCGATTCATAACGAAGAAGACTACCGTGCGGCGCTCAAAAACGTCTCTGCACTCTTCGACAACGAGCCTGAACCGGGTACCCCTGAAGGTGATTACTTCGACATCATGATCACTCTCATTGAGGCCTACGAAGCCAGACAGTTTCCACTGGATCTGCCCAATCCAATCGATGCCATCAAATTCCGAATGGAACAGTCAGGCCTGTCAGCTGCGGATCTCGCTCCGGCTATCGGTCGAACAAACAGGGTCTACGAAGTGTTGAATGGCAAGCGGGCACTCACTTTGCCAATGATATGGAAACTTCATGAGCTGTTTGGAATTCCTGCCGAAAGCCTGATCAAACCAATGAAGCAAATCTGATACAGACTGCAGCAACCCAGCCTGTAACCGGGGCTCAGCGATTAGCCACCAGATGCACACCAAACAGCAGATAACAACCGCCCGCAAACCGATCCAGCCATTGCCGCGACCGCTCGTACACACCGGCGATCCGGCGGCTGGCGAAAAACAGCGCCACGCAGCCGTACCAACTGAATGACAGCGTCGCCATGGTCATTACCGCCAGCGCCAGCAACAGGGGCGGGATGTGCGCCGGCATGGCGGTGGCGAAGATGGTGGCGACAAACAGGGCTGATTTGGGGTTGGTCATGTTGCCCAGCAAGCCGCGTCCGTAGGCGCCCAGCAATGTCTGCTCGGAACTGTCCGGCGCACCGGGAACAATCGCTGCCTTGCGCTTGAATTGCTTGAGCCCGAGATAGATCAGGTAACAGCCGCCGGCAATCTTGAAGCTCAGGTACAGCGTCGGCGCCGCGCTGAACAACGTCTGGATGCCCAGCCCGCCCGCCAGTCCCCACAACACGGTTCCGGTGGCGACGCCGAGTGCTGCGACCACACCATGGCGGCGGGAACGGCTGACCGCCAGTTGCGCGATGTTGAAGAAGTTCGGCCCCGGCGTGACCACCGCGACTGTCCACAGCAAGGCCAACGACAGCAACGGAGCCAGATAACTCGACAGGGAAAGGTCCATGGGGCATGCGCCTGATCAGTTCGACAATGCCCCACACCTTGCTACATCCGGCGCTGGTTTGCCATCAGGCGAATGTCACAACGGCAGGGTTTTCCCGTCCACCGCATCGCCAATCGTCAGGAAATGCCCGCCCGCCACGTGGTGCAAAGTGCGCAAACCATCATGCCCTTCGAAATGCCAGCGGCCTTCGCTGAACACACGCTCATCGGCATGGGCGGCGATGACTTCGGCGAGGAACAGGTCGTACTGCTCATGATTGCGCGGCTCGGGCAGCAACCGGCATTCGAGCCAGGCCACACAGCCGTTGAGCAGCGGCGCTTCGACGAGTTCGCCGGCAAACGTCTGCAGGCCGTACGCCTGAAACTTGTCCTGTCCTTGATTTTGGTTGATTTCCAGTCCCGACGTATTGCCCACGGTTTGCACGATGTCGGCCTGATCGACGCAAGGCACATTGAGGACAAAGGTGCCGGACGCTTCTAGCAGTTGCCGTGTCCAGGTGGATTTATCGAGTACGACGGCGACTTTCGGCGGTTCGAAATCCAGTGGCATCGCCCACGCGGCGGCCATGATGTTGCGTTGGCCATCGTGGGCGGCGCTGACCAGCACGGTCGGCCCGTGATTGAGCAGGCGGTAGGCTTTGTTCAGGGGAACCGGGCGGCGTTGGGCGGCGCTCATGGGGATCTGCTCCGGGGAAAAGAAACAGATTGTAACGCCGGCCATTGGAGAAACGCAGAACCTGTGGGAGTGAGCCTGCTCGCGCCCACAGGGATCAGCGCAAATCAGTTGGACAGTTGATTGGCAAACTGGCCGACGGCGTTCACCACTTTCTGCGCACCGTCCTGAATTTCGACAATCACCGTACCCGCCTCCGCCGCCAGCGCCAGGCCTTGCTCGGCCTGGAGCTTGCCATCGGTCATCAGCGCCACAGCGTTGCGCGCCATTTCCTGGTTCTGCCGAACCACGCCGACGATTTCGTCGGTCGCCTGACTGGTGCGCGATGCCAGTTGCCGCACTTCGTCCGCTACCACCGCAAAGCCTCGGCCCTGCTCGCCGGCACGCGCGGCTTCGATCGCCGCGTTGAGCGCCAACAGATTGGTCTGTTCGGCAATGCCGCTGATGGTTTTGACGATGGTGCCGATCACCAGCGACTGCTCGTTCAACGCTTCAATACCTTCACCGGCGGTTTGCATGTGCCGCGACAGATCGCGCATCACGTTGACCGCTTCGGTCACGACTGTGGTGCCGCGCTGTGCCGTGCTGTCGGTCTGCTGCGAAGTGCTGTAGGCGATGTTGGCCGCTTCGGCCACGGCTTGTTCGCGGTTGACCTGATCGGTGATGACCGTGGCGAATTTCACCACTTTGTACAGTTTGTTGTTGGCATCGACCACCGGGTTGTAGGACGCCTCCAGCCAGACCGTACGACCATGGCTATCGATGCGTTTGAAACGATCAGCGACAAACTCGCCGTTGTTCAAACGACGCCAGAAGTTCTGGTACTCGGCACTGTTGTAATCCTCGGGAAAGCAAAACATCCGGTGATGTTTACCTTTGATCTGCGCCAGTGTGTAACCCGTGCCATTGAGGAAGCGCTCGTTGGCGTTAAGCACGTTGCCATTGAGGTCGAACTCGATCACTGCGGTGGAACGCACCAGCGCGCCGATCAGGTTTTCGTGTTCGCGAGAAGCTTCGATGGTGCGGGTCAGGTCGCTGGCGTACAGCGAGATGTGCTTGATCCGCCCGTCCGAAGAACGCACCGGCTGCACGATCGAGCGCAGCCACGCCTCCTCACCGTTGCCGCGCAACAGGCGCACCGCCCCGGCGAAATGCTCGCCGCGCGTCAGCGCATTCTTGAAGCGGTGGTGGAATTCGTCGGACTTGACGTGAGCCGGTACGATGTCTTCGAGCGCGCGACCGATCAGGTCGTGGCTCTTGTAGAGCATCTCGCTGAGGAAGTTCTGGTTGACCGATTGAACCCGGCCGTCCGGTTCAAGATTCAGTACCAGCATCTCGCTTTCCAGACTTTCCTTCACTTGCACAAGGCTGGAGAGTTCTTCACGAAGTGTGGCCAGCTCTTGCTTCAGGCGTTTATTGAACATGGGAAAGTACCGATGGGCAGGATAGAAAGCGGGATGCAGCCTAACCATCGGCACTGAAAAACTTTTCTGAAGAGTGCTTGCGACTCGTCAGTCAAAAAAAGTCATGAGGTGCGCCCTCAGGCAGTTCCGGGCACCTGGCATTGTCCTGTACGCGGCATCCGCGCGCCAAAATACGCCGCACTCAAGATGCCCACCACCCCCATCATCGCGCAGAACATCACGCAGATCCACGGGCTCCACGGCATCAGCCCGATCAGCAGCAGCGGTGTGATGCTCGCCCATGCGGCGTAGGCAATGTTGTAGGTAAAGGAAATCCCCGACACCCGGATACGCGCCGGAAACAAACCGACCATCACCGATGGCACAGCCCCGACCACGCCACAGCCCAGGCCCGCTATCGCATAGGCAATGCCGACCCAGTCTCCACCGCCGATCAGACAGCCATAGAGCACGCCGATGCCCAGCGGCAGCAGCAGGCTGTACAACATGACCGTGCGCCAGGCGCCAATGCGGTCAACCAGAAGGCCGGCGATCACGCAGCCGATATTAAGGAAGACGATGCCCAATGCGCTCAGAGCGAAGGTGTGACTGGCGCTCATGCCGAAGGTTTTCTGCATCATGGTCGGCGTGATGACGACAAACACCACCACCGCCGACGTCAGTACGCAGGTCAGCAACATGGCCGGTAACATGGCCAAACGATGTTCGCGCAGCACGGTGCGCAGCGGCAACTCGACCCGCGCTTCACGCTGCGCCTCCATGGCCATGAACACCGGGGTTTCGCTGAGCCAGCGGCGCAGGTAGACGCCGATCACACCGAACACACCACCGAGCAGGAATGGATAACGCCAGGCGTAATCAAGGATTTCCGCCGGCGTGAAGACTTGTGCGAGAAACGTCGCGGTCAACGCGCCGATCAAATACCCGAAGGTCAACCCGGCCTGCAAAAAGCCCAGGGCATAACCGCGATGCCCGGTCGGTGCGTGTTCGGCGACGAACACCCAGGCGCTCGGCACCTCACCGCCCACCGCAGCACCTTGCAAGATGCGCAACGCCAGCAACAACAGGGGCGCGAAATAACCGATCTGCGCGTACGTCGGCATGATGCCGATCAGCAGGCACGGCAGCGCCATCATCAGGATGCTCAGGCTGAAGACTTTCTTGCGTCCCAAACGGTCGGCGAAGTGCGCCATGAGGATCCCGCCCAGCGGGCGCGCCAGATACCCGGTGACAAAAATCCCGAAGCTCTGCAGCAAGCGCAGCCATTCGGGCATTTCCGGCGGAAAGAACAGTTGGCTGAGGGTCAGGGCGAAGAATACGAAAATGATGAAATCGTAAATCTCCAGCGCCCCGCCAAGGGCCGCAAGGCCGAGGGTCTTATAGTCGGAACGGCTGAACGGCGCAGGTTTGGCCGGGGTTTGGGCAGTCATGGCAAAGAACTCTGTCACAGGCAAAAAACCAAGGCGCCCATGGTCTACGCAAATGGGCGGTTGGACAACCCGTTAGACCATAGTCCTGAATTGGCAAAACCGGCTCACAAAACCGCAGCGGTTGATTTACTGTTGAGGCCTGTCCACAGCCCGACAACCCAGTGAGAACCTGTGGGAGCGGGCTTGCTCGCGAATGCGGTGTGTCAGCCAAATCAATATCGACTGATATACCGCATTTGCGAGCAAGCCCGCTCCCACCAAAGCACTGATCGTCCTGCGGACCCAAAATAACCATAAAAATCCGAGGTATTCCTGTGGCCGTTGATATCGAAGATAGCCGCTCTGCGCGCTTCGCCTTGCGCTGCTCAAGCTTTGCCGAACGCTGGTTTCCCGATTCGTGGGTATTCGCCGCGCTCGCCGTCATCATCGTGGCGCTGGCCACAATGGCCATGGGCGCCAAACCCACGGACGCCGCGATGGCCTTCGGTGACGGGTTCTGGAGTCTGATTCCGTTCACCATGCAGATGGCCTTCGTGGTGATCGGCGGTTACGTGGTCGCCAGTTCGCCACCCGCCGTGAAGCTGATTGATCGCCTGGCGCGTATCCCGAAAAACGGCCGCTCCGCTGTCGCCTGGGTCGCGTTGATCTCCATGGTCGCGTCCCTGCTCAACTGGGGACTGTCGCTGGTGTTCGGCGGTTTGCTGGTGCGCGCCCTCGCCCGCCGCACCGACCTGAAAATGGATTACCGCGCCGCCGGCGCCGCTGCCTATCTGGGCCTTGGCGCGGTATGGGCTTTGGGCCTGTCGTCGTCAGCCGCGCAGTTGCAGGCCAACCCCGGCAGCCTGCCGCCGTCGATTCTGTCGATCACCGGCGTTATCCCGTTCACCGAAACGATTTTCCTTTGGCAGTCCGGGGTGATGCTGCTGGCGCTGATCGTGATCTCGATCATCATCGCCTACGCCACCGCACCCGGGCCGAACTCTGCGCGCGACGCCAAGGCCTGTGGCATCGACCCGGCCTTCAACTTGCCGCCACTGCAACCGCGCACCCGGCCGGGTGAATGGCTGGAGCACAGTCCGCTGCTGATCATCGTGTTGGTGCTGCTGGCGGCGGGATGGCTGTTCCACGAGTTTTCGACGAAACCGGCGATTACCGCGATTTCCGGGCTGAACACTTACAACTTCCTGTTCATCATGCTCGGCGCGCTGCTGCACTGGCGCCCGCGCAGCTTCCTCGATGCAGTGGCCCGAGCCGTACCGACCACCACGGGCGTGCTGATCCAGTTCCCGTTGTACGGCTCGATTGCCGCGCTGATGACCACCGTCAAAGGCGCCGATGCGCAAACGCTGGCCCATCACATCTCGACGTTCTTTGTCAGCATCGCTTCCCACGACACTTATGCGCTGCTGATGGGCGTGTACTCGGCGATCCTCGGTTTCTTCATTCCGTCCGGTGGCGGCAAGTGGATCATCGAAGCGCCGTACGTGATGCAAGTCGCCAACGACCTGCAATATCACCTCGGCTGGGCGGTGCAGATTTACAACGCCGCCGAAGCGCTGCCGAACCTGATCAACCCGTTCTACATGCTGCCACTGCTGGGTGTGCTGGGCTTGAAGGCGCGGGATCTGATCGGTTTCTCGTTCGTGCAATTGCTCGTGCACACACCGCTGGTGCTGCTTTTGTTGTGGGCGCTGGGCACCACCCTGGCGTACACACCGCCGGTGATGCCGTAAACAAAACGCGCAGCGCCGATGAGTGATCGGCGCTACGCGTTGCGCCTTCCGAATGCAGAGCCGTGCGTCTGCTGCACGGCTTTCCGTCGTAAATAATGGCTCAGAGCCATCATCTTTCTTTACCGCGTCATGCACTCGGTAATATTCTTGCGCGCCCATATTTGTTTCATTTTTTTTCAAGCGCAAACGGAGTTCGTTGCAATGATCGTAGGGATTGACCTGGGAACCACCAACAGCCTTGTCGCCGTCTGGCGTGGCGAATCCACCGAGTTGGTGCCCAACGCTCTGGGTCAGTTCCTGACGCCCAGCGTGGTCGGCCTGGATGATCAGGGGCGGATTCTGGTCGGCCAGGCGGCCCGCGAGCGCCTGCACACGCACCCGCGCCTGACGGCGTCGCTGTTCAAACGCCACATGGGCAGCGCCACCGAAGTCTACCTGGCCGACAAAGCGTTCCGTCCCGAGGAGCTGTCGGCGCTGGTCCTCAAAAGCCTGAAAGAAGACGTTGAACGGGCCTTTGGCGATACCGTCACCGAAGCGGTGATCAGCGTGCCGGCCTACTTCAGTGATGCCCAGCGCAAGGCCACGCGGATCGCCGGCGAACTGGCCGGCCTGAAGGTCGAGAAGCTGATCAACGAGCCGACCGCCGCGGCACTGGCGTACGGGCTGCACCAGCGCGACAAGGAAACTTCGTTCCTGGTGTTCGACCTTGGCGGCGGTACGTTCGACGTATCGATTCTGGAGTTGTTCGACGGGGTCATGGAAGTACGCGCCAGCGCCGGCGACAACTTCCTCGGCGGCGAAGACTTCGACAGCGTCTTGCTCGAGCACTTCATCGAACAGCACCGCACTGCCGCCGATTTCCCTGACCGCAACAGCGTCATCCAGCCGCTGCGCCGCGAGGCCGAGCGCGTGCGCAAGGCGTTGGGTCAGGACACCAGCGCCGAGTTCCGTCTGCAACTGGGCGAGCGCCACTGGACACAAACCATCACCCAGCAACAACTGGCAACCCTGTACATGCCGCTGCTGGAACGTCTGCGCGCGCCTATCGAGCGAGCGCTGCGCGATGCGCGCATTCGCGTCAGCGACCTCGACGAGATTCTGCTGGTGGGCGGCACGACGCGTATGCCGCTGGTGCGCAAACTCGCGGCCGGGCTGTTCGGTCGCTTCCCGTCGATCACCCTCGATCCGGATCAGGTCGTGGCGCAAGGCGCGGCCATTCAAGCTGCACTCAAGGCCCGCGCGGCCGCGCTCGAAGAAGTCGTGCTGACCGATGTCTGCTCTTACACCCTGGGCATCGAGACCTCGACTCAGGTCGGCCGCCAATACGAGAGCGGCCATTACCTGCCGATCATCGAACGCAACAGCATCGTGCCGGTCAGCCGGGTCAGAACCGTGCAGACACTGCATGACAATCAGGAACACGTGATTGTGCGGATCTTTCAGGGCGAAAGTCGTCTGGTCAAAGACAACGTCGCGCTGGGCGAACTGGACATCAAAGTGCCGAAACGCAAGGCCGGCGAAGTCTCACTCGACGTGCGCTTCACCTACGACAACAACGGTTTGCTGGAAGCGCAGGTGAGCATTCCACTGACCGGGCAGACACACTCGCTGGTGATCGAAAACAATCCTGGCGTGCTCACACCGGAAGAAATCCAGCAGCGCTTGCAGAACCTCGCGCAGCTGAAAATCCACCCGCGCGAGCAACAGGTCAACACGCTGCTGACCGCGCGCCTGGAACGTCTCTATCAGGAAAGTCTCGGCGATCTGCGCGAGCAGATTGGCCACTGGGCCAAGCAATTCCAGATCGCGCTCGACTCCCAGGATGAGCGCCAGATCCGTGAAGTGCGCACCGAACTGAGCCGACACTTGAGTGAACTTGATCGCACGCCGTGGCAATAAGGAGCACTGCCATGGATTGCTGGTCCGTTTTACAACTGTCCGATGACGCCGAGCTTCGTGAGATCAAGCGCAGTTACGCACGTCTGTTGAAAACCTTCCGCCCCGATGAAGATCCCGAAGGCTTCCAGCGCTTGCGCGATGCCTACGAGCGCGCGCAGGCGATCGCTCAATGGCGCCTCGACAATGCCGAGGACAAAGAGGAGGAAAACGACGTTCTCGTGGCCACCGAGGCGAGCGTTTTCGCGGCGATGGCTCTGGATTCGGCGCTGGCACGTCAGCACAGCGCGATGCAAGACCAAGCGCCTGACTTCTCGCAGAAGGCGTTCGCACCACTCAACCCGGCAGCGCCAGAGCCGTTTGTCGCCCCTTCTGCGATGGCCGTCCACAGCGAACCACTGGACGTCGACACTGACCACGACGCGCATGCGGCAGAATCGCAAACCGCCTGGGCCCTGCTCGATGGCCTGAGCGAAGACAACCTCGACGAGCGCTGGGAGCAGGCCCGACAGCAAGGGTGCGCCGAGGCTTTCCAACGCTTGTTGCTGCAACTGTGTTTCGATCATCCGCGACTGCGCAGTGCAGTGCTCGTCTGGGCGGTTGAGCATTTGGGCTGGCTGGGGCCGTGGCAAGAGATCGCCATGAGCGAGTGGCAGCGCGACAGCCTCGCCCTGAGCTTGATGTCCGACTACCAGGAAAATTTGCGCGCGTTGCTCGAAACGCCAAGCGAGCGTGAATTCCTCAACCTGCTCAAGCGCTACACCGCTCAGCCCTGGCTGCAGGTTTTCGATCGGCGCGAACAGTGGCAGCAAAACCTGCTGCAGTTGCTCAATGACAGCGAATGGAGCGTGCCGCTGTTCGACCGTATCGGCCAGCTCTTCGGCTGGGACGACAACAAAGGTCTGCACCCACAACCGGACTGGCTCTGGGAGGCGCTGATCGAGCGCTGCAATCAGGAAAGTTTCTACGACAATCTGCGTGCCAAGGCCGAGAGCGATCGCACCTGGGCGGCCGACGTGCAGGCGGCGCACCTGTTGGTCAATCCGCTCAAACCTCTCCAGCAGAAGAAGATGATCGACACGTTCGGTCAGAATGAATGGCAGGCCTGTCACGATTTGTCGGAAACGCTCAAATGGCGCTACCCCGAGCTTCTGGCACGCCTGCCCTACGCCAATGTCTTTTACTGGCGGCGCTTTTTCCCGCGACCGATTGCCGCCGAGACCTGGATACGGGTCTGGGCCGCGATTGCCTTGGCGCTGGGCCTGTTTTATCTGACTGGCAAAGACAGATCCGCCGCCAGCATTGTCTTCATTCCCATGCTGTTTGCCTGCGCACCGGTGTGGTTTTTCCGCTTTGCCCTGAGCTGGTGGGCGGTGCTTACCGCCCACATCATTGTTTTCGATCTATGGCTCACCGAAGGGCTGATCCCCCGCCACTGGAACCCTGACACCCGTTGGCTGGTGATTCGTCACGGCGTTCCGCAGGCCGTCATGGTCTTGCTGTTTTCGCTGTTGCTGGGGCCATTGGGGGCATTTACTTACATCGGCGTGATCGTCATCGGGCTTTGGCACAAGCGGCGCATCGGCTCGCTCGACGCAGACTTCAGCAACCGCCACCCTTGGCTGACGGCGTTGCACTGGGCGCATTTCAGTCCGCTGCAATTGTTGTTTTTGCTGATCATGACCGGCGTCATCCTCGCCAGCCGTCTCGGTTACTCCGTGCAGCAACTGATACCTGGCTAGATTTACAGCGAGATTGATGTACTCGCCGCCGTGAAACGGAAGGCTTTAGAGCATTCCGACAACAGACAAACACTCTTCTTACAAAAGCTGTCGCTCTGTCCCACGTATCGCGTGGAACAGAGCTGACTTTGCCAAGCCTCACCATCGTTTAGCTTGTCTGGGATCAATAACCCCTGTCCAAGGAAGAACCGATGACCCCGATTTCCAAAACGCTGGAAGAACTGATCCGTGAGATTTACCAGGATGGCAGCGTCTCCGTTGTCGAGTACAGAGCGCTTCGAGATGACGCTGATCGGCGCATGGAGACTGTCGTCCAAGAGTTTGGCCAGCACAACAACGTGACGGCTTTCCAAAAAGCAATGGATGTTGCAATGCAGTTGCTGCAGAGCGCCGTCATTGATGCCAAAAAAGCCAGATTGACTGATACCGGCGAAGCGATCGTCAAGGATGCGGTGACGGCCCAGGTTGAGTACCTGCGCGCAGGCAACGAGCTCGCGCTGCGTCTTTTGTAATCGAGCAAAAAACAAGGATGGGGGCTGCTTGGCCAGCTCCTACTTCTTTTTGTCACCCATTCAGACTGTCACCCAACCGTCACATTGCCTTGCTAGCGTCCGCCCGAAACAAACTGAAACAATTAAGCAAAGCGGGCTGACGAATGAAAGACGAGACAGACGGCACGGGCGCACCTGAATCCGCCAATCCCACTGACACCAGCCGCCGCCGCTTCCTCGGCGGCGTTGCGGTACTGGGCGTCGGCGCGACGCTGGCCGGGTGCGGCAATGCCGGCGAGCAGCCCGGCAAACCGATCGAGCATCCGTTGACGCCCGCCGAGCTGGACAAGGCTCTGCGCGATCAGGTGAAGACGGTGGTGGTGATCTACGCCGAGAACCGCAGTTTTAATAACCTGTTCGGCGATTTCCCCGGCGTCGAGAAACCCTTGTCGGCGCTCAAGCCTGCCGATTACCAGCAGCGCGACCGCGATGGCAGCCTGCTGCAAACCCTGCCACAAGTCTGGGGCGGCACCCTGCAGATCGGCCCGCAAACCCTTGATGGCGTGACCTACCCCAGCGCCACCCAATTTCAGGAAAACCTGCCCAACGCACCGTTCGCCCTCAAGGGCCCAAATGGTGAAGACCTGCCCTTCGGTCTGGTGACACGGGATTTGTGGCATGTGTTTTATCAGAACCAGATGCAGATCAATGGCGGCAAGAACGACAGCTTTGTCGCCTGGGCCGATTCCGGTGGTCTGACCATGGGCCACTACGCACAGAGCCGTTATTCGTTGCGTCTTTGGGACGTGGCGCAGGAGTTCGTGCTCTGCGACAACTTCTTCCAAGGCGCCTTCGGTGGCTCGTTCCTCAACCACCAGTACCTGATCAGCGCCACCGCGCCGTTTTACCCGGACGTCGGCAATTCAGTGGCCAAATCGCAGATCGCCGCGCTGCAAAGTGACGATCCCGCCGATCCACGCCTCAAGCCGCTTGAGCAATCGCCCGCCAGCGCCATGACCGGCCCACCGCAGTTCGGCCCGAGCGCGCTGACCCCGGATGGTTTTGGCGTGAACACCCTCGCCCCGCCCTACTGGCCGACCTGGATTCGCGACCCGGAGCGCCCGGCCTATTCGAAACCCGATCTGCCCAACGTCATGGTTGCGCAGACCCACGAACACATCGGCGACAAACTGTCGAAAAAGAACATCGACTGGGCCTGGTACGCCGGGGCCTGGCAGGCGACGCTGGAGCAGTTCAAGGATTCCGGTGGCATTCCGAAAATCCCTAACTTCCAGTATCACCACCAGCCGTTCAATTACTTCAAGCAGCAAGGCCCGGATCATCCCGAGGAGCGCAACAAGCGTCTGCGCGATGCGGGTCTGGGCGACGAGTCGAGCAGCAACAAGTTCTTCGCCGACGCCGAGGCCGGCAAGCTGCCGGCGGTGACCTTCTACAAACCTCAGGGCAATCTCAACATGCACGCCGGTTACGCCGACGTGGCCTCCGGGGATCGGCACATCGTCCGCGCACTGAAAGTGCTGCGGGAAAGTCCGCAGTGGAAAAACATGGTGGTGGTCGTCACCGTCGATGAGAACGGCGGCTGGTGGGATCATGTTGCGCCGCCCAAGGGCGACCGTTGGGGCCCGGGTTCGCGCGTTCCGGCGCTGGTGGTGTCACCGTTTGCGCGCAAGGGCACGGTCGATCACACGGTTTACGACACGGCATCGATCCTGCGCCTGATCACCCGCGTGTTCCAGCTCGAAACCCTCGACGGCCTCAAGCAACGCGATGAAGCGATGAGCGCTCGCGGTCAGAAACCCATGGGTGACTTGACCAACGCCCTGCATTTTCAGGGCTGACGACGTCTGCGGAGGCGGGCTGCAAAAATCTGCGAGTGACGGCTTTTCTGTGTCACGCGGCTGATCCACTATGAGGCGCCCCCGCCCCAAGGGAATCACGCTGAAAAGGATCTGAGCATGTTCAAACTCGCAGGACTTATACCCACAACGCTGGCCCCCGCAGCACTGGCCCTCGCCGCGCTCACCTTGAGTGCTGCCGCCCACGCCGATGTCGCACTGAAACTGGGCAGCACCGAACGCGTCACGCGGCTTTTCGCTTATCCGAACAACTGCAGCGTGATCTGCTTTCGCAACTGGACGCTGGAGCAGACTGCCGCGCACTACCTGAGCCAAAGCGTGCAACGCGACGGCTACACCGATGCCAAAGTGCTGGTGAAGACTGAAAACGATCAGCTCTACGCCAAAATCAGCGGCGTGCCCGAAGGTTACGAAAAACCCTTGGCGGCGTTGCTCGACGCCGGTGATCTGGCGTATGCCGGCGCCAGCAAGCTCAACGCTGATGGCAAGTGGGCTTACAACTGGTATTTGTTTCTGCCGCTGGGCATGGCTGTGGAAAACCGCAAAAGCGTCGAATTGCTGCACTTTCCGCCGGATTATTCACTGACCCAGGCGCAGGATTATCTGCGCTCGAACACCACTGACCGCTGGGCCGCGCTGCTGACTGAAAACGGCATCGCCGCGACCCGGACGCCGGCTTATCAAACCATCGTCGACATTGCCCCGATTGCCGCGCCCGCCACTGCCGGCAAGGATCTGGAAGGGATCTACGCCTACTTCACCGACTACCAGACCAGCATGGTCAAACAAGTCAGCCAGAACGCCAACGGTAATGCCCTGCCGATGGTCGCGTTCGGTGCGCCGGTGCGCAACTGGCTCAAGCAGCAATACGGGGCGAGTGTGAATGTGCTGGGCCTGGCCAGCATCAGCCCGAGTCCCGGGGTAAATGTGCCGGTACTGGGATCGAACCACCCCAGTTACATCTGGTACGCGGCAGATCCTGCGAACTACACCGGCGATGATGCCCAGGCCAAAGCCGACGCGGCTGGTCTAAAAGTCATGGGGCAGGACTTGAGCGCCGCCTGCTGGCAGGCCGGGATGGGCAGCCAGCCGAAGAGCGACGCGAAAGCGCAGCTCAACCGTTGCACCCAGAGCTGGCAAGTCACGCAGGCAGTCAAAACCTGCGAGCTGTTCTACACCTCGATCCGCCATCTGCCTGCCGACCAGGCGGCTGCCAAATGCGCCACTGCGCCGATCAAAACGCAATTACAGCAACTCAAGGGCGCACTCCCCGCCACCGCCGTGCCGGTGCCACACCTTTAAGTGGATCAAGTCATTCCTGTGTCAGCCATGGCTGACGCAGGAATACGGCTATCACGCCTGTCAGATCTGACAGTAGACCGGCAGGATGACATGGAACAGGATTGGATCCACAGCGTGTTGCAGGACTGACAGGACGTCAGCCTACGGAAGTCGCAACACCCGAGAAACAAGGATCGTTATGAACAATCGTGCACTTGCAGATCTGGGTAACCGCCATGACAAAGGTATTTATCCCTTCGCCGGGCTGCCCGTACGGCTCGGGTTTCCGTCTCGCAGCGATTTTGAAATCATCCGCGACAGCCGGGGCAATGCCACGGCCGTGTCGGCACGCCGGGATTTTCTGCGCATCAGCCGGATGTGCCGCGTTTCCGGACAACTGCTGCCCTATCGCTGCCGACAGACCCGGCAACTGCAACCGGGCATCCACATTTACGACCCGCGCTTTTGCGGATTGCTGGAACACGCCTGCGATCCCAACGTGTTTCTCGATTGGAGTGAGATGTGGCTGTGGGCACTCAAGGACATTCAGCCGGGTGACCGACTGACCATGGATTACGCCGCCACCGAAGACAAACTGCTGCATCAGTTTGCCTGCGGGTGCGGCTCGCCCCATTGCCGAGGCTGGATCACCGGTTACAACGAGTCGCCGAACATTGAGGGCTACGCCTTTTTACAACGCTGGCGACATCACAACTGATGCTGAACCGGATTACAACGCGCCGACCGGACGCAAACGGTATTGCGGCGGCAACTGCTCGAAACCGCTGATGGTGGTGTTCAGGCTTTTCCAGCGACCGTCCTTGATGCCGTAGATACAGCCGTGAATCGACAAACTCTGCCCACGATGCCAAGCGTTCTGGATGATGCTGGTGTGGGCGACGTTGGCCACTTGCTGGATAACGTTAAGTTCGCACATCCGATCGACCTGTTCTTCTTCGGTCGGCAGTTTGGCCAGCTCTTCGCGTTTTTCGTAGTACAGGTCACGGATCGAACGCAGCCAACCATCGATCAGGCCGAACTGGCGATCCTGCATCGACGCGCGGACACCGCCACAACCGTAGTGGCCGGTGACCAGAATGTGTTTGACCTTGAGCACGTCCACCGCGTACTGGATCACCGACAGGCAATTGAGGTCGGTGTGCAGCACCACGTTGGCGACGTTACGGTGAACAAACAGATCGCCCGGGAGCATGCCAACGATTTCGTTCGCCGGCACCCGCGCGTCGGAACAGCCGATCCACAGGTATTCAGGTGTCTGCTGGCGCGCCAGTTTGGCGAAGAAGTCCGGGTCTTCCTTGGTGATCGCGTCAGCCCAACGCTCGTTGTTATCAATCAGATCTTGTAAGTCGTGCATGTGTAAGGCCTCAAGAAAGATGCGCTGGTATGACAGACGACCGCACGTCGGGGTCACGCAAGAACCGCAGGTGTTTTTCTTTGGAATTCTCGTGTGCCCGGTGAGTCCACTCAGTAAGGCCCACAGTATGAGGAATTGCCATGACTGATTCACGACGTCCGTACGATGCGGTGCAACCGGAACCCATCGATGATAACGAAGACCGCATGGGCTCGGTGCATGAGCTGGATTTCGACGACGAAGAGCCCAGCGCGAAAATCGGCGATGAAATCCCGGAGCGTGAACGTGAGCAACTGATGCCCAATGAGCGTGTGCGTGAGGCCGGGATGACCGGGGCTTCCGTCAGCGATCATGAGCCGACTGACGATGACCTGAGCCCGGAAACGCTGATTCATGAAGACGGCGCGCGGGATGCCGAAGAGGCCGGCGAAGGCAATCAGGCCGATTGGGATTTGAGTATTGTCGATGAGGATGAAATTGGCGGTGGCAACGGTCTGGATGAAGCGGAGCTGGCGCGACGTGATCCGATGGATGGCAAGCGCTGACCTGTGGCGCTGGTTAAATAGCTATCGCGGGCAGGCTCACTCCTAAAGGGGAATGCATTTCAATTTGTAGGAGTGTGCCTGCTCGCGATGCTTTTAGCTCTAGTCAACCAAGGTGCAGGCCATGACCACGGCATCTTCACGCCCGCCCACCGCCGGGTAGTAATCCCGACGCCGGCCAATCTCGTTGAAACCATAACGTTCATACAGCTTGAACGCCGCGGTATTGCTGTCACGCACCTCAAGAAAGCACTCCCGCGCCTCGGCCGCATAAGCGCGCGACATCAGATGCTCCAGCAACGTCAGCCCCAGCCCGCGCCCCTGATTTTCCGGTTTGACCGTGATGTTGAGCAGATGCGCCTCATCGAGAATGATCTGCACCACGCCGTGACCGACTTGCTGCTGGCCTTCGAACATCAGCCAGATCTGGTATTTGCCCAGCCCGTCGAGAAAAATCCCGCGAGTCCAGGGATGGCTGTACGCCGCGTATTCGATCTTCAATACAACGTCCAGATCCGCCTCGGTCATCGGGCGGAACGATACAGCTTCACTCATTCGATTCTTTCCAGCGCGTCATCAGCCGACGCATGGCTTGCCACACAGCGGCTTTGCGCTGTGGCTCTTCCATTAACAATTCCAGACCCGGGATGGCCCAGGCCGAGCCCAGACCTTCGATCTGCAATTCACGATTGAACGCTTCGGCGTCCGCCTCACCTGCAAACCGCACGGCCGGCAGGCCAATCAGCCACAGGCACGCACACGGCGCCGCTTCCATTTGTACCGACAGGAAGCCCTGAACGAAGTCGCGCGCCGCGTCCGGGCCTTGATCCATGGTGCCGCGATTGAGCCACGGCCAGCGCACCGGCTCGCCGACAATTTGCGGCGCATCTGGCAGACCTGCGGCGCGCAGCATGTCCTTGAGCAGCAGATAGGCCGGATCGCGGCTCTGGAACGGTTCACCTGTGGGTAACTCGACCAGCAACAGGCAACGTCCGGCGCGCAACAATTGCAGGGCGAATCGCGGTGGCGGCACGGGGGCCGGTTTGACGACCACTGGCGTGTCGTCGACTTCCGCCACCGGTTTGGCACCGGTTCGGGTGCTCGCCAGCGACGGGCGCGGCACTTCGATCTTCGGCCGTTCAGACGGTCGCGCAGCAGGCTGCACGGGCGTTTCGACCTGCGGCATCGGCACAACCTGCGCCACGACCTCGGGCTCGGGCATGTCCAGCAGCTCGGGCCGCGACGGCGCGGCGAAAGGCAATTCGGTGCGCGGCAGCCAGTTGACCACCTGCATGGCGTTCAAATAGGCGCGGCGGCGGGACTCGATTAGCAAGGGTCGGCCACTTGTGGATAACTGAAGTGGGCTGATTCTACCGCCCTTCGCTCAAGATCGCTTGCGGTTGATCGATAGACTTTACCCGGGCGCTTTATCGCCAGAATGCGACAGCCCGTCCCGAGAGTGAATCGCATCGCCCGCGATGCAGTACAATCGCGGCTTTTAATCGCCAACCAGCCGGCCATTCCGATGATCGAACCCAAGCGCGTCTTGCGCGCCCTCGCTGAACACTGGGCACTTCTGGAGCCACTGTGCGAGCACTTCGACCAAGGCACACTGAGCCTCAACGAACTGCGCACGCAACTGGCCGCCCAACAACTGGACAGCACGCCGCAGGACATCACCAGTCTGCTCGACGTGTGGATTCGCCTCGATATTCTGGTGCCCGTGGCGAAAAGCCCGAACCGTTTCGAGCTGAACGCGCAGATTCACGACTTCCTCGCCTACCTGCGTCGAGAACACCGACTGGGCCTGTGCCTGGAGATCGAAGCTTATCTGCGCCACCTCGAGCGTCTGGCCGGTTACATCCAGGATGCGTTCGATGTCCGCGATGGCAATGATCTGGCGCGTCAGCTGCGTCTGCTCGACATGCGCGTGCGCGACGTTCTGAAGAAACTCGACAACGACGAACAGGCGCTGGTGGCCGTGGCTGAACGAGCCAAGACCAGCGACCGGCAGATTCCGCTGCGTCAGCGTTACGCCGAAGTGCTGGCGACCTGGGACGAATACGTCGAGCCGATGATCGATCTGGTGAACGCCGACGGCGCCTTCGAACAAGGCGTGCGCAAGGTCGAAACCGTGCTGCTGAAGATGCTCAGCGAACAGCAGCGTCTCGGCCATCTGGTCGATGACGACATGCTGCTGCGCACCCACGCGCGCATCCTCGAAATGCAGACCAGCGCCCAACTGACTCTGCGTCACGCCCGTGAACTGCTGCTGCCGCTGCGTGAAGAAGCACGCCGGCATAACGCCGTGACTCGTGGTGCTGCACTGGCGCTGGCCGCGATCCGCCGCAAAGGCATCGACGCCGTGCCGCAAGCCGCGATGCCGTTGTTTACCCGGCCGCAAAGCACCTTCCTCGGCAGCGCCAGTCAGGTCGAAGCCTACGTCTACGCCTTGGCGCGTTTCGAGCCGAAACCGGCGCGCTTCCCCAAGGCGCACAAGTCGCAAAAGACCGGCGATGCCCCGCGCGCACCGCGCACCGTGCGCGAGATGGTCGACCGTTGCGAAGAATCGCTGCCAATGCCGGATCTGATGACCTGGCTGCTGGAGCAGGAACCGGACGGCGCGACCGACGAATTGCTTTACTGGTTCTCGCGCCTGTCGCGGGAAAAACGCTTCAAGCGCGAGCGTCTGGAACGCCGTGAATACCACACTCATGAGCACCAGGTCAGCCTGCGCTCCTTCGCCCTGCTCTCGACCGGCGACACCGCCGCCGAGGATTCTGCGAGCATCCCCAATGCATCTTGATCTTTCCGAACTGTCGCAACTCGCGCCGATCTTCCGCGAGCTGTTCAAGGGTTACCACGTCAGCCGCCGCGACCCGGAGCTGTACGCGCAACTGTCGAACTTCCAGGATCAGTACCGCACGCTGTTCAAGGCGCTTGGCTTTGAACTGGTCTGCGACACCCGTGGTTTCTATTACTTCGTCCCGGACATGGCCGCTGCGGCGGTGAACAAGACTGCCCAGCGTCTGGCGCTGTTCACCTTCATACTCGTCGAGCATCTGGCCGATCAGGGCCGCGACCCGATCGCCGTGCTCGACGGCGGCAGCCTCGGCCGCGAAGAACTGCCGTCGCTGCTGGAAAAATACCGCGACCTGTTCATTCAGGCCGAAGTACAGACCGTTGAAGAGCTGGAAGAAAAGATCATGCGCCGCATGACCCAGCTCGGTTTCGCCGGCGAAGAAAACGGCGTGTACCGTTTCCTGCCGCCGATGCACCGTTTCCTCGATGTCTGCCTGTCGGTTCAGCAAGACCGCGACCTGGCCGCCAGCGTGCACAGCGTTCTGCCGCTGCCGGCACCGGTGCTGATCGACGAAGCCGCCGAGGCCAAATTTCTGGAAACCGACGACCCGCTCGATCTCTCAGAGTTTGAAGAAGAAAGCGAAGAAGACGCACTGGCCCGCGCCATTGCCGAAGAACAGGAGTCCGACGCATGAGCCAGGAACGCTACGGCATCCGCCGCTTTGCCCTTTTGAATACCGCCGGTTACAGCCTCGGCCTGTTCCCGCTGGAAGAACCGCTGTCGGTCTACGGCGCGAACAACCTCGGTAAATCCGCCTCGATCAACGCCTTGCAGTTTCCGATTTTGGCGCGCATGTCGGACATGAGTTTCGGCAAGTACAGCCTGGAACAATCCCGGCGTTTCTACTTTGCGTCCGACACTAGCTACATCCTTGTCGAAGTGAACCTGCCTCATGGCCCGCACGTGATCGGCGTGGTCGGTCGCGGACCGGGTGGCGGTTTCGGTCACCAGTTCTTCGCCTATGCCGGCAAGCTTGATCTGGCTCACTACCAGAAAAACGATACCTGCCTGCGCCAGAAGGAGCTGTTCAGCAACCTTGAGAAAGAAGGCCTGAAAGCCTACGAACTCAAACCGGATGAACTGCGTCGTTTGCTGGTCGGCGGTCATACGTCGATCCCACTGGATCTGACCCTGATCCCGCTGCGCTCCACCAGCGAGCAGAGCCTGAAGACCTTCCGTGCGTTGTTCATCAACCTGCTGCACATGCGTGAAATCACGGCGGCCAAGCTCAAGCAGTTGTTCCTCGATGCCTTCGAACACAGCCTGCGTTCCGGCAGCGTCGATTACATCGCGGCGTGCGAAGAAGCCTTCCGCGACGTGCGTCGCATGGAACAGGACTACAACTCGCTGGTCGCTGCCGGCCCGCTGGTCGAAGCCTTGGCCAACGGCGTGAAACAGCGCGACGTGCTGCGCGGCAAACTGCATCGCCTGTCGCCGCTACTCGATTCGTTGCTCGGCACCTGGTCGGATTACGCCGGTGCGCGCAAGGAAGAACTGGCGATTCAGGCCGAGCACTACCGTCGCGAGCAGGACGATCTGCAAAACGATCAGCGCGGTGGCACTCAGGAACTGATGCGTCTGGAGCGGGAAATCTCCGGCATCCAGCGCTGGCTCGGCGAGTTGTCGGTGCTGAAGAACCGCTTCGCGCTGGTCGATGACGTCAAGGTTCTGGAGCAGCAACTGCTGGCGGCCAAGGACGCTCACGACGAACTGGCCGGTGCGCTGGCTCAGTCCCGTCAGTTCAGCGCCGAGGATCTCGAAGAACGTCTTCGCGATCTGGAAAAACGCCTGAAGTCGGTGAAGCAGCAACTCGATCACGCCGACAACAACAGCTACGCCCGCCTGCGCGAAGAGTTTTCGCAACAGGACGTCGAACGCCTGATGCGTCTGTTCAACAGCGCGCTGTTCAGCCTGCCGCTGGGCGACCACGGCATCACCCTCGACGACGATGGCGAGTGGGTCAAATCGGTTGAGCTGATCCTTGATGGCTTCAAGGGCGAGCGTTTCGAAGTGCCGGGCCTGTCGATCGACATCTCGCACATCGAGCCGCCGGCTTTGCAAGCGCTGGCCGACCGTGCAGCGTTGCGCGACCAGAAAGAGCGCCTGGAAAAAGAGCTCAAACAACTCAAGACCCAGCAAGCGGTTGCCTCCGACCGCGCTGCGAGCAAGACCCAGACCGAAGCGCTGTACCAGCAGGTACTGGACGCGCAGAAAGCCCTGGAAGATTTCCGTCGCACCCAGACCCTGAGCGCAGAAGAAGGCGACAAGCTCGAGCAACTGGCGCAGATGGAAGGCGCGCAGGACGAGCTCAAGCGATCCAGCGATGCCTTTACCGAACGCGTCCAGCAACTGTCCGCCAAGCTGCAACTGGTCGGCCGGCAGATCGCCGACATGGAAGCCAAGCAACGCACCCTCGACGACGCCCTGCGTCGCCGTCAGTTGCTGCCGGCGGATCTGCCGTTCGGCACTCCGTTCATGGACCCGGTCGACGATTCAATGGATAACCTGCTGCCACTGCTCAACGACTATCAGGACAGCTGGCAAGGCTTGCTGCGTGCCGATGGCCAGATCGAAGCGCTGTACGCACAAGTGCGCCTGAAAGGCGTGGCCAAGTTCGACAGTGAAGACGACATGGAGCGCCGCCTGTCGTTGCTGATCAACGCTTACGCGCACCGTACCGACGAAGCCCTGACCCTGGGCAAGGCCCGTCGTGCAGCCGTAACCGATATCGCCCGGACGCTGCGCAACATCCGCAGCGACTACGACAGCCTCGAGCACCAACTGGCACTGTTCAACCGCGAGATCAACAAGCGTCAGGTGTCCAACCTGCAGAGCTTCCGCATCGTGCTGGCGCCAAACAAGGAAGCGCTCAAGCACATCGACCAGATCATCCACAGCGCCGGCCAGTACGAAGAAGGCGAAACCCTGTCGGTGTTCGACCTGAGCCAAAGCGCCGAACAAGACAACAAGAACGAAGAAGCCAAGGAATACCTGGCGCGGCTGGTGGCGGCGAACCACAACCAGCTCGGCCTCAAGGACTTGTTCGAACTGGCGTTCGAGATCACCAAGGTCAACGGCCAGCCGGTTATCCACACCGACATCGACGGCGCGGCGTCCAACGGCACCACGATGACCATCAAGGCGCTGACCAACATGTACTTGTTACTGCACTTGATGGACCGCGACCTGGCCGGGCGTGTGCGTCTGCCGTATTACCTCGACGAGGCGGCGGACATCGACGAGAAGAACCAGGCCGCCCTGCTGGAAACCAGCCTGCAACTGGGCTTCGTGCCGATCCTGGCGAGTGTGAAGCCGCAGGTCTGCGCCAGTGTCGCCATCGACCTGGAAGGCGGCAGCGGCCCGGCCGGCATCTACATCGACGAGGCGGACTGGAAGTACATCCGCCGCCACGATGCGGTGAAGGCCACGGTCAATGTCGAAGCGGATGAACCGGAGATGGATGCGGTTTGATGCGTCACTGACGGATACAAAAAAAGGGCCGCGATCCATTGGATCGCGGCCCTTTTTCATGGGCTCGGGATTATTTGCCGAGGGGGATTTTCGGCGCCCAGGTCAGCCATTCATCTTCAAACTTGTCGAACAGCGGGAAGGTCTGTTCGGCCCGTGCCGGGTTGCCCATGCGTTCGCCGTCCGGCGTGGCGAAAGCGATGCCGCCCTGAATCGCAGTCTCCAGAGACTCCGTGCGCACCGTCACGCCTTTGAACAAGCCGATATCGAAACCGACACCGCTGGTGTTCCAGAAGCGGCTGCCACTGCGCACCAGGGGTGCGTACTTCGGTTCGATCAGGATGTGCACCAAGACACGATCCGCCGTCTGGCCGAGTTCATAACCGGTGACTTTACCCACGGTGATTTCGCGATAGGTCACTGGCACACCCGGTTTCAGCGAACCGCGTCGGGCAGCACTCAAGACCAGACTCAGACCGGCTTCCTGCTTGGTCACTTCCGGCGGGCTGGCCAGCGCTACGAAGTTTTTCTGCGGGCCGAGGTTTTTCGCCGCGGGTTGCACTTCAACGTACTGACCGGTGACCAGTGTTTCCAGATTCGAGGTCTTGATCAGACCCAGCTCCGGTTTGACGACCCAGAACTGGCTGCCCACCCGGGCAATCTTTTCCGGCACCTCGGTGATACGCGCGGTGAGAATCACCGACTGCAGATCATCTGTCAGATCGACGCTTTCAATCTTGCCGACATCCAGGCCTTTGAAACGAATCGGCGTGCCGCTGCGCAGACCGTCGGCGCGATCAACCTTGATCGTTACCACGGCGCCCTTTTGATTGGCCTCGTCGTGGTTGGCGAACAGACGGAAGCGCGGGATACGTTTCTGCAACGGAGCCTTGGCTTGCGGCGTTTCGAATGCAATACCGCCGGCCATCAAGGTCTGCAGGGATTCACTTTTCACTTGAATTCCGCCTGTCAGGCCACCGGTCAGCGTAATGCCGCTGACGTTCCAGAAACGGGTCGAGGCGTTGACCAGATTTTCGTATTCCTTCTCGATGTGCACGCCGATGACCAACTGCTTCTTGGTCTTGGAAAACTGATAGCTCTGAACCGAACCGACCTTGACCTGCTTGTAGAGAATCGGACTGCCGACATCGATCGAACCGAGACTATCGGTGAACAACACCAAGTGCAGGCCCGGCGCTCGCAGATCCAGTGGCGGCGCTTTGGGGCGCGCTTCGAATTCGCGCTTCGGCGGCGAACCTTTGTCACCCGGACGCACGGCGATGTAGTTGCCCTTCACCAACGCTTCGAGTCCGGTGATACCGGCCAGAGAGATCGACGGTTTGACTACCCAGAACTGGGTGCCATCAACCAGGTAGTCTTCAGCCAATGGATCGAGGGTCAGTTCGGCGGTTGCACTGTTCAGATCCGGGTCGATTTTCAGTGCTTTCAGATTGCCGACCTGAATGCCTTTGTACATCACCGGCGTGCGCCCGGCCTGCAGGCCTTCAAAGTCACTGAGCTTGACCTTGACGCGGATGCCGGCAGCGGCGGCGTCGAAGTCTTCGTAGAGACGGAACGGCAGGCTCGGATCAGTGGGCGGACTGTCCTTGCGGTTCTCCGGTGTTGCGAAGGCGATGCCGCCGGCAACGATACTCGCCAGGGATTCGCTGCGTACTTTCACCCCGGACAGGTTGGCATCGATGCTGATGCCACTGGCATTCCAGAATCGCGTGTGTTTGCGCACCAGTTTGGCGTAGGTCGGCTCGATAAACACTTTGAGCTCAACGGTGCTCTGGTCTTCAGACAGCACGTAGCTTTTGATCTGCCCGACCTGGATCTGCTTGTAGAACACCGGACTGCCCCGGTTCAGTGAGCCAAGGCGATCGGCCTTGATGGTCAGGTGCAGACCGGGTTTGGAATCCGACAACGGCGGCTCTTCTGCCAACGCCTTGAACTTGCGGGTCGGCTCGCCTTCGCCGGGGCTGATCGCCACGTAGTTACCGGAGACAAGCGTTTCCAGACCGGTAATACCGGCCAGCGTCACACTCGGTTTGACCAGCCAGAAGCGCGTGCTGGTCTTGAGATACTGCTCGACATCCTTGTTCATCTCGACCGTGGCGATGACGCCTTTGGAGTTGCCTTCATCATCGAGTTTGAGTGTTTTGACCTTACCGACAGGCATGCCTTTGTAGACCACTTCAGTCTTGTTGGCCTGAATGCCTTCGCCACTTTCGAAGCGCACCTGAATTTCGATGCCGGTTTCGTTATACGCACGCCAGCCGAGCCAGCCGCCAATGATCAGGGCGATCAGGGGCAACACCCAAATGGCGGACCAGTTCGAGGCTGGCCGGGTTTTCGCTACAGGCAAATCAGTCATGGTCGTCGTCCGACTCCGTGTTATCCCAAATCAGTCGGGGATCGAAAGTTACTGCGGCGAGCATCGTCAGAATCACCACACTGGCGAAGGCGATGGCGCCAAGATTGGCTTCGACGCTGGCGAGCCGGCCGAAGTTGACGACCGCCACCAGAATGGCGATCACAAAGATGTCGAGCATCGACCAGCGGCCAATGAACTCGATAAAGCGGTACATCCAGATGCGCTGACGCGCAGACAACGGCTGGCGTCGTTGCACCGAAAACAACAGCAACGCGATGCCAACAAGTTTGAAGGTCGGCACCAGAATACTGGCGATGAACACCACGGCGGCAATCGGGATCATGCCGTGCTGCACCAACTGAATCACGCCTGACATGATGGTGCTGGGGTCGCCCTGTCCCAAAGAGCTAACCGTCATGATGGGTAATACGTTGGCGGGAATGTAGATGATTGCCGCGGTGATCAGCAAAGCCCAGGTTCGCGCCAGACTGTTCGGGCGGCGTGGGTGAACCAGCGCACCACAACGGGTACAGGTTTGCTCGTCGGTGCCCGGTTCCTGCCTGTTCAGTTCATGGCATTCGGTACAGATCAGAATGCCCGCATCAATCGCCCGCATGGACATCTTCCCCCGATAACGCCTGCCAGATCTGGTGTGGTGACATCACCACTTCCAGCCAGACCTGAACCAACAACAGACCGATGAAACACGCCAAGCCCAGGCCGACGGTGATGGCTGCCATATCTGCCAGCTTGACGATCGCCACCAATACGCCCATCAGGTAAACCTCGAGCATTCCCCAGTCTTTGAGGTGGTGGTAAATGCGATAAAGCAGCAGACCGTAGCTGCGGCCGATATTGAATCGAATCGACAGCAAAACCACCAACTGACACAACAGCTTGAGCAGCGGTATCGCCATACTGCAGAGGAACACGACGACGGAAACGCCACGCATGTCGGTATTGAATAGGCCGACGACGCCGGTCCAGACAGTGTCTTGCGACGATTGCCCGAGTACATTGAGCTGCATGATGGGCAAAAAGTTCGCGGGGATGTAAAGCAAAAGGGCAGCGATAACCAAGGCGAGGCTGCGCTGCACCACGTTATGGCGGTGGGCGTACAACTCGTAACCGCAGCGTGGGCACAGGGCTTTCTCGCCATGCGCGAGTTGCGGCTTGCGCATCAGCAGGTCGCACTCATGACAGGCCACCAAGTCTTCCAGCGGTAAATCTGACAGCCCGGGGGCGTCAACCGACTCTGACATAAAGGCTCTGGCTCCGAAAAAGGTGGGAGTATTCTAGTGTTCTGATTCGAAAATAACTGTGCAAATTTGTTCGCTGAGGTGAGTAAAACTTTCCTGCGGGCAAAAC
>NZ_VXCA01000022.1 GCF_011369485.1 Pseudomonas atagonensis | reverse complement strand
GAGGGGGTGGCTCTTGATCTGCGGGTCCAGTAATCTGTGCGCCAATCTGACAGGTCGCTCCCCCATGATTTTCCTCATCGCCTACATCAGCAGCGTCGTGCTGATCAACTTCGCCTTCTCCACGGCGCCGCACCTGGACATCATCTGGTCCGCCTGGGGTGGTCTGGTGTTCGTGCTGCGCGACATGGTGCAGACCCGCTTCGGCCACGGCGCCATCGTGGCGATGTTGGCGGCGCTGGTACTGTCTTATGTCACGTCCGATCCGTCCATCGCGCTGGCCAGCGCGACGGCGTTCGCCGTCTCCGAGATCATCGATTGGCTGGTGTTCAGTATCACCAAACGGCCGTTGCGCGACCGCTTGTGGATCAGCTCGGCGCTGAGCATTCCCCTCGATACCTTCATCTTCTTCGGCATGATCGATCTGATGACGCCGCCGGTGATCATCACCGCGCTGGCCTCGAAATTCGCCGGTGTCACCGCCGTCTGGCTGATCATGGCCTGGCGCGAACGCAAACAGGCTGTCGCCGGCTGAAGCCAAATCCTCGGGTTCATGTAAAATGCCGCGCTTTCTCCCCATGGAAAGTGCGCATGGCGACGCTTTCCTCGATGATCCGCTTCTTTGAGGACCTGAGATGACCCGTATCGGAACTCCATTGTCGCCGACCGCGACCCGCGTATTGCTGTGTGGCTGTGGTGAGTTGGGCAAGGAAGTGGTGATCGAGCTGCAACGCCTGGGCGTTGAGGTGATTGCCGTCGATCGTTACGCCAACGCGCCGGCCATGCAGGTTGCCCATCGCAGCCACGTGATCAACATGCTCGACGGCGCTGCCCTGCGTGCAGTCATCGAAGCCGAGAAGCCGCACTTCATCGTGCCGGAAATCGAAGCAATCGCCACCGCCACACTGGTCGAACTGGAAGCCGAAGGCTTTACCGTGATTCCGACCGCTCGCGCCGCGCAATTGACCATGAACCGCGAAGGTATTCGTCGTCTGGCCGCCGAAGAGCTGGACCTGCCGACCTCGCCTTACCACTTTGCCGACACCTTCGAGGATTACAGCAAAGCGGTTGAGGACCTGGGTTTCCCTTGCGTCGTCAAACCGGTGATGAGTTCGTCGGGCAAAGGCCAGAGCCTGCTGCGCAGCGCCGATGACGTGCAGAAAGCCTGGGATTACGCACAAGAGGGCGGTCGCGCCGGCAAAGGCCGGGTAATCATCGAAGGTTTCATCGATTTCGACTACGAAATCACCCTGCTGACCGTGCGCCACATCGGTGGCACCACGTTCTGCGCGCCAGTCGGTCACCGTCAAGAGAAGGGCGATTATCAGGAATCCTGGCAGCCACAGGCCATGAGCCCGATTGCCTTGGCGGAATCCGAGCGCGTCGCCAAAGCGGTGACTGAAGCGCTGGGCGGCCGTGGTCTGTTCGGCGTCGAGCTGTTTATCAAAGGCGATCAGGTGTGGTTCAGCGAAGTGTCGCCGCGTCCGCACGACACCGGTCTGGTGACGCTGATTTCCCAGGATCTGTCGCAGTTCGCCCTGCATGCCCGGGCAATTCTGGGTCTGCCGGTGCCGTTGATTCGCCAGTTCGGCCCTTCGGCTTCGGCGGTGATTCTGGTGGAAGGGCAGTCGACGCAGACAGCCTTTGCCAATCTCGGCGCTGCTTTGAGCGAACCGGATACCGCGCTGCGTCTGTTTGGCAAGCCAGAAGTGAATGGTCAGCGCCGCATGGGCGTGGCGCTGGCGCGGGATGAGTCGATTGAAGCGGCTCGTGCCAAAGCGACCCGCGCTGCTCAGGCGGTTGTTGTAGAGCTGTAAACCGAGTCGCGTCCATCGCGAGCAGGCTCACTCCTACAATTGGAATGCGTTCCCCTGTAGGAGTGAGCCTGCTCGCGATAGCGATCTATCAGGCAACCTGATTCAAATCGTTATTGCGCGTTTCCTTCAGGCACAGCACAGCGATCAAGCTGAGCACCGCGGCCGCAGACACATACCCGCCGACGTAACTCAAACCACCCATCGCCACCAGTTGTTGCGCGAAGAACGGCGCCGCCGAGGCCCCGACAATCCCGCCGAGGTTATACGCCGCCGACGCGCCGGTATAACGCACATGTGTCGGAAACAACTCCGGCAACAGCGCCCCCATCGGTGCAAATGTCACACCCATCAAGAACAGCTCGATGCACAGAAACAGCGCCACGCCCCAGGTCGAACCCTGCGTCAGCAACGGCTCCATCAGAAACCCGGACAGAATCGCCAGCACGCCACCAATGATCAGCACCGGTTTGCGCCCGTAACGGTCGCTGGCCCACGCCGACAGCGGCGTGGCGGCCGCCATGAACAGCACGGCAAAACACAGCAGGCCGAGGAACGTCTCACGGCTGTAGCCGAGGGTGGATACGCCATAGCTCAGGGAAAATACCGTCGAGATATAAAACAGTGCGTAGCAAACCACCATCGCCGCCGCGCCCAGCAATGTCGGCGCCCAGTACTGACTGAACAGCTCGACCAGCGGCACTTTCACCCGCTCCTGACGCGCGATGGCGTTGGCGAATACCGGGGTTTCGTGGAGTTTCAGACGTACATACAGTCCCACCATCACCAGTGCAGCACTGAGCAGGAACGGAATGCGCCAGCCCCAGCTGCGGAATTGTTCGTCGGTGAGGGTCATGGCCAGCGTCAGGAACAAGCCGTTGGCGGCAAGAAAGCCGATGGAGGGGCCAAGCTGCGGGAACATGCCGAACCACGCACGCTTGCCTTTCGGTGCATTTTCCGTGGCCAGCAGCGCTGCGCCGCCCCATTCACCACCCAGCCCAAGCCCCTGACCAAAGCGCAGCACGCACAGCAAAATCGGCGCCCAGGCTCCGATGCTGGCGTAACCGGGCAGCACGCCGATCAGCGTGGTGCAGACCCCCATCAGCAGCAGCGAAGCAACCAGCGTCGACTTGCGCCCGATGCGGTCACCGAAATGGCCGAACAGCGCCGAACCCAATGGTCGGGCGAGGAAGGCAATGCCGAAGGTCAGAAATGCCGACAGCATCTGCGCGGTGCCGGAAGTTTGCGGAAAGAACACCGGCCCGATCACCAGCGCGGCGGCGGTGGCATACACATAGAAATCGTAGAACTCGATGGCCGTGCCGATAAAGCTCGCCGTGGCCACTCGGGTGGCGGAATTGGTCGGTTGGGCAGGCGTGGTGTCGCTGTAAGCGGTACTGGTCGTCATGCGGTGATCCCTGACAGTCATGAGCTCCGTTGGAGCGAATTATTATGGTCGAACACCCAGGGATGTGGGATGAGGCGCGGTCGCTGTTTCGAGTAGGAACAGTCGCCGGAGTGAAGCGGAAATGGCCGAAACCTGTCGGGTGCGGGGTAAGCACGTGGCTCAGCGACGCTTGGGTAAGCGTCTCGATTATAGGAAGGAGGCTAACGATCAAACAAGCGCAAAAACGCTATTGAACTGTCGCAGGCACCGAAGAGGTATGCCAGATCAACACCTTGCTCACCCGGTTCTCTTCAGTCTCGAGAATCTCCAGGCGATAGCGGCCGATCTTCAGGCATACCGCGCTTTCCGGAATGGTCTCCAGCGCTTCGGTCACCAGTCCGTTGAGCGTTTTCGGTCCATCGCTCGGCAAGTGCCAGCCCAGGCATTTATTCAGCTCACGGATCGATGCCGCGCCATCAATCACCATGCGCCCGTCGGCCTGCGGATGAATGTGCGGATTATCGAGGCTGTGCTCGCTTTCGAACTCGCCGACAATCTCTTCAAGAATGTCTTCCAGCGTAACGATCCCCAGCACTTCGCCGTATTCGTCGACCACCATGCCCAACCGGCGTTGCTGCTTGTGGAAGTTCAGCAGCTGCAGTTGCAGCGGCGTGCTTTCAGGCACGAAATACGGCTCGTAACTGGCGGCCAGCAAGGCTTCGCGGGTCAGGTCGTCGTTGCTGAGCAGGTGGCGGATCTGCCGGGTGTTGAGCACTGCTTCGACCTGGTTGATGTCGCTGTGGAACACCGGCAGGCGTGTGCGCTTGTTGTGGCGCAGTTGCTCGATGATGTCTTCGATCGGGTCATCGAGGTTGATGCCGTCGACGTCACTGCGCGGCACCAGAATGTCGTTGACCGTGATGTTGTCCAGCGCATGAATGCCAGACACCGGATGCGTACGGCTCGGATGCTCAGGGTCATCGGAATGATCCACCGGCAGATCGTCTTCGCTTTGCTGCACCACCTGGGCTTTGCGCGCAAATGGTCGAGTCAGCAAACCGCTAAGGCGACTGAGCAACCAGGCCAATGGATATACCGCTTTCAACGGCACCGCCAGCAGGGTATTGCCGAAGGTGAGCACCGCGTCCGGATAGCGTTTGGCGAGCGAGCGCGGGAAGTAATCGGCGAAGACCAGCAAGATCACGCCGGCACTCAGGCAGGCAGCCCATGGGCCGTTTTCTTCACAAAGGAAAATCGCCAGCAGTGTGGCAATGATCACCGCCAGCGCCCGGCACAGGGTGTTGCAGAGGATCAGGCTGTCGAGCGGGAAGCTCAGCTTCGCCAGCGGTTTATCGCTTGCGCGCGAGGCGGTGCGTTGCGCGAGCAGATGCTGTTGCGCGATTTCGACGGCGGTAAACAGCCCCGACCATAAAATCAGCAGGACAAATACCGCGAGCATCGGCCCTATGGGCAAACCGTCCATTTATGCCGCCCGTCAGATGTGCAGGATGTATTCACGAACCAGCTTGCTGCCGAAATACGCCAGCATCAGCAGGCAGAAACCGGCGAGGGTCCAGCGAATTGCCTTGTGGCCGCGCCAGCCAAGACGATTGCGACCCCACAACAGCACACTGAACACCACCCAGGCCAGGCAGGCCAGCAGGGTTTTGTGCACCAGATGTTGAGCAAACAGGTTCTCGACGAACAGCCAGCCGGAAATCAGCGACAGCGACAGCAGCGTCCAGCCGGCCCAGAGGAAGCCGAACAGCAGGCTTTCCATGGTTTGCAGCGGAGGGAAGTTCTTGATCAGGCCGGACGGGTGCTTGTGCTTGAGCTGGTGGTCTTGCACCAGTAGCAGCAAGGCCTGGAACACCGCGATGGTGAACATGCCGTAGGCGAGGATCGACAATAAGATGTGAGCGAGGATGCCCGGCTCTTCATCAATGATCTGCACCGTACCGGTCGGCGCGAACTGCGCCAGCAAGACCGTGATCGCTCCCAGCGGAAACAGTAGCACCAGCAGGTTTTCCACCGGAATCCGCGAGCAGGCGATCAGTGTCAGGGCAATCACTGCCGCCGCAATCAGGCTTGAGGCGCTGAAGAAGTCCAGGCCCAGACCGATCGGGGTCAGCAAATGCGTGAGCAGGCTGGCGCTGTGGGCCACCACGGCGAGAATGCCGAGCGTAACCAGCAGGCGCTTGTTCGCCTTGGCGCCGGTGGCCAGACGAGTGCCTTGATAAAGAGTCGCAGCGGCATATAGAAGGGCGGCGGCGAGAGTGGTCAGCAAACTGGGTGACAAGGGGAGCATAAATCCTGTTAGGCAAGCCCGAAAGGGGCTGAGTTTGGCATAGAACCGTCACAGCACGAAAGTGCGAGGTGTCCGCCCGACGCAGTCTTCGCTATAATCCGCGACCTGCCCACGCCGCAGGCTCGCCGAGCACATGTTGATTCCGGTCTGGGCCGCCATTATCCCGGTCTACACAGGGCCTGAAAGGATCGCGCAATGTTTGAAAACTTAACCGACCGTCTCTCGCAGACGCTGCGCCATGTCACCGGCAAGGCAAAGCTGACTGAAGACAACATCAAAGACACCCTGCGCGAAGTGCGCATGGCGTTGCTCGAAGCCGACGTCGCCCTGCCGGTGGTCAAGGACTTCGTCAATTCGGTCAAGGAGCGCGCTGTCGGCACCGAGGTGTCGCGCAGCCTGACGCCGGGCCAGGCGTTCGTGAAGATCGTCCAGGCTGAACTCGAAAGCCTGATGGGCGCAGCCAACGAAGACTTGAACCTGAGCGCCGTGCCGCCCGCCGTCATTTTGATGGCCGGTCTGCAGGGCGCCGGTAAAACCACCACGGCCGGCAAACTGGCGCGCTTCCTGAAGGAGCGCAAGAAGAAGTCGGTCATGGTGGTGTCGGCGGACGTTTACCGTCCAGCCGCTATCAAACAGCTGGAAACCCTGGCCAACGACATCGGCGTGACGTTCTTCCCGTCCGACTTGAGCCAGAAGCCGGTCGACATCGCCACCGCGGCTATTAAAGAAGCGAAACTGAAATTCATCGACGTGGTCATCGTCGATACCGCCGGTCGTCTGCACATCGACGAAGAGATGATGGGTGAGATCAAGGCACTGCACGCCGCGATCAACCCGGTTGAAACCCTGTTCGTGGTCGACGCCATGACCGGTCAGGATGCGGCCAACACGGCCAAGGCCTTCGGCGATGCACTGCCGCTGACCGGTGTGATCCTGACCAAGGTCGACGGCGACGCCCGTGGCGGTGCTGCATTGTCGGTACGCGCAATCACCGGCAAGCCGATCAAGTTCATTGGTATGGGCGAGAAGAGCGAAGCGCTCGATCCGTTCCACCCTGAGCGTATCGCCTCGCGCATTCTCGGCATGGGCGACGTGCTCAGCCTGATCGAACAGGCCGAAGCGACCCTCGACAAGGACAAGGCCGACAAACTGGCCAAGAAGCTGAAGAAGGGCAAGGGCTTCGACCTCGAAGACTTCCGTGATCAGCTGCAACAGATGAAGAACATGGGCGGCCTCGGCGGGCTCATGGACAAGTTGCCGAGCATCGGCGGCGTCAACCTGTCGCAAATGGGAAATGCCCAGAACGCTGCAGAGAAACAGTTCAAACAGATGGAAGCCATCATCAACTCCATGACCCCGGCCGAGCGCCGCGACCCTGAGCTGATCAGTGGTTCGCGCAAACGCCGGATCGCCATGGGTTCCGGCACTCAGGTGCAGGACATCGGTCGCTTGATCAAGCAGCACAAGCAGATGCAGAAGATGATGAAGAAATTCACCGCCAAAGGCGGTATGGCGAAAATGATGCGCGGCATGGGCGGTATGTTGCCCGGCGGCGGCATGCCGAAAATGTAAAAAACTGGCCGGTCGTCGCACCGGCACAGGCCCCGCAAGGATGCGGGTTCAACAGCAAACCCGCACTCGGCGGGAGCTGACCGGCCGTTTTCATCGACGGCTCTATATGCAAATCCGCACGGCATGCCATGGGCGCCGGAAAAAGTCATTTGCAAAAGTCCGGATATTCCTTAGAATATGCGGCCTTTCGGGCACCCATGCCCGCTGTGCATTTAGATTTGCAGCACCGACTACAGGAACGATGTTCACATGCTAACAATCCGTCTTGCCCTTGGCGGCTCCAAAAAGCGCCCGTTTTACCACCTGACCGTAACCGACTCGCGTAACCCGCGTGACGGCTCCCACAAAGAACAGGTTGGCTTCTTCAACCCTGTTGCCCGTGGTCAGGAAATCCGTCTGTCCGTGAACCAAGAGCGCGTTGCCTACTGGCTGAGCGTTGGTGCACAGCCTTCTGAGCGTGTTGCTCAGTTGCTGAAGGAATCTGCCAAGGCTGCAGCCTGAGCAGTATGAGCGCGACGCCAGAAAAAGCTGATGACCTGATCGTTGTCGGCAAGATTTTTTCGGTTCACGGCGTTCGCGGCGAGGTGAAGGTCTTTTCCTTTACCGATCCGATTGAAAACCTGTTGGATTACCGCAACTGGACGCTTCGGCGCGAAGGCGTGGTCAAGCAGGTCGAGCTGGTCAGCGGCCGATCCACTCAAAAGGATCTGGTTGCCAAGCTCAAAGGCCTCGATGATCGTGATGAAGCGCGTCTTCTGAGCGGTTATGAGATTTGCATCTCTCGAAGCCTTTTGCCCAACCTGACAGGCGACGAGTACTACTGGTACCAGTTGCAGGGTCTGAGCGTCATCAACCAGGACGAGCAATTGTTCGGCAAGGTTGATCACCTGTTGGAGACCGGCGCGAACGATGTATTGGTGGTCAAGCCCTGCGCGGGCAGCCTGGATGATCGCGAGCGGTTGTTGCCCTATACGGAGCAATGCGTGCTGGCAATCGACCTGGAAGCTGGCGTGATGCGGGTGGAATGGGATGCGGACTTCTAAGCAATGGCCAGCCTGCGCGTAGACGTCATAACGTTGTTCCCCGAGATGTTCTCGGCCATCAGTGAATACGGCATTACCAGTCGAGCGGTCAAACAGGGGCTCTTGCAGCTGACCTGTTGGAATCCGCGGGATTACACGACGGATCGGCATCACACTGTGGACGATCGCCCGTTTGGCGGTGGTCCGGGCATGGTGATGAAGATCAAACCCCTGGAAGATGCTCTGGTTCAGGCCAAGGCAGCAGCCGGGGAGGCGGCGAAGGTGATTTACCTGTCCCCCCAAGGCCGTCAGCTGACTCAGTCGGCGGTACGCGAACTGGCGAAATCGGATGCATTGATCCTGATTGCCGGTCGCTATGAAGGCATTGACGAGCGTTTTATTGAGGCTCATGTCGATGAAGAGTGGTCGATTGGTGACTATGTGTTGTCTGGCGGCGAGCTGCCGGCCATGGTCATGATCGATGCGGTTACACGACTGCTGCCCGGAGCTTTAGGGCATGCGGATTCCGCTGAGGAAGATTCCTTTACGGATGGTCTGCTGGATTGCCCGCACTATACCCGACCTGAGGTGTATGCGGATCAGCGTGTTCCCGACGTGTTGCTGAGTGGCAATCACGCGCATATCCGGCGTTGGCGTTTACAGCAGTCCCTTGGTAGGACCTATGAACGACGCGCCGATCTTCTGGAAAGCCGCTCGCTTTCTGGAGAAGAGAAGAAGCTGCTCGAGGAATACATCCGCGAGCGGGACGATAGTTAACAACGTATCGATGGTAGATCAGTTGATTTACCTTAGGAGCACAGCATGACCAACAAAATCATCCTTGCACTCGAAGCAGAGCAGATGACCAAAGAAATCCCTACCTTTGCCCCGGGCGACACCATCGTCGTTCAGGTGAAAGTGAAGGAAGGCGATCGTTCCCGTCTGCAAGCGTTCGAAGGCGTTGTAATCGCCAAGCGTAACCGCGGCGTGAACAGTGCGTTCACCGTTCGTAAAATCTCCAACGGTGTTGGCGTAGAACGTACTTTCCAGACCTACTCTCCGCAGATCGACAGCATGGCTGTTAAACGTCGCGGTGACGTACGTAAAGCCAAGCTGTACTACCTGCGCGACCTGTCGGGTAAAGCAGCTCGCATCAAGGAAAAACTGGCTTAAGTCCAGCTTCCGATGCAGAAAAAAGCAGCCTACGGGCTGCTTTTTTGTTGCCTGCAATTTATCCACAGCATTTTTGTTTCAGGCCAGATCCATGACCACTCGTGACCAGGAAATCCAGCGCCGCACCGAACTCTCGGTGACCCGCGTAACCAAAGCCGTCTTCCCGCCAACCACCAATCACCACAACACCCTCTTCGGCGGCACTGCGCTGGCGTGGATGGACGAAGTGTCGTTCATCACCGCCACGCGTTTTTGCCGTTTGCCGCTGGTGACTGTGTCGACTGATCGCATCGACTTCAACCACGCGATCCCGGCCGGCTCGATCGTCGAGCTGGTGGGAAAGGTGATCAAGGTCGGTAACACCAGCCTCAAGGTCGAGGTGGAAGTGTTTGTTGAAAGCATGAGCTGTGATGGGCGCGAAAAGGCGATCCACGGTCAGTTCAGCTTTGTTGCCATTGATGACGACAAGCGACCTGTGCCGGTGCTGCCGGGCTTTGCTGTCTGATTTGATCCCGAGTCGTGCCATTCGCGTGCAAGCCCGCTCCCACAGCGGGCGTGTCGATCACAAAAATTGTGTCGGGCACAGAATCTGTGGGAGCGGGCTTGCTCGCGAAGGCGTCAGATCAGGCGCTGCTCTCAGGCTGAATCAAAGCGAGCAACGTCCAACCCGACGCCGGCTTCAGCGCCGTCTCCGGCGTCACCACGTGCACCCAGTCACTGTCATCGCGCATGAACAGCAGGGTCGCCCGATTGCCATGCAGCGCCTGGTAATCCTCCCAGCCAAAACCATCCGTCAACGTTGTGCTGTACAACTCGGCCCCCTGTCCCATCTGGCTGGCCAGCTTCGTATAGGTGAACGCTTCGCTACCCAGTTGATTGCCACGATGTTCGAGGCTGGCGCGATGTTTGTCGCTGCGTCGACTTTCCTGGCCGCTGGCCAGGCCGAACAGGCGCTGATGGCCGAAGTCATGGCGAAAGCGCATCGCCGCCAGCGTGTTGAGTTCACCCGACGGCGACAGCGCCAGCAAATGCCCCAAACCGACCAGATCCAGATGCGCATCGGCATGCTGCGAGGCCGGGTTGCCGAAGTACGTCGGCAAGCCTTCCATGCGCGCCGCCCGAATGTTTTCCCAGCTCGAATCGGTGAGTAATACCCGACTGCCGAGTTGCTGCAATGATTTGCCGAGCAGGCGCGCCGGGCCATTGGCACCAACAATCAGGAAGCCGCTGGGCGCGGGTTCAGCGACATTGAGCATGCGCGCCAATGGCCGCGCGGTGGCGCTTTGCAGCACCACGGTGCCGATAATCACGGCGAAGGTCAGCGGCACCAGCAGCAGGGCGCCTTCGTGACCTGCTTCATCCAGACGAATGGCAAAAATCGCCGAAACCGCCGCCGCGACGATCCCGCGCGGCGCGATCCAGCACAACAGGGCGCGCTCGCGCCAGTTCAGACTGGAGCCGGCGGTGCTCAGCAAGACGTTCAGCGGCCGGGCGATCAGTTGAATCACCAGCAGCAAAATCAGCACCAGCGGGCCAAGGCCAATCAAGGCGTTCAAGTCCAGGCGAGCTGCCAGCAGAATGAACAGGCCAGAGATCAGCAGGACGCTGAGGTTTTCCTTGAAGTGCAGGATGTGCCGCACGTCCACGCCTTTCATGTTGGCCAGCCACATGCCCATCAGCGTCACTGCCAGCAGGCCCGACTCGTGCATGACTTCGTTGGCCGCGATGAAAATCCCCAGCACTGCCGCCAGCGAGGCGAGGTTATGCAGGTATTCCGGCAACCACTGGCGACGGATGATCGTGCCGAGCAACCAGCCGCCGGCGATGCCGAAGACGCTGCCGCACAGAATCACACCGCCAAAGGTCAACAGGCTCTGTTTGAGGCCATGCCCTTCGGCGCTGGCGATGATGAAGCTGTAAACCACCACCGCGAGCAGCGCGCCGATCGGATCGATGACGATGCCTTCCCAGCGCAGGATGTTGGCAATCGACGCCTTGGGGCGCACCACCCGCAGCATCGGCACAATCACCGTCGGGCCGGTGACCAGCGTCAGGCTGCCGAACAGGATGGCTAGCATCCAGTCGAAGCCCAGCAGAAAGTGCGTCGCGACCGCGATGACGATCCAGGTGGAAATCGCGCCGACGGTCACCAATCGATGCACCACGCTTCCAATCTCGCGCCATTCCGAGAGGTGCAGCGTCATGCTGCCTTCGAACAGAATCAGCGCCACCGCCAACGACACCAGCGGCATCAGCAGCGGCCCGAACATTTCCTGCGGATCGAGCCAGCCCAGTACCGGGCCGACCAGAATGCCAGTCAGCAACAAAAACAAAATCGCCGGCAGCTTCAGGCGCCAGGCCAGCCACTGACAACCCAGCGCCGCCGCGCCGATCCCGCCAAAGGCCAATAGAATTTGCTGCTCGTTCATTGATGCTCCCTGTTCCTTGAAATAGCGGGCTATGAAAGACTAGCGGCGATTTCAACCGTTCACTCTTTATTTGTACGCAGTGCCTGCGCCTGCGTGTCTTGAGCGCCCATGCCTGCCATCGACCACCCGCTGATTGACCAATTTCTCGACGCCCTGTGGCTGGAAAAAGGCCTGTCCGACAACACCCGCGACGCTTATCGCAGCGATCTGGCCCTGTTCAATGGCTGGTTGCAGGAGAAAAACCTCGAGCTGGCCAACGCCGGACGTGAGCTGATTCTCGATCACCTGGCCTGGCGGCTGGAACAGAACTACAAGCCGCGCTCCACCGCGAGATTTCTCTCCGGTGTGCGTGGCTTTTATCGTTATCTGCTGCGTGAAAAGCTCATCAGCGTCGATCCGACCTTGCGTGTCGACATGCCGCAGTTGGGTAGGCCATTGCCCAAATCCCTGTCGGAAGCCGACGTCGAAGCCTTGCTGAAGGCGCCCGATCTGAGCGAATCCATCGGCCAGCGTGACCGCGCCATGCTCGAAGTCCTTTATGCCTGCGGCCTGCGGGTGACCGAACTGATCAGCCTGACCCTGGAACAGGTCAACCTGCGTCAGGGCGTATTGCGGGTGATGGGCAAGGGCAGCAAAGAGCGCCTGGTGCCGATGGGCGAGGAGGCGATTGTCTGGGTCGAGCGTTATATGCGCGATGGTCGCAGCGAACTGCTCGGCGGGCGGCCCAGCGATGTGCTGTTTCCCAGCCAGCGCGGCGAGCAGATGACGCGCCAGACGTTCTGGCACCGTATCAAGCATCAGGCCAAGGTCGCCGGGATCGGCAAATCGCTGTCGCCGCATACCCTGCGCCATGCGTTTGCCACGCACCTGCTCAACCACGGCGCGGACTTGCGCGTGGTGCAGATGCTGCTCGGGCACAGTGACTTGTCGACCACGCAGATTTACACCCACGTCGCCCGCGCCCGCTTGCAGGATCTGCATGCCAAACATCATCCGCGTGGCTAAAACATCCACCAATGTTGGAATACTGATCTGTGGCGAGGGAATTTATTCCCGTCCGACTGCGCAGCAGTCGCTAATCCGGCTGGCTCGTTTTTCCTGGTAACTCGCAGTGGATGTTTTTGGGGCTGCTTCGCTACCCAACGGGGATAAATCCCCTCGCCACAATAATGTGTGTCAGTTGGTCTGAGTGTCTTGTATCAGGCGCATTCGGCCACCGTGTTCTTATGTGTTAGGCTTTGCCGGTTTGCACGATGGACGGTTATGACCCGGTGTTCCGGCACGGGCGTTCTGACCGATCCATTTGTCCGCCTTCAGGAGTTATCATGCGTCTGACCCAGATTTTCGCCGCCGCAGCCATTGCGTTGGTCAGCACCTTTGCCGTCGCCGATGACGCGGCCGACAAAGCGATTCGTCAAAGCCTGGAAAAACTCGAACTCGAGGTTCCGGTCGAAAGCATCAGCGCCAGCCCGTTGCCGGGCATGTACGAAGTCAAACTCAAGGGCAGCCGCGTCCTCTACGCCAGCGCCGATGGCCAGTACATCGTTCAGGGCTACCTGTTCCAGCTCAAGGACGGCAAACCGGTCAACCTGACCGAGAAGACCGAACGCCTGGGCATCTCCAAACTGATCAACGCCATTCCGGTTGCCGAAACCGTGGTCTACCCGGCTGTGGGCGAAACCAAATCGCACATCACCGTGTTCACCGACACCACCTGCCCGTACTGCCACAAACTGCACGCCGAAGTGCCGGAGCTGAACAAGCGTGGCATCGAGGTGCGTTACGTGGCGTTCCCGCGTCAGGGCCTCGGCTCGCCAGGTGACGAGCAACTGCAAGCGGTGTGGTGCTCGAAAGACAAGAAAGCTGCCATGGACAAAATGGTCGATGGCAAGGAAATCAAAGCCGCCAAGTGCGAGAACCCGGTTTCGAAACAGTTCGCTCTCGGTCAGTCGATCGGCGTGAATGGCACACCGGCCATCGTTTTGGCCGACGGACAAGTCATTCCGGGCTACCAGCCTGCGCCACAAGTCGCCAAACTGGCGCTGGGCGCGAAGTAATTCGCATCGTCACGGTCAGCCTTTGACGATCATGGTCCGGCAGCAGCACCGCCGGGCCATTAATAGAGAGCCGCGAGCACGCGGTTGTTTTCCGGCCGACCCTGAGTCGGCCGTTTTATGGGGAGTTCACAGTGAATCCGGTCAAAGTAGGCATCTGTGGGTTAGGGACCGTCGGTGGCGGAACCTTCAACGTACTTCAGCGCAACGCCGAGGAAATTGCTCGTCGTGCCGGGCGTGGAATCGAAGTGGCACAAATTGCCATGCGCACGCCAAAGCCTCAGTTCCAGACGACCGGTATTGCGATTACCAACGATGTCTTCGAAGTGGCCACGAACCCTGAGATCGACATCGTCATAGAGCTGATGGGCGGCTACACCGTTGCCCGCGAGCTGGTACTCAAGGCCATCGAGAATGGCAAGCATGTGGTCACCGCGAACAAGGCTCTGATTGCCGTTCACGGTAATGAAATTTTCGCCAAGGCACGCGAGAAAGGCGTAATCGTGGCGTTCGAAGCGGCGGTGGCTGGTGGCATTCCGGTGATCAAGGCGATCCGTGAAGGCCTGTCCGCCAACCGCATCAACTGGGTTGCCGGGATCATCAACGGCACCGGTAACTTCATCCTCACCGAAATGCGCGAGAAGGGTCGTACCTTCGAAGACGTGCTGGCCGAAGCGCAGGCGCTGGGCTATGCCGAAGCCGATCCGACCTTCGACGTCGAAGGCATCGACGCGGCGCACAAGCTGACGATTCTGGCCTCCATCGCGTTCGGCATTCCGCTGCAGTTCGACAAGGCTTACACCGAAGGCATCACCAAGCTGACCACCGCCGACGTGAACTACGCCGAAGCGCTGGGCTACCGCATCAAGCACCTCGGTGTGGCACGCAGCACCGCCGCCGGCATCGAGCTGCGCGTACACCCGACGCTGATCCCGGCCGATCGCCTGATCGCCAACGTCAATGGCGTGATGAACGCGGTGATGGTCAACGGTGACGCTGCCGGTTCGACCCTGTTCTACGGCGCTGGCGCCGGCATGGAGCCGACCGCTTCGTCGGTGATCGCCGATCTGGTGGATGTGGTTCGCGCCATGACCTCCGACCCGGAAAACCGCGTGCCGCACCTGGCCTTCCAGCCAGATTCGCTGTCGGCCCATCCGATCCTGCCGATCGAAGCCTGCGAAAGCGCCTACTACCTGCGCATTCAGGCCAAGGATCATCCGGGCGTACTGGCTCAGGTGGCGAGCATCCTCTCGGAGCGCGGCATCAACATCGAGTCGATCATGCAGAAGGAAGTCGAGGAACACGACGGTCTGGTGCCAATGATCCTGCTGACCCACCGCGTGGTCGAGCAGCGCATCAACGACGCGATCGCCGCCCTCGAAGCGCTGGCCGGCGTGAATGGTCCGGTCGTACGGATCCGCGTCGAGCACCTGAACTAAGTCGTCATCGTTCACCGGGCCCGTGCGCGTGCCCGGCATTGCGAACACTCTCCATTGGAGTCAGTCATGCGTTACATCAGTACCCGCGGCCAGGCACCGGCCCTGAATTTCGAAGACGTCCTGCTGGCCGGTCTCGCCACCGACGGCGGTCTGTACGTCCCGGAAAACCTGCCACGCTTCACCCAGGAAGAAATCGCTTCCTGGGCTGGCCTGCCGTATCACGAGCTGGCCTTCCGCGTCATGCGCCCGTTTGTCACCGGCAGCATCCCCGACGCCGATTTCAAAAAGATTCTTGAAGAAACCTACGGTGTGTTTGCCCACAATGCCGTTGCGCCGCTGCGTCAGCTGAACGGCAACGAATGGGTGCTCGAGCTGTTCCACGGCCCGACCCTGGCGTTCAAAGACTTCGCCCTGCAATTGCTTGGTCGTCTGCTCGATTACGTGCTGGAAAAGCGCGGCGAGCGCGTGGTCATCGTCGGCGCCACCTCCGGTGACACCGGTTCGGCCGCCATCGAAGGCTGCAAGCACTGCGAAAACGTCGACATCTTCATCCTGCACCCGCACAACCGTGTGTCCGAGGTGCAGCGTCGCCAGATGACGACGATTTTCGGTGAGAACATCCACAACATCGCCATCGAAGGCAACTTCGATGACTGCCAGGAAATGGTCAAGGCGAGCTTCGCCGATCAGAGCTTCCTCAAAGGCACGCGTCTGGTCGCCGTGAACTCGATCAACTGGGCGCGGATCATGGCCCAGATCGTTTACTACTTCCACGCAGCCCTGCAGTTGGGCGGCCCGGCGCGTTCGGTGTCGTTCTCGGTGCCAACCGGCAACTTCGGCGACATCTTCGCCGGTTACCTGGCGCGCAACATGGGCCTGCCGATCAACCAGTTGATCGTCGCCACCAACCGCAACGACATCCTGCACCGCTTCATGAGCGGCAATCAGTACGTCAAGGAAACCCTGCACGCCACCCTGTCGCCGTCGATGGACATCATGGTCTCGTCGAACTTCGAACGCCTGCTGTTCGACCTGCACGGTCGCAACGGCGCGGCGATTGCCGGTCTGATGGACTCGTTCAAGAAGGACGGCAGCTTCAGCGTCGAGCAAGAGCGCTGGACCGAAGCACGCAAACTGTTCGACTCGCTGGCCGTGGATGATGCGCAAACCTGCGAAACCATTGCCGAAGTTTACGAGCAGACAGGCGAAGTGCTGGATCCGCACACCGCTATCGGCGTCAAGGCTGCACGCGAATGTCGTCGCAGCCTCGACATCCCGATGGTGATTCTGGGCACGGCCCATCCGGTGAAATTCCCGGATGCGGTGGAAAAGGCCGGTGTAGGAAAAGCTCTCGAACTACCTGCACATCTTTCTGATTTGTTTGAGCGAAACGAGCGCTGCACCGTTCTGCCAAACGAGCTGAAAGCCGTGCAAGCCTTTGTCAGTCAGCATGGCAACCGCGGCAAGCCGCTTTAATCCGAAAAACCTGTCACATTTTGAAGCCCGTCTCCTGACGGGCTTTTTTGTTTCTGCTGCCACACTGCTCGGGTTTTCACCCACGAAGGACGGGTGAGTCGATCACGAAGGAAGTGGCAATGCTGTTTGAACGAGGATTGAAACCGGCCCTGAGCCGGGTGCTTTTGTGGGTGTTGATCGGGTTGGGGCAATCGAGCATGGCGGCTCAGTTGGCCCTGCACGAGGGCGCGGCATTAAACCCGACGCCATCGATAGCGCTTGATGAACACGAGCGCCAGTGGATCAAAAATAATCCGCAGGTGACCGTGGCATCTGTGCAATATCCGCTGTACCTGTTCCAGGACAAACACGGCCACTGGAGCGGTTTGAACAACGATGTGCTGGGCCGCATCAGTGCCATGACCGGTCTGATGTTTGTTCATCAGGAGTCGTTCTCCACCGATCAGATGCTTGAACGTCTGGAAAAGGGCACGGCGGATATCAGCACAACGTTGGCGGTGAATGAGGAGCGTAAAAGGTTCCTCGATTTCAGCCATGCGTTCGGTGGCGCCGGCTGGGTGTTTGTCGGGCGTGCCGATCAACCGACAATCGGCTCGCTGGAGCAGTTGGCCAAGCGAGTGCTGGTATTGCCGGCACGGCACGCTCTGGAGGGCGTGCTGCGACGCAACTATCCGTCCATCGAGATTCGTTCGGTCAAGACCCATGCCGAAGCCCGTGCGCTGGTAGAAAGCGGCGACGCTTACGCCACCATTGAGAACGAAATCGGAGCGCAATTGTTTCCTTCCGGGTTGCTCAAGGTCGGCGACCTGCTGGAAGGCAAGTGGGAGGCCGATCATCTGGCCGTGCGCAAAGGGCAACCAGAGTTGCTGAGCATCCTCAACAAAGCCCTGGAGGCGTTCCCCCCGGCAGAGTTGCGGGCAATCCGTCTGAAATGGCTGAACGGCATCTCGCCGGTCGCGCAGCCCTCGCTCTGGCAGCAGGTCATCGATTGGGGTTGCTGGGTGATGGGGATTGTCGGCGTATTCGGTCTGCTCTCGATGGTCTGGAATCGTCGTCTCAGTGCGGTGATCAAAAAGCAGCGTGAAGCCGAGCGAAGTCTGGGTGATCAACTGGCATTCCAGCACGCGTTGTTCGATGCCATGCCTGACCCGATGTTTGTCCGCGATCTGCAGGGCCGGTTGCTCAAATGCAACCGCAGTTATGAGGACGCACTGTCGATTCGTTTCGATCAGGTGCAGGGGCGCTCGCTGCTCGAAGTTGATGCGCTGCCTGAAGCCACTTCGCTGATGCTGCACGACGAATTCATGGTGCAACTCAATACCCGCAAGACGCGCTTCAGCAAACGTCAGCTGCAGTTCAAGAACGGGCCTCGCGAGATTTATCAGTGGACTGTGCCGTTCTACAGTGCCGACGGCAGTTTGCGCGGGCTGTTGGGTGGCTGGACGGACATCACTCAGCGGCGCAAAAACAGTGACTGCCGATGCCTGCAATGAAGTAAGGAAGTTTCCTTCACGACTTGGCTACTTTTCCGATGGGAGGCTGAAGACGGCTGCCCTAGAGTGAGGGGCAACGGCGGTGAGAGTCCGCGATTGTCGTGTCAGAGGTCGTCCATGCGCTCGCTCAAAGTCCTGATTCTTGAACACAACCCGTTTCAACTGATGGCACTGCACCAGATGCTCAACGCAATGGGCATCTACGACGTCATGACGGCGCCGTCGCTGGCATCGGCGTTGCGTTCGTTGGGGCATCGTGGTGCGGTCGACATCGCGATCTGCGATCCGCAACTCAAAAGAGGCGAGGGCATGGCGCTGATCCAGCATCTGGCCTTTCAGCAACGGGCGCGCGCCGTCATTCTGCTGGGCAGTGTTATTCCTAGCCTGACCGAAGGGCTCGACGCGATCGTTCGCGAACACGAGTTGTGCCTGCTGGGGCGACTGCAGACGCCGGTGTCTGCGGTACTGATGAGGGGCCTGGTGGACGAGTACCTGCGCTCGACCCGACGGGCAGTCAATATTTGAAGCGGACGGTTATTTTTCTGTCATCTGCACACGGCATGCTCTGAAAGACCGGTGACTCTCAGGGAAGAAGCCCGGCAGGCAGAACTTTCTTCTCGGGCTGGCGGTCATTTATTGTGGACACGCCCCAGGCACACAGTTTTCGGACTATTGAGTGGAGATCGAGATGGAAAGTATCAGTCTATTGCTCGGTGAGGCTCTGAGCCCGTATCAGGTAACGCTGACCCCTCGCGGCATCAAGGGCGAATGCCTGGTGACGTTGAAGAACAGCAACGGCGCCATCGTCGTGGAACGCGAATTCAATCGGGCGCAATTGAGCGACAAACGTCTGCTGACCGATGTGGTCGACGGCTTGCACCGTGACGTCCTTATTGCCGAAGGGCGACTGGAGCCCTGCGTGATCGCGGCCCTGCGCAACGCGGCATTGGACAAGCGTCCACTGCTCTGAAAATGAAATATTTTTTGTGGGAACCTTCCTGCATACCTGTCAGTCAGACCCCATAACAGCAGGATCAAGCATTGTGCTCCGGTGCTTGTCGCTTGCTGCTACGGGTCCTTTGTAGACCACGTTTAACCCCGAGTCGTCTCCCCACTTCTCGGGGTTTCTTTTGTCCGCTGTTTGCTCATTGCGCTGCCTGACGCTCGAAAAACGAGCGTGCTTCTTCCAGATAATCGACTTGCCGCTCCGGATCCAGCCAGTCTGCGTACAACTGATTGAGATGGTCGTGAGGCAGGGTGCGCAGCAAGTGATTGATCTCGACAATGGCCTGACGGCCCTGAGTGGTGTCGGAGCAGGCGACGTAACCCGAGATGTATTTCCCCGTGCCCTGAATGGCATAAAACTCCAGTTCATCCTCGGCAATCTGTGCCTGTTTCGCCTGATAGCGGATCTCCGGCCAGTAACCCAGCACCACCGCCAATCGCCCCAGACGCTGCATCGACAACAAATTGCTCAACGCATCATTGCCGTAGTGCAGCGTCAGTGCACCGCTGGGGGCGTGGTGCAGGATCTCGTCGATGAATTCGCCGTAGCTGCGCTGAGCGACGACACCGACTTTGCTTCCTCCACCGGCCAACAGCGCCGAAAGATCCACCTCACCCTGCACCAGGTAAGGCGCCAGCACGTCACGATCCTTGCGCCGTATCACCAGACCGTTGCTCACCGCGCGAATCGCCGGAATCGAATAGGCAACCCACTGCGCGCGTTCTTTGTTCCATAACAGCGCGGGGTCGCAGGCGAAGGGATTCTCGTGAAGCATTTGCAGACCGCGGGCACGATTGACCCGCATCAGTGTGTGTTCGTATTGCGGCATGCCGGCGATGAGCAACGGCATCAGGTGGTCGATCACACCCTGGCCCTTTTTCGGGCCTTCGAAAATGGTCAACGGCGGTAGGTCGCGCAGCAACCAGATCAGCGTCGGTCTGGCCTGCGCGCCAGCCGACAAGACCAGCAGAAACAGCAAGCCGAACACCCGCCACGTCCACCAGTGGTGGGCGCGGTTGGCGTTCGATGGCGATCGAAGCTTCAGCTTAAATGGCTCCGTCTTCGCGCAGCCGGGCGATCTGTGTCTCGTCGTAGCCAAGATCGGTAAGTACCTGCGCATTGTGTTCACCCAGCTGCGGTCCGACCCATTCGGAGGAGCCCGGTGTCTCAGAGAGTTTCGGCACGATGCCGGGCATCTTGAAGTCTTTGCCGTCCGGCAGTTTTGCCTGCAGGAACATCTCCCGCGCCAGGTACTGCGGATCGTTGAACATGTCTTCGGCACTGAAAATCCGGCTGGCCGGCACCTCGGCCTTATTGAGCAGGTCGAGCACGCTTTGCAGGGGCAGCGAATTGACCCAACGATCAATCACCCCATACAACTCGTCGCGGCGGCTGTCACGGCCGTCGTTGCTGGCCAGCGTCGGGTCGTTGGCCAGATCTTCACGACCGATGATCAGCATGAAGCGTTTGAAAATCGCATCGCCGTTGGCGCCGATCTGCACGTGTTTGCCGTCGGCGCTGGTGTGGATCGACGACGGCGTAATGCCGGGCATGATGTTGCCGGTGCGTTCTCGGATGAACCCGAACACATCGAATTCCGGAACCATGCTTTCCATCATCGCGAAAATCGCTTCGTACAGCGCCACGTCGACCACCTGGCCGAGTCCACCGTTGACTTCGCGATGACGCAACGCCATCAGCGCACCGATCACGCCCCACAGCGCAGCAATCGAATCACCGATGGAAATGCCGGTGCGTACCGGCGGGCGGTCCTCGAAACCGGTGATGTAGCGCAAACCGCCCATGGATTCGCCGACGGCACCGAAGCCTGGCTGATCCTTCATTGGCCCGGTCTGGCCGAAACCGGACAGGCGGACCATCACCAGTTTCGGGTTCAGCGCGTGCAGCGTTTCCCAGCTCAGGCCGAGTTTTTCCAGCACACCGGGGCGGAAGTTCTCGATCAGGATGTCGGCTTCACTGAGCAGTTTTTTCAGGATCGCCAACCCGTCGGGATGCTTGAGGTTCAGCGTCAGCGATTTCTTGTTACGCGCCTGGACGAACCACCACAAGGACGTGCCTTCATACAATTTGCGCCACTTGCGCAGCGGATCGCCGCCATCGGGCGATTCGATCTTGATTACTTCGGCGCCGAACTCGCCGCAGATGCGCGAGGCAAACGGCCCGGCAATCAACGTACCCAGTTCAATGACTTTCACGCCGCTGAGCGGCTTGCTGGAAAACGGCATGCTGAATCCTGTAGGACAAGGTTGAGCGGATACAGCGTTTTAACATAGCCGGCTGTCAGGCGCCGCAGGTTGATCGCCATCAATTCGATGATTGCCTACAGCATCGGTTAGACTTGCCGACTTTCCCCCGTATCAAGAAGCCCGTTCATGGCCCAGCCGTCCACCACGTATAAATTCGAACTGAACCTCACCGACCTCGACCGCAGCGTCTACGAGAGTGTCAAGCAGACCATCGCCCGTCACCCTTCGGAAACCGAAGAGCGTATGACCGTGCGGTTGCTGGCCTACGCCCTCTGGTACAACGAACAACTGTCGTTTGGCCGTGGTCTGTCAGACGTGGATGAACCTGCGCTGTGGGAAAAAAGCCTGGACGACCGCGTCCTGCACTGGATCGAAGTCGGTCAGCCGGACGCCGATCGCCTGACCTGGTGCTCGCGTCGCACCGAGCGTACCAGCCTGCTGGCCTACGGCAGCCTGCGCGTCTGGGAAACCAAAGTGATCCCGGCGATCAAGAACCTGAAAAACGTCAACATTGCTGCGGTCCCGCAAGAAGTGCTGGAGACCCTGGCCAAGGAAATGCCCCGCGTCATCAAGTGGGACGTGATGATCAGCGAAGGGACGATCTTCGTCACCGACGACCGTGGTCAGCACGAAGTCCAGTTGCAATGGTTGCAAGGTGAGCGCGGCTGATCCTGCGCTGCCAAACGATTAATCCCACGTATTCAAGAGAAGTATCCGTCACCCCATGCGTATCGAACCTCGTCAACTGCCTGCCACTCTGCCATTTCTCGGTGACATTCCGCCGCTGCTGACCCGCCTCTACGCGGCGCGGGGCGTGCAGTCCGAAGCGGAGCTGGACAAGAGCCTGGCGCGGTTGATCCCGTTCCAGCAGCTCAAAGGCATCGATGCGGCGGTGGACTTGCTGGTGACGGCGCTGGAACAGCGTCAGCGCATCCTGATCGTCGGTGACTTCGACGCGGACGGCGCGACGGCCAGCACTGTCGGCATGCTCGGCTTGCGCTTGCTGGGCGCGGCGCATGTCGATTATCTGGTGCCCAACCGCTTCGAATATGGCTACGGCCTGACCCCGGAAATCGTTGAAGTCGCGCTGACCCGCGAGCCACAGTTGTTGATCACCGTGGACAACGGTATTTCCAGCGTTGAGGGTGTGGCGGCAGCGAAACGCGCAGGCCTGAAGGTGTTGATTACTGATCACCACTTGCCCGGCGATGAACTGCCGCTGGCCGATGCGCTGGTCAATCCGAACCAGCCGGGTTGCGAGTTCCCGAGCAAGGCACTGGCCGGGGTCGGGGTGATTTTTTATGTGTTGATGGCGTTGCGCGCGCGCTTGCGCAGCCTCGGCTGGTACGAAAACAAGCCGCAGCCGAACATCGGCGAACTGCTTGATCTGGTGGCGCTGGGCAGCGTTGCCGACGTCGTGCCGCTGGACGCCAACAACCGGATTCTGGTGCATCAGGGGCTGGAACGGATTCGTGCCGGGCGCGCGCGACCGGGTATCAAGGCAATTCTTGAAGTGGCCAAGCGTGATGCCGCGCGGATCACTTCTACCGATCTGGGCTTCATCGTCGGCCCGCGTCTGAACGCGGCAGGACGCCTGGATGACATGAGCCTGGGCATCGAGTGCCTGCTCACCGCCGACGCCAATCTCGCCCGAGAAATGGCCGCGCAGCTGGACGGCATGAACCAGGATCGCAAATCCATCGAGCAGGGCATGCAGCGCGAAGCGCTGGCCCAACTCAAGGACTTGCCGGTGGAGTCGATGCCGTTTGGTCTGTGCCTGTTCGACCCGGAGTGGCACCAGGGGGTGATCGGCATTCTCGCGTCGCGCATGAAAGAGCGCTATTTCCGCCCGACCATCGCCTTCGCCGATGCCGGTGATGGGCTGCTCAAAGGCTCGGGGCGCTCGGTGCAGGGTTTCCACATCCGTGATGCGCTGAGTGTGGTGGCAGCGCAACATCCGAACCTGATTGCCAAATACGGTGGCCACGCGATGGCGGCCGGACTGACCTTGCCGCAGGAGAATTTTCCGCTGTTCGCCGAGGCCTTTGACGCTGAAGTGCGTAGGCAACTTCGCGAAGAAGACCTGACCGGGCGCATGTTGTCGGACGGCACCCTGGCGGTCGAAGAGTTTCACCTCGAACTGGCCCGCGCCTTGCGCCACGCCGGGCCTTGGGGGCAGCACTTCCCGGAGCCGCTGTTCCACGGCGTGTTCCAGTTGGTCGAGCAGCGAGTGGTCGGCGAGCGTCATCTGAAAGTGGTGCTGAAAAGCGAATGTGGCTCGGTGAAACTCGATGGCATCGCGTTCGGTATCGATCGCGACATCTGGCCGAATCCAACGATTCAATGGGTTGAGCTGGCTTACAAACTCGACGTCAACGAGTTCCGTGGCAACGAAACCGTTCAGTTGATGATTGCCCACATCGAACCGCGCTGATTCATTAGCGAGCAAGCTCGCTCCCCCATTTGAAATGCATTTCCATGTGGGAGCGAGCTTGCTCGCTAAAGCATTCTTTCACACACTGAATCACTCTGAACCCTCCTTCATCCCCGGTTGTCGACTAGGCTCTAAGCACTGCTTGATTGGCCTTGTGACGTCTTGTCGAATTTTTTACCCGCGGGGGCGGGTGCTGCACCTTTTCCTGTCACTCGTCGACTTTTCAAACAGAACCCTGGAGCCTGCCCACTGATTTGAGAGGTGCCCCATGAGTCTGCTGCTTGAACCCTTTATCCTGCGCCAACTGACCCTGCCCAACCGCATCGCCGTGTCACCCATGTGCCAGTACTCAAGTGTCGATGGCCTGGCCAATGACTGGCATCTGGTGCACCTCGGCAGTCGTGCGGTGGGCGGTGCCGGGCTGGTTTTCACCGAAGCCACGGCGGTCACGGCCGACGGGCGGATCACCGCCGAAGATCTTGGCCTGTGGAACGACGAACAGATCGAACCACTGCAACGCATTACCCGATTCATCAACGCCCAAGGCGCAGTCGCCGGCATTCAACTGGCCCACGCCGGGCGCAAGGCCAGCACTCATCGGCCGTGGATCGGCAAACACGGCAGCGTCAAACCGGACGACGGCGGCTGGACCCCGGTGGGGCCATCGCCGATTGCTTTCGATCCGCAACACACGCAACCGAAACAGCTCGATGAAGGGCAGATCGCCGAGGTCATCCAGGCCTTTGTTGCGGCCGCCAAACGTGCGCTGGCCGCCGGTTTCAGCGTGGTCGAGGTGCATGCCGCTCACGGCTATCTGTTGCACCAGTTTCTCTCGCCGCTGAGTAATCAACGGCGCGATCAGTACGGAGGTTCGTTCGAAAACCGCATTCGTCTGGTGCTGCAAGTTACCGAAGCGGTACGTGCTGTCTGGCCGCAAGAGTTGCCGGTGTTCGTACGAGTGTCGGCCACCGATTGGGTCGAGGACGGCTGGAACCCGGACGAAACAGTGGAGCTGGCGCGACGTCTGCACACACTGGGTGCTGACCTGATCGACGTTTCCTCGGGCGGCACAGCGGCTAACGCAGAGATTCCCGTGGGGCCCGGTTACCAGACGCGTTTCGCCGAGCGCGTACGCAAAGAGTCAGGCATCGCCACCGGCACTGTCGGAATGATTACCGAGCCGGCTCAGGCCGAACACATCCTGCGCACCTGTCAGGCCGATATCATTTTCCTCGCCCGTGAACTGCTGCGTGATCCGTACTGGCCGCTGCATGCCGACGATGATCTGGGCGGCCGCAAAGCGGTGTGGCCGGCGCAATATCAGCGGGCGACCCATCGTGATCAGCCGATTCGCGAGTCTGATCTGCGCGATTGATTTTCAAGCCTTTGCCAGCCTATAAAACCCGCCATTGAACCGGCGGGTTTTTTCTTGCCTGCGGTGTGTGGATGACAGGGAAATCGACGATGTTGATTGAGCGAGAACTGACCGAGCACGACTTGCCGCTGCTGGCGCAGATCGATCGCAGCGAGCGGGTCGAAGAATGCTATCGCGTGGAAAACGGGGCGCTGGTTTTATATCCGGCACGATTCGACATGCGCGGCTGGCCCGAAGGGGAGGCCGAAGAAAACGCGCTGACGCTGGAGCAGTGCCTGCGGCGCGGTGGCTGGCTGTACGGGGTTTTCGAAGCGGAGATGTTGGTGGCGGCGGTGGTTGTGGATAACCGGGTTATTCACAATCAGGGGCTGACGATGCGGCAATTGAAGTTTTTGCACATCAGCCATGATTACCGGGGGCAGGGGGTTGGCGTGAGCTTGTTCAAACTGGCCTGTAAGCATGCCCGACAGTCAGGCGCCGAGGCCTTGTATGTCTCGGCCACGGAATCACGAAATACCGTGGAGTTCTATCAGCGTCAGGGTTGCCGGTTGGTTGATCACCCGGACCCCGGGTTGTTTGACCAAGAACCCAAAGACATACATCTGTATTGCCCGCTGACCTGACGCAGTTGCTTCAATATCCGAGGTTGAATGTTCTGACGCTTTCGCGAGCAAGCCCGCTCCCACTCTGGTCACGTGTCGCTTACAAACTGTGTAATCGACCGAGATCCAGTGTGGGAGCGGGCTTGCTCGCGAGGAGGCCCGTGCAGGCGCCTCAAATCATCAAGGATACTTACGCTTGTCCGGCGCTGGCGGGAAGTACTGGTACAGCCAGGTCTCGCTCAGCGTGCGGTCGTTGGTGCGGATGAACAAGCGCAGCTCCACCGGCTCGACGCTGTCATTGGTCGGGTACCAGTCGAACAGGATCCGGTAGCCCTTGATGTCGTCCAGCACCAGTACGCTGAAGTCCTGCACCTTGCCGTTGGAGCACGTCACCACCGGCTCGATCCCGGTGCCCTGCGGCAAGCGGTCCAGACCGCCACCGGTGAAGTCCACGGCAAAACGACGCGCCCAGACCGGCGGGTAATGCTCGCCCGGTGCCCAGCCTTCGACGAAGCCGCCCATGCCCGAGCGCGTTGCATGTACTCGCGCCAGCGGCGTACCCACGGGTGGCAGAGCACTCCAGTAGAGTTTGTAGCCGTAGTTCAGCGAATCTCCGGCAGCCACCGGTTTTTTCGGTGTCCAGAACGCCACGATGTTATCGAGGGTCTCGCCGGTTGTAGGAATCTCCAGCAGGTCGATGGAGCCTTCGCCCCACGCGGTCGTAGGTTCTACCCACAGGCTCGGACGCTTGCTGTACCAGTCGACGGTGTCCTGATAATTGGCGAATTCGTGATCGGTCTGTACCAGACCGAAACCCTTCGGGTCGGTATCGGCAAAGGCGTTGAACTGCAGGGTCGCCGGGTTGTTCAGCGGGCGGCAGATCCACTCGCCGTTGCCGCGCCACATCGCCAGACGATCCGAATCGTGAATTTGCGGGTGAATGGTGTCGCACATGCGACGCTCGTGGGTGCCGCAGCTGAACATGCTGGTCATCGGCGAGATGCCCAGTTGTTCGATGGCGGTACGTGCATTGATGTGCGCATCGACTTCCATCACCACGCGCTCGGCCTGGCAATCGATGTCGAAACGATACGCGCCAGTGGCGCTCGGCGAGTCGAGCAGGGCGTAGACCACAAAACGCGTGGCGTTCTGATCCGGCGTCTCGAACCAGAATTTGGTGAAGTCGGGGAATTCTTCGCGTTTTTTGGCGTAAGTGTCGATCGCCAGACCGCGCGCGGAGAGGCCATATTGGCCAGTGGCGTCCACTGCACGGAAATAACTGGCGCCGAGGAAAGACACCACGTCGTGGCGATCCAGTTCCGGTGCCTTGAACAATTTGAAACCGGCAAAACCCAGATCACCCTTGAGCTGTTGCGTATCGACCGAGGTGTTTTCGTAGTTGAACAGTGCCGGACGGAAATGCACCTCACGGGCGGTGCGGGTCTTCGGATCGACGCTGTACATGCGTACCGGCTGACGGAAGCCCATGCCGACGTGGAAGAACTGCACGTCCAGTTGACCCTTGTTCTCCTTCCACAACGAATGTTCGCCGTCGTAGCGGATCGCATTGAAGTTTTGCGGGGTCATGGTTGCCAGCGTCGGCGGCAGCACCTGTTTGGTGTCTTGATACGCAGTGCCGGCCAGTTGCTTGGCCTGACGCTTCAGCGCTTCGAAATCAAAGGCCTGAGCCTCGCCATCGGCGGCGCCGCCGTTGGCTGCCCAGGCACGGGTGGCCAGCAGGCCCGTAGCCGATAGACCGGTGTAAGCCGCAATGGCCATGGACGCTTTGAGCAAATTCCTGCGGTGCATAAATACAACCTGTCTTGTGCAATCCCGCGCCTTTCCTGGCACGTGCTGGATCAGAAATAACGGTTCGGACAAGCCTTCGGCCAAACGCAACGGACTATAAACAGATGCCCGCTAGCTTAAACGGTTCGCTCGCGTTGCAAAATTCGTTGATAGCACAATGACAGAGTGTCAATGAAACAAGACATGTCGGTTAAATTTCTTACGGGGCATTCTGATTTATACGACATATCTGCTTTTCTCGACTAATTACTCTAAAAACCGCTTTTCAGCGCCGATTAAATTTCTATTCTATGGGCATGACCGGCGTGACCCATTCGGCCGGCAGGGCACACGGCGCTGCTGTAAGGGGCAGGGCGATGTGGTGTTTAAGCAATTCTTTGAAGTACTAGAGAAGGACATCGTCCATGGCAAAAATTCAAGGCATCACCGACATGTTGGGCATCTTCCCCTGCCTCGGCAGCGGCCGCAGAAGACGTCGGTTGAGCTCGGACGAGCTGAAACTGGTGGAGCGATATCGGGAGCTTTCGGAGAGCGACCGGATCGCGATGCGGTATCTGGTGGATGCGATGCGGAGTGTTTCGCGGTTTTAACGCTGGGGTGGGCACCGTGAAAGCCCTTTGCTTTAACGGTGGCCAGATCAATCAACCTGCTAATGAACCTGTGGCGAGGGAGCAAGCTCCCTCGCCACAGTTTTTTTGTTCACTGGGGTTTAGCGGCAAGTCTCCTGTGGCGGATACCGCCGTTGGCCTTGCATTAACTCTGGAACATCCCGGAAGTCGGCTCTATCGATACCTTCTGTAGGAAAGAGGATTTATCTCTGAGGGTCGTATCTGTAGGAAGTGCCTGTTTTTGCATAGGTGCCAGCGAACCCGCCCCTAACCCGTGTTTTTTCCGTTACTTGTTTGAGTCTTGCGCATCGCTGCAGATGCTCGGCCCTTGGTTTCAGGGCTCAAAGGATTGTTACGAATAACGGAGAATTCAATGAAGGTGTCTCTCAAGCAGATCGAGGAAGAAGAAGTCCCTGGTTTTCGTCAACAAGGAAAAGCAATTCAAAGTGGTCGGAGACGTCGGTCAGCTCGAAGAATTGATTGCGTTCATGTCCGACCATGCCAAGCAAAAAGCCAATGAAAAAATCAAACTCTTCGATCGTATTTCCTTGCTGAAACACGATCAGGCAGAGCTTTCTTTTTGATGATGTTTCTTGGCTTTCCTGAACCCCGGCACCTTGTCGGTGCCGGGGTCACAGGCTCTTAGCGACTCACCTTCCACGCATCCCCAGCCGGCGCCTTGCCATGGTCATACGGTTTGCCAATCCACATGTAAACCAGCCCCAAGCCAATCACGATCGCGGTGCTCAACACCATCGCATAGTTCACATACCAAGCCGCATCCGGCGTACGTGGCCAGGCCATGTTGATGATTGCGCCGACGCCGTAAACCAGTGCGCCGATGTTCACCGGCCAGCCCCAGACGCCTAGGTTGAATTTGCCGCTCGGTTTCCAGCCTTTGCTGCGGGCGTACAGCGCGGCGAGGACGATCATCTGGAACGCGAGGTAGATACCGATGGCGGCGAAGCTGACGATGGTGGCCACGGCGTCTTGCAGGAAAAAACCGAGGGCGATGATCAGGCCGGGCAGGACGCCGGACACGAACAGCGCGGCAACCGGAACCTGGGTCGTAGGAGAAATCTTTTTCAGCAGTCGGCTGCCGATAACCATTTCATCGCGAGCGTAGGAGTACAGCAGGCGGCTCGCCGCCGCTTGCAGGCTGATGACGCAGGAGATGAAGGAAATCATCACCACGCCCATCACCACTTTCGAACCGACCGGGCCGAACGCGTTGTTGAGTATAGTGGTGACCGGGTCTTTGTCGGTGCCGTTGATCACCGCTTGCATGTCCGGCACGGCGAGGATCAGTGCCAGGCAAGCGAACATTGCCGCGATGCCGCCGATGTAGATGGTCATGCGCATGGCCACCGGGATTTTTGCGCTCGGGTTCGGGGTTTCCTCTGCAACGTCGCCGCAGGCCTCGAAGCCGTAGTAGAGGAACATCCCCGCCAGTGATGCAGTGAGGAATGCTGGCAGGTACGAGCCGTCGACGCTGATGTCGAAGGTGTTGAACAGCACGCTGATTGGTTGGTGACGCTCGAAAATCAGCAGGTACACGCCAACGATCACCGCGCCCACCAGTTCGCAGAGGAAGCCGAACATGGCGATCCGCGCCAGCACTTTGGTGCCGCTGAGATTCACCAGGGTGGCGAATAGTGTCAGTACCAAAGCAATAACGATGTTGGTGTTGTTGCTCGGCTCAAAACCCAGCATGGCCGCGAGGTACGGGCCGGCGCCGACTGCAACGGCGGCGATGGTCACGCACAGGGCGATGGAATAGATCCAGCCGACCATCCACGCCCATTTCTTGCCCACCAGACGCCGCGCCCAAGGATAGACACCGCCGGAAATCGGGAACTGCGAGACCACTTCGCCGAAGATCAGGCACACCAGCAGTTGCCCGCAGCCGACCAGCAAGTAAGCCCAGAACATCGGTGGCCCGCCAGCGGCGAGGCACAGGCCGAAGAGGGTATAAACCCCTACGACCGGTGACAGATAAGTGAAGCCTAAAGCGAAGTTTTCCCACAGGCTCATGCTGCGGTTGAAGTTGGAGGTGTAGCCCAGTTGGCGCAGTTGTTCGGCATCGCTGTCGGCAACGGCGGCTGAGAGATCGGGTGATGCACTCATGTGTGTTTGCTCCGTGAAATCGGCAGATTTCGGATGGCCGAGGCCGTGGCGGGGCCATGCAGGCGCCGCCCGGTTCGGTAGTTATTGTTAGGTGTTGAATCCTGGTGGTGCGCAGTGCCGGTTTCTGCCTTGAAGCCGGAGTTGACGCCATCGCGAGCAGGCTCACTCCTACAGGTTGAAATGTGATCCCTCGTAGGAGTGAGCCTGCTCGCGATGCTTTTTCAATGCTTGAACATCACATGCCGAACCGTGGTGTAGTCCTCCAGCCCATACATGGACATGTCCTTGCCGTAGCCGGACAGTTTCTGACCGCCATGGGGCATTTCGCTGACGAGCATGAAGTGCGTGTTCACCCACGTGCAGCCGTACTGCAAACGGGCGGATAGTCGATGCGCACGTCCTACGTCCGCCGTCCACACCGAGGACGCGAGGCCGTAGTCCGAATCGTTGGCCCATTCCAGCGCCTGGGCTTCATCGGTGAACTTGGTCACCGAGACCACCGGGCCAAATACCTCGCGGCGGACGATCTCGTCGTCCTGTTGCGCATCGGCCAGCACGGTCGGTTCGAAGAAGAAGCCGTTGCCGTCGACAGCCTTGCCGCCAGTGATCAGGCGGATGTGTGGCTGCGCCACTGCACGTTCGACGAACCCGGCGACGCGGTCGCGATGCTGCGCAGTAATCAGCGGGCCCAATTCGGTTGACGGATCATCCTGCACGCCGTACTTGATGCTGCTGACCGCTGCGCCGAGTTTCTCGACGAATTTGTCGTAGATGCCTTGCTGCGCGTAGATCCGGCACGCAGCCGTACAATCCTGGCCGGCGTTGTAGAAACCGAAGGTACGAATGCCTTCAACCGCTGCATCAATATCGGCGTCATCGAAGATGATCACCGGCGCCTTGCCGCCCAGTTCCATGTGCATGCGTTTGACGCTGTCGGCAGTGCTGGAAATGATGTTGGCGCCCGTAGCGATGGAGCCGGTCAGCGAAACCATGCGTACTTTCGGGTGCGTGACCAGCGGACTGCCAACAGTAGGGCCACGACCGAACACCAGATTGAGTACACCGGCCGGGAAGATTTCCGACGCCAGTTCGGCCAGACGCAGCGCGGTCAGCGGGGTTTGTTCCGACGGCTTGAGCACCACGGTATTACCGGCGGCGAGGGCCGGGGCGATTTTCCAGGCGACCATCATCAGCGGGTAATTCCACGGCGCGATTGAGGCGATTACGCCGACCGGATCGCGACGGATCATCGAGGTGTGGCCGGGCAAGTATTCGCCGCCGGCCGAACCGCTCATGCAACGGCTGGCGCCGGCGAAGAAACGGAACACGTCGGCAATCGCCGGGATCTCGTCGTTCAGTGCGGCGCTGTAGGGTTTGCCGCAGTTGTCCGATTCCAGTTTCGCCAGTTCTTCGCCGTGGGCTTCGATGGCGTCGGCGAGTTTGAGCAGCAGCAACGAGCGGTCTTTCGGCGCGGTTTGTGACCACTCGGCGAAGGCATTGTCGGCGGCGCGCACGGCGGCATCGACCTGGGCCTCGGTGGCCTCGTTGATTTCCACCAACACTTCGCCGCGCGCCGGGTTGAGCACCGGTTGCGCCGGGCCTTCGCCGTTGACCAGTTGGCCGTTGATCAAAAGTTTGGTTTGCATTTGATTGTCCTCTTCGAAGCAATTGTTATTTTTCTGAAGAAACCGGGTTCGATTGTGGGAGCGGGCTTGCTCGCGAAAGCGGTGGGTCAGCCGACATCAATGCTGAATTTGATTGCCTCTTCGCGAGCAAGCCCGCTCCCACATTTCGATCCGGTTTCTTCAGTTATTCGGTTATTTGCCGCCGCTGCCGGCCACGCTCTCGCCACCGCGGGTCAGGTAGTACGCGCCAAGAATCGGCAGCATGGTCACCATCATCACCAGCATGGCGACGACGTTGGTCACCGGCACATCCCGTGGCCGGCTCAACTGGTTGAGCAGCCACAGCGGTAACGTGCGCTCATGGCCGGCGGTGAAGGTGGTGACGATGATTTCGTCGAACGACAGCGCAAACGCGAGCATGCCGCCGGCAAGTAACGCCGAGCCGAGGTTCGGCAGGATGATGTAGCGGAAGGTCTGCCAGCCATCGGCGCCTAGGTCCATCGACGCCTCGATCAAACTGTGCGAAGTACGGCGCAAACGGGCGATGACGTTGTTGTAGACGATCACCACGCAGAAGGTCGCGTGGCCGACGATGATGGTGAACATCCCCGGCTCGATTCCCAGCGTCTTGAAGGTCGCCAGCAGGGCGATCCCGGTGATGATCCCCGGCAACGCGATCGGCAGGATCAGCATCAGCGAAATGCCCTGTTTGCCGAAAAAGTCCCGGCGGTACAACGCTGCCGAAGCCAACGTGCCTAGCACCATCGCAATCAACGTGGCGATGGCTGCGATCTGCAGTGAAAGCTTGATCGCTTCCAGCACATCAGGCCTTGAAAACGCCACGCTGAACCAGTGCAACGTGAAGCCCTTCGGCGGAAAACTGAAGGCCGCTTCCTCGGTGTTGAAGGCGTAAAGAAAGATGATCAGGATCGGGAAGTGCAGAAACACCAACCCGCCCCAAGCCGCGATTTTCAGGCCTAAAGAGGCTTTCTCCCCCTGCTTTTCTGAATTAGAGTGCATCGAAGGCCCCCAGTCGTTTGACGATGGACAGGTAAATGGCGATCAGCACAATCGGCACCAGCGTGAACGCCGCCGCCATCGGCATGTTGCCGATTGCACCTTGCTGCGCATAAACCATGCTGCCCACGAAGTAGCCCGGCGGGCCCACCAGTTGCGGCACGATGAAGTCGCCCAACGTCAGCGAGAACGTGAAGATTGAGCCGGCGGCAATCCCCGGAATCGACAGCGGCAGAATCACCTGCATGAAGGTCTGGCGCGGTTTGGCCCCGAGGTCGGCGGAGGCTTGCAGCAACGACGGCGGCAGGCGCTCCAGCGAGGCCTGAATCGGCAAAATCATGAACGGCAGCCAGATGTAGACGAACACCATGAATCGTCCCAGATGCGAGGTCGACAAGGTGCTGCCACCCACGCCGGGAATCCCCAGAAGGAACTGCAGCACCGGCTCCAGCCCCAAGTGCTGCACGAACCACTGCGCCACGCCGCCCTTGGCCAGCAGCAGCGTCCAGGCGTAGGCCTTGACGATGTAACTGGCCCACATCGGCATCATCACCGCGATGTAGAAAAACGCCTTGGTCTTGCCGGTGGTGTAGCGCGCCATGTAGTAGGCAATCGGGAACGCGACGATGGCGCTGGCGATCGACACCACGACCGCCATGCTCAGGGTGCGCAGGATGATGTCGAAGTTCGACGGCTGAAACAGCGCGGCGAAGTTGGCCAAGGTCAGATCCGGCGTGACCGCCATGGTGAAGTCGTCGAAGGTGTAAAAACCTTGCCACAGTAGTACCAGCAGCGACCCCAGATAGATCGCGCCGAACCACAGCAGCGGCGGCACCAGCAGCATCGACAGATACAGATTCGGCCTGCGATAGAGCAGGTTGGAAAACCTGCGCAGCGGCGCCGATTGAGGGAGGGCGAGGGCGGTCATGTCATACCCCGCTCGCCACGGTGTCGTGCAACGGAATCATCGCTTCCCGTGCCCAGCGAGCACTGAGGCGCTGACCGGTCTGGTGCTGGGCGCTGCTGTCGATCCATTGATTGTTGGCGTGGCTGATGCTCAGGGTCTGGCCGTTTTCCAGGGTCAGTTCATAACGCGTGGCGCTGCCCTGATACTGAATGTCGTGGAGCAGACCGCTGACTTCGATTTCATGGCTGGCCAACGGGCCTTCGGCAAACCGCACATGCTCCGGACGGATCGAAAACGGCTGAGGATGACCGCTGAGCTGGCGCGCCAGATCGCCGCGAATCACGTTCGAAGTGCCGACGAATTCGGCGACAAACGTGGTGGTCGGTTTCATGTACAGATTGCGCGGCGTGTCGACCTGCTCGATGCGACCCTTGTTGAACACGGCCACGCGGTCGGACATCGACAGCGCTTCAGTCTGGTCGTGGGTGACGAAGATGAAGGTGATGCCGAGCTGGCGTTGCAGCTTCTTCAATTCGCTCTGCATCTGTTCGCGCAACTTCAGATCGAGAGCGCCCAACGGCTCGTCGAGCAGCAGCACCCGAGGACGATTGACCAAGGCGCGGGCGAGGGCGACGCGCTGGCGCTGGCCGCCGGACAACTGCACCGGTTTGCGCGCGCCGTAGCCGCCGAGGGCGACCATGTCCAACGCTTCTTCGGCGCGTTTGTGGCGCTCGTTTTTGCTCACCCCTTTGACTTTCAAACCGTAGGCGACGTTGTCCAGCACGTTCATGTGCGGGAACAGCGCGTAATCCTGAAACACCGTGTTGACGTCGCGTTGATAGGGCGGCAGACCGGCGGCTTCGGCGCCGTGAATGCGAATCGAGCCGGCGCTCGGTTGTTCGAACCCGGCGATCAGGCGCAGGCAGGTGGTCTTGCCCGAACCGGAGGGGCCGAGCATGGAAAAGAACTCGCCGTCCTGAATGTCGATGGAAACCCGGTCAACGGCCTTCACCTCGCCGAACTGCCGGGAAACGTTGGTGAACTGGACTGCAAGCGTCATGATGCGGTGCTCCGAAAAGGCGAGGGCCGTCGCAGCGGCCCTGCCTGGACTTCTGAAAAAACTGGATCGTTTGGCGGTGTATGCCCGTGTTGGCTCACCTGTTTGATGAGGGCGACGCGGTTCGCTTTTAGCTCCCTATCCCTCCGGGAGAGGGCGGGGGGTGAGGGCAGCGGTTTCGGCCTTTGCCCTGAAATTAAGAGCAAGATCAAAAGCCACCCCCTCACCCCAGCCCTCTCCCCCAGGGGGGCGAGGGGGAAAGGGAGCAGACCGCGTTGTTCCAGGTTTTACCTACCGCCCATAATCGCGATGTAGTCCTGGGTCCAGCGGCTGTAAGGCACAAACTTCCCACCCTCAGCCTGCGGGGTTTTCCAGAAAGCGATCTTGTCGAACTGGTCGAAACCGTTGGTCTTGCAACCTTCGGCGCCGAGCAACTCACTGCCCTGGCAAGCCGCCGGAACCGCCGGCAACGAGCCGAACCATGCCGCCACATCACCCTGGACTTTCGGCTGCAGCGACCAGTCCATCCACTTGTACGCGCAGTTCGGGTGCTTGGCCTCGGCGTGCAACATGGTGGTGTCGGCCCAGCCAGTAGCGCCTTCTTTCGGAATGGTCGAAGCAATCGGCTGCTTCTCGTTCATCAGGCCGTTGACCTGATACGGCCAGGCACTCGACGCGACCACGCCTTCATTCTTGAAGTCGCTCATCTGCACGGTGGTGTCGTGCCAGTAGCGGTGGATCAGCTTCTGCTGGGCGCGCAACAGTTCCAGCACAGCTTTGTACTGATCTTCGGTGAGTTGGTACGGATCCTTGATGCCCAGCTCAGGCTTGGTGGATTTAAGGTAGAGCGCCGCGTCGGCGATGTAGATCGGGCCGTCGTAGGCCTGCACGCGGCCCTTGTTCGGCTTGCCGTCAGGCAGGTTCTGCGCGTCGAACACCACGTTCCAGCTGGTCGGCGCGGTCTTAAACACGTTGGTGTTGTACATCAGCACGTTCGGGCCCCACTGGTACGGGGTGCCGTAGGTCTGGTTGTTGACCACGTACCACGGCGCGTCTTTCAGGCGCGGGTCGAGGGATTTCCAGTTCGGAATCAACGCGGTGTTGATCGGTTGCACACGCTTGCCGACGATCAACCGCAACGAGGCATCGCCCGACGCGGTCACCAGGTCGTAACCGCCCTTGGCCATCAGGCTGACCATTTCGTCAGAGGTGGCGGCGGTTTTCACATTGACCTTGCAGCCGGTTTCCTTCTCGAAACCGGTCACCCAGTCGTAGGCCTTGTCGCTTTCACCGCGTTCGATGTAACCGGGCCAAGCGACGATATCCAACTGGCCTTCGCCGGCGCCGACGGCTTTCAGCGGCTCGGCGGCCTGCAGGCTGGCGCTGGCCAGCAGGGCCGTGGTGATTGCACTGAGCAGTGCGGTCTTGTGCACGAACATGGTGAACCCTCTTCTTTAAATTATGGTCGGGGCAGTTGTGAACGCGGTGAAGCATGCCGTGGTCGGCTTGTTATTAGCGTAGTCAGAGATGCTGGCCGTGGCGGGCCATGATGTGCCGCACCACGCTGTAGTCCTGTAGCGAATCGCTGGATAAGTCTTTGCCGTAACCGGAGCGTTTCAGGCCGCCGTGGGGCATTTCGCTGACTAGCATGAAATGGCTGTTGATCCAGGTGCAGCCGTATTGCAGCCGCGCGGCGACCTGCATCGCCTTGTCCAGGTTCTGGGTCCAGACCGACGAGGCGAGGCCGTATTCCGAGTCGTTGGCCCAGTCCACCGCTTGCGCCAGTTCGTCGAAGCGGGTCACGGTCACCACCGGGCCGAACACTTCGCGCTGGACGATTTCATCGCTCTGTTTGCAACCGGCCAGCAGGGTTGGCTGATAGAAGAACCCGGCGCCGGAATGCACCGCTGCGCCGGTCACCCGTTCGATGTGCGGCTGACCGAGGGCGCGCTCGACAAAACTGGAAACGCGGTCGCGCTGGCGGGTGCTGATCAGCGGGCCGATCTCATTATCCGCATCGCGTTTGCCGGCGAAGCGCAGGCTGCTGACCGCCGCGCCGAGCTCGGCGACCAATTTGTCGTGAATCCCGGCCTGGGCGTAGATCCGGCAAGCCGCCGTGCAATCCTGCCCGGCGTTGTAATAGCCATAAGTGCGAACGCCTTCGACCACGGCTTTGAGATCGGCATCGTTGCACACGATTACCGGGGCCTTGCCGCCGAGTTCGAGGTGGGTGCGTTTCAGGGTTTTGGCGGCGGCCTGGAGGATTTTCTGGCCGGTGACGATATCGCCGGTCAGCGACACCATGCGCACTTTCGGATGGCCGACCAAGTGACTGCCGACGCCCTCGCCGCCACCGCAGACAATGTTGATCACTCCGCGCGGCAGAATCTCGGCCAGCGCCGGGGCCAACGCCAGAATCGACAGCGGCGTGTGTTCGGAAGGCTTGAACACCAGCGTATTACCGGCAGCGAGGGCCGGGGCGATCTTCCACGCGGCCATCATGATCGGGTAGTTCCACGGCGCAATCGAGGCGACGACGCCAATCGGATCGCGGCGCACCATGCTGGTGTAGCCCGGCACGTACTCGCCGCTGAGCTGGCCGGTCTGGCAGCGCACGGCGCCGGCGAAAAAGCGGAATACATCGACGGTGGCGGTCAAATCGTCCTGCCGGGCCAGGTGCAGCGGCTTGCCGCAGTTCAGGGCTTCGAGGCGGGCGAGGTGGTCTGCGTGTTTTTCGACGGCGTTGGCGATTTCCAGCAGCAGATTCGAGCGTTGTTGCGGGGTGGTGCGCGACCACTCGGCAAAGGCGCGGTGGGCGGCGAGGATGGCGGCTTCGACTTGCTCGGTGCTGGCTTCGGCGATCTGGGTCAGGACTTCGCCGGTGGCCGGGTTGAGGATCGGTTCGACAAAACCCTGGCCGGCGACCAGTTCGCCGTCGATTAGCAATGCGGTGTGCATGTGGGTCTGCGCGCCAGCCATTTTCCGTGATCTCTTTTCTTGTATGGCCATGTTGCTCCCTGTTCCGGGAGCCGACCGTCTTATAGATGCAGCAAGACTAGTGCGCGGCTCCGGGGTCGACAAATTCTAAATACTGAAGGTGGCATTCGATTAAATAGATGGCTTGCGTCCGCCGTGAGGCTGTTCGCGGGCCACGGTCAGGAAAGGATCGACCAGCGCGGGCCGCGCGGTGCCACGACGCCAGGCCAGGCCGACGTCGAGGGTCTGGCTGAGGTCGGCGATTGGCCGGGCCTCGATGATGTCGCCTTCGAGTGACCAAGGGCGGTAGGTCATGTCGGGCTGGATCGATACGCCGAGTCCCGCCGCAACCAGGCTTCGCACGGCCTCGGTAGACGCGGTTCTGAGGGTGATCTTCGGTTGCAGCCCGGCGCCGCGCCAAAGGCGTTGGGCATTGCGATCCATCTCGTCGACGTTCAGTTGAATCAACGGCTCCCGGGCAACGTCGGCGAGGTTGATGCTGTCGTGTTCCAGCAACGGATGCTGGGCCGGCAGCCACAAACGGTGCGGCGAGTGGGTCAGCACTTCGGTCTGCAAGGCGTGGCGGTCTTCGAGGTTGGAGAGAATCAACACCCCGACATCGATCTCGCCGCTGACCAGCAAATGCTCGATGTACGGCCGTTCGTCCTCCATCACCCGGATCTCGACATTCGGATAGGCGCGCTGGAAACGAGTGAGCAAATCCGCCAGGTAATAACCGGCCACCAGACTGGTCACGCCGACGATCAACTGCCCGGCGACCTGATCGGTGCTCTGTTGCAGGCTGCGTTTGGCGTTGTCCACGGTCGCCAGAATCAGGTGCGCCTGGCGTAGGAATTGATGTCCCTGATGGGTGAGCGTCATGCCCTTGGCGTGGCGATTGAACAGGCTGACGCCGATTTCTTCCTCCAGTTGCTGGATGGCCAGGGTCAGGGTCGATTGGGAAATGAACGCGGTTTGCGCGGCGGCGGAGATCGAGCCGGTCTCAGCCACGGCGATGAAATGGCGGATCTGACGCAAGGTCATCATGGAAGGTTTACCCGGTGGGCGGTTTTTATAGATTGCCTCGAGTGTATATCTATTTTCGCGAAGGGCTGCGGTGGGCCAGGCAACATCTGGAAGCACACTCGCACCCAAGTGACGGGCACTTTCGAACTAGGCTGAGGGCCTTATTGATCCGGATAACCCCTGTTTGGAGACGGAACATGAACACCCGTGGATTGCTCGATCAACTCCTCAAATCCGGCCAGGAACTGCTGCAGAACAAGGCCGGCGGGGCGCAGAACAAGCCGGCTGCCGGTGGCTTGGGCGGCTTGCTGGGCGGATCTTCCAGTAACGGTGCACTCGGCGGTTTGCTGTCAGGCGCAGGCGGCGGTGCCCTGGCGGCCGGCGCAATGGGCCTGTTGCTTGGCAGTAATAAGGCCCGCAAGGTTGGCGGTAAAGTCGCCATTTACGGTGGCCTCGCCGCACTCGGCGTGATCGCCTACAAAGCCTACGGCAACTGGAACGCCCAAAAAGGCACCGCCCCACAAAGCGAACCGCAAACCCTCGATCGCCTGCCACCGGCGCAAGTCGAACAACACAGCCAGGCCATCCTCAAAGCCCTGGTCGCCGCCGCCAAGGCCGACGGCCACATCGACGACCGCGAACGCCAACTGATCGAAGGCGAATTCACCCGACTCGACAACGACCAGGAGCTCAAACACTGGCTCCACGCCGAACTCAACAAACCCCTCGACCCCACCGACGTCGCCCGCGCGGCAAGCACGCCGGAGATGGCCGCCGAGATGTACGTGGCGAGCGTGATGATGGTGGATGAGGAAAACTTCATGGAGAAGAGCTATCTGGATGAACTGGCGCGGCAGTTGAAGCTGGAGCCGGGGTTGAAGGTGGAGTTGGAGAGGCAGGTTAGGGTGGCTTTGGTTTAAGCGGGGTGATCTGCTCTTGTCTGTGCAATGAGTAATTTGATGCAAGAAAAAGGAGGAAGATGATATTTTATATTGATCTTCCTTTTTTGTTATGGACTAACTTAGTGTGTGCAAGGCTTGCGCTTGGATTGTTGTAATTGTTTGCTTTTTTAGTATCCATAGATTGGCGGAAAGTATGAAAGAGGAGGGTGTGATTTTTTCCAGTTTTTGGCAAGCAGTATGCCTTGCTTTATTTCTTTTTCTGTCATCTCTTTGGCGATGTCAGAAAGTATCATTTTTCCATCTTCAGCAGCCGTTCCGCCACCGTTGAGTCCAGACATCAAGTAAGCAAGGGCATATGCCTCCGTCAGGTCTTTTGTATAGCCAAGATCGTCAGGCATATGAGCTACACTCAGGGCGTAGTTTCCAACCGCCTCAATATATCCATGTTCCGCAGATTTTTTGAGCCAGAAAGCAACGTCTTCTTTTTTGCCGTTGTTTTCAAAAAGATAGTTTGCGTATAGATACATTGCCCGTGGGTATCCGCCTTCAGCCGATGCTCTATACCATTTTTTAATGGCTTTATTCCGGCTGCCCGGAATAAAAAACCAGCCACCACCGTCTTTGTACATTCCCGCGAGTGTGTTTTGTGCCAAAGGGTCGCCCGCTTCTGCAGCCTGTTCTAACCAGTTAAATCCTTGTTTGGTGATAAAAAGTACAGTCATAGCCTCAGTGTCGCCATGTTTAGCACGTTCCTTGGCTGTTTCTATTGCTTGATCGCGCCATTCGTCAGCGCTCATTCCTGTGCAATCCCCAAAAACATTGCAGGGATCGCTTTTGCTGCTCAAGCGCAGCATCGCGTAAAGATCGCCTTGATTAGCAGCTGCTTCGTACCACTTTCTTGCTTCGGCAGTGGTGTAGCGATTGCTCAAGCGAAGAGCTTCCCCAAGTAGTATTGGGCAACTCGATCTCCTCCTTCGGCTGCGATTTTAAGTAGCGGTTGAGAGTCGTACCAGTCACTTTGCTGATACAGAGTTAGGCCTTGATCTTTAGCTATTTGCTGGTCCGCAGAGAGCTGGGCACAGGCCGTGTATGATGAAAGTGTTAAATATAGAGCGAGTGCAATGTTTTTTATATTCAAAGTGCAGCTCTGTCAGGGTTTCTTGTTTTTTTGAAAGCGGCCAGGTCTATGTTGGTGTTGTTGAACTGGCCTTGCTTGTCTCTGCTGGGTGTCAATATCCGTAAATTAGATCAAAATACGAAAGTGGCGGGTGAGTTTTTTTCCACTCTTTGGAAAATTCGATACCTTGTTTTATTTCATCTGGTTTCATCTGGCTCTCAAGCTCTGGAAGCTTTCGTTTTGCGTCCTCTGGAGCCGTTCCGGCCTCAAGTTTCGAAAGTATTAGAATCAAACCGTATGCTTCTTTCAGATTTACTGGGTAGTCGAGTTCGTTGGAAGGGTCGGAAATTTTATATGCATAGGTAATTAATGAGTCTATGTGGCTGTTTTCTGCAGCTTTTTTTACCCAGTGTGCAATTTCCTCTTTGCTGCCGTTGTGGTCATATAAATAATTTGCGTAGAGAAACATTCCTCTCGGATTACCACCCTCAGAAGAAGATTTAAACAATCGATTAATCTCTTTTTCGCGGCTCCCTGGAACTAAAAACCAACCAGCACCGCTTTTGTAAACGCAGGCTAATAGTTGTTGGGCATAACTGTCACCGCCTTCCGCCGCTTTCTCAAGCCAGGAAATCCCTTGGCCAGCTGTAAAGAGCACTGTCATTGCTTCAGTGTCGCCTTTAACTGCTCGCTCGTTTGCCGCTTTTAATACTTGCTCTCGCCAATCTTTAGCGCCTTTTTCAGAGCAGCTGTCCATAATGGTACACAAGTCATCTTCTTTACTTAAACGAAGCATTGCATAAAGATCGCCCTGCTCAGCAGATGCCTCATACCATTTTTTAGCATTGGCAGTGATATAGCGTTTACTTAGTCGAATTGCTTCGCCCAAATAATATTGGGCGTCACGATCTCCAGCTTCCGCTGCGATCGTGAGGAGTGGCTGGGAGTCGTACCAATCACTTTGACGAAAAAGCGCAATGCCCGAATCTCTGGCTGTTTTTTGCGCTGGGTTGAGCTCAGCTGTTGCGCTACTGCAGAAAATCAACGAGAGCCAGAAAGCTCCAATAAAATTCCTAATCAATGTTTGGTCCTTTATAAGCGGCGTCAGACCTTTGACTGGTGCGAGAGTCGACTCTTATATACGAAAGAAACAGATGACAAGAAAAAGGTGGAAAAACTTTTTTAGAAATTAATTCTGCCGCCTTTTTCTTAGGTTAGTATCCATAAGGTGGAACAAAATAAGATAGTGGAGGATGCTTTGTTTTCCACTCTTTTGCGAAAGCTATCCCTTTTTTGATTTCTTCTGGAGTCATTTTTTCTGCTATTTCTGGAAGGCTTCTGCGAGCATCTTCCGGTGCGACTCCACCCCCCTCTAGTTTCGAGATAAGGTAGGTTATTCCGTAAGCTTTCACTAAATCCAATGGAAAACCGTAGCTGTCAGGAAGATGGGCTACCGTCAAAGCATAGCCACCCGCAGCATCGATATGGCCCATCTCAGCAGCCTTCTCAATCCAGTATCCAACTTCTTCTTTACTTGCGTTGTGTTCGTACAAGAAATTTGCATAAAGATACATGCCTGGCGCATAACCGCTCTCGGCTGAGGCTTTAAACCATTTCTCAACAGCTTTCTCGCGACTACCGGGAGTCAGGAACCATCCGCCACCGTCTTGGTAAAGCCCTGCAAGGACTTTCTGGGCAAACCCGTTACCAGCGTTTGCCGCTCTTTCCAACCACTCCAAACCTTGCTTCGCTGTGAATAAAACAGTCATTGCTTCAGAATCGCCTTTTTCGGCACGTTCTTTTGCAATCTTCAAAGCATGCTCTCGCCACTCTTCACCGCTTTTACCGGCACAGCTACCCATTTCTTTACATAGATCATCTGTGTTGCTTAGACGTAGCATTGCGTAAAGGTCACCTTGGCTGGCTGCTGCCTCGTACCATTTTTTTGCGTCTTCTGTGATGTAGCGTTTACTAAGACGAATGGCTTCTCCTAGATAGTACTGCGCAACACTATCTCCACTCTCTGCCGCAATTTTGAGTAGCGGTTGGGAGTCGTACCAGTCACTTTGTTGGTAAAGTGAAATGCCTTTTTCTTTTGCGGCCTCTTGCTCAGTAGTTAGTTTGGCAAAAACTGAATCGGAAAATAAAATTGAGCATGAAATTATGGCAAGAATTTTCTTAATCAAAGTTAAATCTGTCACCTCTTTTCTTTTTCTGTTGGGAGTATATTGTTTTTTGAAAATGGCCAGCTTTAGGGGGCGCTGGCCTTTCTTGAGTTTGCTAGGTCTTAATAGCCGTATATAGGATCGAAATAGGAGAGTGGCGGGTGTGTTTTTTCCCATTCCTTTGCAAAGGAAATTCCAAGTTCAATTTCCTTGGGTTGCATTTTTTTTGCTATTTCTGGAAGGTTGAGTCTTGCCTCTTCAGGAGAAGTCGCCCCACCTTTGAGGTTTGATATTAAATATGTAAATCCGTAGGCTTTCACTAAGTCTAGAGGGAATCCATAACTATCTGGTAAGTGTGCGATGTTTAAGGCGTACCCTCCTAGTGCCTCAATATGACCGGATTCGGCCGTTTTTTTAAGCCAACGTCCTACGTCCTCTTTGCTTCCATTGTGTTCATACAGATAGTTTGCATAGAGGTACATGCCCGGAGGGTAGCCGCCTTCAGCCGATGCTTTAAACCACTTTTCTATTGCTTTCTCGCGACTACCTGGAATCAGGAACCAGCCCTGTCCTCTTTTATAGGCACTGGCGAGTAATTGCTGAGCATAGCTATCACCAGACTCCGCAGCCCTTTCTAGCCATTCCAATCCTTGTTTGGCCGTAAACAGCACGATCATTGCCTCTGTGTCACCTTTGTCTGCACGCTCACGAGCGACTTTTACCGCATGCGCCCTCCATTCTTCACTATTTTTACCTGTGCACTCTTCCAATACTGTGCACAGGTCATTTTTATTGCTGAGACGTAGCATGGCGTAAAGGTCGCCCTGCTCGGCGGCGGCCTCATACCATTTTTTGGCTTCGTCCGTCATGTAACGATTACTCAGTCGTATCGCCTCGCCTAAAAAATACTGAGCGTTACGGTCGCCAGCTTCAGCGGCGGTTTTTAAAAATGGTTGTGAGGAAGTCCATGCGCTTTGTTGGTAAAGAGCAATACCCTTATTTCTGGCTGCTGTTTGAGTTTCTGTGAGCTGCGCGGCGGAAGCGCAGGTTAAAAACATCAAAAATAAACAGCCTAAAAAAACTCCACTAATCAAAGCGTTGCCATTTGGTAAGGCGTAGGTTGAGAGTGGGTTTTGAGTCAAGTAAATTCACCTGCTTCTGTTTTTGTTTTGGATTAGTAGCCATATATGGGGTCGAAGTAAGAAAGAGGAGGATGTGTTTTTTCCCATGTTCCAGCGAAATCAATACTTTCTTTTATTTCTTCAGGCTTCAACTTTTTTTCTAGTTCTGAAAGCTTTCGTTTTGCATCTTTTGGGGCAGTTCCGGAATTTATTTTTGCAAGGAGATAGTTAAGGCCGTAGGCTTCTTTTAGATTTACTTTAAATCCGAGTTCATTGTCAGTTCTGGATAGTTTTCCCGCATAGGTGCTTACTGAGTCTATATGGCCTTTCTCGGCTGCTTCTTTTACCCAGTGGGCAATTTCCTGCATGTCACCATTGTTGTCAAATAGATAGTTTGCGTAAAAAAACATTCCTCTTGGGTTGCCGCCCTCTGAAGATGCTTTAAACCATTTTGCTATTGCTTTTTCACGATTGCCTGGGATTAGGAACCATCCCCCACCACTTTTATAAACACTGGCTAATAGTTGTTGGGCGTAACTATCACCCGCTTCGGAGGCTTGCTCCAACCATGGCAGACCCTGTCCTGCCGTAAAGAGGACAGTCATCGCTTCAGTATCACCTTTAGAAGCTCGCTCGCTCGCCTCTTCAATTACTTTCTCTCTCCAATCCGCTGCGTTTTTCCCAGAACAGGTTCCCATTCCGCTACACAGATCATCCTCGTTACTCAAGCGAAGCATTGCATAAAGGTCGCCTTGAGCCGCCGCAGCCTCATACCATTTTTTTGCTTCTTCAGTTGTATAGCGCTTGCTAAGTCGAATTGCTTCAGCTAGGTAGTATTGGGCCTCACGATCTCCTGCTTCTGCTGCTATGTTTAAAGATGGCTGGGAGCTATGCCAATTACTCTGGCGGAAAAGTACAATTCCCGATTCTTTGGCTATTCGCTGTGCCGTGCTTAACTCCGCTAGGGCGGAATTGCAGAAAAATAATGAAGCTAAAATGCTGAATAAAAATTTCTTAATCAATGTTTGGTCCTTTGTAAGTGCTTTTGATTTTTTGAATTGGTGCGAAGGCTGGACCTTTGTATTCCATTTGATAAGTACAGTGATCATTCAAGCGTGTTCCAAGTTTTGAAACGAGTCCTCGATATCGATCTCGCATTTCATTACTTCCATCTCTCAGCGCCAAAACACGTTCGGACATAAATGTGTCTAGCCTGATTTTGTTTTTGCAGTACATAAGGCCTGCTTGGCCAGGCCGAGCTCCATCTCTATTCATTCGAATTATAGATTCTTCAAATTGAGAGGAGGCTCTTGGTTTTTTTGATATCCAGTCTAAACATTGTTCAATAGCTTGTTGCTGAAGAAGATGAGTTTCATCCTGGTTAAATTGCCGTGTCTGGTTGTCGGCCTCGATAGTAAAGGCCATAGGCGGATTGCTTAAAGTATAAAGGAGCGGGCCAAATGCTTGTGGTTGTAGGTTATATACCCACTCCTGCATCGCTTGCTGATTTTCATCTCTCACTAAGGTATACGCAATCTGCCCCCCACGATCCCCCGCAGTAAGAGCATCAAAAATCTCTTTAACAATTGCATACCCACGCACATACGCAAACGCCACATCAATTCCCGTGGCGCCGAGGAAGCTCAGTTTTTTCACGTAGGCCAAGGCTTCGGTTTCCACCCACTCCAGATCCTTGTATTGGTTCGCGGCCATTTCCTGTCGCACCAGTTCCGTCAGGGCTACGATGCTTTCGTATCCGACCTCAAAGGTCAAATAGCCTTTGACCCCAGCGCCCCAAACGAGCGCGCCTTTGATCGACAGTAAAAGACGTCCGTCGTGCATTCGCAGGTTCAGATCTCCCGAAATGCCGGCACCGACCGCCACCGCCATTTCGACTTCCAGCTTTGCCAGCGGGCGCCATTGGTTGGCTGCCAGACGGTTCGGCACTGGCGCAGGCGGGAGGACGCCGGGAGGCGGGCACCAGAACAGTTTGCCAGTCACTTTGCATCCAGCCTGGGCGCCAGCAAACACTTCGTATTTGCCAACTTCGCCGGTTTTTTCGGCAACGTCTACGCCAACAAGGCTGGTGTAACCGGTTTTTTGATCCAGAGACAGATCGCGGGAAAGCATCAGGCTGGCGCCGGCGAAGCCCCAGGCCTTGGCTTCCAGATCCAGGGACAATTTGCCGAAATTGACGCTGCGGATACTGCCATCGTGAGCCTTGTATTTGGCGGTCCAAGGTTCAGCCTTGGCCCGTTTTGGTAGCTCGACTTTCAGCAGGGTCACTTCCCCGCGCCATGCCGTTACATCCAGAGCGACTTCAACGTTGGCAATTTGAGGGGCGCCATTTTTCCAGGTGGGGCCTTCCATTTTGACTTCTGTCAGCAGGTTGGCGCCTTCTGGTAACAAGCATCTGACCAGTTGCGCCTGCGGGCTGTTGTCAAAAAGCATGAGATTACGAAGCTGCTTGTCTTCGAACACCATCGCTTTGAGGTTTTCACCCCAACGTTTGCGCTTGTCTTCAGCCTTGATGCTTTCAACTCTGTAGCCTTTGGCCTCCAGCGCAGCGAAGAATTTGTCGGGCACGAACAAGCCATGCTCGTCGAACCACGGACCTTTCTCATCGAATTGAAGTGCGCCCTCCTGATTGAGCCAGTCACTGAAAACTCGATCGTCGTCGGCCTCTTTGGCGATTGACTTGGGCAAGCTGGTGGCAAGCTCTTTCAGTTGCCCCTTGAATGCATTGCCGCTGACCTGAGCCAAGTGCTTGAGGCTGATGTGGTTCAGGATCGTTGTCGACGACGCGCTGCTGAGTTCGCGCAAAGGAATGTTGGTCTTGGCAAGGCGCTCAATCGGTTTTGGCTTATAGGTTTCGGGGTCCCATAGAAACATACGAGGGGGCCGGATTTCTCGCACGCGGGCTTCGGCGGTCGTCTGAATCCGCTCTGCTTCGGTATTCAGCTCGTACCACTGATCTCTCAATTTGACGAAGAGCACCCCGGGTGGCGCGGATTTGCCTCCAGTGGCCGAGACCCACTGGGAATAGCGGTCTTCAATTTTCTTCTCGAGTTCATCTCGCTTGGTGGTCAGCTCTACGAAGGCTTGGAAGTCTTCGGTGCCCGCATACTGATCGTCGGGGCTGAGGGCGAACTCGGGAACCGCGATCCCGCATTCAGCGAGTTCCACGATGGAGTTGATGTACTTGGACATCAGGTCTTTCAACGCAAGGATGTTGAGCTGTACACCCCTCAACGCCTTCTTATCGACTTCACCGGTTTCAATCAGTTTTTTGTGTAGCGCCTTGTAGTCTTTCAAGTGCTCCCAGGCGGAAGCGATTTTTTTGGTGCCTGGGTCGAACATTTTGTAGCCATGGGCTTTGGCCTTGTCACGCTCTTCAATGTACTTGTCGATGGCGTCACGAGCCTTTAACGCACGCGGGGTATAGAAGATCCCATTTTCTCGTTTGTACCCCAACGTTTTTGCTTTTGCGTCGGATACTTTTTCGAGGGTTTCCATGTTTTTCTGGTTTTTCTCGATGCGTTGTCCGGCGTGGAACATCTCGCGCTCGGCATGCATCGTAGCGTCGCTGTCACCCTTGGCTTTTGCCGCCTCCCAATCCTTACGGCACTGGGCTTTCTTGGTAGTGTCTTCGGGGATTGCCGACTTCGACTCCAAGTAATTGCTACGTTGCTCGCCTTCGAGAAAGGCTTCGGGCCCCGGTGTGAGGAAGTACTCCATCAATCCGGCATCGGCGATGTTGCTCATGCGAGTGGCCTTGTCTGTGTCGACGGTCTTCTGCTTGAGCAAGCTCACGCTTTCCTTCAGCTTTTCCGACGTGCGTTTGGGCAGTAGCCAGAATCGACGTTGGCCGGTGACGTAGATGATGTCGTCGTAGCTACTGCTGCAACCGGGCTTCTTGTCTTTGCAGAACGTCTCGGCATCAGCGGGCGTCTTTGGCGGATCCGCCGGTATAACGACTGGTGTGGGCTCTTGCGGGGTTGTTTGTTCGGACGTACCTGTCATCTCAGACTTCCAGTCGTTGTACTTTCTCGAATGCCGGCATCTCGCTGCTCAGCACGTTCATGGCGTCGGTGCGTTCTTGTAAGAGGTTCTGCCTCAATTGCGGCAGCAAGCGCTCCAGATGTCGCCCCTCGTCAATGCCGTGATCTACCAGTAACTGCAAATTTTCTGACACCACAGGTAGTTCACTGTCGGGCAACCCATTGGCTGATTCAGCCTCCCGGGACCTGATCCAATACCACCAGCGGATTTCATCGAACGCGGCAAGCGTGTCGTCGTGCAATTGCAGGGGATACCTGAACTCATCTTTCGCGCCATTGGCATCGCGTGGTCGTTCCCAGGTTCGCCAGTTCTGATCTTCGACATGAGCCGGCGGCGTATGGACACTTTCCCATGGGCCGTAGAGAGCCTGTGCGGGGGCGGTCATTGCCAATGCGCTCCAGAAAGCCGGGTCGTAGAACCGCGCCAGAGAGTCTCCGTAGGATTGGGAGTTCATTCGCAACAGACGACGGGCATGCAGTAAGGCATTTTCCGGTGTATCGCTGGAGGTCAGAAGGATGCCTGCACGACTCTCTCGGCATAGTTCAATGGCCTTGGTTGCGGCGGCGCTTCCCGGTTTCAGTTGAAGCCAAAGCGGGCTGACATCATCCATTTCAGCAAAAGGCGTGTCCTGAAACAGTTTTTCCACTCCGTTCAGGTCGGATTGCTGATAGAGCTGCTCGAGGGCGCGGGGCTGGCGGACACTGTCGATAATGCAATACAGACAACGGCTTCCACCGCTGCTCGAAGGCGCTGCGGCTACTGGTAGTTCAAGGAATTGACTCAACCATGCAGACATGGGCAAACCTCTCGTGAGCAAGCGCCGTTGGATTGCTTTCCGCAGACAGGAACAAGGGGAAGGCCTTGCATGCTTTTTCGTACAAACGGATTGAGCATGGCCGGCACTAATACGGTTCCGGCCTTATCCGCATCCGCCTGCTTCAATGGCCCCGGCAACAAAGGCGCCGCCCCCGTGCCGCTGCCCGGCCCGCCGCCAGAGTTGATGTTGATCACCGGCCCGCTCAGGGTCACGCCGCCGGCGTCGAGTTTGATGAAGCTGCCGCCGCCGATCAGGGTCAGCTCGGCACCGGCCTCCAGCACCACTTTCATGCCGCTGCTCAGGTGGATTTCCTGCCCCGCGTCGATGAACTGGCCGGTGCCGATTTTGATGTGCTGGTTGACGCCCACGGTGAGGTGGTCGTTGGCGCGCGCTTCAACTTTGCGGTCGGCGTAGACGGTGTGGTGTTCTTCGGCCTTGAACTCGCTGTAGCTGTTCTTTTCGACGGTGTCGTGGCGTTCGTTGCCGACCCGAATTTTCTGGTCGTGCTCGATATTTTCGTCCCAGTCGCGCTGGGCGTGCAGGTAGATCTGTTCCTGACCTTTCTTGTCTTCGATGCGCAGTTCGTTGTAGCCGCCGCCACCCATCGAACTAAGGGTCTTGAAGGTGCTGCGGGTCTTGTTCGTCGGCAGGGCGTACGGGACGGTGTTTTCCTTGTGATACAGGCAGCCGCTGATCAGCGGCTGGTCGGGGTCGCCTTCAAGGAAGGTGACCAGTACTTCCATGCCGATGCGCGGGATGGCGATGCCGCCGTACTGGGCGCCGGCCCAGGCGCTGGAGACGCGCAGCCAGCAACTGGTCTTGTCGTCGGCCTGGCCTTCGCGATCCCAGTGGAATTGCACTTTGACCCGACCGTATTCGTCGCAATGAATCTCTTCGCCTTTGGGGCCGGTGACCACGGCGCTCTGGCTGCCGAGGATGCGCGGTTTCGGGTGGCGCAGGGGCGGGCGGTTGGGCACGTCCCACGGGGTGGCCTGAAAGCGGTTGCGGTAGCCCTGATGGAAATCGTCTTTCAGCGCGGTGGTGTCGCTGGTGACGGATTCTTCCAGCACTTGCGGCTGCTTGCCTTCGTGGAGGACTTCGGTGAGCAGCCACAGGTCATTCCATTTGGCTTTCGGGTGTTGCGTCAGGGCCAGAAAGTGGCCGCTGACCAGCAGCGGCTGATCGCTCTTGCCTTCGGCGAGCTGGAAGTCGCTGCGATGACGTTCGAGGGCACGTTTTGCCAGGTGTTTGCCGCGCTCGCGGTCAATGAAACGGCCTGGATAGTCGTAGTCTTCGAGGTCGGGCAGGGCGTCGCCACGGTTTTCGCTTTCGAGGGTGATCCGTGGTTTTTCGAAGTCGTAATCGCGGCGGGTGGTGCGGCTGGTGCGGGTTTCCAGGCGCAGGTCGAAGCGCTTGATCACCGGGTCCTTGGCGACCATGCCGGAGTCTTGCTGATAGGCCACCGGTTTGAGTTTCGGGAACACCGTCTGGTCATCGCCGAACACCAGTGTGTGTGCCGTCGCGGTGTGCTGGAAGTGGTAATGAATACCTTCTTCCTCGCACAGGCGCTGGATGAAATGCAGGTCCGATTCATCGTATTGCACGCAGTAGAGGCGCTCGGGATAGATCGACCCGGTCTTGAATTCGTAGGCGTTGCTCTGGATGCCGTGTTCTTCGAGGACCATGCCGATGATTTTCGGCACCGTGAGGTTCTGGAAAATGCGCTGATTGATCCGGTGCGCGAGGTACGCCAGTTGCGGGCGCAGGGTCACCGAATAACGGGTCAGGCGCTTGCCGGAATCGCCTTGGGCGGCGCGGTAGATCTGGCCGTGGATGCCGCTGCCGTCGGGCGACAGTTGCAGGAAGGCCGGTTTGTGCAGCAGGGTTTCGAGGTCCAGCGACGGCTGCTCACTGACCAGTTCCACCTCGAAGACAAAAGG
>NZ_VXCA01000021.1 GCF_011369485.1 Pseudomonas atagonensis | reverse complement strand
CCTCCGGAGCCGCCACGGCCGGCGGGAAGGATACCGAGCATCTGGCAGACAAAAACAGTCAGGATGAACAACATCACCAGAAATACGAACAACGCCGGGTGCCGTGAGACGAAATCATCCGAAGGATCGCCAGCCGATTCATACACCGTGGACGGTTCGTCCAGCGGATTGCCACCCAGCACCACCAGCATCGCCGCCACGCCGTCGCTGATGCCCTTGCTGAAGTTGCCGGCCTTGAACGACGGTGTGATGACCTGATGAATGATCACCGAACTCTGGGCATCGGTCAGGCGATCCTCCAGCCCGTAGCCGACCTCGATGCGCAATTTGCGCTCGTCCCGGGCGACGATCAACAGGGCGCCGTTGTTCTTGTCCTTCTGGCCGATGCCCCAGTGCCGGCCAAGTTCGACACCATAGTCCTCGATGGTGGTGCCTTGCAGGTTCGGCAACGTCACAACTACCAGTTGCTCGCCGGTCGCCTGCTCGTGAGCCTGCAATTGCTGGCTCAACTGCGCGCGCACCGACGGCTCGATCAACTGCGCTTCGTCGACCACCCGCCCGCTCAGCGCCGGAAAGGTCAACTCGGCCCGGGCGCTGACGGCGAACAGCCACAGCATCAGCACCAGGCCCATCTTCAATACACGCATGGGCAACCCCGGATCAGAATTTCACTTCCGGGGCCTTTTCTGCACCGGGCGTGGTGGCTTCGAAGGTTTCACGGATCGGCAGGTCGCTGTACATCACGCTGTGCCAGAGGCGACCGGGGAAGGTGCGAATCTCGGTGTTGTATTTCTGCACCGCCAGAATGAAATCGCGCCGCGCCACGGCGATGCGGTTTTCCGTGCCTTCGAGTTGCGATTGCAGGGCGAGGAAGTTTTGGTTGGCTTTCAGATCCGGATAACGTTCGGAGACCACCATCAAGCGACTCAATGCGCCAGTCAGTTGATCCTGCGCCTGCTGGAACTGTTTGAGTTTTTCCGGGTTGTCGAGGGTACTGGCGTCAACCTGAATCGACGTCGCTTTCGCTCGGGCCTCAATCACCGCGGTCAGGGTTTCCTCTTCATGTTTGGCGTAGCCCTTTACCGTTTCGACCAGGTTGGGGATCAGGTCGGCACGGCGCTGGTACTGGTTCTGCACTTGCCCCCACGCCGCTTTGGCCTGTTCGTCGAGGGTCGGGATGTTGTTGATGCCGCACGCCGTCAGCAGCGTGGCCAGCACCAGCAGCGTGGCGACCTGCAAGCGCGAGCGATAGGTTGGACTGACATTCATCGCAGTGATGCTCCTTGGCACATTTCATTATAAAAACCGGGCGCGAAACATTCTCGGCCGGCTCTTGGGGCATAATCGGCCGCGCCACTGGATTGCGACGGGCCAATGGGCTAAAAAGTGCCCTGCGCGTTCACGCTGCCGAGTGTCGGCTGTCGTTTCTGGCTCTGTTTTTTCGAGCCTGCACCCGAACAACAATAGTCGCTCCCTAACTTTTGGCTGGCCGGCATTGCATTTGCCGTTTGGGCCCTTGAGAAAAATATTCATGAAGAAGCTGTGTTTGCTGGGTCTGTTCGTCAGCCTGGCCAGTCATCAAGTATTGGCCGCCACGACCCCGGTACCTCTGGAAAACAAGGACGCTTTCATCAGCAACCTGATGAAGCAAATGACCCTCGACGAGAAAATCGGCCAGTTGCGCCTGATCAGCATCGGCCCGGAAATGCCGCGCGAACTGATCCGCAAAGAGATCGCCGCCGGCAACATCGGCGGCACGTTCAACTCGATCACCCGCCCGGAAAACCGTCCGATGCAGGACGCGGCGATGCGCAGCCGTCTGAAGATTCCGATGTTTTTCGCGTACGACGTGATCCACGGCCACCGTACGATTTTCCCGATTCCACTGGCCCTCGCTTCGAGCTGGGACATGGACGCCATCGGCCAGTCCGGCCGCGTTGCCGCCAAAGAAGCCGCCGCCGACAGCCTCGACATCACCTTCGCACCGATGGTCGACATCTCCCGCGACCCGCGCTGGGGCCGCAGCTCCGAAGGTTTCGGGGAAGACACCTACCTGACCTCGCGCATCGCCAAAGTCATGGTCAAGGCTTATCAGGGTGAAACCCCGAGCGCCGCCGACAGCATCATGGCCAGCGTCAAGCACTTCGCCCTGTACGGCGCGGTCGAGGGTGGTCGCGACTACAACACCGTCGACATGAGCCCGGTGAAGATGTACCAGGACTACCTGCCACCGTACCGCGCCGCAATTGATGCCGGCGCCGGCGGTGTGATGGTGGCGTTGAACTCGATCAACGGCATTCCGGCCACCGCCAATACCTGGCTGATGAACGACCTGCTACGCAAGGACTGGGGCTTCAAGGGCCTGGCGGTCAGCGACCACGGTGCGATCTTCGAACTGATCAAGCACGGCGTCGCCCGCGACGGTCGTGAAGCGGCGAAGCTGGCGATCAAGGCCGGCATCGACATGAGCATGAACGACACCCTGTACGGCAAAGAGCTGCCGGGGCTGCTCAAGTCCGGCGAGATCGAACAAAAAGACATCGACAACGCCGTGCGTGAAGTCCTCGCGGCCAAGTACGACATGGGCCTGTTCAAGGATCCGTACCTGCGCATCGGCAAGGCCGAGGATGATCCGGCCGATACTTACGCCGAGAGTCGCCTGCACCGCGCCGACGCCCGTGAAGTGGCGCGTCGCAGTCTGGTCTTGCTGAAAAACCAGAACGAAACCCTGCCGCTGAAGAAAGACGCAAAAATCGCGCTGGTCGGCCCGCTGGCCAAGGCTCCGATCGACATGATGGGCAGTTGGGCTGCCGCCGGTCGTCCGGCGCAATCGGTGACCCTGTTCGACGGCATGAGCAATGTGATCGGCGACAAGGCGAACCTGATCTACGCCCGTGGCGCCAACATCACCAGCGACAAGAAGGTTCTCGACTACCTGAACTTCCTCAACTTCGACGCCCCGGAAGTGATCGATGATCCGCGTCCGGCCAACGTGCTGATCGACGAAGCGGTGAAAGCGGCCAAGGATGCTGACGTGATCGTGGCAGCGGTGGGTGAATCCCGTGGCATGTCCCACGAATCCTCCAGCCGCACTGACCTGAACATCCCGGAAAATCAGCGTGAGCTGATCCGCGCCCTGAAAGCCACTGGCAAACCGTTGGTGCTGGTGCTGATGAACGGTCGTCCGCTGACCATTCTCGAAGAAAACCAGTCGGCTGACGCGATCCTGGAAACCTGGTTCAGCGGCACCGAGGGTGGCAACGCCATCGCCGACGTGCTGTTCGGCGACTACAACCCGTCGGGCAAACTGCCGGTGACCTTCCCGCGCTCCGTGGGCCAGATCCCGACTTACTACAACCACCTGAGCATCGGCCGGCCGTTCACGCCGGGCAAACCGGGCAACTACACCTCGCAGTATTTCGATGACACCACAGGTCCACTGTTTCCGTTCGGTTATGGCCTGAGCTACACCCAATTCGCCCTGAGCGACATGGCGCTGTCATCGACCACGCTAAATGCCACCGGCAAGCTCGACGCCAGCGTCATGGTGAAGAACACCGGCAAGCGTGACGGCGAAACTGTAGTGCAGCTGTACATTCAGGACGTCACCGGTTCGATGATCCGCCCGGTCAAGGAGCTGAAGAACTTCCAGAAAATCATGCTCAAGGCCGGCGAGCAGAAGGTCGTGCACTTCACCATCACCGAGGATGACCTGAAGTTCTACAACGCCCAGCTCAAATACGCGGCCGAGCCTGGCAAGTTCAACGTGCAGATCGGCCTGGACTCCCAGGACGTGACGCAGCAGAGCTTCGAGTTGCTGTAAATTTTCAGGCAACAAAGCCCTTCTGAGAGAGCCCTTGTTGGGGACTTTCTGGAAGGGCCTTTGTGGGAGGGGGCTTGCTCCCGAAGACGGTGTGTCATTCGGCATTTATTTAGCTGACACACCGCCTTCGGGAGCAAGCCCCCTCCCACATTGGGATCCCCACAATGGAATCCCTATATTGGGATCCCCACATCGCAATCCCACAGGTTTCAGAACCGGGGTTATCCCAGACGGTCGAGGATGTTGACCACCACCCGATCCACCCAGCCCCAAATCCTCTGCTTGACCCGTCGCCACAACGGCCGGCGCTGCCACGCTTCCAGACTCACCAACTGACTCAAGCCAAAGTCCTTCTCGAAACTCGCCTGCACTGCTGCCGTCAAAGACGGATCCAGCGCCTCGAGATTCGCCTCCAGATTGAAGCGCAGGTTCCAGTGATCGAAGTTGCACGAGCCAATGCTCACCCAGTCATCCACCAGCACCATTTTCAGGTGCAGGAAGCACGGTTGGTATTCGAAGATCTGCACGCCGGCCTTAAGCAGGCGCGGGTAATAACGATGGCCGGCGTAACGCACGGACGGGTGATCGGTGCGTGGCCCGGTCAGCAGCAGGCGCACATCGACCCCGCGCGCAGCAGCTTTGCGCAAGGAGCGACGGATTTTCCAGGTCGGCAGAAAGTACGGCGTAGCCATCCAAATGCGCTGCTGGCCGCTGTTCAGTGCGCGAAACAGCGATTGCAGAATGTCGCGGTGCTGGCGGGCGTCTGCATAGGCCACGCGGCCCATTCCCTCGCCCTTGTCCGGCACACGTGGCAGACGCGGCAGGCCGAAATGCGCAGCCGGGCGCCAGGCGCGCCGATAGCGGTTGGCGATCCATTGGCGATCGAACAGCAACTGCCAGTCGAGCACCAACGGGCCGGCGATTTCCACCATCACTTCGTGCCACTCGCTGGTGTCCTCGCCCGGCGTCCAGAACTCGTCGGTGACACCCGTGCCGCCGACTACCGCCAGACGCTGATCGACCAGCAGCAGCTTGCGGTGATCGCGATAAAAGTTGCCGATCCAGCGCCGCCAGTTCAGGCGATTGTAAAAACGCAGTTCGACCCCGGCGCCGGTCAGGCGTCGGCGCAGCGTGAGGGTGAACGCGAGGCTGCCGTAATCGTCGAACAGGCAGCGCACGCGCACGCCACGCTCGGCCGCCAACACCAGTGCCTGGACGATGGTTTCGGCGCAGGCGCCAGCCTCGACCAGGTACAGCTCCAGTTCGATTTGCTCGCGGGCGGCGGCAATCTGCTCGAGCATGCGTGGGAAAAATTGCGGGCCGTCGATCAACAACTCGAAACGGTTGCCGTCACGCCATGGAAACACCGCGCCGCGCATGTCAGCGCGCCGTGAAGATCAGCACCGCACCCACCGGCACCGACACACTGATGGCCGACAAACCGGCCAGTTTGCGCAGGCTTTCCAGCCCCGACGCGAGGTCGAAATCCTCGGCGTTGATCACCAGAGGCTCCAGCGTCACCACTTGAAAGCGTCGGTCATCCAGACGCGTCGCCAGCAGTTCGGCGGGGTATTCATGCTGTTTGCCGTGCAGGTTGACGGTCAGCGGCAAACGCAATTCCAGCTGCGCGCCGGGGGCCAGATCATTGATCGGGCGCAGGTCGATTTGCGTGGTGATGGTCGCTTCGGGGAATTGCTCGATCTGGAACAGCTCCTTGCGCATGCGTTCGTCGCGCAGCGGGATGCCGCTGTTGATCGAGTCCAGCTCGACTTCGACTTCGGCGCGGCCATTGGGGTCGACCTTGCCGTGCAGTACCAGAAAGCGCTGCACTTCGGAAACACTGGCGTTTTTCGTGCTGACGAACGACAGCCGCGACGACTCGCCGTCCAGATACCAATTGGCCTGCGCCGGCAGTGCAGCAGCGGCCAGCAGCAGACTGGGCAGGGTTTTGAAGAGGGAGCGGTTGAACATTGAACACTCGTGGGGCCGATAAACCTGCACGAACCTTAACCGGCCACAGCGTTTATGCAAACTTTCAGAGACCTTCTCGCGATGTCCTTGATAAAGAGAATCCTGTGGCAAGGAGATTGGTTATGTCCTGGGGTTCAGGGATTGAGGCGGCAGCCCTGGCGTTCGCTCAGCCATTTCGCGCGGTTGCTGCGGCCCATGCCGCTGACAGTGATGGTTTTGCTCGCGCTGTCATCGCTGAAGCTGCTGGTCGGCAACCACTGTTTCACGTAGCCACGGCAATATTCAGCGTCGTTGTTCATCACATACCGGCACGAACAATATTCCTTGGCGGTGTAGGCACTGATGATGTCGGGGAAGGCCCACAGGTTTTCCCGTTCGTGCACGCCCCATCCGAGCAGCACGATCAACAGCAACAACAGCATTCGTCTGAACAGCTTCATGGCTGCACCGCCTTCAGCACACGCTTAAGCAATTCGTTGTGGCGATAGCTGCCGTCGCGATCATCGCCGTAGCGCACGATCACCAGTTTCACGCTGGGAATCACGTACAGCGCCTGCCCCCAATGGCCAAGCGCAGCGAACGTATCGGGCGGTGCATCGGGCCAGGGAGATGGCGCGCCATCGGCCGGGCGATTGAGCCACCACTGACCGCCGGGAACCGCTTCGTCCTGACGGGCCTTGTAACCGGCGAAGGGTTTCAGGTTGAACGCCAGCCAATCCGTGGGCAGCAATTGCCGATCCTGCCAGCGCCCGTCTCGAGACATCAGCAAACCGACCCGCGCCAGATCCCGGGCTGTGAGGTAGGCGTAGGAAGACGCGACAAACGTGTCGTTGGCATCGGTTTCCCACACGGCGTGGCGAATGCCCAACGGTTCGAACAGCGCCGTCCATGGATAGTCGGAATAACGCTGCGGCCCGACGATGGTTTTCAACGCGGCCGCGAGCAGATTGCTGTCGCCGCTGGAATAACGGAACGCCTGCCCCGGCGCGGCGTAGCTGCCGTGATCGGCAGTGAACACGGCCATGTCGCGGTGACCACGGGTATACAGCATCGCCACCACCGAGGATTTCAGCGGGGCATATTCATAGTCCTCCTGCCAGTCGATGCCCGAGGCCCAGTGCAGCAAGTCGGCCATTTTGATCGCCGGGTGCTTTTGCAGCGCCGGGTAAAACTTCACGGCGGGGTCTTCAAGTTTGAACAGGCCTTCGCCATACGCCACGCCGAGCACGCTGGCCATCAGGCTTTTGCTGATCGACCACGTCAGGTGCGGAGTCTGTTCGGTGGTCGGGCCGGCGTAGCGTTCGTAGATGATCTGGCCATCGCGGACGATCAGCAGCGCATCGGTGCGGATACCCTTGCGGGTGTTGTCATCGCGAGTCGGGAAGGCGTAGTTCTGCAGATCCTCAACCGCCGTGATTTGCGGGCCGAGCGGCCATTGTTCAGCAGGCCACTGCTCGGCTTGCACGGTGAAGCTGAGCAGCAGCAGAAACAGCGACAGGCCTTTGAACATGGTGTGGGCTCTGGGAAATTAACCTGCTGAGACTAGTCGGGGTTTATGACAGGTGTGTGGTGTTTTTCGGAGAGTCTTCGCGAGCAAGCTCGCTCCCACAGAGACCGCGTTTCGTCAGCTGAAATACGATCAACCTGTGGGAGCGGGCTTGCTCGCGAAGAGGCCGGTCAGGCCTGCGCCATAGCCTTGGCCAAACGCTTGGCCCTAGCCCCGGCCGCCAACTGCATCACGCCCTGATCGCGCTGCCACATCGCCGCCCACTCGGGATTACCGGTGGCCAATGCCTGATCGATTTCAGTCTTCAGCGATTCAAACTGCGCAAACAGCCCACCCAGCAACACATGCCCCGCCGGATTGTTCGGCGGCTGCCGGCTCGCTTCCGCACAACCGGCCAACAGCGCCAGCAAACGCAATTGCAGCGCCTGCGGCCAGCCGCTGTCCTGCCCGACGCCGTACAACCATGCCGTCATCGCACTCAGCACATAGACATCTTCGAGGGTGCGGAACGGTTTGACGTAAGCGTCCCAACCATCACCGGCCAGTAACTCGCACAACGCGCCGTCCAGATGCAGACGGCCGTGGCTGACGTCCGGCATCAATGGCAGCGCGGGGAGTTTTTCCACCCTCACGCCGGGCTCGCCGGGGTACACCACGGCCAGACTCAGGCGCGGTATTTCGCCGGGTTCCTCACTACGCGCAGCGATCAGCAGCCAGTCCGCCGCATCCCCCGCCGTGACGAAATCCTTGCGTCCGCTCAAACGCAGATCGGTCAGGCGCGTCTGCATGTCCGCCGGGCGCAAGCTGCGCTGTTCGGTCGCACACAACGCGCCGAGGCTCGGCGGTGCACTCGGCCACAACATGCGCAACGCCGCTTGATATCCGACCAGAAACGCCAGCCCCGGCGTCGCCATCCGCCGCCCGCCCGCGACCGCCAATTCGAACGGCGTGACGTTGCCCAATTGATGCAACAACGTCGCGAAACCTTCGGCCAGGTCAGCAACGGCGGGCAATCGTTCACGGCTTTGCAGCAGATCTGGCCAGGGCATAAGAGGCTCCTTGTGGGCTGTCATATAAGCATCACCGAACGTTCATGGCGATGACACCGGGGCTACATAGCCTGACTTTGCACAACACGGCTGCATAAAGAAAGTCGATCGGCTGCAACCCACGACGGGTTAAAGGCCCGTACGGAGATTCACATGACTCAGATCGCCCGCATCAGCGACACCGGCAATGAACGCCGCCTGCAAGCCGAACGCCTGATCGGCGCCGAGGCCCTGCAGCAAGCCCAGGCCTTGCGATTCAGCGTATTCAGCGGCGAGTTCAACGCCAAACTGAAAGGCGCGGAACAGGGTCTGGACATGGATGATTATGATGTTCACTGCAGCCACATCGGCGTGCGTGACCTGAACACCGGGCGCCTGGTCGCCACCACCCGTTTGCTTGATCACGCCGCCGCCAGCAGCCTGGGCAAGTTCTACAGCGAAGAAGAATTCAGCCTCCACGGCCTCGCGCATCTGCAAGGCCCGATCCTTGAAATCGGCCGTACCTGCGTCGACCCGGCCTACCGCAATGGCGGCACCATCGCCGTGCTTTGGGGCGAACTGGCCGAAGTGCTCAATCAGGGCGGTTACAGCTACCTGATGGGTTGCGCGAGCATCCCGATGCAGGACGGCGGCGTGCAGGCTCACGCGATCATGCAGCGCCTGCGCGAACGTTATCTGTGCACCGAACACTTGCGCGCCGAGCCGAAAAAACCGTTGCCGACGCTGGACATTCCGTCGAACGTGATCGCCGAAATGCCGCCACTGCTCAAGGCCTACATGCGTCTGGGCGCGAAGATCTGCGGCGAGCCGTGCTGGGACGAAGACTTCCAGGTCGCTGACGTGTTCATCCTGCTCAAGCGCGACGAGCTCTGCCCGCGCTACGCCAGGCACTTCAAGGCGGCAGTGTAATGAGCCGCTTGCGGGTGTACGCGCGGATCGCGCGGGTGCTGCTGGTGGTGACGCTGGGCTTGATCATGGCCAGCGTCTTCGGGATTTTCGAACGGCTGGGGCTGGCGCACTCGATGGAGCGTCGGCAGCGCTGGTCGCGGTTTTTCATGGCGCGCTTGAGCAATGCCCTGCCCTTTCGCGTGAGCGTGCACGGCGAATTGCCGACACAGCCGATGCTGTGGGTCAGCAACCACGTGTCGTGGACTGACATTCCACTGCTCGGCATGCTCACGCCGCTGTCGTTTCTGTCCAAGGCTGAAGTGCGCACCTGGCCGGTGGCCGGTTGGCTGGCGGCGAAGGCCGGCAGTCTGTTCATCCGTCGCGGTTCGGGCGACAGCCAGTTGATCCGCAAACAGATGACCCGTCACCTGCAAACCGAACATCCGCTGCTGATGTTCCCGGAAGGCACCACCACCGATGGCCGTTCGCTGCGTACCTTCCACGGGCGCTTGCTGTCGGCGGCGATTGATTCGGAGGTGATGCTGCAACCGGTGGCGATCCGTTATCTGCGTGACGGCGAAATCGACGCACTGGCGCCGTTCATTGGTGACGATGATCTGTTGTCGCACCTGATGCGCCTGTTCGCCAATGACTGCGGCGATGTCGAAGTGCACCTGCTCAAACCGATTGCCTGCCAGGGCCGCGAACGTGCGGCATTGGCGTTCGAAGCGCAGCAGACGGTGCAGAAGGCGTTGTTTGGTGCGATCCCGGAAACCCGACAATCGCCAATGCGTCCAGCAATCGCAGCCTGAAACACCAACCCCCTGTAGGAGTGAGCCTGCTCGCGATAGCGGTGGTTCAGTCACATCGATGTTGACTGATATACCGCTATCGCGAGCAGGCTCACTCCTACATTAGATCTTCTGTGCCTGGGAGTTTTCGGCGAAGTCCTGGAGTTGTGGGTAGAAGAGGCGGAAATCCTCACTCAACGGTTCATACAAGCGCCGCAATTCCTGCATCGCCCCCGCCAGTTCCTCCGGCTTCGTCAAACGCCGGGAGATGCCGCGTAACACCTGCTCCAGCACTTCAAACTCCCGGTACGAACCCAACCAGTCATTGGCCACCATGTGCGGGGCGATTTTGGCCAGGCGCTCCGGCAATTGCTGCTCGAGCGTCAGAACCCGATACACGTCCGCTGTGAACTGCTCCAGCGGTTGAGCGGCGTACTGCTTCCAGTCCCGGGCCAGACAATGGTCGAAAAACACATCGAGGACGATGCCGGCGTAACGACGGCGGGTCGTGGAAAACCGTGCCAGTGAAGCATCCACCAATGGATGGCGATCAGTGAACACATCAATCCGTCTGTGCAACTGAATGGCGGCCTCAACCTCCGGGGCAAACTGTCCTTGCAGCCGCCCTTTGACGAAATCGCCATACAGACTGCCGAGCAATTGACCGGGGCGCTGGCCACCGAGATGTAAATGTGCGAGATAGTTCATGGGCGCAGCTTAGCACCGCGCCCGTCAATCCATACACCTCCATATCGTTATAACCCGATATACCGATTTGTTCTGCCCTCAGACCAAAATCATATTGGTATATCGCGAAGTACCGATTTAAAGTTCGCCTCATCGCGATATAGCGCTACACACATCACGAGCAACCGCCATGAACATCGACCTCGACGAAATAATAAAAGCCCTGGCGCACCCAGTCCGGCGAGACATCCTCAACTGGCTGAAAGACCCCAAAAACGAGTTTCCGGAACAGATCCACAACCACGAGTACGGCATCTGCGCCGGGCAGATCGATCAACGCTGCGGCCTCTCGCAATCAACCGTTTCCGCGCACCTGGCCACTCTGCAACGGGCCGGACTGATCAGCAGCCAGAAGGCCGGCCAGTGGCACTTTTTCAAACGCAACGAGGACGTGATCCAGGCGTTCCTCAGCACACTCAGTAAAGAGCTCTGACCCTTAACGTCAGCCAGCCGAAAAGGACTAAACGATGCCCCTCTCGCTTCTCATACTCGCCTTGAGCGCCTTCGCCATCGGCACCACCGAATTCGTCATCATGGGTCTGCTGCCCGATGTGGCGGCTGATCTGGGTGTGTCGATTCCCGGCGCCGGCTGGCTGGTGACCGGTTACGCATTGGGCGTGGCCATCGGTGCACCATTCATGGCTCTGGCCACGGCCAGACTGCCACGCAAGGCAGCACTGGTTGCGCTGATGGGCATCTTCATCGTCGGCAACCTGCTCTGTGCGCTGGCCAGTGATTACAACGTGCTGATGTTTGCCCGGGTGATCACCGCACTGTGCCACGGTGCGTTCTTCGGTATCGGTTCGGTGGTGGCGGCAGGTCTGGTGGCGCCGAACAAGCGCGCTTCGGCTGTGGCACTGATGTTCACCGGCCTGACGCTGGCCAACGTTCTCGGCGTACCGCTGGGCACCGCGCTGGGTCAGGAAGCCGGCTGGCGTTCGACCTTCTGGGCGGTGACCGTGATCGGTGTGATTGCGCTGATTGGTCTGATCCGTTTTCTGCCGGCCAAGCGTGACGAGGAAAAACTCGACATGCGCGCCGAACTCGCCGCTCTCAAGGGGGCCGGCATCTGGCTGTCGCTGAGCATGACCGCGCTGTTCGCCGCCTCGGTGTTCACCCTCTTTACCTACGTGGCGCCGCTGCTGGGCGAAGTCACCGGCGTATCGCCCCGTGGCGTGACCTGGACGCTGATGCTGATCGGCCTGGGCCTGACCGTCGGCAACATCATCGGCGGCAAGCTGGCCGACAAAGGCATGGCCGCCACCCTGATCGGTGTGTTTATCGCCATGGCCGTGGTCTCCACCGTGCTGACCTGGACCAGCGTGGCGCTGATCCCCACTGAAATCACCCTGTTCCTCTGGGCCACCGCGTGTTTCGCCGCCGTGCCTGCCTTGCAAGTCAACGTGGTGACCTTCGGCAAAGCAGCGCCGAACCTGGTCTCGACCCTGAACATCGGCGCATTCAACGTCGGTAACGCGCTCGGCGCCTGGGTCGGCGGCAGCGTCATCGCCCACGGTTTCGGCCTGACCAGCGTGCCCCTGGCGGCTGCCGCACTGGCGGTGCTCGCCCTGCTGGTGACCCTGATTACTTTCCGTCAGAACGGCAACGCCGAACTGGCCCCCGCGACCAACTGATTAATCACTTCACTACGAGGGTTGTATTTCATGGCAACAATTTTCGATCCGATCAAACTGGGCGACATCGAGTTGGCCAACCGCATCATCATGGCCCCGCTGACCCGCTGCCGCGCCGATGAAGGCCGCGTACCGAACGCGCTGATGGCCGAATACTACGTCCAGCGCGCCTCCGCCGGCCTGATCCTCAGCGAAGCGACTTCGGTGACGCCAATGGGCGTCGGCTACCCGGACACCCCCGGCATCTGGTCCAACGACCAAGTGCGCGGCTGGGCCAACGTGACCAAGGCGATTCACGCGGCCGGCGGCAAGATCTTCCTGCAGCTGTGGCACGTGGGCCGGGTCTCTCACCCGTCGTACCTCAACGGTGAAGCGCCAGTGGCACCGAGCGCGATCCAGCCAAAAGGTCATGTCAGCCTGGTACGTCCACTGGCCGACTACCCAACCCCGCGTGCCCTGGAAACCGCTGAAATCGCCGACATCGTCGACGCTTACCGCACCGGTGCCGAAAACGCCAAAGCCGCCGGTTTCGACGGCGTGGAAATCCACGGCGCCAACGGCTACCTGCTCGACCAGTTCCTGCAGAGCAGCACCAACCAGCGCACCGATAACTACGGTGGCTCCCTGGAAAACCGTGCACGCCTGTTGCTGGAAGTGACCGACGCCGCCATCGAAGTCTGGGGCGCCGGCCGTGTCGGTGTGCACCTGGCACCGCGCGCCGACTCCCACGACATGGGCGATGACAACCTGGCTGAAACGTTCACTTACGTGGCACGTGAGCTGGGCAAGCGCGGCATCGCGTTCATTTGCTCCCGTGAGAAAGAAGGTGCCGACAGCCTTGGCCCACAATTGAAAGAAGCCTTCGGCGGCCCGTACATCGCCAACGAACGCTTCACCAAGGACAGCGCCAACGCATGGCTGGCCAGCGGCAAGGCTGACGCCGTGGCATTCGGTGTGCCCTTCATTGCCAACCCGGATCTGCCGGCACGTCTGAAGGCCGATGCGCCGCTGAACGATGCGCGTCCTGAGTTGTTCTACGCCAAAGGCCCGGTCGGCTATATCGACTACCCGACGCTGTAACCGCTGTTCAGTACAAGGCAGCAGAAACACAAAAGCCCCCGACTTGTGAGAGTCGGGGGCTTTTTGTTGGGTGCCGGACAATGGATAAATGCACATGCCTTCACACACACGACACAAATTCCCTACAAAATGCATAGCTCGCTACGTATAAACTCTGCGCCGCAAACGTTTATGGAAGCAGGCCAATTGACATAAGCTGTGTCAATTACGCATTTTGTTTCATTTGCGCAGGCTCGGGCTCAGGCGCAGCATATCCAACCCTGTATCGACCCAACGCTCGGCCTCGGCATGCAGTTCAAAGCTGTCCGGCGCCAGAAGCCATCCATACAGAAGGCCATCGATGTAAGCGTGAATGCTGATGGCCGCGCGGGCAGTGTCGAGATCTTCCGGCAACTGGCCGCGATTCACCGCATTACGCAGGGTCAGTCCGATGCGCAGATTGCAATCGAGACTGGCCGTCCGGCGCTGCTGGCGCAGATCGCACATTTCATCGGTGAATTCGCACTTATGAAACAAAATTTCGTTGATACGCCGGGTTTTCGGGTCCAGCGCAACTTGATGAAACAAATGAATCAGCAATTTGCGCATGCAGCCCAACGGGTCGAGTTCGTCCTCGCTCTCGCTGGCCTTGGCCAGCTCATCCAGCGGCTCCTGCAGGGAGTCGAGCATGGCCTGCACCAGATCGGCCTTGTTGCTGAAATGCCAGTAGATCGCACCCCGCGTAACGCCGGCCATTGTCGCGATATCCGCCAGTGTCGTACGAGCGACACCCCTTTCATAAAAGGCTTTCTCTGCCGCTTCCAGGATCTGGCTGCGGGTTTCTTGAGCTTCCTCTTTGGTGCGACGGACCATGGCAGTAAAACCTCAAACAGGATGTTTCAGGGATGGCTGAATATCCGCTGAATAAAGAGGGGGTGATCTCTCGCGGATCGGCTCCCCGGCCTACAATTTCGAACCTTGCGACGATTTTTGTAACAGGGTGGGTACGACGCCAAGGTGTTTACAAACAACCATGAACGTAAGTATATTCCTTAGCAAGCTACTTATCCACCCGGTAACCTTTTTTTACCTTTCCACACTTCTTGTGCGCAGTTTGCGCGCCTGACCCGAGGATCTTCATGCAATTCAAGCCAGCTGTTACCGCTCTGGTCACTGCCGTCGCCCTGGCATCGCTGCTCAGCGGATGTAAAAAGGAAGAAGCGGCCCCTGCCGCTCCGCCCCCTCAGGTCGGCGTCGTCACCCTGCAACCACAAGCCTTTACCCTGACCTCCGAACTGCCGGGCCGCACTAGCGCGTACCGCATTGCTGAAGTTCGACCGCAGGTCAACGGCATCATTCTCAAACGTCTGTTCAAGGAAGGCGGCGACGTCAAGGCGGGTCAGCAGCTGTATCAGATCGATCCGTCGGTCTATGAAGCGACCCTGAAAAGCGCCGAAGCCAACCTGCGTTCGACCAAGTCGATCTCCGACCGCTACAAGCAACTGGTCGACGAGCAGGCCGTCAGCCGTCAGGAATACGACACCGCCGTGTCCAACCGTCTGCAATCGGAAGCCTCGCTGCAGAGCGCGCAGATCAACGTGCGCTACACCAAGGTTTACGCGCCGATCTCCGGGCGTATCGGCCGCTCTTCGGTGACTGAAGGTGCACTGGTCAGCAACGGCCAGACCGACGCGATGGCCACGATTCAGCAACTGGATCCGATCTACGTCGACGTGACGCAGTCTTCGGTCGAACTGCTGGAGCTGCGCCGCGAACTGGAAAGCGGTCGCCTGCAAAAGTCCGGCGACAATGCTGCAGCGGTCAAACTGACCCTGGAAGACGGCAGCCAGTACAAGCTCGACGGTAAGCTGGAATTCTCCGAAGTGTCGGTTGACCCGACTACCGGCTCCGTGACCCTGCGTGCGGTGTTCCCGAACCCGGATCACACCTTGCTGCCGGGCATGTTCGTGCGCGCCCAGCTGCAATCGGGTGTCAACGCAGCGGCCATTCTGGCCCCGCAACAAGGCGTGACCCGCGACCTCAAAGGCACCCCGACTGCGCTGGTCGTCGGCGCGGACAACAAGGTCGAACTGCGTCAGCTCAAGGCCAGCCGCACCGTCGGCAGCCAGTGGTTGATCGAAGACGGTCTGAAGGCCGGCGATCGCCTGATCACCGAAGGACTGCAATACGTACGTCCGGGTGTTCAGGTCAATCCGACCGAGGCAACCAACGTAGGCAAAAAGAACCCGGCCCCCGCTCAGGCAGCTGACAAAGCCGCTGGCGGCAAAGGGGAGTAACTCATGTCAAAATTCTTCATCGACCGTCCGATTTTCGCCTGGGTAATTGCCCTGGTGATCATGCTGGTCGGGGCACTTTCGATCCTCAAGTTGCCGATCAACCAGTACCCGAGCATTGCGCCACCGGCCATTGCGATCTCCGTGACCTACCCGGGCGCTTCGGCGCAAACCGTGCAGGACACCGTGGTTCAGGTAATCGAGCAACAGCTCAACGGTATCGACAACCTGCGTTATGTGTCTTCGGAAAGTAACTCCGACGGCAGCATGACCATCACCGCGACCTTCGAGCAAGGCACCAACTCCGACACCGCGCAGGTTCAGGTTCAGAACAAGCTGAACCTGGCCACCCCGCTGTTGCCGCAGGAAGTGCAGCAACAAGGTATCCGTGTGACCAAGGCAGTGAAAAACTTCCTGTTGGTGATCGGTGTGGTATCGCGTGACGGCAGCATGACCAAGGACGACCTGTCCAACTACATCGTGTCGAACATGCAGGATCCGATTTCGCGGACTGCCGGCGTCGGTGACTTCCAGGTCTTCGGTGCCCAGTACGCAATGCGCATCTGGCTCGATCCGGCCAAGTTGAACAAGTACAACCTGACCCCGTCTGATGTCAGCGCGGCGATTTCGTCGCAGAACGTTCAGGTCTCGTCCGGTCAGCTCGGCGGTCTGCCGGCGCTGCCAGGCCAGCAACTGAACGCCACGATCATCGGCAAGACGCGTCTGCAGACTGCCGAGCAGTTCAAGGCCATTCTGCTGAAGGTCAATCCGGACGGCTCGCAAGTGCGCATCGGTGACGTTGCCGACGTCGGTCTGGGCGGTGAAAACTCCAGCATCGCGGCGCAATTCAATGGCAAACCGGCTTCCGGTCTGGCAGTGAAACTGGCCAACGGTGCCAACGCCCTCGACACGGCCAAAGCGCTGCGCAAGACCATTGACGACCTCAAGCCATTCTTCCCGCAAGGCATGGAAGTGGTGTTCCCGTACGACACCACCCCGGTGGTGACCGAGTCGATCAAGGGTGTGGTTGAAACCCTGGTCGAAGCGATCGTGCTGGTGTTCCTGGTGATGTTCCTGTTCCTGCAGAACTTCCGCGCCACCGTCATCACCACGATGACCGTGCCGGTGGTATTGCTCGGTACATTCGGCATCCTCGCGGCAGCCGGTTTCAGCATCAACACCCTGACCATGTTCGGTATGGTGCTGGCCATCGGTTTGCTGGTGGACGACGCCATCGTCGTGGTGGAAAACGTCGAGCGGGTGATGGCCGAGGAAGGCCTGTCACCGAAGGAAGCGACCAAAAAATCCATGGGCCAGATCCAGGGCGCCCTGGTCGGTATTGCCCTGGTACTGTCGGCCGTACTCTTGCCGATGGCGTTCTTCAGCGGCTCCACCGGTGTGATTTACCGTCAGTTCTCGATCACCATCGTTTCGGCCATGGCCCTCTCGGTACTGGTTGCGCTGATCTTCACCCCGGCGCTGTGCGCCACCATGCTCAAGGCCATTCCGAAAGGCGAGCACGGCGCACCGAAGAAAGGTTTCTTCGGCTGGTTCAACCGCAACTTCGACCGTGGCGTTCGCAGCTACGAGCGCGGTGTCGGCAACATCCTGCAGCGCAAGGCACCTTACCTGTTGGCCTACGTGTTGATCGTGGTCGGCATGATCTGGCTGTTCACCCGCATTCCGACCGCGTTCCTGCCGGAAGAAGACCAGGGCGTTCTGTTCGCCCAGGTACAGACCCCGGCGGGTTCCAGTGCCGAACGCACGCAAGTGGTGATCGACGAGATGCGTTCCTACCTGCTGGAGAAAGAGTCCGGCGCGGTGGCTTCGGTGTTTACCGTGAACGGCTTCAACTTCGCCGGTCGTGGGCAGAGCTCCGGTCTGGCGTTCATCATGCTCAAGCCGTGGGACGAGCGTGATGCCAGCAACAGTGTGTTTTCTCTGGCGCAACGTGCCCAGCAACACTTCTTCAGCTTCCGCGACGCGATGGTGTTTGCTTTCGCCCCGCCAGCGGTACTGGAACTGGGTAACGCCACCGGTTTCGACGTGTTCCTGCAGGACCGCGCCGGTATCGGTCACGAAAAACTGATGGAAGCACGCAACCAGTTCCTCGGCATGGCCGCGCAGAGCAAGGTGCTCTACCAGGTGCGTCCGAACGGCCTGAACGACGAACCGCAGTACCACCTGGAAATCGATGACGAAAAAGCGCGCGCCCTCGGCGTGAGCATTTCCGACATCAACAGCACGCTGTCGATCTCCTTCGGTAGTAGCTACGTCAACGACTTCATCGACCGCGGTCGGGTGAAGAAGGTGTACGTACAGGGTCAGGCCGGTGCGCGCATGAGCCCTGAAGACCTGAAGAAGTGGTACGTGCGCAACAGCGCCGGAACCATGGTGCCGTTCTCCGCGTTCGCCAAGGGCGAGTGGATTTACGGTTCGCCGAAACTGGCCCGTTACAACGGCGTGGAAGCGATGGAGGTGCTCGGTTCGCCGGCGCCGGGTTATTCCACCGGTGAAGCGATGGCTGAAGTCGAAGCGATTGCCAAGAAACTGCCGGCCGGTGTCGGTATTTCCTGGACCGGTTTGTCCTATGAGGAGCGTCTGTCCGGTTCGCAGGCACCGGCGCTGTATGCCCTGTCGCTGCTGATGGTGTTCCTGTGTCTGGCGGCGCTGTATGAAAGTTGGTCGATTCCGATCGCGGTCATGCTCGTGGTGCCGCTGGGGATCATCGGTGCGCTGATGGCCACCAGCCTGCGCGGTCTGTCCAACGACGTGTACTTCCAGGTAGGTCTGTTGACGACCATCGGTCTGGCGGCTAAAAACGCCATTCTGATCGTGGAATTCGCCAAGGAACTGCATGAGCAAGGGCGCAGCCTGCGCGATGCGGCGATTGAAGCCTGCCGCATGCGTCTGCGACCGATCATCATGACCTCGCTGGCCTTTGTCCTCGGTGTAGTACCGTTGGCGATCTCCACCGGCGCCGGTTCAGGCAGTCAGCACGCGATCGGTACCGGCGTGATTGGCGGTATGCTCACGGCCACGATCCTGGCGATCTTCTGGGTCCCACTGTTCTTCGTCACTGTGTCGTCCATGGGCCAGCGTAAAAACGCCGACTCCGATGACACCAAAGAAACTCCTAAAGAGGCTGGCCAATGAGCAAGTCGCTACTCTCCATCGCAGTCGCCGCCTTCGTGCTGAGCGGTTGCTCGCTGATACCTGACTATCAGCAGCCTGAGGCTCCGGTCGCAGGCCAGTTCCCGCAGGGGCCGGCGTATTCGCCGGCCCAGGCACCGGCGCAAGCCGCTGCCGAGCAGGGCTGGAAGCAGTTTTTCCATGATCCGGCCCTGCAACAGCTGATCCAGGTGTCGCTGGAAAACAACCGCGACCTGCGTGTAGCGGCGCTGAACATCGACGCCTACGCGGCTCAATACCGCATCCAGCGTGCCGACCTGTTCCCGGCCGTTTCGGCCAATGCCAGCGGCAGCCGTCAGCGCGTCCCGGCCCGGGCGTCGCAGACCGGTGATTCGACCATCACCAGCTCCTACTCCGCGACCGTCGGCATCAGTGCCTATGAACTCGACCTGTTCGGTCGCGTTCGCAGCCTGAGCGAACAAGCGCTGCAACAATACTTCGCCACCGAAGAAGCGCGTCGCAGCACCCAGATCAGTCTGGTCGCCAGCGTCGCCAACGCCTACCTGACCTGGCAGGCGGACAAGGAACTGCTCAAGCTGACGCAAGACACCCTCGGTGCCTTCGAAGAAAGCTACAAACTGACCAGCCGCAGCAACGAAGTCGGCGTAGCGTCGGCGCTGGATCTGGCGCAGTCGCGCACGTCCGTGGAAAACGCCCGTGCACAACTGGCGCGTTACACCCGCCAGGTCGCACAGGACGAAAACAGCCTGACGCTGCTGCTCGGCACCGGCATCCCGGCCAACCTGCAAGCGGCCAAACCGCTGTCGGATGACCTGCTCAGCGACGTGCCGGCCGGTCTGCCTTCGGACCTGCTGCAACGTCGTCCGGACATCCTGCAGGCCGAGTACAACCTGAAAGCGGCCAACGCCAACATCGGCGCCGCCCGTGCAGCGTTTTTCCCGAGCATCAGCCTGACCGCCAACGCGGGCAGCCTGAGCCCGGATCTGTCCGGTCTGTTCAAGGGGGGTTCGGGCACGTGGCTGTTCCAGCCGCAGATCAACCTGCCGATCTTCAACGCCGGCAGCCTGCGCGCCAGCCTCGACGCCGCCAAGATCCAGAAGGACATTGGCGTGGCGAACTACGAGAAGTCCATTCAAACGGCCTTCCAGGAAGTCGCCGACGGCCTCGCCGCGCGCCAGACTTACACCGAGCAGCTGCAAGCACAACGTGATTTCGTTCAGGCCAACCAGGATTACTACCGTCTGGCCGAACGTCGTTATCGCATCGGCGTCGACAGCAACCTGACTTTCCTCGATGCCCAGCGTCAGCTGTTCAGCGCGCAACAAGCGCTGATCACCGACCGCCTCGCGCAGTTGACCAGTGCGGTCAACCTGTACAAGGCACTGGGTGGCGGCTGGAATGCGCAGACCGCTCAGTACGAACCGCTGAAAGAAGAAGCGCCGAAGATGAAGTTGTTCTGATCATCGGCTGAACACAAAAAGCCCACCGATTGGTGGGCTTTTTGTTGTCCGCTCATCTTGCGTTCGATAATCGCCCGAAACCCGCTTTCACCGATTGAACCGCGCCACTCGCGCCCCGCACCATTCGAACCACAAAACCAATAACAACAGGTTCGACACCATGCTCCCGCGCCCTGCCCCGTCCGGCTGATTGCCGCCGTTTCATCTATGAACACATTTCCTGTCTGCGCCCCGATACCGGCGGCAGCGCATCCGTTTGCCTTAAAAAAACAAGAGAGACCCCAGCCATGACTATCACCCCTGCGCCCTACGCACTCCCCGGCCTGATGGCTCTGGCCCTGGCCGGCGCGGCGCTGCCCGCTGCGGCCGAAGAAGCCGGTTTCATCGAAGGGGCCAAGGTCAACCTGAACCTGCGCAACTTCTACATCAACCGTAATTTCACCAACCCGACCAAGGCTCAGGGCAAGGCCGAAGAGTGGACGCAGAACTTCATTCTCGACGCCAAATCCGGTTTCACCCAAGGCACCGTCGGTTTCGGCATGGACGTGCTGGGCCTGTACTCGGTGAAGCTCGACGGCGGTAAAGGCACCGGCGGCACGCAACTGTTGCCGCTGGATCATGACGGCCGCCCGGCGGACAACTTCGGCCGCACCAACGTCGCGTTCAAAGCGAAGCTGTCGCAGACCGAAGTGAAGGTCGGCGAGTGGATGCCGGTGCTGCCGATCCTGCGCTCGGATGACGGGCGCTCACTGCCGCAAACCTTTCGTGGCGGCCAGATCACCTCAAAGGAAATCGACGGCCTGACCCTCTACGGCGGCCAGTTCCGCGCCAACAGCCCGCGCGACGACAGCAGCATGAGCGACATGTCGATGACCGGCAAAGCAGCGTTCACCTCCGACCGTTTCAACTTTCAGGGCGGCGAATATGTGTTCAACGAGAAACGCACGCAGATCGGTGTGTGGAACGCCGAACTCAAGGACATCTACAGCCAGCAGTACGTCAACCTGATCCACAGCCAGCCATTCGGTGACTGGACACTAGGCGCCAACCTCGGCTTCTTCTACGGCAAGGACGACGGCAGCGCCCGCGCCGGCGATCTGGACAACAAGACCTGGTCGGGCCTGTTCTCGGCCCGTTACGGCGGCAACACCTTCTACGTCGGACTGCAAAAACTCACCGGCGACAGCGCGTGGATGCGGGTGAACGGCACCAGCGGCGGTACCCTCGCCAACGACAGCTACAACGCCAGTTACGACAACGCGCAAGAACGCTCCTGGCAGCTGCGCCACGATTACAACTTCGCCGTCCTCGGCGTTCCCGGCCTGACCCTGATGAACCGCTACATCAGCGGCGACAACGTGCACACCGGCACCGTCACCGATGGCAAGGAATGGGGCCGCGAATCGGAACTGGGCTACACCGTGCAGAGCGGCGCGCTCAAGGATCTCAACGTCAGATGGCGCAACTCGACCATGCGCCGGGACTTCAGCAACAACGAATTTGACGAGAACCGCTTGATCGTCAGCTATCCGATCAGCTTGCTCTAGTGACATAGGCCAGCCACTTCCAGAGAAGGGGCTGGCCAGAACCGTTGGTCACCTGACACTGGCGATTTACGCTGCCGCAGATACATTCAACTTTGCGTTTACATTCTCCATTTCTGATGTAGGAGCCCTTTTTTACTTCCGTTATCTCCGGATGCTGTACGCGAAGCTGCCATGACCCGGGAGGTCAGGTATGAGCAAGCGAATAGTTATCGTCGGTGGCGGTGTAGGCAGAACCATGCTGGCCAATCAGTTGGTCAGCAAGTTGTATCCGGAAATCCTGCGCGGCGAAGTCTCGATCACACTGCTGTCCAATTCCCCCCATCACTACTACAAACCTGCGTTCATGTACGTGGCGTTCAATCAGTTTTTCGAAGAAGAACTCAAACGCCCGGAGCGCTCACTGTTGCGTCCGGAAATCACCTTTGAAGTCGAAGAGGTCACTGATTTCGACTTTTCTGGCCAACACCTGAAAACCCGCAGCGGAAAACGCATGGGTTATGACTTTCTGGTCATCGCCACGGGTTGCGTGCCTGCACCGGAACGCATCGATGGCTTGAAGGAGGCTGGCGACCACTTCTATCAATACCAGCCGGCCCGTCAATTGGCGCAACGCCTGAGCACTATCAAGAAAGGCCGGATCTTCATTACCGTGTCCTTTCCGCAGACGCCCAACGTCCCGCATCAATGCGGTATTGCCCCCGTGGAAACAACGTTGATGCTCGATGATTTCCTGCGCCGCCGGGGTGTGCGCGAACACGTCGAGATCATTTACACCTATCCCACCGTTGCTCAGTTACTGCGTAACTGCCTGTTCTTGCAGCGCCCGACCGGGGACATTCTGCCGAGAGTCTTTGAACAGAAGAACATTCATTACCAGCGCGGTTTCACGCTGAGTCGGGTCGATCCCGAGGCAAAAATCGCTTACTCCGCAGAAGGTGATGCTCAGCCTTTCGACATCCTGATGGCTACGCCGCCCATCCGGGCAGTGGACGCGGTGCTGCAATCCCGCGTCTCACAGGCGCCCAACGACGAGGGCTGGCTGCCGACCAATCACGAGACGCTGCAGGTCTATGGCCTGGAGAATGTCTACGTCATCGGCGACACCGTGGATCTGCCAGTGAGCAAGGCTGGCGGCGCCTGCCATAACCAGGCACCGGTGATTGCCAACAACATCGCGGCCGAGATTCGTCTGAGCGCACCTTGCAGTGTGTACGACGGTCGAGTACAGGCGGTCGCACAAATGGGCCTCAATGCCGGCATGCCCCTTTGGTACGACTACGCCCACGATGTGCTGCCGACGCCACCGACCCGACTCGGCGGTCTGCTCAGAAACGGCTTCAATCGCGGGCTGTACTGGGCTGTCGCCCGCGGAATGCTTTGACCCTGCACAGGGAGGAGTGATTGCTGATGAATATGCCTGAAGAAAACACTGCCACACCTGGGCTCACCGCGCTGATGGCCAAAATGCAGCCCCTGATAGCCGGCGGACGCGTGGAAAACCTCGTCGATGTGCTGTCGCTGGTATCGGATATCGCCGACCTGCTGGATGCGGCGATGGTGGAAAAACTGGCGTTGTTGTTCGAAAACGCCACGGCAGCCACTTGGACAGCGAGTAACTCTTTACGTCTGGCCAAATCTGAAGTGGCGGCGATGCCTGAACCGCCGAGTCTCTTGACCTTGCTCAAACTGTTGAACGATTCGGATACGCGCAAAGGTGTGGCGGTTGTCCTGAAGACCCTCAACGTCATCGGAAGACAACTGTAATTCGCCAGAGAGGATCACCTCATGAGCGTCAGATTCAAAACCGCAGGCAAAGCCTGCACCGATTGGGACGCCAAGGCGTACCAGCAGTTTTCCAGCCTCAGGCAACGACCGGTCGATGAATTGCTCGAACGTGTCGATCTGCAAAATCCCAAGCGTATTGTTGACCTCGGTTGCGGCACCGGCATTGCCACGCAGCAATTGGCCAAGCGTTGGCCGCAAGCGAAGTTGCTGGGCATCGACAGTTCGGCACAGATGCTGGCGCAAGCACGATGTCTGCCGATCAAAGCGTCATGGACGCAATGCGATCTGCTCGACTGGCGCCCCAAACAGCCGGCAGATCTGCTGCTTGCCGCCGCCGTTCTGCATTTCATCAACGATCATCAAACGCTGTTGCCACGCCTGCTCAAACAGCTCAGGAACGGCGGCTGTTTCGCCGCGCACATGCCCGATTGGCGCGATGCGCTGTGGTATCGGTTGATGCTCGAAACCCTCGACAATGGCGGCCCCAACGGCCAACCGCTGGGCACGCCCGAGCTGCGTCAGCGCATGGCGGCGCGGCCATTATTGGGGCTGGAGGATTACTACCGTTTGCTCGCACCGGTGACCACGTCGCTGGATATCTGGGAGACCGAGCAGTTGCAGGTGGTGGACGGCAAATCGCCGGTGTATGACTGGGTAAAGGTCTCGGCGTTGCGACCGGTGATGCAGGCGCTGAACTCAGAGGAGCAGGCGCGGTTTATCTATCACTATCTGATGCGGGTGCATAAGCATTATCCGCAGGAGGGGGACGGGCATACGTTGTTTGCGTTCAAGCGGATATTCATTGTCGCCAAGGTTTGATTTGTCGTGGCCCCTACCGCTTTCGCGAGCAGGCTCACTCCTACAGTTGGAATGCGTACCCCTGTGGGAGCGGGCGTGCTCGCGAAGGCATCAGTCCGGACAACCACTATTCCCGGGATTCAACACCCAGTTCATCCCACACCGATTCCGCCAGATGAAACGTCGCATTCGCCGCCGGTATCCCGCAGTAAATCGCGCTCTGCATGATCACTTCCTTGATCTCGCCACGGCTCACGCCGTTATTGGCGGCCGCGCGCAGGTGCAGTTTCAGCTCGCCTTCGCGGTTCATGCCGATCAGCATCGCAATGGTGATCAGGCTGCGCGTATGCCGAGGCAACCCCGGGCGGGTCCAGATATCGCCCCAGGCGTGGCGGGTAATCATCTCCTGGAATTCCGAGTTGAACTCGGTCAGCGTGGTCAGGCTGCGATCGACATGCGCATCGCCCAACACCGCGCGGCGCACCTGCATGCCGTCGTCGTAACGTTGTTTCTCGTCCACAAAAATCCCCTTATCAAGCGTTCAGAAACGCCAGCACCCGATTGCTGAAATCCGCACCGGCCTGCACGTTGGAAAGATGCGCCGCATAGAACTCGGCATACTCGGCGCCGCGCACGTGCTCTTGAATGAAATGCCCACCGGACGGCGGCGTCACCGCATCTTCAGTGCCGGCAATCACCAGCAGCGGCACGTTGATCGCCGTCAGTTGCTCACGGAAATCGGCATCGCGCACCGCCGCACAATTGGCCGCGTAGCCCTCAGGCGACGTCGCCGCAAGCATGTCGGTGATCTGCTTGGCCGCTGCCGGATGAGCCGCCGAGAAGTCCGGTGTAAACCAGCGGGCAATCGACGCATCGCGCAGCGCCACCATCGCCGCTTCGCCGTCACGCAGTACCGTTTCGATGCGCGGATTCCACACCGACGGATCGCCGATCTTCGCTGCCGTATTGCAGACGATCAGTTTGTGCAAACGCTGCCCGGCATTGATCCCCAGCCACTGGCCGATCAGGCCGCCCATCGACAGGCCGCAGAAATGTGCACGCTCGATGTGCAACGCATCCAGCAGCCCGAGCACGTCGCGCCCCAGTTGCTCGATGCTGTAAGGCCCCGGAGTGACCAGCGACTGACCGTGACCACGGGTATCGAAACGCAACACACGAAAGTTCTCGGTGAACGCCGGCATCTGCGCGTCCCACATGTGCAGATCAGTGCCCAGCGAGTTGGACAGCACCAGCACCGGCGCATCGACCGGGCCTTCAATCTTGTAATGCAGTTCGCCATCGGCGAGTTGAACGAAAGCCACAGCCCTCTCCTTCAGACAGACAATGCGTTGTGTTCGGCCACCGCACGCTCGACCCAGACGTGCGCCTGACCGAGGTAGTGGGCGGGGTTCAACAGATGATCCAGTTCAGCGCTGCTTAACTCGGCGGTGACCGCTGGCTCGTCGCCGAGGACGGCACGCAAGTGGCGCTGCTCGGCCACCGCACGTTTGCAGCATTGTTCGAGCAGATGATGCGCGGTGTCGCGGCCGACCCGCTGCGCGAGGACGATGCTCACTGCTTCGGCCAGCACCAGGCCTTGGGTCAATTCGAGGTTGCGCGCCATGCGTGTGGCATCGACTTCGAGGCCGTCCGCCAACAACCGAGCCTGTTGCAGCGAACCGGAAACGAGGCAGCAAATCTCCGGCAGGGTTTCCCATTCGGCATGCCACAGACCCAAGCTGCGTTCATGTTCCTGCGGCATCGCACTGAACAGCGTCGACACCAGCCCGGGCACTCGAGTCGCCGCGCCGATCAACACCGCCGCACCGACCGGGTTGCGTTTGTGCGGCATGGTCGAAGAGCCGCCCTTGCCCGGCACCGACGGCTCGAACACTTCCGCCGCTTCGGTCTGCATCAACAGGCTGATGTCGCGGCCGAATTTGCCGAGGCTGCCAGCGATCAAAGCCAGCACCGCGCCAAACTCCACCACGCGGTCACGCTGGGTGTGCCACGGTTGCTCGGGCAAGGTCAGTTGCAGTTCTTCGGCCAGCGCTTCGGCAATCGGTAACGCCTGCTCGCCCAGTGCCGCGAGGGTGCCGGAGGCTCCGCCGAATTGCAGCACCAGCAGACGCGGCTTGAGTTCACGCAGACGCTGACGGCTGCGCGTGACAGCGCCAAGCCATCCGGCGATCTTCATGCCGAGGGTCACCGGCGTCGCGTGTTGCAGCCAGGTGCGCCCGGCCAATGGTGTCGCGGCATAGCGTTGCGCCTGGGTGGCGAGGGAGTCGGCCAGATCTGCCAGATCGCTTTCGATCAACGCCAGCGCCTGACGCACTTGCAGCACCAGCCCGGAATCCATCACGTCCTGACTGGTCGCGCCCAAGTGCACGTAACGCTCGGCCTCGGCATCGCTGACGGCAATCTGCTTGCCCAACGCCTTGACCAGCGGAATCGCCGAATTGCCCGCCGTGGCAATCGCTTCGCCCAGCGCGGCGAAGTCATACAGGCCGGCGTTACAGGCCGCCTCAATCGGTGCAACGGCGGAGGCTGGAATCAGCCCGACCCGCGCCTCGGCGCGGGCCAGACCCGCTTCGAAGTCGAGCATCGCCTGCACGCGGCCCTGATCGCAGAACACGTCGCGCATATCACGGGCAGTAAAGTAGGCATCGAACAATTGATTGCCCGGTCGCTGAGTCATAAACAGTCCTTGCCGGCGCGGGCCATCACGGCCCGCGCGCATCAGGTTAGAGATCGTGGTGCAAGTACGCCGCCTGTTTCGGCAAACGCAGACTGAACAGGAACGCGATAGCCATCATCGCCGTCACGTACCAGTAGAAGGAGTTTTCCATGCCGATGTTTTTCAGGCTCAGCGCAACGAATTCCGCCGAACCGCCGAAGATCGCATTCGCCACCGCGTAGGCCAGACCAACGCCGAGCGCGCGGACTTCCGGCGGGAACATTTCGGCCTTCACCAGTCCACTGATCGAGGTGTAGAAACTGACAATGGCCAGCGCCACGGTGATCAGCACAAAGGCCAGAAACGGGCTGCTGACACTTTTCAGGCTCAACAGAATCGGTACGGTGAACAGCGTGCCGAGCGCGCCGAACCAGAGCATGGAGTTACGTCGGCCGATCTTGTCGGCGAGCATGCCGAACAGCGGTTGCATGCACATATAAAGGAAGAGCGCGCCCGTCATGATGTAGCTGGCGGTTTTGGCGTGCATGCCGGCGGTGTTCACCAGGTACTTCTGCATGTACGTGGTGAAGGTGTAGAAAATCAGCGAACCACCGGCGGTGTAGCCAAGCACGGTGATGAACGCGGCTTTGTGATCGCGGAACAGTGCGCTGATGCTACCGGCGTCTTTGTGCTCGCGGGTTTCCTTGTTGGTGGTTTCTTTCAGCGAACGACGCAGGAACAACGAAATCAGCGCCGCAATCGCGCCGACCACAAACGGAATCCGCCAGCCGTAGGCGCGAAGATCTTCTTCAGTGAGGAACTGCTGAAGAATCACCACCAGCGACACCGCCAGCAATTGCCCGCCGATGAGGGTCACGTACTGGAAAGAGGCGAAAAATCCGCGCTGGCCCTTGAGCGCGACTTCGCTCATGTAGGTTGCGGTGGTGCCGTACTCGCCACCCACCGACAGGCCTTGCAGCAAGCGTGCGAACAACAGCAGGACTGGTGCCCACACGCCAATGCTCGCGTAGGTCGGCAGGCAGGCGATGAGCAGTGAGCCAAAGCACATCATCAGAATCGAGATGAGCATCGAATTCTTGCGCCCGTGCTTGTCCGCCACCCGGCCGAAAATCCAGCCGCCGATGGGACGCATCAAAAAGCCGGCAGCGAACACGCCCGCCGTATTGACCAACTGCACCGTCGGGTTGTCGGAGGGGAAAAACGCCGGGGCGAAATAGATCGCGCAGAAGGCGTAGACGTAGAAGTCGAACCATTCGACGAGGTTGCCGGACGAAGCGCCGACAATCGCAAAGATGCGCTTGCTGCGCTCTTCGCCGGTGTAATGGGAGGTGGTCGTTGTCATTGTTTTTCACTCGATAGGGACAGTGAGAGTCTAGACATACTTTGCAACAGTCCCGTTCCACACTGGATCATCACCCAAGTCTTGACCAGCCTTTGTGGCGAGGGGATTTATCCCCGTTGGGCGGCGAAGCGGCCCCAAAACCATTCAGCGCGTTATTTCAGGTAAACCGCGTGTATCTGATTGGCGAGCGCTTCGCACTCGAACGGGGATAAATCCCCTCGCCACAAAGTATTTACTGATCCAGTTTTTTTGCTGAATCAATAATCGAAGAACACCGTCTCCGCCTCAGTGCCCTGCAAAATCACATCCCACTGATAAACACCCGCCGCATCCTTTTTCGCCAGCAACGTACTGCGGCGTTCAGCCGGTACGCATTCCAGCAACGGATCATCGACGTTGGCCGGCTCACCTTCAAAATAAATCCGCGTCAGCAAGTGCTTCACCAGCCCGCGCGCAAACACCAGCACCACCAGATGCGGCGCCTGGGTCGAGCCCTTCAGACCCTCGACCGTGCCCGGTTTGATCGTGGTGAAGCGGAATCGCCCCTCGGCATCCACCGGCACCCGCCCGAAACCTTCGAAGTGCGGGTCCAGCGGTTTGTCCTGCTCATCTTCCGGGTGGTCGTACTTGCCGGCGGCGTTGGCCTGCCAGACTTCCAGCATGGCGTCGTTGACGACGTCGCCGTTGCCATCCACTACTTGCCCGGTGATCGCCACGCGCTCGCCGAGGGTTTGCCCGACAGTGAGGTTTTCGCGGTTCAGCCAGGTCAGGCCGATGTGGTAATACGGCCCGACAGTGTGGGACGTGGTCGCAGTCAGGGTCATCTTATTTCTCCATCGGCGTGGCTTCACGGCCGCGCAGCACGATGTCCCAGCGATAAGCGAGGGCGTAGGACGGAATGGTTTTTTCCAGATCGAAAGCGGCGATCAGGCGTTCCTTGGCCGAAGTGTCCGGCACGCAGTTGTAGATCGGGTCATAGGCCAGCAGCGGATCGCCCGGGAAGTACATTTGCGTGACCAGACGCGTAAGGATGCTCGGCCCGAACAGCGAAAAGTGAATGTGCGCCGGGCGCCAGGCGTTGTGGTGGTTGCCCCACGGGTAGGCGCCGGGCTTGATGGTCTGGAACTGGTACCAGCCATCGGCGTCGGTGACGGTGCGGCCGGTGCCGGTGAAGTTCGGGTCCAGCGGCGCGTCATGCAGGTCGCGCTTGTGGTTGTAGCGGCCGGCAGCGTTGGCCTGCCAGATTTCCACCAGAATCCCCGGCACCGGCAGACCGTTCTCATCGAGCACGCGGCCGTGAATGATGATGCGCTCACCCTGCGGTTCGCCGTCATGTTGCGCGGTCAGATCGTTGTCCTTTTCGGCCACACGTTCGGCGCCGATGGTCGGCCCGGTGATTTCCGACAGCGAATGCGGCAGAAACACCAACGGCTTCGATGGCGAGCGCAGATTGGTGGATTGATACGTCGGGTGCAAATAGTCAGGCTGGGTGCCTGCCTGCGGGCGACGGTAACCAGGCTTGTCAGTCATTTCGCTTTCCTCAGTTCTTATTCGTGCAGCTGTGCGTCAGACGCGTTCGATGGCCAGGGCCAGACCCTGCCCCACACCGACGCACATGGTCGCCAGACCTTTCTTGCCGCCAGTCTTTTCCAGCTGATGCAGGGCCGTCAGCACCAGGCGCGCGCCGCTCATGCCCAACGGGTGACCCAAGGCAATTGCGCCGCCGTTTGGATTGACCTGCGCGGCGTCATCGGCCAGCCCCAGTTCACGCAGCACCGCCAAACCCTGGCTGGCGAACGCTTCGTTGAGTTCGATCACGTCGAAATCGCTGACCGCCACGCCGAGGCGCTCGGTCAGTTTGCGCACCGCCGGCACCGGGCCAATGCCCATCACCCGTGGCGCGACGCCGGCGCTGGCCATGCCGAGCACTTTGGCGCGGGCGGTCAGGCCATGTTTTTTCACCGCTTCGGCGGAGGCGAGAATCAGTGCAGCGGCGCCATCGTTGACGCCAGAGGCATTGCCGGCGGTGACGGTTTTATCCGCGCCGTTGACCGGTTTCAGTTTGCTCAGTGCTTCAATCGTCGTATCGGCACGTGGATGTTCGTCCTCGCTGACCACGGTTTCACCCTTCTTGTGGGCGATCCGTACTTCAACGATTTCCTCGGCGAAGTAGCCGGCGGCTTGCGCGGCAGCAGTACGTTGCTGGCTGCGCAGGGCGAAAGCGTCCTGATCCTCGCGCGACACTTCGTAATCATCAGCGACGTTGTCGGCGGTCTGCGGCATCGCGTCGACGCCGTACTGCGCTTTCATCAACGGGTTGATGAAACGCCAGCCGATAGTGGTGTCTTCCAGTTTCATGTTGCGCGAAAACGCCGCGTCAGCCTTGCCCATCACGAACGGAGCGCGGGACATCGACTCGACGCCGCCGGCAATCGCCAGCTCCATTTCGCCGCTGGCGATGGCGCGGAACGCCGTGCCGATGGCGTCCATCCCCGACGCGCAGAGACGATTGAGGGTGACGCCGGGCACGCTGTCCGGCAGACCGGCCAGCAACAGCGCCATGCGCGCAACGTTGCGGTTGTCTTCGCCAGCCTGGTTGGCGCAGCCGAGGAACACTTCGTCGATGGCATTCCAGTCCACGGACGGATTGCGTTCCATCAATGCCTTGATCGGCACCGCGGCCAGGTCGTCAGCGCGAACAGCCGCCAGACCGCCGCCGAAACGACCGATAGGCGTACGGATCGCGTCGCAGATATAAACGTCACGCATCATGCTTCTCCCGGTGCCTGACCATGGGCCGCAGCGGTGCGCGCTTCGAGATCGCGCAGCGCAGTCAGCTCGACTTCGGTCGGCTCAGCAGTTTGTTCAACGCTGTCGGCAAAACGGATCGCCCAACCGGTGGCGGCGACCACTTGCTCACGGGTCACACCCGGGTGCAGTGCGGTGACCACGAATTCATGAGTGCCCTCTTCCGGCTCCATGATGCACAGGTCGGTGATGATCCCGACCGGGCCGGCACCCGGCAGGCCCAGACGCTTGCGCGAATCGCCGCCTTCGCCATGACCGACCGAAGTAATGAAATCGAGTTTGTCGACAAACGAACGCGCCGACTGTTTAAGGATGATCAACACGCTTTTCGCCGAACCGGCAATTTCCGGCGCGCCACCGGCACCCGGCAGACGCACTTTCGGCGAGAAGTAATCGCCGACCACGGTGGTGTTGATGTTGCCGAAGCGGTCGACCTGCGCTGCGCCGAGAAAACCGACGTCGATGCGCCCGCCCTGCAGCCAGTAGCGAAAAATCTCACCGGTCGGGACGACAGTGTCAGCGGTTTCCGCCAGTTCGCCGTCACCGATGGACAGCGGCAGCACGCTCGGTTTGGCGCCAATCGGGCCGGATTCGTAGATCAACACCACGTCCGGCGACGAGGTCAGGCGTGCGAGGTTGGCGGCTTTCGACGGCAGGCCGATGCCGACGAAGCACACCGAACCGTTCTTCAGGCGACGGGCCGCGGCGACGGTCATCATTTCATTGGTGGTGTACGTCATTACTTGGCCTCCGAAGCAGCGGCCAATTTGGCCTGGAACTCGCTGAAGTCAGCGCAGCCATGGATGTATTCATTGATCCACGCGGTAAACGTCTCACGGTCACGGGCGATCGGATCCCACGCCTGATAGAAACGGTTGTCACGCTCGGTGTACCCGTGGGCGTAGGACGGATGTGCGCCGCCCGGCACATGGCAAACCGCGCTCAAGGCCCAGGTCGGTAACACGCAAGCGTTCATCGGTGCCTTGAGGTCATCGACAATTTCTTCAACGGTGACGATGCAGCGCTTGGCGGCCAGAGCGGCTTCTTTCTGCACACCGAGAATGCCCCACAGCAGCACGTTGCCCTTGCGGTCGGCTTTCTGGGCGTGGATCACGGTCACGTCCGGGCGCACCGACGGCACCGCCGCCAGCACTTCACCGGTGAACGGGCACGTCACGGATTTGATCAGCGGGTTGACCTTCGGCAAGTCGGAACCGGCGTAGGCCCGCAGCACGGCGAATGGCAGTCCGGAAGCGCCGGCGACGTAGGCATTGGCCAGGTCGGCGTGGCTGTGTTCTTCGATTTCCAGCGCGTGTGGCCATTGTTTCTCGACCGCGTCGCGCAGACGGTGCAGCGAACCCACGCCAGGGTTGCCGCCCCAGGAGAAGATCAGCTTGCGTGCACAACCGGCACCGATCAGTTGGTCGTAGATCAGGTCAGGCGTCATCCGCACCAGCGTCAGATCTTTCTTGCCCTGACGAATGATTTCATGACCCGCTGCCGTAGGGATCAGGTGCGTAAAGCCTTCGAGCGCGACGGTGTCGCCGTCGTTGACGAATTGCTTCACTGCGTCGTGCAGCGAAAGGATCTCAGCCATGGAGCGGGCTCCCGTTTTTGTAATGAATCGCCAGTGATAAAAAGGCGCGAGGTTCTGCGCCGGAGTCACTGAAGATTAAGCCTGGGAAATGTGCCAAACAATCCGATAATCGACTGAGTGTTCGTTTATCGAACAGATTGTTACTTCCCTAACAATGCGCTCAAACTCAAGTCGCGTCCGCATGGCTGACCATGCCCTTGATCACCACCGCCGTGGTGGCCAGCGCCGCCGGAATCACCAGCGCCGTCAGCACCTGCTCGAAATTCCAGCCCAGGCCCAACAGCGTCGCGCCCATCCACGCCCCGAGAATCGCGCCGAAACGGCCAATCCCGAGCATCCACGACACCCCGGTCGCCCGCCCTTGCGTCGGGTAAAACCGCGCCGCCAGCGACGGCATTGCCGATTGCGCACCGTTCACACACATCCCCGCCACCAGCACCAGCGTCGCCAGCAAGGTGATGTTGCCCAGACTTTGTCCGACCGCGTAGGCGAATACCCCGGCCAGCAGGTAGAAAGTGCCGATGACCTTATGCGGATTGAAGCGGTCCATCGCCCATCCCACAGCGACCGCACTCAAGACACCGCCGAACTGGAACAACGCACCAATGAATGCCGCTTGTTCCATGCTCGCGCCGCTGTCACGCATCAGCGTCGGCAACCAGCTGGTCAGCAGATAAACAATCACCAGGCCCATGAAATAGGTCAGCCACAACAACAAGGTGCCGGTGCTGTAGGTGCCCGAGAAGATCACCGCGAAGACGTTGCGCGCCTTGACGGTTTTCTGTTCCGGCACGCTGAAGCTGGAAGCCTGGGCGACAGTGACCGGATCGATCGGCGCGAGAGTTTTGCGCACTTTGTCGGTGCCACGGTTACGCACGACCAGATAACGCGCCGATTCCGGCAGCCAGAACAGCAGCACAACAGCGAGGATCAGCGGCAGAATCCCGCCGATCAGCAATAGGCTGTGCCAGCCGAACGCCGGAATCAGCTTGGCGGAAATAAACCCGCCACCGGCCATGCCAAGGTTGAAACCGCAGAACATGCTGGTTACCAGCAACGATTTTTTGCGTTCGGGGGTGTATTCCGACAGCAGTGTGGTGGCATTGGGCATGCCGGCGCCCAGACCGAGGCCGGTCAAAAAGCGCAGTACCAGCAATTGCTCGACGTTGGTGCTGTAGGCCGACGCCAGACTGAACGCACCGAACAGAATGACGGCGCCCACGAGTACGACTTTTCGCCCGAAGCGGTCAGCCAAAGGCCCCGAGCCGAGCGCGCCGAAGACCATGCCGATCAGCGCGGCACTCATCACCGGGCCGAGGCTGGCGCGGTCGATGCCCCAGTCCTGCGACAGTGCCGGGGCAATAAACCCCATCGCAGCCGTGTCGAGGCCATCGAGAAAGACAATCAGGAAACACAGGATCACTACGCGCCACTGATAGCGCGAGATCGGTTGAGCATTGATGAAGGTCTGCACGTCGAGGCATTGACCTACAGCGGACTGAGGCTGGTTCATTATTTTTATTCCACGCAAAAAACGCAGTCGAACGGCGGCCGGCCGAAACACGGCACGGTCACAAGAATAGAAGGTGTGGATCAGGCGTTGCGGAAAACCCGGCAACAGGGGATGGGGCTGAGACAGTCAGGGAACGTGCGCATGGTGAGTTGCCTCTTGTCATTATTATGGGAGTCGACAATCCGGCGGGCTCATTCACATCAGCGCCGGATGACGCTGCCGCGACATTAATGATCCGAGGGTTTTAGCGTCAATTCGATAAACGCAACACTGTGCGTTTATCGAACAGCTTCATCAGGCAAACAATTGCGCACTGAGGTCGCGGCTGGCGCTGAGCAGCCCCGGCAGGAAGCGTTGCTCAAGCTCGGTACGACTGACGCGACCGGCGTGGGTACTGACGTTGAGCGCCGCAACCACCTGACCGGAAGCGTCGTAGACCGGCACGGCGATTGAACGCAGACCCTGCTCCAGCTCCTGATCGACAATGCACCAGCCCTGCTGCCGCACTTCTTGCAGGCATTCGAGCAAGGCCTCGGGCGTGTGGAGGGTGCGACTGGTCTTGGCGACAAGTTCGGCGTGGTCGAGGTATTCGCCCAGCGACGTGTCATCCAGCGCCGCCAGCAGTATGCGCCCCATCGACGTGCAATAGGCCGGCAAGCGTCCGCCCACCGACAGATCCACGGAAATCAGGCGCTGCGTGGTGGCCGAACGGGCGATATACAGAATGTCGTCACCCTCGAGCGTGGCCATGTTGCAGGCTTCATGCAGTTGTTCGCTCATGCGGTCGAGGTACGGCTGCGCAGAGACGGCAAGCGGCGTCGAGGACAAATAGGCGTGGCCGAGGGTCAGCACTTTTGGCAACAAACTGTAAGTGCGCCCGTCAGTGGTGGCGTAACCGAGCTTGATCAACGTGTGCAGGCAACGGCGCACGGCGGCGCGGGGAATTTCCGTGCGGTGGCTGATCTGCGCGATAGTCAGGTGCCGCTTGCGCTCCTGAAAGGCCTGCACCACTGCCAGGCCACGGGCCAGCGAGGTCATGAAGTCCGGATCACCGGTCAGTGCCTGAATGCGTTTGGCCGGCGAGGCAACAATCGGCGGCGCCACCGAGGTGAAGGAGTTGCGCATTTGATCGTTCATTTCTTGTCCTTGGTTCCGGCACGATTCAATGGCTATACAAGCGACTCCCGGGGAGATGCACAAGGGCGGAGACGCCAAGATTGGGCGATTATCGAACCGTCGACCGATTATCGCAATGACCCAGCAGCGCTGATCAACTCCCTGATTACGGAGATTCGAACTTCACGGCATCATGGATTCTCGGCTTAGTTGTTCGACTAAATGACGCCAGAAACTGATCACCTGACAAACAAGGCAACACCCTGCCGGCAACTTCTGTTAAAAGTTGTGAGTCACAAAACAATCACACATCCAGAACCGTTTTTAACTTGGCAGAGATAGTCAATCCCGAATCGACCGCTATAATGCAACTCAGTGGCTTGTCGTTTTTTCTTTGATAACGACGCCATCCGCTGACGCGATGTCCATCGCGGTCAGCCCGGCCAGCGCCTGACGCTCATACTCATGCACCGCCAGCACGCTCGCTGATTACTGGAAACTGATGCTGCGTCAGTTTTAATCTGGTGACGTAGCCGCCTGCAACATGGAAGTCTTGATCGTTCTGCCGATTCCATCAATGCCAGCTCGGGCGTTGAACCTTCGGCGGGCCCGATCAATCGATTTGTTGCCGTGCGTTTCGCCAGACATTTAACTCAACTCAAACAGGTAGCACTGTGACGAAAGACGAACTGCGCGCGGAACTTGAGCGCCAGGAACAACGTTACAAGGAAGTTTACGGCGGGGAAGTCACCACCTACGCCGCTCAACCAGAACCGGAACGCAAGGCATGGCGGAAACGGCCGACCGTTCAGGATCAGGTTTTCCAGCAAGAACTGAAAAAGATGGAAGAAGAACTCAAAACCGAAGAGCCATAAGTCTCGGTTTTTTGAGTCTCCGAAGGTTTGCGCCAGCACCGGCTACAAGCGCGGTGTGATGACGAAGCCTTGCGCGCCCGCTACCCGCGGGCAGCGGCTATCTCCCCCGCCTTACGGGCTGAAGGGACACTTCAGACAGGTTTCACAGATATTTCAGACAAGCGTTTGAGCCTTCTGCGCACCTGCAAAAACGCCCCTGTGAAAATCATTTTTTCAGCAAAATCAATAACTTGAAAAACCCTGTGCGCCGCTTGGTTTTCACGTGCTGCAACAAATTAAATCGAAGAAGAGTGTTACCGATGAGCAGGTAGGGCATCGATTTCGAGACTTTTCTGGCATAATCGCGCCCCCTTACGACCGGGTCAGAAAACCTTCATGATCGATTTATTCAGCGGACTGGATGCTTGGGTGCTTGTGAGCCTCTTGCTCGCCCTGACGTTTGTCCTCGCCTTCGAGTTCATCAATGGATTTCATGACACCGCTAACGCGGTAGCCACTGTTATCTACACCAAAGCCATGCCGCCTCACCTGGCGGTGTTCTTCTCCGGTGTGTTCAATTTCCTCGGCGTGCTGCTGGGCGGCGTTGGCGTGGCGTATGCCATTGTCCATTTGCTGCCGGTTGAACTGCTGATCAATGTGAACACCGGCCATGGCCTGGCGATGGTGTTCTCGTTGCTCGCAGCGGCAATCGCGTGGAACCTTGGCACCTGGTACTTCGGTATCCCGGCCTCCAGCTCGCACACGCTGATCGGTTCGATCCTCGGTGTCGGCCTGGCCAATGCCCTGATCAACGACATCCCGTTGGCCGACGGCGTGAACTGGCAGAAAGCGATCGACATCGGCGCCTCGCTGGTGTTCTCGCCAATGGCCGGCTTCCTGATCGCGGCACTGGTGCTGATCGGTCTGAAATGGTGGCGCCCGCTGTCGAAGATGCACAAGACGCCGGAACAGCGTCGCAAGATCGACGACAAGAAGCACCCACCGTTCTGGAACCGCCTGGTCCTGGTGATCTCGGCCATGGCCGTGAGCTTCGTGCACGGTTCCAACGATGGCCAGAAAGGCATCGGCCTGATCATGTTGGTGCTGATCGGTATCGTCCCTGCGCAGTTCGTTCTCGACCTGAACAGCACGACCTACCAGATCGAACGCACCCGCGATGCGACCCTGCACCTGAGCCAGTTCTACCAGCGTAACGCCGACTCCCTCGGCGAGTTCCTGGCCCTGGGCAAGAGCGTGGAAGGCGACCTGCCGGAGAAATTCCGCTGCAACCCGCAGCAGACCGAACCGACCATTGCCGCCCTGCTGCACACCCTCAAAGGTGTAGCGGACTACCACTCGCTGTCCTCGGACAGCCGCGTCGAAGTGCGTCGCTACCTGCTCTGCCTGGACGACACTGCGAAGAAGGTCAGCAAGCTGCCAGTGCTTGAAGCCCGTGAAAAGGCTGACCTGGACAAACTGCGCAAAGACCTGACCACCACCACCGAATACGCCCCGTTCTGGGTGATTCTGGCGGTCGCCCTGGCCCTGGGCCTGGGCACCATGGTTGGCTGGAAACGCGTGGTACTGACCATTGGCGAGAAGATCGGCAAGCAAGGTATGACCTACTCTCAGGGCATGTCTGCGCAGATCACCACGGCGAGCCTGATCGGTATGGCCAACATCTTCAGCCTGCCGGTTTCGACCACTCACGTTCTGTCCTCTGGCGTGGCGGGCACCATGGTCGCTAACAAGAGCGGCCTGCAAGGCGGAACGGTGCGTACCATTCTGTTGGCGTGGGTGCTGACCCTGCCAGCGACCGTGGCGTTGTCGGCCGGGTTGTTCTGGCTGGCGTCGAAAGCGCTTGCTAGCTGATAGACCGCTGAAATGAAAAAGGCGCGATTCGAGAGGATCGCGCCTTTTTTTGGGTTTGGGTTTGGGGAATGGGATTTGGGGGCATATCCGTTGCTTCGGGTGGTGCCGCTGGCGGTTCGCGGGCATATCCGTTGCTTCGGGTGTTGCCACTGGCGGTTCGCGGG
>NZ_VXCA01000020.1:42618-42743 GCF_011369485.1 Pseudomonas atagonensis | reverse complement strand
GATTCAAACTGTGGGAGGGGGCTTGCTCCCGAAGGCGACCTGCCAGCCGACCCATCTCTGGCAGGTGTACCTGGATCAAACTGTGGGAGGGGGCTTGCTCCCGAAGGCGGCCTGACAGCCGACCC
>NZ_VXCA01000020.1:0-42570 GCF_011369485.1 Pseudomonas atagonensis | reverse complement strand
GATTCAAACTGTGGGAGGGGCTTGCTCTCGAACGCGACCTGACAGCCGACCAATCTCTGAAGGGTGAACCTGGCTCAAACGGTGGGAGGGGGCTTGCTCCCGAAGGCGACCTGAAAATCGGCCAATCCGTTGGCAGCTGTGTCATTTCCATTCCCTGGATTTCACCGTGAAATCGACGTCATCGCTTTGATTTTTCAATGGTGTCTAAATGATGGCTCGTGTACCTTTCGCCGCGCTCTGACCAGTCAATCTGGTGGGCCGGTAGGGATGCCTGTGTTGATGTGTGAACCCTGCTGAAACTGTTTTCGCTGTTTTGGAAGGGAATCTCTCGTGAATACCGCTCGTTTGCGCCGCTCGTTGCTGGCGCTGTCTGTTACTGCTGCCGTTTTGCACATTTCCACTGCTCTCGCTGATATCGATTACGACATCAGTAGCGCTCCGTTGGACAGCAATCTGCTCAACACTACTGGCCTGGTTGATTTGCGCGGCAATTTGAATGCCACGCCTGTTGCGGCGCCGGGGTTGACGTTTGGGGCGCAGTTCAAGGGGTTGAGTGCTCGGCAGTTACGCAACAACGACAGTATTCGCATTGACGGCGCCACGCATGGCGTCGGTATCAGTCTCGGGGATTCCGGGGCGGTGCACAGTAAAATTCAATTCGCGCTGATCAACGATGGCTCGATTGCTGTCCACGGATTGGCGAGGGAGGGCTCTTCAACGGGTCTTTCCGTGATCAACGGTGAGCTGGGCAATTACCTGTCCAATACCGGCAGCATCGACGTCAGCGGGGCGACGTCCACCGGTGTGATGCTGGTGCAGACGAGTCTGACGGGGATCAGCAACACCGGCACGATCAGTGCCAGTGGCACAGATGCAATGGGGTTGTTTCTCGACGGCGTTACGCTCAAGGGCGGGATCTTCAATCCCGGCACTGTGCGCGCTTCCGGAACCAATGCCGAGGCGGTTGTACTGGAGGGGGTGACGTTTGATCGTGCGTCGGGTTCCGGGAGTCTGGTGATGACCAACGACGGCACGATTTCCGGTGAATCGATTGGTTTGCACGTCAGTGGTCAGCCGGTTGGCGGCACTCCCTTTACCCTTTACCAATTGACCGGTCAGATCGAGGGGGGCAAGGCCGCCATTCAGATTGACGATGGTGAAAGCTATTTCAACTTCTTTGGCGGCTCCGTAAAGGGTGATCTGCTCGGATTGACCGGCGTGAAAGTCGATGGCGAGGTCACCTTCGACGGCTCGGTCATCAAGTCCGGCTACGTCACGATTGAAGAGGGCACGCTGACCTTGGTGCGACCGCACACCACGATCATCGGTGACTTCGATATGGAAGAAGCCAACTCGGTACTGGAGATGTACCTGGGCAATGACACCAACCCGGCGCTACCGGTGTTGAAGGTCACGGGGACGACCGATATTGCGCCGGGCGCGCAGTTGCGATTGCTGGCGCGTTCCAGTGATTTTCGCGTGACCCCGGGTGGCACTCGGTACACGTTGATCAGCTCGGGCAATCTGGTCGGCGGCAGCAACCTGACCGTGACGTCGTCATCGGCGTTGCTGGATGTGAAGAGCTTCGCTGCGCAAGGTAATGACATCACCACGGTTGTCACGGCCAAGTCCGGTCAGACGTTGGCCGACAATACCCTGGCCGTCGGCGGCAGCCGTAACGCGGCGACGGCGGTGGGGCGTCTGTCGGTGGTGATGTCGCGTATCGATGAGCAGGATCCGCTGTTCCAGGCTTTCGCCAATGCCAGCACCGATGCGCAACTGGCGCGGCTGTCCGAAAACCTTAGCCCGGATGTCAGCCGTGGTGTCCTGCACGCGGCCACCAACAGTCAGACGCTGGTGTCGGGTGTGATCAACGAACGCTCCAGTCGCGCGCGCAACGCAACCGGTTCGCCGGAAAAAGGCGTGTGGTTGCAAGCCCTGAGCAGCGATGCCAATCAGGACGAGCGTCGCGGTGTGTCGGGTTATGACGCCGACAGCCACGGGATCGCCGTGGGGGCCGACGGTCAGTTGAATGCCGATACGACGTTAGGTCTGGCTTACAGCTACCTCGATAGCGATGTGAAGTCGGATCCGGGCAACAAAACCAAAGTGACCGGCCATGCGCTGACCGTGTATGGCAACTGGGTTCACGACAACTGGTTTGTCGACACCTCGTTGATGTACGGCTGGAACGACAACGAATCGAAACGCTACATCGCCGGCACTCGCGCCAAGGGTGATTACGACAGTGATGTGTTCGGTGTCAGTGCCTTGGCCGGTTACAGCTTGCGGCTGATGCCGGATATGGTGCTTGAGCCGCAAGTCGGCGCGCGTTACGCCAATGTCGGGATGGACAGCTACCGCGAGAAGGGCAGTGCAGCTTCGTTGAATGTCGGCAGTCAGCGGTACGAGGTCGGTGAGTTGGGTATGGGCGCGCGATTGGCCGCCGCATTTGTGGTGGGTGCTGGCAGTCTTGAGCCTGAAGCAAAACTCATGGCCTGGCATGACGTGATCGGCGACAAAGTGGCCACGCAGTCTTCGTTTGTTCTGGGTGGCGATGCGTTCACCAGCCGTGGCACCACGCCGGTTCGTGACAGCTATGAACTGGGCCTGGGCGCCAATTACCGCATGGGCGCGTGGAGTGTCGGCGGTTCGTACAACTACGTGACGGCCAGCGGATTCGATGCCGATGGCTTCACGGCGAAGGTGCGTTACGCGTTCTGATTCAGCTTCGACACGCGTAATCGTTCATCGCGAGCAGGCTCGCTCCCACAGGCGAATGCATTTCAAATGTGGGAGCGAGCCTGCTCGCGAAAACGGTCTGACAAGCGTCGCAGCTTCTACAACTGATAACTGAAACTGATGCTGTAACGCGCCCGCCGATTGAACGTGTCCAGCGCTTCATCCGACATTGCCTTCGCCGCCTCCAGCGCAATGTTGTAGTACTTGGCGTCGCCGAATCGCAATCCCACCGCCGCCGATGACAGGTTGTTGGCCTGCACCGGCAATTCATTGAACCAGCTGCGCGAGCGATCGAGCACCACGTACGGTTGCAGGATGCGCACCCAGTTGCCGTCGCGGTTGAAGCTGTAGTTGACCTCGTAAGCCACCCCCCAACCCTTGTCGCCCGACGCCTGATCATCGGGGTAACCACGGCCGAAATTCTGCCCGCCGAACACCGCACGTTCGCTGTCGGGCAAGGTGTCGTCGCTCCAGTACAGCGCCGCCGACAACACGCCTTGCCAGTTATCTAAGAACTTGTCGCTCTGCACGCCGGACAGGCGCACACGGAAGAAGTCGAGGTCGATGGCGTTGTTGTTGCTCTTCGCGCCCATGCTGTCGAGGCCTTGGTACACGCCGCCGCTGAGGATCCGCAGTTGGCGGGTGTCGGCCTTGCGCCAGTCGCTCTCGAAGGCGAGGGCGCGGATGTCGGTGCGTTCTTCGACGCTCAGCGGCAAGCCGATGACGTTGTAGCGAGTCTTGTCGTTGACCGCGTACAGCCGCGATCCGGCGGTGAGCAGTTCGTTGGACGCCGCGATCAGCGGCAGGGTGAAACCGATCGAGTAACGGTCGTTCTCGCGGTGCGGTTTGAGCTGCAGGCCGTTGTCCAGCAGCACATTGGTGCCCGGGTCGGCGCGGTAGCGTGAAGCGGACAGCGCGAGTTGTGTGCCTTCGGCATCAAGGAACTGGTTGTAGTCGAGGCGGTAGTAATGTTCGTGGTCGTCACCCGGCGGGAACAGGCCGCTGAGGGTCACTTGCTCGCCCATCGAGGTCTGTGAATTGCTGCTGACGCCGAGCAAAGCCTGCGTGCCGTTGCGGTTGTCTTCGGTGGTGCTCAGGGTGCTGGTGAATGGTTTGCGGCTGGCCTGGGCAACCAGTGTCGTTGCACCGTCGGTGGTGCCCGGCGGTGGCACTTGTGCCTGGATCGTCACGCCGGGGATGCGCGTCATCAGCGTCGTGTAGCGTTCGAAGGTCTTGCGGGTCAACGGCCGTTCGGCCTGGATTTTTGCCGCCAGCTCATCGAGCAGACCTTTGACCCGGCCGACATCGCCCTGCATCTGCACGTCGCGCACATAACCTTCGACCAGCACCACGCGGGCGACGCCGTCCTCGAAGTTCTGTTGCGGCAAGAACGCGTAGGACAGCAGGTAGCCGTCCTGCTGATAGCGGCGGGTGATGTTGCGTGTTGCTTCGATCAATTCAGCGAGACTGGTTTGATGGCCGATCAGCGGTTTGTATTGGTCGGCCAGCTCGTTCAGCGGATAGATCGTGCCGCCTTCGATCTGCACGGTTTTCAGATTGACCTTGGTGCTCATCATCAACGGTTGCGCGGCCGTCGCTCCGGGCTCCGGCACTTGCAGCGGCGCGGCGGCCGGACGATAGGCATCGGCTGGCAGGTTCGGCACGGGCAGGTTGCGGATGGTTTCGTTGCTGTTGAGAAAGCTGGGGAGGGTGTCGGCGAGGGCAGCGGAACTGAGGCTGAGGAACAGCAAGGACGCCATAACGCGCATAGGACACTCCGTGGTCAGGTCGCAGCTCAAGGCTGTTTTTTCCTAAGAAAAAAGCGGAAGACTCGTGGGAATCTTCCGCCCTCAACCAAGCGTAGGCGCTGTAGGTGAGGCCGTCGAATCGGCCAGGTGCAATTTAGTTAGCGTTTGTTGCCTCCCAGTGCGCCGGTCAGGCCGCCGAGTACTCCGCCCAGACCGCCCGTGGTGCCGGCACCGGTTGCGGTGCCTCCGTTGACCAGACCGCCAACCGCTCCGACGGTGCTGCCGACGTTGCTGACCAGGCCACCGACCGCAGTGGTCACAGGGTTGTTGGTGGCGGCAATCGCGCCGCCCAGGCTACCGACTGCTCCGCCGACTTGACTGGTGAGCCCGGCGACGGGTGAGCCGAGACCGGTGGTGGCGCCGACATTCTGGGTCAGGCTGGTGACAGCACTGGTGACGGGGTTGATCGCCGCACCGACGTTATTGCCCAAGGCTGCCAGCGGCGCGGTGGTGCTGGTGATCGGTGTGCCAGAACCGCCGAGCACGGTGTTGAGCGAAGCGACGGTGTTGCCCAGTCCGCCTGCGGTGACGCCACCGGCACTGACCAAGCCGTTGGTATTGCCGTCGTTCAAGCCTGCGCCGACGTTGGCCACGGCGCCGCCCACTGTTTGCAGCAGACCGGTACCGCCGAGGCCGCCACCCAGGCCACCGCCGATCCCGCCGCCAGTGCCTGAACCGGTGCCGTTGGACACCAGACCGCCCGCTTTGCCAACTGCGGTGCCGGTATTGCTCAGCGCGCCGCCGAGGGTGTTGGTCAACGCGTTGCCGTTGCCAGCGTCAGTCACCTTGTCGCCGACACCGTCCACGGTGCTGCCGACTTTCTGGATCACGCCTTTGAGCGGATCACCCAGACCTGTTGCGCTGCCGATTTTGTCGGTGGTGCTTTCCACCATGGCGATCACCGGCACCAGACCAGCACCAACTTTATCGGTCAATTGGCTGGTCGGGCCATTGGTCAATGTCGTGTTGAGGGTGTCGCCGAGCATGGTGACTTTCTCACCCACACCGTCGAGCAATGGTGCCACTTTGGTGACCACCCCGCCGACCACGGGAACGCTGCCGGTGGCGGTCGCCAGTTTGGCGCTGAGGTCGGACACGCCGTTGCCGACATCCGTTACAACACCGCCGACCGAGGCCACCGTCGTGGTCAGGCCTTTAGGGTCAGTGGACAGTTTGCCGATGCCATTGGCCACACCGTCTCCCAATGTGCTGACGACATTGCCGGTCGTGTTGACGGCGCTTTGCACCACGCCGCCGACGACAGGAACCGTGCTCAGTGAATCACCGACCTGACCGACACCATCACCGACGCCGCTTACGGTTTTGCCGACATCCTGTATCAGCGTGGTAGTCACCAGCGGGGTAACGGTCGGGTTGGTTGGATTGGTCGGGTCAGTCGGATCCGTAGGATTGGTCGGGTTGGTCGGATCAGTGCCGCCGGTTCCGCCCGTACCACCGGCTCCGCCAGTGCCGACAGTATTGCCTGTGCCGCCGGTGCCACCGGTTCCTGCGGTGCTGCTGTCCGGCGAAGAACTGCCGGAACTGCTGTGATGGCCGCCACCGCCGCTGCTGCAACCGGCGAGGCCGAGGGAGAGAATCAATGCCAGAGCAATTGCTGATTTGCACCACACGTCTTGAGTTTTCATGATCGAGATTCCTTGCACCTGTCACAACGTAACGTTGCCTTCGAGGGCTCGCCGATCTGTCGCCGGTGATGCCTCGTCCGTGATTGCAATCTCGACCCGGGGCAGGAAACACACCATTCTCAAGTTGGTATTAACGCCTTTATATAAAAGGCGATACGCAGCGCCTAAGGACTAATACCGAGGAAATAGACGCGCAAAAAAAAGCCTTGAGAATCAAGGCCTGGGGTTTTGCAGATGAGGAGGAGAGAGGCGGGAGAACTTAAGTGATATATACACAATTAACAGGCTTGTAGTGCTGCATCATTCAGAACATCCAGCCTGTGGAGATTACCTGTGGCGAGGGGAGTTATCACCGTTGGGTGGCGCAGCCGCCCCAAAACCTGCGATCTCGGTCTTTCTGTTAAACCGTGTCGGATGGTTTGCGGCTGCTGCGCAGCCGAACGGGGCGGTGCGACGTTCGCTAAATCCCCTCGCCACAGAGTTTTTCTTCACACGTTTGCGGTGTTCATCCACCATTTTTGGAATCACGCCATCGGCTGCCAGTTACCAACCATATGCTCCAGATCCCCTGCACCCACCAGTCGCAACTCGCCACTGGAGCCCGCCGCACTGGCGAACAGCGTCACTTCACTGGGCAACCGCACCGGTTTGCGAAAGTGCACGGTGATCTCCAGATTGGCTTTGGGCAGGTGATCCGCCAGTGCTGCGAGCGTGCGCGCCTTGTTCCATAAACCATGGGCGATGGCGGTGGGAAAACCGAACAGTTTTGCGCTGGCGGCGCTGAGGTGAATCGGGTTGTAGTCGCCCGAGACCTTCGCGTACTGCCGACCGATGTCGGCCGGCGCTTTCCAGTGCGCAACCTGGCTCAGCGCTTGCGACGGCTGCCAATCCTGATCTTCCGGCTCGCCCTCAAATTTTACCCCGCGACAGAGCATGCGGCTTTGCGCTTCCCATAACGGCCCGAGTTGATCGTCCAGGGTGGTCAGCAAATCAAAGGTCGCGCCTTTGGCATGCGGCTGCAGGTTGTGCACGCGCACACTGACCTGCGCCCGACTGATGCCGCCCATGGGGCGCAACACCCGGATCGAATTGCTCAAGTGAATCAGCCCCAGTAACGGGAACGGAAAGTCTTTGGCCGTGAGCAATTGCATCTGCAAGGCAAACGCGAGGATGTGTGGATAAGTCGCTGGCAGCAGGCCGTCATCGGCAAATCCGCAAACCTTGCGATAAGCCGCCAGCCGCTGACTCTCGACGTCGACCCAGCAGCGCAAACCGCTGTCGGGCAGTCGCGTACCGGTGATTTTGCGTCGCGTCGCCGCCCGCGCATACAGCCCCGGCAGGCTCGGTTCGCGATCCAGTGTGTGCCATTCGATGCTCATGCCTAAGCCCCCAGAACACTTTGTCCACAGACGCGCAGCGCTTGCCCGGTGAAGGCGCCGGTGCCCGGTTGCGCAAGCCACGCCACCGCTTCGGCGACGTCCTGCGGCAAGCCACCTTGCCCCAGCGAACTCATGCGCCGTCCCGCTTCACGCAGGCCGAAGGGGATGTGTGCGGTCATTTGCGTTTCGATAAAACCGGGTGCGACCGCATTGATGCTGATGCCGCGTTCCAGTAGCGTCGGCGCCCAGGCTTGCGCCAGCCCGATCAGGCCTGCCTTGCTCGCCGCATAGTTGGTCTGCCCGCGATTACCGGCGATGCCGCTGATCGAAGCCAGCAAAACGATCCGCGCGTTGTCGTGCAGGGTGCCGCTGTCGAGCAAGGCTTTGCTCAGCACTTGCGGGGCGTTGAGATTGACCGCGAGCACCGCGTCCCAGAATTCCGGGGTCATGTTGGCGAGGGTCTTGTCGCGGGTGATCCCGGCGTTGTGCACCAGAATGTCGAGGCCATCGGGCAATTGCCCGATCAGTTGCGCGGCGGCGTCTTCGGCGCAGATGTCGAGGGTGATACTGCGTCCGCCGAGTCGTGCGGCCAGCGCTTCGAGGTCGGTTTTGGCCGGAGGCACGTCAAGCAGAATCACCTCCGCGCCATCCCGTGCGAGGGTTTCGGCGATGGAGGCGCCGATGCCGCGTGCGGCACCGGTGACCAGCGCTTTGCGCCCGGCCAGCGGTCGTGTCCAGTCCGTCACCGGCGTCGCACACGCGGTCAGGCGAATCACTTGCCCGGAGACAAACGCGCTTTTCGGCGAGAGGAAGAAGCGCAACGGGCCTTCCAGTTGATCTTCGGCACCGTCACCGATGTAGATCAGTTGCAGCGTGCCGCCGCTGCGCAACTCCTTGGCCAGCGACCGGGAAAAGCCTTCGAGCGCTCGCTGGGCACTGGCCGCGAATGGCTCGCGCAGGGTCTCGGGTGCGCGGCCGAGGATCACCAGATGAGCGCTGTGCTCAAGGTTTTTCATCAGGGGCTGAAAGAACTCGCGCAGCTGTTTGAGCTGGTCGGTGTGCTGCAGATCGCTGGCGTCGAACACCACGGCTTTGAGTTTCGGGCCCAGGCCCGGGATCCATTCGGTCGCCGCCGCCGGTTGTTCGCCGTAGCGATAAATCCCGTCGGTCAAACGGTTGGCAAACGCACTGACGCGCTCGGCCAGCGGCCCGCCACCGATCAGCAGCGCACCTTCCACGGGGCGCAGGCGTCCGGCTTGCCAGCGTTCCAGTCGCACCGGCGACGGCAGGCCCAAAGCCCCGACCAGACGATGGCCGATGGACGAGTTGGCGAAGTCGATATAGCGGTCAGACATGGAACGCTCTCCAGAAGATGGGGTTCAAAGTGTGGACTGCAATCGGCAATCAATCGTTCGATCCACGCAATAAGGCCTACGCTAGAACACTGAGGTTTAGCAGGTCTTGGCGATAGCTGCGGTTCTGTGTGGAACCCTGTGGCGAGGGGATTCATCCCCGTTGGGTCGCGAAGCGGCCCTGAAACCGACAGCTGCGGCGCATCTGTCACACCGCGAATAATTGTTTCGCGGCTGCTGCGCAACCGAACGGGGATGAATCCCCTCGCCACAGGGAACAGATGGAAGCTGCAAAAAAATCCGGTCAATTTGAAAAGGAGCATTTCATGAGTCAGCTGCGCCGCGTCGCGATCATCGGCGGTAACCGTATTCCTTTTGCCCGTTCCAACGGGCCGTACGCCACCGCCAGCAATCAGGTGATGCTCACGGCTGCCCTCGAAGGCCTGATCGAACGCTACAACCTGCATGGCCAGCGCATCGGCGAAGTGGTCGCGGGCGCGGTGCTTAAATTGTCACGGGATATGAATCTGACCCGCGAATGCGTGCTCGGCTCGCGCCTGTCGCCGGCCACGCCTGCCTATGACATTCAGCAAGCGTGCGGCACCGGTCTCGAAGCGGCGTTGCTGGTGGCCAATAAAATCGCCCTTGGCCAGATCGATTGCGGCATTGCCGGCGGCGTCGATACCACCTCGGACGCACCGATCAGTGTCAGCGAAGGCCTGCGCAAAATTCTTCTGCAAGCCAATCGCGGCAAGACCACGGCCGACAAGCTCAAGGCCTTTGTGCAATTGCGCCCCAGACACCTGATCCCGGAATTCCCGCGCAACGGCGAACCGCGCACGGGCCTGTCGATGGGCCAGCACTGCGAACTGATGGCGCAGACCTGGAACATCCCGCGTGAAGAGCAAGATCAATTGGCGCTCGAAAGCCATCACAAACTCGCCGCGTCTTACAGCGAGGGTTGGCACAACGATTTGATGACGCCGTTCCTCGGCCTGAACCGCGACAACAACCTGCGCCCGGACCTGACCCTGGAAAAACTCGCCACGCTGAAACCGGCGTTCGAGAAAAGTGCCAAGGGCACGCTGACGGCAGGTAACTCGACGCCGCTCACCGATGGTGCTTCGGTGGTGCTGCTGGGCAGTGAGGAATGGGCGAAAGAACGCGGTCTGCCGATCCTTGCTTACTTGCGCGATGGCGAAGCCGCAGCCGTGGATTTCGTTAACGGTGCCGAAGGCTTGTTGATGGCGCCGGTCTACGCGGTGCCGCGTCTGCTGGCGCGCAACGGCCTGACACTGCAGGACTTCGATTACTACGAAATTCACGAAGCGTTTGCCGCGCAAGTGCTCTGCACGCTGAAGGCCTGGGAAGACCCCGAATACTGCAAAACCCGCTTGGGCCTGGATTCGCCGCTGGGCTCGATTGACCGCAGTCGGTTGAACGTGAAAGGCAGTTCGCTGGCGGCGGGGCATCCGTTTGCCGCGACCGGTGGGCGCATCGTGGCGAATTTGGCGAAGTTGCTGGATGCGGCGGGCAAGGGCCGCGGGTTGATTTCGATCTGCGCCGCCGGCGGGCAGGGCGTCACCGCTATCATCGAGCGCTGAAGCGCCAGAATCAGCCCCCTCTCCTTTCGGCAGAGCAGGCTTTTGTTTTTCTCAAGTACGGAACGATTGTCGGACAACTCCCTCTGTCATTGAGGACATAGCCCGCAAAACCGGGAAATTCAGGCGCTCGGGGAAAAATCTTGCGAAGGGTAACGCCATGGATGTCAGATTCTGTCGCAAATGCCCTCAACGCCCAGTGCCAACAAGTGCGGCGGGCTCGGCTATGATTCGCCACGGTCGATGCGCGAGCGCAGAGTTGGCCTCGATTGATCCGGCACAGTGTGTGCATCCACAAGGTTCACAGGTCGGCAACCCCTCCCCGTGAAGCGAGGATTGCCGTATAACGAGTGACATTCGCGTGTTTGGTAATAAAGGACCCACAATAAAAGCTGATGAAGACTCCAAAACGCATTGAACCCCTGATCGAGGACGGTCTGGTTGACGAAGTGCTGCGCCCACTCATGAGTGGTAAAGAAGCAGCTGTTTATGTGGTGCGCTGCGGCAATCAGTTACGTTGCGCCAAGGTCTACAAGGAGGCGAACAAACGCAGTTTCCGCCAAGCGGCCGAGTACCAGGAAGGCCGCAAGGTTCGCAACAGCCGACAGGCGCGGGCGATGGCCAAAGGCTCGAAATTCGGTCGCAAAGAGACCGAAGATGCCTGGCAGAACGCCGAAGTCGCGGCGTTGTTCCGTCTGGCGGGCGCCGGTGTGCGCGTACCCAAGCCGTATGATTTCCTCGACGGCGTGCTGCTGATGGAGCTGGTGGCCGACGAGTACGGCGACGCCGCACCGCGTCTGAACGACGTGGTGCTGGAGCCGGATCAGGCGCGCGAGTATCACGCGTTCCTGATTTCGCAGATCGTTCTGATGTTGTGTACCGGCCTGGTGCACGGTGACCTTTCGGAGTTCAACGTGCTGTTGACGCCGACCGGCCCGGTCATCATCGACCTGCCGCAAGCGGTGGACGCGGCGGGCAACAACCACGCGTTCAGCATGCTCGAACGGGATGTCGGAAACATGGCCTCGTACTTCGGTCGTTTTGCGCCGGAGTTGAAACAGACGAAATACGCCAAGGAAATGTGGGCGCTGTACGAAGCCGGCACCTTGCACCCGGCCAGCGTGCTGACCGGCGAGTTCGATGATCCGGAAGATCTGGCCGATGTCGGCGGGGTCTTGCGCGAAATCGAAGCGGCGCGTCTGGATGAGGAACGCAAACAGGCAATCCGTGCAGCGGACGACGAGCCCAAGGGCAAATCCGACGAGCCGCCTCCACCGCCGTGGATGCAGTGATCGCTTAAAGAAAAACCCGGCTTCGGCCGGGTTTTTTGTGCCTGCCCGATTTCCTGGCACACCGTAGGTCCCCTAGGGGCGCGGGCTTGCTCGCGAAAGCGGTGTGTCAGCCAACAATCAGGGTGTCTGACGCGGCCCATTCGCGAGCAAGCCCGCTCCCACAGGGAAGTGTGGTGTTGCTGAAAATTGTGTGGGAATCTGGCCGCCCTCCGCACACTCAAGGACTGAATGTGAACGCCCGCCTGATCATAACTGCCCGACTGATCTCCGATTTCGGCGCCTTCCTCAACATGGTCGCGCTCGCCACCTACGTCTATCTGCTGAGCAACAGCGCGATGAGCGTCGGCATTTTTCTCGCCAGCCGGGTCGGCGGCGGGATCTTCGCCAGCCTGATCGGCACAAGATTCTATCGACGCTGGAGTGGACGAGCGCCCCTGATCGTCTTCGATCTGTTGCGCGCCGGCCTGCTCGGGTTGCTGTTGATCGTGCCGGTTTCCGCGCAGGCGCTGCTGTTGCCGGTGATTGCCTTTGGCCTGGGTTTTGGCAATTCGATGTTCGCCATCGGCCTCAACAGTCAGTTGCCGCGATTGATTGAGCCGGCGCAACTGCTCAAGACCAATGCGTGGATCACTTCGGCCTCTTCGGCGGCGATGGTCGGTGGCAGCCTGGTCTCAGGCTTGCTGGTCGCGGCATTCGGTTTTGAAACGGTGTTCGCGCTGAACGCCGTGACCTATTTGCTGGCGGCGTTGCTGATTGTGCCGCTGCGCTTCGACAAACCCGACGTCATCGCAAAGCCTGAGCGCGGCGAGTGGTCGGCCCTCAGGCAAGGCCTGCGCAGCGCGCAGGTGATTGCCGCGATGCTCGCGGTGACGATGGCCGACACCTTGGGCAGCGCCGCGCACAATGTCGGATTTCCGATCATCTCGAAACTGCTCTCGCCGGAATCGGCGAGCACCACGCTGGGCCTGATGCTGGCGGTGTGGGCCAGCGGCAAACTGCTCGGCGCACGGATCGCCAGTCGCTTGAAGGGCTCGGACAATATCAATCTTGAGCGGCGCTTTTTCTTCGGCGTGGCGCTGATGTCCTGCGGTTTCATTCTGATGTTCCAGCAGCACAGTCTTTACGGGTTGTTGCTGTTTGCCTTGCCGGCCGGGCTGGGCGACGGCTTCTCTGAAGTTGGCTTGATGTCGCGTCTGCAACGGGAGCCTGAACACCTTCGTCTGCCGATCTTCAGTTTCCTGACGTTGCTGCAAATGACCGGGTTCGGCGTCGGCATGCTGATCGCCGCGCCGTTCTACCAATGGTGGACGCCGGGTGCCGTGGTCATGCTGTTCCACGGCATTCCCCTCGGCACGTTGCTGGCGGTGAAAGGGCTGGCGCTCAGGCGCGGGCGGGTTGTGCGCAGCAGCCCGACGCCAGCTCCTTGAGGATCGGGCAGTCGGGGCGATGGTCGCCGTTACAGTGCTCGACCAGGTCTTGCAGAGTGTCACGCAGCTCTGCGAGTTCGCGGATTTTCTGGTTCAGCTCATCGATGTGCTGACGGGCCAGCGCCTTCACATCGGCGCTCGCCCGTTGGCGATCCTGCCAGAGAGTCAGCAATTTGCCGACTTCCTCCAGTGAAAAGCCAAGATCCCGCGAACGCTTGATGAACGCCAGGGTGTGCAGATCGTCGTCGCCGTAGACCCGATAACCGCTGTCGGTGCGATGGGCCGCTTTAAGCAAACCGATCGACTCGTAATAGCGGATCATTTTCGCGCTCAGGCCACTGTGCCGGGCCGCTTGGCCGATGTTCATCGGTGCTCCTCCAGATCCTCGGGTTTCCAGGTTTTCAACAGTAGCGCATTGCTCACTACGCTGACGCTCGACAGCGCCATCGCTGCACCGGCCAGCACCGGGTTGAGGAAACCGAACGCTGCCAGCGGAATGCCGATCAGGTTATAGACGAAGGCCCAGAACAGATTCTGGCGAATCTTCGCGTAGGTCTTGCGGCTGATTTCCAGCGCCGCCGGCACCAGCCGTGGATCACCACGCATCAGGGTGATGCCCGCCGCGTGCATGGCCACATCAGTGCCGCCGCCCATGGCGATGCCGATGTCCGCCGCCGCGAGTGCGGGGGCGTCGTTGATGCCGTCGCCAACCATGGCGACCACGCCGGTTTTCTTCAGCTCGGCAACGGTGGCGGCTTTTTCGGCCGGGAGGACTTCGGCGTGAACATGTTCAATGCCCAGCGCCTCGGCGACCACGCGCGCACTGCCTCGGTTGTCGCCGGTCAGCAAATGGCTGTGGATATCTCGTGCGGCGAGTTGTTGTACGGCTTGCAGCGCACCGGGTTTGAGGGTGTCACCAAAAGCGAACAAACCGAGCACCTTGGGCTCAGGGCTTTGCTCGATCAGCCACGACAGCGTGCGCCCTTCGGCCTCCCATGCTTTGGCCGATTCGCTCAGATTGCCGGCGCTCAAACCACTTTCTTCCAGCATCCGTCGGTTGCCGAGGGCCAGACGCCGACCGTCCAGCGTGCCGGCGATGCCGCGACCGGTCAGTGATTGGCTGTCGCTGACGTCTGGCACCTGCAGCTCGCGATCGACGGCGGCATCCAGCACTGCTTTGGCCAATGGATGCTCGCTGCCGCGTTGCAGCGCAGCGGCCAGTTTCAACAGCGTATTTTCGTCACCCTCGACGGCACTGAAATGCGCGATGCGCGGAGTGCCGGAGGTCAGGGTGCCGGTCTTGTCGAAGACCACGCTGCTGACTTCATGGGCGCGTTCCAGTGCTTCGGCGTCCTTGATCAGAATGCCGTGACGTGCTGCCACGCCAGTGCCGGCCATGATCGCCGTCGGCGTGGCGAGACCGAGGGCGCAAGGGCAAGCGATCACCAATACCGCCACGGCGTTGATCAGCGCCGTTTCCAGCGGCGCCCCGTAGAGCCACCAGCCGATCAATGTGGCCAGTGCCAGCACCAACACGGTCGGCACGAACACCTGACTGACTTTATCCACCAGTTTCTGGATCGGCGCTTTCGCGGCCTGAGCGTCTTCCACCAAGCGAATGATCCGCGCCAGCACGCTTTCCGCACCGAGTGCAGTGGTGCGTACCAGCAAGCGGCCTTCACCGTTGATCGCGCCGCCGATGACCTGGTCGCCGGGTTGTTTCGGCACCGGCAGGCTCTCGCCACTGATCAACGCTTCGTCGGCGTGGCTCTGGCCTTCCAGCACTTCGCCGTCCACCGGAAAGCGTTCTCCGGGTTTGACCAGCACGAGATCATTGAGGCGCAGAGCGCTGATGGCGACGTCTTGCTCGCGCCCGTCGATCACTTGAATGGCCCGTTCCGGACGCAACGCTTCGAGCGCGCGAATGGCGCTGGCGGTCTGGCGTTTGGCGCGGCTTTCGAGGTATTTGCCGAGCAGCACCAAGGCGATCACCACCGCCGAGGCTTCGAAATACAGATGCGGCATGCGCCCGGCCGCGGTGGCCCACTCGTAGAGACTCAAGCCATAACCGGCACTGGTGCCGAGGGCGACGAGCAAGTCCATGTTGCCGGCGCCGGCACGCACGGCTTTCCAGGCAGCCACATAAAACCGCGCACCGAAAATGAACTGCACTGGCGTGGCGAGGACGAATTGCGCCCAGGCCGGGAGCATCCAGTGAATGCCGAATGGCTGAAGCAACATCGGCAACACCAGCGGCAGGGCGAGGGCGATCGCGCAGATCAACGCCCAACGCTCATGTTGCAGGTGCTGTTGCTGGTTATCGGTGGGTGGGTTTTCGGCTTGCCAGACGCTGGCGGAATAACCGGCCTTGCTGACAGCATCAAGCAGGAGTTGCGCCTCGACCTGCCCGAGCAGTTCGAGGTGCGCACGTTCGTTGGCGAGGTTGACGCTGACGCTTTTCACCCCGGCGACTTTGTTCAGGGCGCGCTCGACGCGACCGACGCAGGAGGCGCAGGTCATGCCGTCGATTTTCAATTCGAGGGTTTGTTGCGGCACGCTGTATCCGGCGCGTTCGACTGCGTCCATCAGCGCCGGCAAGCTGTCGCCGGGTGCCTGCACGCGAGCCTGCTCGGTGGCGAGGTTGACGCTGACGGCACTGGCGCCGCTGACTTTGCTCAAGGCCCGCTCGACACGCCCGGCACAACTGGCGCAGGTCATGCCGGCAATCGGCAGATCGAAAGTGATGGATTCGGACATCGGTCACGCTCCCTGTAGAAGTTGCCTACAGGATCAACCTTGCCACGCGGGCAAGGTCAAGCGCCAATCTTTGGAGCGCCATAAATCAAATGCGGGAGCGGGTTTGCTCGCGAAGGGGCGCAATATTCAACACCTTTGCTGAATGACCGCATTCGCGAGCAAGCCCGCTCCCACATTGGGATTTGCTCAATAGCCGAGATCGGTGCGCTTCAAGTACATGCCTTCCTGGTTCATCGCGATCCGGAACTTCAGGATATCGCCGGCATGCAGTTTGATCTCCTGCGAACCTGGCGCGAGCATGCCCGGGTTGCAGCCCGGCATTTGCCCCGGCAGCAGTTTCAACCGCAGCGAGACATTGCCCGGCGGCAGATTGAACGAGGTGCTTTGCTCCTGAAACAGTCGCGCCGACAGTTGATCCTGAATGTAAACGCCGATCTCGCAGGACGTCGCCACTTCCAGGCGCTCGCGGGAAATGATCAGCACGCCGTAATCTTCACCAGCGGCTTGCACCGACGGCATGGCGGCAAACAGGCCGAGGAAGCCAAACAGGCTGAAAGCTGACCAGCGCATGGCTGAATCTCCTGAATTTATGTCATTGATGCACGCAGCTTGGCCGAGCGCGGCGCTGATTGCCAGCCCGGCAGTTTATTGCAGAACTTGACCTTGCCATCGTGGCAAGCTCGAGACTGCCGGCAACCTCACTCAAAGGAGTCGCTCCATGCAAGTGTTCAACGTTCAAGGCATGTCCTGCGGTCACTGCGTCAAAGCCATCACCAACGCCGTGCAAGCCAGGGATCCGGCGGCCAGTGTTCGTGTCGATCTGGCGGCAAAGGAAGTCGGCGTCGAGAGTGCGCTGAGTGCCGAACAGGTGATCGAAGTCATCAGCGAAGAAGGCTACGTCGTCAAACTCGCCTGATACAAATCTCCACAGGTTTGCATCAAGTCGTCTGATTTTTAATTGTTAGCGAGCTATCGGAATGTTCAAGGCGTCCGGGCGCGGCTAGACTGTCGGGCTGCCGACTTGCCAACCTGGATGCCTGATGAACTTCCGTACCATTCTGATTCTCGGTGCCTTGACTGCCTTCGGGCCGCTGGCCATCGACTTTTATCTGCCTGCCTTTCCGTCCATGGCGCTGGCGTTCGGCACCGACGAAAAACACGTGCAGATGACCCTGGCCGCGTATTTCCTCGGTTTGTCCATCGGTCAATTGCTGTACGGCCCGGTCGCGGATCGCTTCGGACGACGCATTCCGCTGCTGACCGGTCTGGCACTGTTCACCGTTGCATCTCTGGCCTGCGCTTATGCGCCGAATCTCGAATGGCTGATCGGCGCGCGCTTCGTGCAGGCGCTGGGCGGTTGCGCGGGGATGGTGATTTCCCGGGCTGTGGTCAGCGACAAATGCGACGCGGTGGGTTCGGCGAAGGTCTTCTCGCAATTGATGCTGGTGATGGGGCTGGCGCCGATTCTGGCGCCAATGCTGGGCGGGCTGCTGGTCAACACCACGGGTTGGCAGTCGATCTTTCTGGTGCTGACCGGTTTCAGTGCGTTGGCAGGGCTCGCGGTGGCGCTCGGTTTGCCGGAAAGCATGCCTGCGCATATGCCGCGCCAGCCATTGTCCGGCGCCCTGCGCCAGTACGGCCGCCTGTTGAAAGATCCGATTTACCTCGGCCATGCGCTGACCGGTGGCATCGCCATCGCCGGGATGTTTGCCTACATCGCCGGTTCGCCCTTTATCTTCATCAAGTTGTACGGCGTGCCCGCCGAGCATTTCGGCTGGCTGTTCGGCACCAACGCGGCGGGGTTCATTCTGGTGGCGCAGATCAATGCGCGGCTGTTGGCCAAACGTGGGCCGGCGTTTCTGCTGTCGCGTGCGGTCTGGGTTTATCTGTGTGCCGGGCTGACATTGCTCGCGGTCAGCGCCTTGCACTCCGAGGCGCTGTGGCCGTTGCTGATTCCGTTGTTCGTCTGTGTGGCCAGTCTCGGCTGCATCAGCCCGAATGCCGCAGCCTGCGCCATGAACGGCCAGCGCGAACGCGCCGGCAGTGCCTCGGCGCTGCTCGGGTGCATGCAGTTCAGCGTCGCGGCCGGGGCATCGGCACTGGTGGGAATTCTGCACGATGGCACCGCCGTACCGATGGCCATGGTCATCAGTCTGTGCGGTTTGTTGGTGGTCAGCGTCGCGTTGCTCACCCGGCGTTTGCAGAATGCCCGGGCGCTGGCGCAAGTCGCTGTCTGAACTGACTCAGCCGGCAGCGCGCTGCTGGCTGCGGTCGGGGAACTGATGGGGCGCGCAAAGTCGCGCTTCGAGGGTACGGGTGAAAGCCAGCGCTTCGGCTTCGGTGCGGAATGTCACGGCGTGCTGGTCGAGGCGAACCTGCCATTGGGACTTTGCCACTTCTTTTATCAGGATCTTCATTGCTGACCTCCCTTGCGTAAAAGATGTACCGCAGAGGCTTCGATTCTAGTCCTGAATACGATCGCAATTGTGACAAAGGTCAAGCATCTGACTGACGGCAAAAAACCATCGCAGCCCGCGTCAGCCATGAGTCGGCGCTGACGCTGGCTGCGAATTCCCGTGTTTTTAGAAACTTTCTAAAACAATTTTCCCCTTGGCTTTGCCGCTTTCGAGCAATTCGTGCGCGCGGCGCAGGTTGGCGGCATTGATCGTGCCGAAGTGTTCGCCCACCGTGGTTTTCAATGTCCCGGCATCAATCAGCTCGGCCACGCGGTTGAGGAGTTTGTGCTGTTCGATCATGTCCGCTGTTTCGAACAGCGAGCGGGTGTACATGAACTCCCAGTGCAGCGACAGGCTCTTGCGCTTGAGCTTGGTCACGTCCAGCGACTTCGGATCGTCGATCAACGCCAGTTTGCCTTGCGGCGCCAGTGCCTCGACCAGTTGATCGAGGTGCTGATCGGTCTGGGTCAGGCTGGCAATGTGGGTGACCGAGGCGATGCCGGCGCGTTTCAGTTCTTCGCTCAGCGGCTGGCTGTGGTCGATGACCAGGTCGGCGCCCAGTTCGCTGACCCAGTCGCGGGTCTGTGCACGGGAGGCGGTGCCGATGACGTTGAGGCCGGTCAACTGTTTGGCCAGTTGCGTCAGGATCGAACCGACGCCGCCCGCCGCACCAACAATCAACAGGCTCTGGCCTTCGTCGGTTTGCCCTTCGCGGATTTGCAGGCGTTCGAACAGCAACTCCCACGCGGTGATAGCGGTCAGCGGCAGGGCGGCGGCTTCGGCGAAACCGAGGGATTTGGGCATGTGGCCGACGATCCGCTCATCGACGACGTGCAACTCGCTGTTGCCACCCGCGCGGGCGATGGAGCCGGCGTAGAAGACTTTGTCACCGGCCTTGAACAGAGTCACGTCGCTGCCGACAGCCTTGACCACACCGGCGACATCCCAGCCCAGCACTTTCGCGGCGCCGTTTTCCGGCGCCACGTTTTGCCGCACCTTGGTGTCGACCGGGTTGACCGAGATGGCTTTGACTTCCACCAGCAGGTCACGCGGGCCGGCGACGGGCTCCGGCAGTTCGATGTCTTGCAGGGATTTTGCGTCGCTGATCGGCAGGGACGCGTAATAGGCGATGGCTTTCATGGATGGCTCCGTACAGGTAATAGAAGAAGGGATCAGACAATGGCGCCGAGGCGCTTGAGTTCGAAGTGTTCGATGCACTGACCGGCGCTGGCCTGAAAGTGCTGAAAGTGTGCGCTGGCGTTGTGTGCCTGGAGGATCGCCTCGCTGGCCCAATGCTCGATCACGTAGAACACCTGCGGGTCGGCGAGGTCGCGGTGCAGGTCGTACTGGCTGCAGCCCTCTTCGGCGCGGCTCGGTTCGACCAGTGCGCGCAAGGCGTGCTCAAGGGTGTCCTGCTGGCCAGGTTTGGCGATCAGGGTGGCGATAGCGGTGAATGGCTGTGACATGCGCGGCTCCGGAACAGGATGAATGCGTTGGAGCAGATGATTGGCTATTTCTCTGGAAGATAAAACCGGCTAAAAGAGCAGTCTCTTTCAATATTTTTTTGATAATCGAGGCTGAAATGCTCCGTTTCGATGACTTGCAGTTGTTCGTTCGTGCTGCCGATCTGGGTAGCTTATCGGCAGCGGCGCGGGTTATGGACATGTCCGCCGCCGTGGCCAGTGCCGCGCTTAAACGGATCGAACAGCAACTGGGTGCGCGCCTGCTGGCACGCTCGACCCGCAGTCTGCGCCTGACTGCCGAGGGTGAGGGTTTTCTCGAATACGCGCGTGCGGCCCTGAGCAACCTCGACGAAGGTCGGCGTTTGCTCGCCAGTGGGCAGGATCAGGTCAGCGGCATTCTGCAGTTGTCGGCACCCTCGGATTTCGGACGCAACCTGCTGCTGCCGTGGCTCGACGATTTCCAGCGCGAACACCCGAAGCTGACCGTGCGGCTACTGCTCGGTGACCGCATCGCCGACCTGTTCCGCCAGCCTGTGGATATCGCCCTGCGTTATGGCGAGCCGGAGGATTCCAGTCTGGTGGCGCTGCCCATCGCCCCGCACAACCGCCGCGTGTTATGCGCATCGCCGGCGTATCTGGCGCGGCACGGCAAACCGCAGCAACTGGAGCAGCTGACGCAACACAACTGCTTGCTCTACATGCTCGGCAGTCGGGTGCACGACCATTGGAGTTTCCACGATGGCAAGCGTGAGGTCGGCCTGACAGTGAGCGGCGACCGCTTCAGCGATGACGCCGACGTCGTGCGCCTGTGGGCCGTGGCAGGGGCGGGGATCGCCTATAAATCCTGGCTCGACGTGGGCGCCGACGTGCTGGCCGGGCGCCTCGAAGTGCTGCTGCCGGAGCTGATCTGCGAGCGCGCTCCGCTGAATCTTTTGTGCGCACATCGCGCTCAATTGAGTAAGCCGGTGAACCTTTTAAGGGAAATGCTCGCCAGCCGTTGCGCTGAACTGAGTAGTCAATTTCCCGCTTTCCCGAAAATCGATCATTAGTCGCAGGTAAATAGAGAAATTTCTGTCAGGAACAATCACCACCTGTGCAGCCCCCGGCGCGGGACGAGACGTGCAACCCGCTTATACTAGCGCCCGCCCCAAGCCTGCACCGACAACCCGGCCCGCTGACCATCACATCGCGTACCGGGGCTTTGGTGAAGGTTGTGCAACGGCTGCGGATTTTTCTTTGGTGCAGGCTGTGTCAGTGGCCTGCCTTGCCCCGGGTCACGGCGTTTTCCGCGTCTTGGCCGACGACCCATTACTGGTCAAGATGTCTGCGAGCAGTAGACGATACGATTCAACAGGGAGTGAATACATGGAACATGCACCTTGCATCAGCCAGATCGCCACGCTGCTGGCCGACCCCAAGCGCAGCGCGATGATGTGGGCGCTGATGGATGGCTCGGCCCGGCACACCGAAGAGCTGGCATTGCTGGCGGGATTGTCGCCGTCATCGGCGAGCGCGCATCTGGCCCGGTTGTCCACTGGCGGTCTGTTGAAGGTCGAAGTGCGTGGCCGCAAACGCTTTTTTCGCCTGTCGGCACCGGAAGTCGGCGCGGCAATCGAAGCCCTGGCCAGTGCCACCATCGCCAGCGCCCCGCGTGAGGTTCCCGAAGTATTCAAGCGCACCACACCCATTGCCAAACCTCAGACCGCACCTTCGTCACTGTTGCGTGCGCGTTTTTGTGATGACCACCTTGGCGGTACGCTGGCGGCCGATCTGTATCAGCGGTTGCTCGATGCCGGCTGGGTCGAACAGCTTGAGCAACGGGTGGTGGTGACCCTCAAGGGATCCCGACAGTTGGCAAGTCGTGGGGTGTTCATTCAGGCGTTGGCGCACCGCAATGTGCAGGTGGCCTGCGCCTGTCCGGACTGGAGCGAACGCCGCCCGCACATGGGCGGCTCGCTGGGGGCGGCGCTGTTGCAGTTGTTCATGCAGTCGGGCTGGCTGACGTTGCCCGGCGACTCCCGCGCATTGCAATTGACGCCGGCCGGGCAGCGGGAAATCCATCGGTTTGCCAAGGAAACCGAGCTGGAAATGGCGTAACAGAGCGTTTCCCTGCAGCATGCGCGGGGTTGGCGTCGTCCACGACTGCGAACAGGTCGCATCCAGCATGAGACCTTGAGCGCGATCACGCACACTCGATCCGCGGATTGTTTCCGGATGGGGAGGTGGCATGGACACGCAAGGCTTCAGTGCGGCGGAACGCCTGGAACGGCTGCCTGTGAGCGGGTATCACCGGGTCATTTTCATCATCATCGCCCTGGCGTTTTTCTTCGACTCCATGGATCTGGCGATGATGACTTTTCTGCTCGGCTCGATCAAAACCGAGTTCGGTCTGAGCAGTGCCGAGGCCGGTTTGCTCGCCAGTTCGAGTTTTTTCGGCATGGTGCTCGGCGCCTCGCTGTCGGGCATGCTCGCCGACCGCTTCGGACGCAAGCCGGTGTTCCAGTGGAGCATCGTGTTGTGGGGCGTGGCCAGCTACTTGTGTTCGACGGCGCAAACGGTCGAGGCGCTGACGCTGTTTCGTATTTTGCTGGGGATCGGCATGGGCATGGAGTTTCCCATTGCGCAGTCGATGCTCTCGGAGTTGATCCCGGCGCAGCGACGTGGGCGCTACATCGCCTTGATGGATGGCTTCTGGCCGCTGGGTTTCGTTGCGGCGGGTGTGCTTTCGTACTTTTTGCTGCCGGTAATTGGCTGGCGCGACATCTTTCTGGTGCTGGCGGTGCCGGCGGTGTTCGTGTTGGCGATCCGTTTTTTCATTCCCGAATCTCCGCGCTGGCTGGAGCAGGCCGGGCGGCATGAGGCGGCGGACAAAGTCCTCAACGGCATCGAAAACCGCGTGCGTGCGTCACTCGGCGGTGCCGCGTTGCCCGCGCCGGTGCGTTTGCCCCGAACCGTGACGCCACCGGGTAACTTCTTCTCGGCGCTCAAACAGATCTGGTCGCCACAGTATCGCCAGCGCACAACGATGATCTGGAGCCTGTGGTTCTTTGCGTTGCTGGGTTTTTACGGGCTGACGTCGTGGTTGAGTGCGTTGCTGCAACAGTCGGGCTTCGCCGTGACCCAGTCGGTGTACTACACGGTGCTGATTTCCCTGGGCGGGATCCCCGGATTCTTGATGGCGGCGTGGCTGGTTGAGCTTTGGGGGCGCAAACCGGTGTGCATTGTCACGTTACTCGGCGGCGGGGTGATGGCGTTTCTCTACGGGCAAAGCGCAGTGTTCGGCGGCAACGTTGCCTTGTTGATCGGCACGGGGCTGCTGATGCAGTTCTTCCTCTTCGGTATGTGGGCGGTGCTCTACACCTACACGCCGGAGTTGTATCCAACGTCGGCACGGGCGACTGGCTCGGGATTCGCCTCGGCGATTGGCCGCGTGGGTTCGCTGCTCGGGCCGTTGGTGACCGGGCTGGTGTTCCCGATAACCGGGCAGGGCGGAGTGTTTGCGCTGGGGGCGATGTGCTTTGCGATTGCGGCGGGTGTGGTGTGGCTGTTCGGGATGGAGACGCGCGGGAAAACCCTGGAAGAGCTGACTGAAACCGATATCTCAGGCTAAACACAGATCCAATTGTAGGAGTGAGCCTGCTCGCGATAGCGGAGTGTCAGATACAAATGTTCCAACTGACACACCGCTATCGCGAGCAGGCTCACTCCTACAAAGGGTTATGCGCTGAGGCTTACGGTTTTACCAGGCGCGCATCCAGGCTGTTCTGCGCCAGGCGCTTGGCCTGATCCTGAGTCATGCCCAGGTGTTCGTGCAGCGCATGGAAGTTCTCGGTCACGTAACCCCCGAAGTACGCCGGGTCATCGGAGTTCACCGTGACCTTCACGCCGCGCTCGAGCATGTCGAGGATGTTGTGCTGCGACATGTGATCGAACACGCAGAGTTTGGTGTTCGACAACGGGCACACGGTCAGCGGGATCTGCTCGTCGATGATCCGCTGCATCAGGCGCTCGTCTTCGATGGCGCGCACGCCATGGTCGATGCGCTGGATTTTCAGCAGGTCGATGGCTTCCCAGATGTACTCCGGCGGGCCTTCTTCGCCAGCGTGGGCGACGGTCAGGAAACCTTCGTGGCGAGCACGGTCGAACACGCGCTGGAACTTGCTCGGCGGGTGACCCATTTCGGAGCTATCCAGACCCACCGCGACAAACGCGTCACGGAACGGCAGCGCCTGATCGAGGGTTTTCTGCGCTTCGTCTTCGCTGAGGTGGCGCAGGAAACTGAGGATCAAACCGCTGGTGATGCCCAGTTGTTGCTCGCCATCCTTCAGCGCGGCGGCGATGCCGTTGAGCACCACTTCGAACGGGATGCCCCGGTCGGTGTGGGTCTGCGGGTCGAAAAACGGTTCGGTGTGAATCACGTTCTGTTCTTTGCAACGCAGCAGGTAGGCCCAGGTCAGGTCGTAGAAGTCCTGCGAGGTACGCAGCACATCGGCGCCCTGGTAATACAGGTCGAGGAATTCCTGCAAATTGTTGAAGGCGTAGGCCTTGCGCAGGGTTTCGACGTCGTTCCACGGCAGGGCGATCTTGTTGCGTTCGGCCAGGGCGAACAGCAGCTCGGGCTCCAGCGAGCCTTCCAGATGCAGGTGCAGTTCAGCCTTGGGCAAGGCGTTGAGCCAGTCGTACATATTTTTTTCTCATCAGGTGCAATGACGGCATTCTACAGATGCTCGCCGAAACAATTGGCAAAACCTGACCAAGCGATCCATCACACTACTTCTTGTTCGCGTCGATAAGCGTAGGTATCGGCGAAGCGCGACAGCAGGAATTCGGCGCAGGTGGTCGTCGGATATTTCGCCGGATGCTGTGCGTCCTGACATCCTGGCAGGCATTCGATACGGGTGTCCGGGTGTGGCTCGGCGAAGAACGGCATCGAGTAGCGATCCACCCCGAGCGGGCTGATCACCCGGTGCGGTGTCGAGCGATAACGGTCATTGCTCCAGCGCGCCATCATGTCGCCGAGGTTGACCACGAACGTGCCGTCGATGGGCGGTGCGTCGATCCACTGGCCTTTTACGTTTTTCACCTGCAAGCCGCCAGCGGCGTCCTGATACAGCAGAGTGATGCAGCCGTAATCGGTATGTGCGCCGGCACCTTGCTGCTCGGCGGAACTGGCGGTGTGGCGAGGCGGGTAATGGATCATGCGCAACACGCTGACCGGCTCATGAAAGCGGCTGTCGAAGAAATCCCGTTCGATGCCCAGCGCAAGCGTCATGGCGCGCAGCAGGGTTTGTGCGAGAGCCTGCATGTCAAGGTAATGCTGCTCCATCAACGCTTCCCATCCTGCTTGCGCAGGGTGACGGTTCGGCCCGCGCAAAGGTTTTTCTGCGAGCACCTCGGGATGGTTGGCCGGCAGGTGCAGGCCCATGTCGAACGTTTCCTTGAGGTCGCTGGGTTTGCTCGGGTCGAGTTGTTCCGTGGCGATGGCGCCGTAGCCGCGGTGGTGGCGAGTCCGGGTGATGTCGATCTTGAGTTTTTCGGCGGCGGGCAGGGCAAAGAAACGTTGCGCGTGATCCAGCAGTTCGGCGATGCGCAGCGGCGAAACCGGGTGGCCCTTGATGTAGAAAAAGCCCCATTCGCGGCAGGCGTGGTCGATCTGTTCGGCGACGGCGGGCCAGGCGTTTTCGTTGTCGGAGTAGAGCGGTGAGATGTCGATGATCGGAAGCTGATCCATACACAATCCTTGAGAGCGCTGAAGATCAAATGTAGGAGTGAGCCTGCTCGCGATAGCGGTGTGTCAGATGCAGATACGTCGACTGACACACCGCTATCGCGAGCAGGCTCACTCCTACAGGGGAAGGAGATTGGCCCGGGATTACTTCGGCATCTCGGCCTTCATGCCTTCAACGTAATAGTTCATCGACGCCAGTTCTGCCGTGGTAGCGCTAACGCCTGCGGGGATCTTCTCCACGCCGCTCTGATCCTTGATCGGCCCGGTAAATGGCTGCAACGCGCCGCTCTTGATATCGGCAATGATCTGCTCGGCCTCGGCTTTCACCGGTGCCGGCACCAGATCGCTGATCGGCAGTTCAACCGTGCCTTCCTTCAACCCGCCCCAGTAATCCTGGGGTTTCCAGGTGTGGTCGATCACGCTTTGCGTCGCCTGAATGTAATGCGGCGCCCAGTCGTTGACGATCGAAGTCAGCACCGCTTTCGGGCCGAAGTGCGCCATGTCCGAGGCGTAACCCACGGCATATACGCCACGACGCTCGGCCGCCTGAATCGGCGCTGGACTGTCAGTGTGCTGGAACACCACGTCGACGCCCTGATCGATCAGCGCGTTCGCGGCATCGGCCTCTTTGCCCGGATCGAACCAGGAATTGACCCACACCACTTTGATCTCGGTGCCCGGGTTGTACTTGTTCAGGGCCAGTTGAATGGCGTTGATGTCGCGGATCACTTCAGGGATCGGGAACGAAGCGACGTAGCCGATCTTTTTGGTTTTGGTCATCTTCGCCGCGAGGAAACCGCCGACGTAGCGGCCCTCATAGGTGCGCGCCAGATAGGTGCCGAGGTTCTTGTCCTGCTTGTAGCCGGTGGCGTGCTCGAAGGTCACCTTGGGAAACTGCTTGGCGACTTTCACCGTTGGGTTCATGTAGCCGAAGGACGTGGTGAAGATCAGGTCGTACTTGTCCTTGGCCATGTTGCGGATCACCCGCTCGGCGTCGGCGCCCTCGGCGACGTTCTCCACGTAATTGGTGGTGATCTGATTGCCGAATTTTTCCGCGAGTGCCTTGCGTCCCTGTTCATGCTGATACGTCCAGCCGTGGTCGCCAATCGGGCCGATGTAGACGAAACCGACCTTCAACGGATCGGCAGCGCTGGCGCTCAGGCTGATCCCCAGGCCGATGGCGGCGCACAGCAGTTTGTGCAGCGGACGTATTTGCATGAATTGGAGCTCCATTTTGTTGTGTGTGGTCAGGGTCAATGCAAATTGCTGACCAACAGGACAACAAACCTTCCAAAACCGCGTAACGGCCATCGCGAGCAGGCTCACTCCTACAGGGGAACGCGTTCCCCTGTAGGAGTGAGCCTGCTCGCGATAACGCCCTCAAGGCCAATAAAAGTGCAGGCCTGAAAGCGGCTGCCATCCACTGGTGCGCTAAGGTGTAACGAAACGTTAGCGCCGCCCCGCAGTCAGTAGCTCATTCGACTCTCTCGGCAAAAGGCCCGCCATGCTCTCAATTCTCAAGCAAGAAAGCTTTCTGCTGCTGGCCGTCATTGCCACGTGCGTCGCCTGGCCGCTGGAACACTGGATGCTGCACAGCGGCCAGATCGTTGCGCTGATCTCTGGTTTGGTGCTGATCGCTTTCATCGTCGCTGCCTCGATGCGCGTCGCCCATCAGGCGGAGTTGCTCGCGGAAAAAGTCGGCGACCCCTACGGCACGATGATTCTCACGCTGGCCGCCGTGTTGGTGGAAGTGGTGATCCTGGCGATCATGATGAGCAACGAAGCCTCGCCGACGCTGGTGCGCGACACGATTTATTCGGCGGTGATGCTCGACATCAACGGCATCCTCGGCCTCGCCGCACTGATGGGCGGGATCAAGCACGGCGAGCAGTCCTACAACGACGACTCGGCGCGCAGTTACAGTGTGATGATCCTCACCGCGATGGGCGTGTCGATGGTGGTGCCGGAGTTTATTCCAGAGGCCAACTGGAAGGTTTATTCAGCATTTACCATCGGCGCGATGGTGGTGCTTTATGCGTTGTTCCTGCGCATGCAGGTCGGCCCGCACAGTTACTTTTTCAGCTACAGCTACCCGGACAAACGCCGCAAGAAAGAGCCCGCGCAAGAGGAGCCGAAACCGGTCAGCCTGGCGTTGTCTATCGGCATTCTGGTGTTCGGTGTGGTGGTGATCGGCGCACTGGCCGAGGTGATGTCGAAAACCCTCGATCTGGGTCTGGAAGGGACGGGCGCACCGCCGGTAATCACGGCGATTCTGGTGGCGGCGATATCTGCAGCGCCGGAGATTCTGACCGCGTTGCGCGCGGCGCTGGCCAACCGCATGCAGTCGGTGGTCAACATTGCGATGGGCGCGTCACTGTCGACGGTGATCCTGACCGTGCCGGTGATGGAGGCGATGGCGCTCTACACCGGCCAGCCATTTCAGATGGCGATGACACCGGTGCAGACGGTGATGATCTTCATCACGCTGATCGTCAGCGCGATCAACCTGAATGACGGCGAGACCAATGCCATTGAGGGCATGACGCACTTTGTGCTGTTCGCGACGTTCATCATGCTGTCGCTGCTGGGCCTTTGATGCCACCACAAAGCTAATGTAGGAGCGAGCAGGCTCACTCCTACAGGGATGGTGTTGGATCAGGTGCCGGCGATCAGTTGGCGAGCCGCCTGGCTGTGATCGGCGATCAGCCCCTTGAGGTCAAGACCTTCAACCTGCCCGTCAACCACACGCCACTTGCCGCCGACCATCACCCGATCCGCCCGGTCCGCGCCGCACAACAGCAATGCCGAGATCGGGTCGTGGCTGCCGGAGAAGCGCAGTTCATCGAGCTTGAACAACGCCAGATCCGCCTGCTTGCCGACCGCCAGTTCACCAATGTCGGTACGCCCCAACAGGCTCGCCGAACCCTTGGTTGCCCAGCCGAGTACACGCTCCGGGGTGATCTTCTCGGCGCCGTAACGCAAGCGCTGGATGTACAGGGCCTGACGCGCTTCAAGAATCATGTTCGAGGCATCGTTGGACGCCGAACCGTCCACGCCCAGGCCAAACAGAGCGCCAGCGTCGGTCAGATCGACGCTCGGGCAGATGCCGGAGGCCAGGCGCATGTTCGAACTTGGGCAATGGCAAATACCGGTGCCGGCCTGACCGAGGCGGGCGATTTCGTCCGGGTTGAAGTGGATGCCGTGAGCCAGCCAGGTGCGCGGGCCGAGCCAGCCGACACTGTCCAGATAATCCACGGTGCGCAGGCCGAAACGCTGCAGGCAGAAGTCTTCTTCATCGAGGGTTTCGGCGAGGTGCGTGTGCAGGCGCACATCGAGTTTGTTCGCCAGTTCGGCGCTGGCCGACATGATTTCCGGGGTTACCGAGAACGGCGAGCAAGGCGCCAGCGCGATCTGGATCTGCGCACCATCGCCACGTTCGTGGTACTCGTGAATCAGGCGCTGACTGTCGTCGAGAATCACCTGACCTTCCTGCACGGTCTGCTGCGGCGGCAGACCGCCGTCCTTCTCGCCGAGGCTCATCGAGCCGCGAGTGAGCATGGCACGCATGCCCAGTTCACGCACGGTCTCGACTTGCACGTCGATGGCGTTTTCCAGGCCGTCCGGGAACAGGTAGTGGTGGTCGGCAGCGGTGGTGCAACCGGAGAGCAGCAGTTCTGCCAGCGCGACTTTGGTGGCGAGGGCGAGTTTCTCGGGGGTCAGGCGTGCCCACACCGGATACAGGGTTTTCAGCCACGGGAACAACGGCTGATTGACCACCGGCGCCCAGGCGCGAGTCAGGGTTTGATAAAAATGATGGTGGGTGTTGATCAGGCCCGGCAGGATCACGTGTTCGCGGGCATCGAACACTTCATTGCATGGCGCGGACGGCTGTTGACCGGCAGCGAGGACTTCGACGATGACACCGTCTTGCACCACAAGACCGCCACGGGCATCAAGCTCGTTGGAGGTGAAAATAGCGAGGGGATTTTTTAACCAGGTACGGGTCGCGGGCATTTTGCCGGCTCCTCTGAAAGTGGGGTTCAGGGTTGCCAGCTCAGTGATGCCCTGTCTGCTGATCCAGGGTCGCCGCGAAGGACGAGGTGCGCAGTTTCAAACAAAACGCCGCATCGGGCAAGCCCCGCCCGACCGGACAACACAATGCCCTTGTAGGAGTGAGCCTGCTCGCGATAGCGGTGTGTCAGTCGAATGATTTGTATCTGACAAACCGCTATCGCGAGCAGGCTCACTCCTACAGGGGATTTGTGGGTTTACCAGGGAATGGTTTCACCCTTGTAGTTGACGAAGTGATGGCCGCCCTTGCCGGCAAACGCTTCGACCTGATCAATCAAACCGCGCGTGCTGGTCTCGACATCGATCTCGGCATTTTCGCCACCCATGTCGGTCTTCACCCAACCCGGGTGCAGCGACAGCACAGTCAGTTTCTGCTCACCCAACTGAGTGACGAAACTGTTGGTCATCGAGTTCAGCGCAGCCTTGCTCGCTTTGTACAACGCCAGTTCCGGCGCGTCCGGCATGGTTACGCTGCCCAGCACAGAACTCATGAACGCCAGCACGCCGCTGCCATCGCGGATCTGCCCGACAAAACGCTGGGCCAGATTGATCGGTGCCACGGCGTTGGTGAAAAACAGCTGTCCGACTTCGGCCAGCGTCGCCCCGCCCGGCGTCTGCACGTCCGGGCCTTTGACCCCGGCGTTGACGAACAGCAGGTCGAAGGTTTCGCCCTTGAGCTGCTGGCTCAAGGCGATTACTGCTTGCTGGTCGTCCATGTCCAGCTTCTCGATGCGCACCTTGCCCAGCGCTTGCAGCGCCTCGGCCTTTTGTGGATTGCGCACGGTGGCCGTCACTTGCCAGCCGTCAGCCAGCAGGGTTTTCACCAACCCGAGGCCCAAGCCACGGGAGGCGCCAATGATCAGTGCGTTTTTTGCCTGGGACATGATGGGATTCCTTGAAAGTTACGGTTCACGGATTCAATGGACACGCCTGACCGAGCCGTTGTTGCAAATCATGACGCAAGTCGTCGAGTTCGCTCATGCGGGTTTCGATCAGTTGCAATTTGTCGCGCAGCAACTGCGCCACGGCGTTATCCGGGTCGGGTGCATTCCACAGGGCGGCGACGCTGTTGCCAATCTCGCCGAGGGTAAAGCCCAGCCGTTGCGCGGTCTTGATGTAGAGCACCAGTTGCACCATCTCCGGCGGATAGTCGCGATAACCGTTGGCGCTGCGTTGCGCCGCGATCAACCCGCGCTGCTCGTAGAAACGCAAAGTGTCGCGGCTGACTGCGCTGGCCTGGGCCAATTCACCGATGCGCATGCTGGCTCACAAAAGAGGTCTTGACCCTGGAGCATACTCCAGGCTTTACCGTGCCTGCTCCTCAAATTTCTGGAGCATGGATGATGTGGACTTCGCAGCAGTATCGAAACGTGGTGCGCGGCAGTGCCTGGTATGACCTGATCGTGACGGCAGCCTTTGCCACACCGTGGAGTTTTGCCGCACTGCATGGTTTTTTGACCGCGCTGAATTTGCCGGGTGACTTGCCGGAATTCCAGCCTGCGCATGTGCTGATGGCGAACCTGTTGGGATCAGTGGTGTGCGTGTGGGCGGTGCTGCGGATTCGCGATCCGCAGGCGCTTTATGGCCGTTATGACGCGGTGGCGCGGTTTCTGTTTGCGGCTTGGCAGGGCTATGCGCTGATGCACGGTACCAGTTCGATCTTGCTGGTTTTTCTGGTCTTCGAGCTGGCGTGGGGCTTTGCACAAGTGTTGCCTGTTCAAGAGCCTGCTCGCGAAGAGGCCCGCTCAGCAACCCTTTAATGCCCTGACTGCCACGGCTGCCCCAGCGAAACCGGCGCGTACAACCGCGTACGCACCGCATCGCGCGACAACAACACCAGCACCACAATGGTTGCCACGTATGGCAGCATCGCCAGCAGACTCGACGGAATCGCCAGCCCCAGTCCCTGCGCCACCAGGTGCAGGATACTGGCGAGCCCGAACAGGTAGGCGCCGAGCAACAACCGCCACACGCGCCAACTGGCGAACACCACCAATGCCAGTGCAATCCAGCCGCGCCCGGCGGTCATGTTTTCTGCCCACATCGGCGTGTACGCCAGCGACAGATATGCCCCGGCCAGTCCGGCCATCGCGCCGCCGAACAACACGGCCAGCGTGCGCACGGTCAACACCGGCAAGCCCATCGCACTGGCCGCATCGGGGTTCTCGCCAACCGCTTGAATGATCAAGCCGACACGGCTTTTGACGATCACCCACGCCACCAGCGTAAACAGTGCGAACGACAGATACACCAGCAGATCCTGAGCAAACAGCATCCGCCCGATCAGCGGGATTTCACTCAAGTACGGAATAGCCAACGGCTCGAACCCGGCCAATGGTTTACCGACCCACGCCGCGCCAACGAAGGTCGACAGCCCCACGCCAAAAATCGTCAGCGCCAACCCGGTCGCCACCTGATTGGCATTGAACACCAGCGCCACCAGAGCAAACAGCGACGACAGCAGCATCCCGGCGAGCATTGCGAGCACAACGCCGAGCCACAGATCGCCGGTGCTGAAGGCAACGATAAAACCGGTCACCGCGCCAAACAGCATCATCCCTTCCTGCCCGAGATTGAGCACACCGCTCTTCTCGCAGATCAGTTCCCCCAGCGCCACCAACAGCAGCGGCGTACCGCAACGCACCATGGCGTAGAAAATATTGCTCAGCAGATCGATATCCATCACAGCGCTCCGGCGGTTACGGCGGTGGTCGAAGTACGCCGTGTCCAGCGCAGTTTCAGGCGTGGCCGATAGAGAATCAGCACGTCGCAGGCGAGCAGGAAGAACAGCATCATTCCTTGAAACAACTGGGTGATCGCCTGCGGCAGATTCAGGGTCATTTGCGCGCTCTCGCCACCGATGTACAGCAGCGCCATCAACAGACTGGAAAACAGAATCCCGAGCGGATTCAGGCGCCCGAGAAACGCCACAGTAATCGCCGCGTAGCCATAACCCGGCGACACCTGCGGCACCAATTGGCCAATTGGCCCGGTGACTTCACAGACCCCGGCCAACCCGGCAAGCCCGCCACTGATCAACAGCGCCAGCCAGATCAGACGCTTCTCGCGAAAGCCGACAAAACCTGCCGCGCGCTTGTCCAGCCCCAACACTTTGATCTGGAAACCGACAAAGCTTTTCTGCAGCAACACCCACACCGCGACCAGTGCGAGCAGGGCGAAATACACCCCGGCATGCACGCGGCCATCCTCCAGCAACAACGGCAAACGGCTGGCGTCGCCGAACATCGCCGACTCGGGAAAGTTGAACCCGGCCGGATCTTTCAACGGACCATGCACGCAGAACAGCAGCAGGTTCAGCGCGATGTAATTGAGCATGATGCTTGTGAGAATTTCGTTGGCGTTGAAACGCGTGCGCAGCCACGCCGTCAACCCGGCCCACGCCGCACCGGCGAGTGTGCCGGTGAGCAGAATCAACAGCAGCGCCCAACGGCTCTGGATGTCGATGATGTTCACCGCCAACGCGCTGCCGGCCAGGGCGCCGAGGAGCAACTGGCCTTCGGCGCCGATGTTCCAGATGCGCGCCTGATAAGCCACCGCCAGACCGAGGGCGCAAAGCAGAATCGGCAGGGCCTTGACCAGCAACTCGGAGACGCCATACACGTCGCTGACCGGCGCGATCAGCAACGTGTGCAGGGTTTGCAGCGGGTCGTGGCCGAGGGCGATAAACAGCAGCGAGCCGCAGCCGAGTGTCAGCACCGCCGCCAGTAACGGCGAGCACCACAGCATCAGCTGCGATTGCTGGCCACGGGGTTCGAGGGAAAGCAGCATGTTGAGAACTCCGTTAAACCGTGGCGTGTTGTTGAGGGGCGTCGAACTGACCGGCCATCCAGCCGCCGACATCGCTGAGTTGTGTATCCGCAGTGTTCTGCAGCGCTGACAGACGCCCGCCGCACAAGGCACCGAGGCGATCGCTGATCTGGAACAGTTCGTCGAGGTCTTCGGAAATCACCAGGATCGCCGCGCCGGCATCGCGCAACGCGATCAGCGCACGATGAATGGTCGCGGCGGCGCCGACGTCCACGCCCCAGGTCGGGTGCGCGGCAATCAGCAGTTTCGGCTGTTGCAGAATCTCCCGGCCGAGAATGAATTTCTGCAGATTGCCGCCGGACAGGCTGCGCGCGGCGGTTTGTGTGCTTTGGGTTTTCACGCCGAAGCGCTGAATGATTGTCTCGGCGAGGGCTTCGACTTTGCTGCGTTCGATCAAGCCGTTGCTGACCAATCCTTGTTGGAAGGCAGTGAGCAGAGTGTTGTCCGCCAGACTCAACTCTGGCACCGCACCGTGACCCAGTCGCTCGGCGGGTACGAACGCCAGACCAAGTTTGCGTCGGGCATCGGGACGCAAATCGGCGACGTTTATTTCGCCGAATCGTAGGGTTGCAGCCTCGGGGCGGGGCAGGGTTTGTTCACCACTGAGCAGCGCGAGCAATTCATCTTGACCATTGCCCGCCACCCCGGCGATGCCGACGATTTCACCGCTGCGCACCTGCAGGTTTATGTCGCTCAGCGAGCAGCCGAACGGATCCGGGTTGTGCCAGCTCAAACCGCGCACCCGCAAAAACGCCGTGCCACCGCTGACCTTCGGATAATCGCCAATCAACGCCGCCGCTTCGCCGACCATCATTTGCGCCAGTTGTTGATCCGAGCATTGCGCCGGCAGGCAATGCCCGGCCACGCGCCCGCCCCGTAACACCGTGGCGCTGTGGCACAACGCGCGCACCTCGGCGAGTTTGTGGCTGATAAACAAAATGCTGCAGCCTTCGGCGGCGAGGCGGCGCAGGGTAACGAACAATTCGTCTGCCTCCTGCGGCGTCAGCACCGAAGTGGGTTCATCGAGGATCAGCAGGCGAATGTCCTGCATCAGGCAGCGGATGATTTCCACCCGCTGGCGCTCGCCAATCGACAGGCTGTGGACAAGTCGTGCAGGCTCCAGCGCCATTGCGTAGCGTTGCGACACCTCGCGAATTTTCGGCTCCAGCTGTGTCGGTGTGCCGGCCTTTGCGCCCATCGCCAGGGCAATGTTCTGCGCCACGGTCAGGGTTTCGAACAGCGAGAAATGCTGAAACACCATGCCGATGCCCAACTGCCGTGCCTGCGCCGGATTGCGCATGTTTACACGCTGACCTTGCCAGAGCATCTCGCCCGCATCGGCTTGAGTGACGCCGTAGATGATCTTCATCAATGTGCTCTTGCCCGCACCGTTCTCACCGAGCAAGGCGTGAATTTCTCCGGGCGCGATGCTCAGGTCGATGGCGTCGTTGGCCAGACAACCGGGGTAGCGTTTGCTGATATGGCGCAGTTGCAGGCGCGGGGTGGGAGACGGGATGGGCATGACAGGCTCGACTGACTTGAAGTTGTGCCTGTGGATAAAGCAATTTCCTGGCCATTGAGTCAGGAACCTTCAACTGCCGGGCATGGCGGCGCGCAATCCAGAGACGTTGCGCAGAAACCGGGCTAATCCACGGCACCAATTCAGAGCAAAGCCGTTGATCGGGCTCCAGTTTTGCCCGTCGGCAACTGATCAAAAAATGCACAAAGCGTCACGGCCTAGGCAGCACCTGCAACTGCGCCAGCCATGAACGGGTTATCCACAGGTTGCTCCACAGTTATTGTGCGCAAGCCACCCGCATGGGCATAAGCATCCTAGTGCTTTCTACTAATGGTGATAAACCAAGCTAACTGATTGTTTCTGCTTGAAATTATTGTGAGAAAGGATGAATTGAACGAAAAGTGAGCAAACCGCGCAAACCCGCGTGACAGAAGGGTTACAGCGTTATGTACTCAGGTTATCCACAGTCGGGTGCACAGCAGATGTGGGCAAGTGACGGGAATAAGCAAAACCGCGATTGCCCCAAAACATTGCAGCCATTAGCGCTGCAGCAGAATTCGCCCGCGACTCAAATCCGCCAGTTGGTTTTGCAGCCGTTCTATTTGCGCTTCTGCCACCGCAAGCTGTAACTCGACGCCATTGGCGGTGAAGTGTTCCTCCACAACCAGGCCGCCGAGATCTGCTACGCGCAATTTCACCAGCGCCAACTCCGCAAAACCGCAGGCGCAACGCAGCGGCACCCGGCTGATCAACTCGACTTTCGCCGCCGTTTGCAGGCACTTGTTCGCGCCGCCACCGTAGGCCCGGGCCAAACCGCCGGTGCCCAACTGGATACCGCCGTACCAGCGGATCACCAGCACCGCGACCTGATCGCAATCCTGCGCTTCGATCGCGGCCAGAATCGGTCGCCCGGCCGTACCGCCGGGTTCGCCGTCATCGTTGCTGCGATATTGATCGCCGAGTTTCCACGCCCAGCAATTGTGCGAGGCGTTCAAGTCGCTGTGTTGTTCGAAGAACGCCTGCGCGTCGGCGGGGCTGCCGATTGGCGTGGCGAAGGTGATGAAGCGGCTTTTGCGAATCTCTTCGCGGTACTCGCAAAAGTCGCTGAGGGTGAAAGGCATAGACGTCTTAAATAGAAGGAGTGAGGCCGCAGCCTTTGAGAATGATACGGATCAGGTTGTTGCCGGCGTCTTCCATGTCCTGCTTGGTCAACTTGCTGCGACCGCTGACCCGGCAGATCTGCGTGGCGAAGTCGGCGTAGTGCTGGGTGCTGCCCCACAACAGAAAGATCAGGTGCACCGGGTCGACCGGGTCCATTTTGCCCGCATCAATCCAGGCTTGAAACACCGCCGCGCGGCCCTGGAACCAGGCGCGATAGTCCTGGTTGAAATACTCGGTCAGGCATTCGCCACCGCTGATCACTTCCATCGCGAAGATCCGCGAGGCCTGTGGCTGACGTCGGGAGAATTCCATTTTGGCGCGGATGTAGCGGGTCAGCGCTTCGGCCGGATCGTCCTCGGCAGTGAGGGTGTTGAAGGTGCTGTCCCACAATTCGATGATGTTGCTCAGCACCGCTATGTATAGCCCCAACTTGTTGGTGAAGTAGTAATGCAGGTTAGCCTTGGGCAACCCGGCATTCTGGGCGATGGTGTTCATGCTGGTGCCTTTGTACCCGTGACGGGCGAATTCGTCTTCGGCGGCTTTGAGGATGGTCTCTTCGTTCTTTTGACGAATGCGGCTGGCGGGTTTGCCGCCATGAGCTGGGACTTCAAAGGTCATAGGCACTTCCGGGTTTGTCTGTGGGTGCAACCAGTTGCGTTGATAACGCACCCACAGGCATCCGGCAAGCCCTGAAGCAATAAACCGTTACGCCTGTTCGATCTTGTTCAGTGGCGCATGCGATTCCACGGTGTCTGCTTTGGCCTCGGGCAGCAGTAGGCAGAGCACGATTGCGGTCAACCCGCCGCTGGTGATTGCCGAGTCGAACAGGTTTTGCACCAGTTTCGGCAGCAGGTGCAGCAGGTTCGGTTGCGCGGCGATGCCCAGGCCGACGCCGAACGAGGTGGCGATGATCAACATGCTGCGCCGGTCCAGCGGCGACTGCGCGAGAATGCGCACCCCTGCCGCCGCCACCGCGCCGAACATCACCAACGTGGCACCACCGAGCACCGGTTTCGGGATCTGTTGCAGAACAGCGCCGATCATGGGGAACAGGCCGAGGCAGAACAGAATCGCGCCGATGTATAGGCCAACGTAACGGCTGGCGACCCCGGTCAACTGGATCACGCCGTTATTCTGCGCAAAGGTTGTGTTGGGAAAGGCGCTGAAGGTGGCGGCGATCATGCAGCTCACGCCATCACCGAGCACGCCGCCACGCAAGCGACTTATATAAGAAGGGCCGCTGATCGGTTGGCGAGCGAGCATGCAGTTGGCGGTGAGGTCACCGACGGTTTCGATGGTGCTGATCAGATAAATCAGCGCGACGGGTAGGAAAGCCGTCCAGTCGAAGCTGAATCCGAACTTGAACGGTGTAGGAAGACTCATCAGCGGTAGGTCAGGCAATGGCTGCGGCACGAGTTTGCCGCTGAACCAAGCCGCCAGGCTGCCGAGCAGCAGGCCTATGATGATCGCCGACAGCCGCACCCACGGCGTGTTCGAGCGATTGAGCAGAATGATCGTCAGCAACACGAACACACCCAACGCCAGATTGCCCGGCGCGCCGAAGTCCGGCGCATTGAAACCGCCGCCCAGATCGGTGATGCCAACCTTGATCAGGCTGATGCCGATCAGCGTGATGACAATCCCGGTCACCAACGGCGTAACCACTCGGCGCAATTGACCGATGAAGCGGCTGAGGACGATCTGCACGATTGCACCGAAAAAACACACGCCGAAGATCATCGCCAGAATGTCTTCCGGGCTGCCGCCGCGCTGCTTGACCAGAAACCCGGCCGACAGCACTGCACCGAGAAAGGCGAAACTGGTGCCCTGCAAACAGATCATTCCGGCGCCAATGCCGAACGGCCGTCGCGCCTGTATAAACGTGCCGACGCCCGAGACCATCAACGCCATGCTGATCAGGTAGGGTAAATGCGCGGTCAGCCCGAGCGCCGAGCCAATCACCAGCGGCGGTGTAATGATGCCGACGAAACTGGCGAGCACGTGTTGCAGTGCCGCGAGTATTGCGGCGAGGGGTTTGGGGCGGTCATCGAGGCCGTAGATCAGGTCGCTGGACGGTGCGGAATCTGGCTGCATGGGCATGGACTTCTTGTTGAAGGATCGGGGTCGTTCCTGCTTTGCAAAAAGCTGTCCACTTGCTCAGGTTATTTCGCTGTTTTGTCTGTGAGGCCCAATGTGGCTGAGGTCTTCAGGGTTTTTCAGCGTGTCGCCGCCAGGCTTTCGAGAAAGCTTTCCAGCACCAAATGGGGGCGCCGGCCCTTGCGCGTGACCGATGCGAGGCTGAGGTCATAAAACCGCGTCGATGCTTTCAGTGCACGCAGGCGTCCCTGCTGCACCCACAGACTGGCGTAGTGATCCGGCAGATAACCGATGTAGCGCCCGGTCAGAATCAGAAACGCCATGCCTTCGCGGTCGGAAGCACTGGCGGTGCAATTGAGCGCCTGGTAATGCGCCTGGATATCGGCTGGCAAACGGAATGTCGGCGCGATTGCGTCCTGACTGTTCAGGCGTTCGTCATCGAGTTGTTTGTCATCGACATAAAACAGTGGATGGCCGACCGCGCAGTAAAGCAGTGAGCGTTCGCTATACAACGGCTGATACTCCAGGCCTGACAAGGCACTGGCCTGCGGCACCACGCCGACATGCAGGCGCCCGTCGAGTACACCTTGCTCGACTTCATTCGGCGCGATCATGCGAATCTGAATCTGCACATCCGGCCCGCGCTCCTTCAATTGGGCGAGGGCGTGGGTGATGCGCATGTGGGGCAGGGTGACGAGGTTGTCGGTCAGGCCGATGATCAGTTCGCCACGCAAATGCTGGTGCAGGCCGTTGACCTCGGTGCGAAAACTTTCCAGCGCACTCAATAGTTGCAGCGCTGATTGATAGACCTCGCGACCTTCTTCGGTCAGCGAAAAGCCCGCACGGCCACGCTGACACAAGCGCAGGCCCAGGCGCTGCTCCAGATCGCTCATCTGCTGGCTGATCGCCGAGCGACCGACACCCAGCACGGTTTCCGCCGCCGAGAAGCCGCCGCATTCCACCACGCTGCGAAAAATCCGCAGCAGGCGAATATCAAAGTCACTTACCTGGGCCAGCGGATCGGGGCGGCGGCTGCTCATGTTTTTATTCTCAATGTTTAGCAGGTTTCTAACTAAAGGTTAGAAAAGTTGAATTTCACCGACTTTATCGCCGTGGCAATTTAGCTGCAACAACGCTTTCTATCTCCCTGAAGCTTATGCCCTGCGAGGTTTTGCCCGATGAACATGCCTGAAAACGCGTCGTCGCCACTGGCCAGCCAACTGAAGCTGGACGCGCACTGGATGCCGTACACCGCCAACCGTAACTTCCAGCGCGACCCGCGCCTGATCGTTGGCGCCGAAGGCAGTTGGCTGATCGACGACAAGGGGCGCAAGGTGTACGACTCGCTGTCCGGTCTGTGGACATGTGGCGCCGGGCATACCCGCAAGGAAATTCAGGAAGCGGTCTCGAAACAACTGGGCACGCTGGACTACTCGCCGGGCTTCCAGTACGGCCATCCGTTGTCGTTTCAGCTTGCGGAAAAGATCACTGATCTGACTCCGGGTAACCTGAACCACGTGTTCTTCACCGACTCGGGCTCCGAGTGCGCCGATACCGCGGTGAAAATGGTGCGTGCCTACTGGCGTCTGAAAGGTCAGTCGACCAAGACCAAAATGATCGGCCGCGCCCGTGGTTACCACGGTGTGAACATCGCCGGCACCAGCCTCGGTGGCGTCAACGGCAACCGCAAGTTGTTCGGCCAGTCGATGATGGACGTCGATCACCTGCCGCACACTCTGCTTGCCAGCAACGCATTTTCCCGTGGCATGCCGGAGCAGGGCGGTATCGCCCTGGCTGACGAACTGCTCAAACTGATCGAGCTGCATGATGCGTCGAACATCGCCGCCGTGTTCGTCGAGCCTCTGGCCGGTTCAGCTGGCGTACTGGTCCCACCACAGGGTTATCTGAAACGTCTGCGCGAGATCTGCGATCAGCACAACATCCTGCTGGTGTTCGACGAAGTGATCACCGGTTTCGGCCGTACCGGCACCATGTTCGGCGCCACCACTTTCGGCGTGACTCCGGATCTGATGTGCATCGCCAAGCAAGTCACCAACGGCGCGATCCCGATGGGCGCGGTGATTGCCAGCTCCGAGATCTACCAGACCTTCATGAATCAGGCGACACCTGAGTACGCCGTGGAATTCCCGCACGGCTACACCTACTCGGCGCATCCGGTGGCTTGCGCTGCTGGCCTGGCGGCACTCGACCTGCTGCAAAAGGAAAACCTGGTGCAGAGCGTGGCCGAAGTCGCGCCGCATTTCGAAAACGCCCTGCACGGCCTGAAAGGTGCGAAGAACGTGATCGACATTCGCAACTACGGTCTGGCCGGTGCGATCCAGATTGCCGGTCGTGACGGCGATGCGATCGTGCGTCCGTTCGAAGCGGGCATGGCCCTGTGGAAAGCCGGATTCTACGTGCGCTTCGGCGGAGACACCCTGCAGTTCGGCCCAACCTTCAACAGCAAGCCACAAGACCTTGATCGTCTGTTCGACGCGGTCGGCGAAGTGCTGAACAAGCTCGACTGATTTTTCCCTCTATATATAAGTACAAACAGCCGACGGCCCTCGCGGGCGTCGGCGGACAAGAATTCAGGAGTTTTCGATGAGCGTTATCCCGCATTTGATCAATGGCGAACTGGTGACCGAGAACGGTCGCGCGGTTGATGTGTTCAACCCGTCCACCGGTCAGGCTATCCACAAACTGCCACTCGCCAGTCAGGCAACCATCCAGAAAGCGATCGATGCTGCCAAGGCTGCGTTCCCGGCATGGCGCAATACCCCGCCGGCCAAACGTGCACAGGTAATGTTCCGCTTCAAGCAACTGCTGGAGCAGAACGAAGCGCGCATCTCGCAATTGATCAGCGAAGAGCACGGCAAGACGCTGGAAGATGCCGCCGGTGAACTGAAACGCGGTATCGAGAACGTCGAGTTCGCCTGCGCCGCCCCGGAAATCCTCAAGGGCGAGTACAGCCGCAACGTCGGCCCGAACATTGATGCATGGTCGGACTTCCAGCCGTTGGGCATTGTTGCCGGCATCACGCCGTTCAACTTCCCGGCCATGGTGCCGCTGTGGATGTACCCGCTGGCAATCGTCTGTGGCAACTGCTTTATCCTCAAACCGTCCGAGCGTGATCCAAGTTCCACACTGCTGATTGCCCAACTGTTGCTGGAGGCTGGTCTGCCGAAAGGCGTGATGAGCGTCGTGCATGGCGACAAGACAGCGGTGGACGCACTGATCGAAGCGCCGGAAGTCAAAGCGCTGAGCTTCGTTGGCTCGACGCCGATTGCCGAATACATCTATGCCGAAGGCACCAAGCGCGGCAAACGCGTTCAGGCACTGGGTGGCGCGAAGAACCACGCGGTGCTGATGCCGGATGCCGATCTGGACAACGCGGTCAGCGCACTGATGGGCGCGGCGTACGGATCCTGCGGCGAACGCTGCATGGCGATTTCGGTTGCTGTGTGTGTCGGCGATCAGGTTGCGGATGCGCTGGTGGCCAAACTGGTTCCACAGATCAAGGCGCTGAAAATCGGCGCAGGCACTTCGTGTGGTCTGGACATGGGCCCACTGGTAACCGGTCAGGCACGCGACAAAGTCAGCGGTTATGTTGATGACGGCGTGGCAGCGGGCGCGACCCTGGTAGTCGACGGTCGGGGTCTGAGCGTGACAGGGCATGAAGAAGGCTTCTTCCTCGGCGGCTGCCTGTTCGACAACGTCACCCCAGAGATGCGCATCTATAAAGAAGAGATCTTCGGGCCGGTGCTGTGCGTCGTCCGAGTGAACAGCCTGGAAGAGGCGATGCAACTGATCAACGATCATGAATACGGCAACGGTACCTGTATCTTTACCCGTGACGGTGAAGCAGCGCGTCTGTTCTGTGACGAGATCGAAGTCGGCATGGTCGGCGTCAACGTGCCGTTGCCGGTGCCGGTGGCTTACCACAGCTTCGGTGGCTGGAAGCGTTCGCTGTTTGGCGACCTGCATGCTTATGGCCCGGACGGTGTACGCTTCTATACCCGTCGCAAGGCAATCACCCAGCGCTGGCCGCAGCGTGCGAGTCATGAGGCTTCGCAGTTTGCATTCCCTAGCTTGTAAGTAGTGCCGTGCAACGAAGGCCGACCTATTAAGGTCGGCCTTTGCGTTTTCGGACTTTTTTGACCGATATGACAGATTTATGAAAATAGGGGTTGACGGCGAATTTCAGATGTCTATAATTCGCACCACTTCCGGCGCAGTCGAA
>NZ_VXCA01000002.1 GCF_011369485.1 Pseudomonas atagonensis | reverse complement strand
GAAAGGGAGCCGATCGGGGGCTTTTCAAAAATTGAGTTCGTCTCAATAGTTCAGGTCGATGTAGCTCGAACTATCAACCCGGTCAGTCTCCTCTCCCTCTGGGAGAGGGCTAGGGTGAGGGCAATCTGAAGTCGATCACGGTTTCGCAGGAATCATCCACACCAACCCACTCGCCTTCGCCCGCTCATGACACAACCCCAGCACCACCCGGCGCTCGTCATTGGTCATGCGGCCCCAGCGGGTGATTTCTTCAACCGAACGCTGGCAGCCAGTACAGATGTCATCCTCATCCAGCGCACAAATATTCACGCACGGCGAGGCAACAGGTCTTTCGGGTGTGTTCATTCTTCCTGCTCAACCAGATCACGGGCATAACGCTGCGAGTTATGCACATAGTGGGCGGCACTGGCTTCAAGCATTTTCTTTTGCGGCTCGGTCAGCTCGCGCACGACTTTGCCCGGCGAGCCCATGACCAGCGAACCGTCAGGAATTTCCTTGCCTTCGCCTATCAGCGAATTGGCGCCGATGATGCAGTTCTTGCCGATTTTCGCGCCGTTGAGAATCACCGCGTTAATGCCGATCAGGCTGTAATCACCAACGGTGCACCCGTGCAGCATCGCGTTATGACCAATGGTCACGCCGGTGCCGATGGTCAGCGGAAAGCCCATGTCGGTGTGCATCACCGTGCCATCCTGCACATTGCTGTTCTTGCCGATCAGGATCAATTCGTTATCGCCACGCAGCACGGCGTTGAACCAGACGTTGGCACCCTCTTCCAGTTTGACCTTGCCCACCAGCACGGCATTGGGGGCGACCCAGCTCTGCGGGTGGGTCTCGACACGGGCGTCGCCCAAGCGGTATTTCATCTTGTTTCCCTCAGGGCTCACGGTGATTGACCATTCGAACGATGGCTTCAGGTGTTGATAAAGCTTTTCGGTGGCTGATGCAGACTGATTTTCGCGTCGTACAGCAGGTTGATCAACTCGACGATCATGATCGCCGTCAGCCCCCAGATCTTGAACTCACCGTAGCGATAACTCGGCACATACCAACTGCGCCCCTGATAGTCGATGCGGTGGGTGTGTTCGCGGGGATCCTTGCGGAAGAATTCGAGGGGGACGCTGAACACGGCGGCGATTTCCGCGTCGTTGGCCTGGTACTCGACAAAGTCGGGAATCACCCCGACATAAGGCGTGACCTTGATGCCATGCAGAGAGATCAACGGGCTGAGCGGGCCGATCACTTCGACCAGTCCGGGCGGCAGGCCGATTTCTTCCTCGGCCTCACGCAGAGCGGTGAAGATCAGATCGGGGTCTTCGGGATCCCGACGTCCGCCGGGGAAAGCGACCTCGCCGCCGTGGGTCGAGAGACCGCTGGCGCGCAGGGTCAGCACAAGTTCTGGCTCGTCACTGCGGGTGATCGGCACCAGAACGGCGGCCTCGGGGAAACGTTTGTCGGTCTCCAGCGTGCGCGGTGTGTGGTTGCTTACCCGATGCAGTAGCTCGTCCAGCATGAGTGTTCTCGATCTGTGCCTTACCCTGCATCATGCACCAATCATTGCGACCGCCCAAGCCCCTCGCCGGAGCATGTCGCGAAACGACAACTTGCCGACCGGCACCGCCGCACGCCAAGATAGGCGCAGCATTCAGGAACCCCAGCATGAAATTTTGCAGCCAGTGCGGCAACCCGGTGACCCAGCGCATTCCCGAAGGCGATTCGCGGCTGCGATTTGTCTGTGACCGCTGTCAGACCATTCACTATCAGAACCCCAATATCGTCGCCGGATGCGTGCCGACCTGGGGCACTAAAGTGCTGCTCTGCCGCCGTGCCATCGAGCCGCGTCTCGGTTACTGGACGCTGCCCGCCGGTTTCATGGAAAACGGCGAGACCATCGAGCAGGCCGCCATCCGCGAAACCGCCGAAGAAGCCTGCGCCCGTGTGCGCAACCTGAGCATCTATACGCTGATCGACGTACCGCACATCAGTCAGGTGCATGTGTTCTTCCGCGCCGAGCTGGTCGACCTGGATTTTGCCGCCGGCCCCGAAAGCCTCGAAGTGCAATTATTCGACGAAGCCGACATCCCTTGGGACGAGCTGGCTTTCCGCACGGTGGGCCGTACCTTAGAATGTTTCTTCGCTGACCGGCGTAGCGAGGTCTACCCGGTTCGCTCCGAATCGATTCCACCGCTCGCTCAGCCAGCCATCACTTAATCTCGTCGCCGCCCGGCCGATACACCAGGCGCGGGCTGCAACAGCGTCTGCACAACCTCTATAAATAAAGTATCGGCTTCAATTCCTGGGGAATCGTTTCAATGCGCTGGTTGCTTGCCCTGTTCTGCCTGTCGTTCGTTTCGGTATCGCAAGCGTCATTCGTGACCACCGTGACGCCCTCCAACACGCCTCTGATCGAAAAAGTGCTGGTGCTCAAATCAGCTCATCAACTGCAGTTGATCGCCGACGGCAAGCCACTCAAGACTTATCGTATTTCTCTGGGCAAAGGCGCGAAGAAAGGCCCCAAACTGATTGAAGGCGACAAGCGCACACCGGAAGGTTTCTATTGGATCGACTGGCGCAAGACCAGCGACAAATTCAACCTGTCGATGCACATCTCCTACCCGAACATCGCCGATTCCGCGCGCGCCCGACGTGAAGGCGTCGAACCTGGCGGGATGATCATGATCCACGGCACACCGGACTCGGAAGAAACCCCGGAAGACCTGTTCCACACGCTGGACTGGACCGATGGCTGTGTCGCCATGCGTAACGTCGACATGCGCGAAGTGTGGAATATGGTACCGGACGGCACGATGGTCGAGATCCGCCCTTAGCCTGACCGAAACCTGTGGCGAGGGAGCTTGCTCCCTCGCCACAGATGTGGCCAACCACCGCTACCTTTGGTCGCTCTCGAAAAAATAAATCAAAAGATCGCAGCCTGCGACAGCGCCTACCTGAGTGATACCACTCTCGACCGTAGGAGCTGCCGCAGGCTGCGATCTTTTGCTTTTTATAGCCAACCGCCAATACCACTTAAGACCACACCCTTCATGACCCGCCATTTCATCGGGTAATCAGCCATTTCCCTGCGTTGACATGGTATTCAAGTGGTATTAATTTTCGCCCCACAAGCGAGCCACAACAATCCTATACTCGCGCCGGAAATGACCTACATGAACGACCTCCACGCCCTACGTCCAGATGACTCCCAGCCGACGCCGCTGTACCTGCAACTGGCGCGCAATCTGGAATCGGCGATTCATGCCGGGCAGTGGAAAGCCGAGCAGGCGATGCCGTCGGAGCGCAATCTCAGCGAGCAACTGGGCATCTCCCGGGTCACCGCCCGCAAAGCGCTGGAGGTCTTGCTCGATCAAGGCCTGATCCGTCGTCTGCAAGGTTCCGGCACATTCATCACGCCACGCCTGGAACAACCGCTGTCACGCCTCTCGGGCTTCAGTGAGATGCTCCGCCTCAAGGGTTTTGTGCCCAGCTCGCAGTGGCTGGAACGCGAAGTCACACTGCCAACCCACGAAGAATTGATCCGCCTCAGCCTGTCGCCGAACGACAAGGTCGCGCGCATGAAACGCCTGCGCAAGGCCGACGACACCGTGATGGCCATCGAGATGAGCACCCTGCCCGCCTCGATCATGCCCAAGCCACAACTGGTCGGCGATTCGCTCTACGAATACCTCGACGGCATCGGCAAACCGATTGTCCGCGCCCTCCAGCACATTCAGGCGATCAATGCCTCGGACGAGTTCGCCGCACTGGTCGGCATCGCCCCCGGCACCGCCATGCTACTGATGACTCGGGTCGGCTACCTGGAAGACAACACGCCGATCGAAGTCACCGACACCTATTGCCGCAACGACTACTACGACTTTGTTGCAGAGCTGCGTAGATAAAGAGCTGCGCCGCTAAAACGGCCCAAAGCGAGAACCGAAATGTCAGAAGACAACATCCTCACCGCCAGCGGCTGGATTCGCGGCCGGCTGGTCCACGAACACGGCAAAGTCGTGTCGATCGAAGGCGTGCCGTGCGATCCGGCGGACAATGACCTGCCCTATCTGCTGCCAGGCTTCATTGACCTGCACGTCCATGGCGGTGGCGGCAAAGACATCATGGAAGGCGCCAGCGCTTTCGAGACCATCACCAAAACCCACGTGCGTTTCGGCACCACCTCGCTGCTGGCCACCACCATGACCGCGCCGAGCGCCGAGATTTCCAGCGTATTGAAGGACGTCGGAATTTTCTGCGAGCAGCGTCCGAAAGGTGCCGCGCGAGTGCTCGGCGTACACCTCGAAGGGCCGTACATCAATCCCGGCAAACTCGGCGCACAACCGAACTTTGCCCACACCGCGTTGATGGCCGAAGTCGAAGACTATCTGGCACTCGCGCCGATCCGGGTAATCACCATCGCCCCGGAAATCGCCGGCCATGACAGTTTGATTCGTGAACTCAGCAGCCGTGGCATCCGCATGCAGATCGGCCATACCCTCGGCAGTTACGAGGAAGGCGTCGCCGCCCTCGATGCCGGCGCCACCAGTTTCACTCACCTGTACAACGCCATGAGCCCACTGCATCACCGCGAACCGGGCATCGTCGGCGCGGCACTGGCCCACGCCAAATTTGCCGAGCTGATCCCGGACTTGCTGCATGTGCATCCCGGCGCGATCCGCGTGGCCCTGCGCTCGATCCCGTGCCTGTACTGCGTCACCGATTCGACCGCCGCCGCCGGCATGCCCGACGGTGAATACAAGCTCGGCAGCCACACCGTGACCAAATGCCTGGGCGGCGTGCGCCTGCCCGACGGCACTCTGGCCGGCAGCACCCTGACCATGGATCAGGCTCTGCGCAATCTGGTGAAGATCGGCTTGCCGATTGCCGAAGCCTCGCAACGTCTTTCGCAATTCCCCGCCGACTACCTCGGCATCAACGAACGCGGGCGCCTTGAACCGGGTGCCTGGGCCGACTGCGTGCGGCTGGATCGCTCACTCACACTGACCGCCGTCATGGTCGAAGGAGAAGACATTGACTTCAAAAATGCTTGAAGAGGCGCTGTCCTCGTTCGAGGCCGTACAAGCCCAACTGCAACAACTCGACCCGCAAATGATCGAGATCGCCGGGCGCCTGCGCCGTCAGCCACCGCAAGTGGCGATGACTGTTGCACGCGGCAGTTCCGACCACGCGGCGAGCTACTTCGCCTACCTGACCATGCAGCAACTGGGTGTGCCGGTGGCGTCGTTGCCGATGTCGGTGGTGACCATGCAGCAAGCGCCGTTGAAGGTCAGCGGTCAGGTCGCGTTCGCCTTTTCGCAGTCGGGTCAGAGCCCGGATCTGGTCAACAGCCTGCGTCTGTTGCGCAAACGCGGCGCACTGAGCGTGTCGATGGTCAACGCCGCCGACTCACCATTGGAAGCTGCCTGCGAGTTCAGCGTGCCGCTGCTCGCCGGTACTGAAAGCAGTGTCGCCGCAACCAAAAGTTTCATTGCCACCCTCAGCGCCAGCGCCCGTTTGATCGCGCACTGGAAAGAGGACAACGAACTGTTGGAAGCACACAACGCCTTGCCCGACGGTCTGCGCGAAGCGGCAAAACAGGACTGGAGCGTGGCCATCGAAGCGCTGCGCGACTGCGAACGCCTGATGGTCATCGGTCGTGGCGCCGGTTTTGCCATTGCTCAGGAAGCGGCGCTGAAGTTCAAGGAAACCTCGGCCATTCAGGCTGAAGCGTTCAGCAGCGCCGAAGTCCGTCACGGCCCGATGGCGCTGATCGACGAACACTATCCCCTGCTGGTGTTCGCTCCACGCGGCGCGGAACAGGCCGGCCTGTTGAGCCTCGCGGCAGAAATGCGTCAACGCGGCGCCCGTGTGTTGCTGGCAGCACCGGATGATGTCAGCGAACGCGACCTGACCCTGACCCGCGCCGAACACCCGGCCCTCGATCCGATTCTGGCAATCCAGAGCTTCTACGTGATGGCCGCCGGTTTAGCCGTGGCCCGAGGCATGGACCCGGATCAGCCGCGCCACCTGAGCAAAGTTACGCGTACGCACTAAGCCCGAATGACTGCACACCTGATGAGACCGAGCCATGCACAACAACAATAAAGAGCTGACCCTCAGCGCCCCGCTCAGCGGCCCGGTGCTCACGCTCGCCAAAGTCCCGGACGCAGTGTTCGCCAGCGGCGCGATGGGTGACGGCATTGCCATCGACCCGATCAACGACACCCTGTATTCGCCGTGTTCCGGCGTGATCATCCACGTCGCGCGCACCGGCCATGCACTGACCGTACGCGCCGACAACGGCGCGGAAATCCTCTTGCACCTGGGCCTCGACACGGTTGAGTTGAACGGCGAAGGCTTCTCGATGCTGGTCAAGGAAGGCGTGCGGGTGAGCAAAGGCCAGCCGCTGTTGCGCTACGACCTGGACAAGGTCGGCCGGCAGTGCAAAAGCCTGGTCAGTCTGTTGATCCTGACCAACAGTCAGGATTTTCAGGTACGGCCGATCACCCTCAAAGCGGTGAAAGTCGGTGAGCCGTTGCTGCACATTGTTGCGCGCAATGGCTCGGCGGCGAATGCTGAAGAGGTCGGCGGGCCTGAGGTTCACGGGCATGTGCTGGTGGCTCATCGCGGCGGGTTGCATGCGCGCCCCGCCGCATTGATTCGACAGACCGCGCAGGGCTTCAAGAGCCAGTCGCAACTGCACTTCGCCGGTAAATCGGCGCCGTGCAACAGTCTGATCGGTTTGATGGGCCTGGCGATTGCTGAGCAGGATGAAGTGCAAGTCAGCTGCCAGGGTTCGGACGCCGAAGCCGCACTGCAAGCATTGATCGCGGCGCTGGCCACAGCCTTGCCGGACGATCATCACGCTGCGGCGCCCGTCAGTGCTGCACCGCTGAAGCGCCCGGCCGAAGCGGGTGTGTTGCACGGTGTATGCGCGGCGCCCGGATTGGTCGGTGGGCAGCTGTTTCGTTTGAACGCAATCAGCTTGCCGGCCGACACGGGCAGTCATGATCCGCTGGCGCAACAGCAGGTGCTTGAAAGCGCGCTGAATCAGGTGCGCGGCGAAATTGAAGGCACCCTCGCTCAAGCGAAAAAACAGCGCAATGCCGACGAGGAAGCGATCTTCGCCGCGCACCTGGCACTGCTGGAAGACCCGGCCCTGCTCGATGCCGCGCAACAATCCATCGCGCAAGGCACGGCGGCGCCCCATGCCTGGAGTCAGTCGATCGACGTGCAGTGCGAAGTGCTCCAGCACACCGGCAGCGCGTTGCTGGCTGAACGCGCCAACGACTTGCGCGACCTCAAGCAACGGGTACTGCGCGCCCTGCTCGGCGAAGACTGGCATTACGACGTGCCGGCCGGCGCCATCGTCGCCGCGCATGAACTGACGCCTTCGGATCTGCTGCAACTGAGCGCCCAAGGTGTTGCCGGGTTGTGCATGGCTGAGGGTGGCGCAACTTCGCACGTAGCGATTCTGGCCCGTGGCAAAGGTCTGCCGTGCATGGTTGCGCTAGGTGCTGCGTTGCTCGATCAGCCGCAAGGCCAAGCCGTGGTGCTTGATGCCGATGGTGGACGCCTCGAACTGGCACCGAATGCCGAACGTCTGGCTGAAGTTCAGCAAGCACAAATCGACCGCCAGCAACGTCGCGATGCCCAGCAAGCCAAAGCGCATCTGCCCGCCGAAACACGCAATGGCGTAGCCATCGAAGTAGTCGCCAACGTTGCCTCAAGCAGCGAGGCGGCGGACGCCTTTGCCAACGGCGCCGACGGCGTCGGTCTTTTGCGCACCGAGTTTCTGTTCGTGGATCGCCAGACCGCGCCGGATGTCGAAGAACAGCGCAGTGCCTATCAGGCCGTGATCGATGCAATGGGCAATAAATCGGTGATCATCCGCACCATCGACGTCGGTGGCGACAAGCAACTCCACTATCTGCCGCTGCCCGCCGAAGCCAACCCGGTGCTCGGCCTGCGCGGCATTCGTCTGGCCCAGGCCCGGCCGGAAATCCTCGACCAGCAACTGCGTGCGCTGCTGCAAGTCAGCCCGTTGCAGCGCTGCCGGATCCTGTTGCCGATGGTCACCGAAGTCGACGAGTTGCTGCACATCCGTCAGCGCATCGATGCCTTGTGCCTTGAACTGAACATCACTCAGCGCCCGGAAATCGGCGTGATGATCGAAGTCCCGGCCGCCGCGCTGCAAGCCGAGCAACTGGCCGAACACGCCGACTTCCTGTCCATCGGCACCAACGACCTGTCGCAATACACCTTGGCCATGGATCGCGATCACGCTGGCCTCGCCGCCCGCGTCGATGCCCTGCACCCGGCACTGCTACGCCTGATCGCCATGACTTGCGAAGGCGCAGCGGTGCACAAGCGCTGGGTCGGCGTCTGCGGCGCCCTCGCCTCGGATCCGCTGGCGACGCCGGTATTGATCGGTCTGGGCGTGACCGAACTGTCGGTCAGCCCGGTGCAGATCGGTGAAATCAAGGATCGCGTGCGCCAGTTACACGAAGCCGAATGCCAACGCCTCGCCCTTGACCTGCTCAAGCTGAGCAGCGCCTCTGCGGTGCGTCATGCCTGTCATCAACACTGGCCTCTGCGCTAACAAAAACAACAAGGACAAACGCCATGTACCAACTCTTTATCGAAGGCCTGCAACGCCTCGGCCGTGCGCTGATGCTGCCGATCGCGATCCTGCCGATTGCCGGCCTGCTGCTGCGTCTGGGTGACACCGACCTGCTGAACATTGCGATCATTCACGACGCCGGCCAAGTGATCTTCGCCAACCTGGCAATGATCTTCGCCATCGGCATCGCGGTCGGCTTCGCCAAGGACAACAACGGCACCGCCGGCCTAGCCGGGGTGATCGGTTATCTGGTGATGATCTCCACACTGAAGGTGCTCGACGCGAGCATCAACATGGGCATGCTCGCCGGGATCGTCAGTGGCCTGATGGCCGGTGCGCTGTACAACCGCTTCAAGGACATCAAGTTGCCGGAGTATCTGGCATTCTTCGGCGGCCGGCGTTTCGTCCCGATCGTCACCGGTTTCGCAGCGGTGGGTCTGGGCGTGGTCTTCGGCTACATCTGGCCGCCGATCCAGCACGGCATCAACAGCTTCGGCGCACTGATGATGGAAAGCGGCAGCCTTGGCGCCTTCGTCTTCGGCGTGTTCAACCGCCTGCTGATCGTCACCGGCCTGCACCACATCCTCAACAACATGGCGTGGTTCGTGTTCGGCAACTTCACTGATCCAACCACAGGTGCACTGGTGACTGGCGATCTGTCGCGCTACTTCGCCGGTGATCCGAAGGGCGGCCAGTTCATGACCGGCATGTTCCCGATGATGATCTTCGGCCTGCCAGCCGCCTGCCTGGCGATGTACCGCAACGCCCTGCCAGAACGCCGTAAAGTCATGGGCGGTATTTTCCTGTCGATGGCACTGACCTCGTTTTTGACGGGGGTAACCGAACCCATCGAATTCGCCTTCATGTTTTTGGCGCCACTGTTGTATCTGCTGCATGCGTTGCTGACCGGGTTGTCGATGGCGATTACCAACATGCTGAACATCCATTTGGGCTTTACCTTCTCCGGCGGCTTCATCGATATGGTGCTCGGCTGGGGCAAGTCCACCAACGGCTGGCTGGTGATCCCGGTGGGGTTGGCTTATGCGGTCATTTATTACGCGGTGTTCGACTTCTGCATTCGTCGCTTCAATCTGAAGACGCCGGGGCGCGAGGATGTGGCTGTTAGTGAAAAAGCCGTACTCACTGAAAACGAACGCGCGAGCGCTTACATCAAGGCACTCGGTGGTGCAGAGAATCTGCTGACTGTCGGAGCGTGCACAACGCGTCTACGTCTGGAAATGGTCGATCGCAATAAGGCCTCGGATGCTGACCTGAAAGCACTCGGCGCCATGGCGGTTGTACGCCCGGGCAAGGGCGGCAGTTTGCAGGTCGTCGTTGGGCCGATGGCCGACAGCATTGCCGATGAGATTCGCTTGGCGATGCCGGCATTGGGGCGTGCGCTGGTAGCTGCGTCAGCGGTGGTGATCGATGAACCGAAAGCGGTTGTGGTCGCTGGTTCCGAAGCTCAGCAATGGTTGAATGCGCTGGGTGGTGGCGACAACGTGCTGCAACTGGACTGCATTGCGATGAGCCGGATTCGCTTGCTGCTGTCAGATGGCAAGGCGCTGTCGGAGAGCCAGTTGAAAGAGCTGGGATGCCAGGGTGTCAGCCAGTTGGAAGGTGGGGTCTGGCATCTGCTGGTTGGGGATAAAGCTGCGAGTTTGAGCGGGGCGCTCGAAGCGCTGGTCAATCGCAGTGAGGTCAGTGCCAAGGTTTGAATCTTCAGTGTCCGGGCGAGCCTCTTCGCGAGCAAGCCCGCTCCCACAGTTTGGATTCAGCACAGTCTGTAAGAAGTGGGTTGGCGCGACAGGCGTCATCGCTGACAAGTCAGCTCCCCCCTTTGAAATGCAATCCCCCTGTGGGAGCGGGCTTGCTCGCGAAGAACGATGACGCGGTGAGCCTGATGAATCAGGTTTGTGGGTCGACCCGATCCAGTGCTCGGTTTACCGGGAGTTCGGCGAGCATGATGATTTGCTGGATGGCCAGTGCCGTGCTGCGTTGCAAGCCGCCTAGCTCGGTTGCGAAGTTGCTGGCCATGGCATTTGCTGAGGCCAACGATTCACAGGCGTGGGCGAGCAGGCTTTCGGTGTCGACGCTGGGGGGACGAGGAACATCGTGCTCGGTTGTCGGGGTTTGGCGGGTTCGGGGCTGAGGTAGAAATCGAGGGCGCGTTTGATGGCTTCGCGGTTTTTTGCCAAGTCTTCGGCGCGGATGGCGGCTTCGACTGGGGTGGTGGTTTCGGGGGGTGGATCTGGTGTTAGCTTGTCCAAAATTCAACTCCTGCTACTGCAAGTGAGGATGCCATCGTTCGCCGGATCTCACGCGGCGAAGAGGTGGCAGCTATGTGCAGGGTGAGATCCACCGGAGCAGGCAACCGGCCAGACCGAAGTCTGCCCGCACACAGCCGCCATAAAACAGGCAGCATCGAGCTGGCGCCAATTATCGTGGTGTTGGCGCTAGTTGCAAGCATTCCGGGGATCTCACGCCCGATCGCTGAATTGGCAGCGACAGACAAAGCCTAGAGAGCGGGCGTCCGACGGACAACCTGAAAACATTGTGGGAAGGTTCTGCTACTTCTACACATATCTAAACAGACCAAAGCAAACCCTCACCCTAGCCCTCTCCCAGAGGGAGAGGGGACTGATCGAGGTGTTTGGTGGAAATACGCCGACGTGAAATACCGAGTCGAATTCAAATCTTGAAAAGCCCGCCAATCGGCGCCCTCTCCCTCGGGAGAGGGCCGGGCGGGCGGCGTTCCGATGAGGGGCGAATCCACCACAAAACCAAAGTCGAACGCGCAGTGCTCCTCACCACTCAACAGGATGAGCGCAAGCTCGGCTGCGGCTTTTGATCTTGATCCACCGGCCCCGTCGGCAGGCTGAGTGGAGGGATTCATCCGGGGGTGGGAGCGCAGCGACCGTTTGGCGCAGCCAAATGCATCGAGAGGAGGTGCAGCGCAGCAAACCGGAGGCGATGCGCCCGGATGAATTCCGGAGCGAAGGAACCCCGAGCTTTAGCGAGTGGGCCGAACGTTGGGGCAAGCGTTTTTTTGCTTACTTTTTTTAGGCGTTTGTAAAAAAAGTGAGTCGCCGTAAGGGCGAAACCCTAAGTAGCCGTGACCGCAGAAATGGATATGCGCCCAGTCAACCAGAACATCGCAGGCAACAAAAAACCCGCCGACAATCACTCATCTGCGGGTTTCCCGTTTCAGCAGCAAGAAAGATCAGAAATCTTCCAGCCGCCACACCTCATAAGCCGGCGTTTCATAGGGATGGCTCAACATGAGCGCCGCCACAACAGCAACGATCAACTCATCCGCCACCACAAGCTCAACCTTCCATTCCTCAACCCGCTCAACCTGCCCCGCCTCACCAATGAACGGCTGACTGCCGTCCAACGGTCGAAACTGGCCCAGACCAAGCACCTGCCACGCACAGTGGTCATAGTCACCGATTCGCCCGCCACCGGCAGCGAAAACAGCGGCCTTGACCACCTCGACATGACTGTCAGGAACAAAAAACGCGAGCTTGTACACGACGCTTAGTTCACCCACACACGCGCATTACGGAACATACGCATCCAAGGTGCGTCTTCGTTCCAGTCTTCCGAACGCCACGAGTTCTGCACGGCACGGAACACACGCTCCGGGTGCGGCATCATGATAGTCACACGGCCATCACGGCTGGTGAGACCGGTAATCCCGCGCGGCGAACCGTTCGGGTTGGCCGGATAACGCTCGGTGACCTTGCCATGGTTGTCGACGAAACGCATCGCCACGCAACCCGACAGATCGGCTTCCAGCAGTGCTTCTTCGCTGGAGAACTCGGCGTGACCTTCACCGTGAGCGATGGCGATCGGCATACGCGAACCGGCCATGCCCTGCAGGAAGATCGAGTTCGACTCCTGGATCTGCACCATCGCCACGCGCGCTTCGAACTGCTCGGAGCGGTTACGCACGAAGTGCGGCCAGAACTCGCTGCCCGGGATCAGTTCGTGCAGGTTGGACATCATCTGGCAACCGTTGCACACACCGAGGGTGAAGCTGTCGTTACGTTCGAAGAAGCCCTGGAACGCATCGCGGGCACGGCTGTTGAACAGTGCGGACTTGGCCCAGCCTTCACCGGCACCGAGAACGTCGCCGTAGGAGAAGCCACCGCAGGCCACCAGACCCTTGAACTCGTTCAGGTCGACACGGCCGGCGAGAATGTCGCTCATGTGCACGTCGATCGCGTTGAAGCCGGCGCGGTCGAACGCGGCGGCCATTTCGACCTGACCGTTGACGCCCTGCTCACGCAGCACGGCAACCTGTGGGCGGATGCCTTTCTTGATGTAAGGCGCGGCGATGTCCTGGTTGACGTCGTAGCTGAGCTTGACGCTGAGGCCCGGGTTGTCTTCTTCCAGCAGCACGTCGAACTCTTGCTCGGCGCAGTCAGCGTTGTCGCGCAGACGCTGGATCTGGTAGCTGGTTTCAGCCCAGGTACGCTGCAGCAGACGCCGCTGGCCTTCGAACACGGTGTCACCGTTGAAGGTGATGTTGATCTGGCCATTGTTGATCGGCTGACCGATCACAGAGACGCAGTCGCCCAGACCGGCCGCGCTGAATTGCGCGAGGATGTCTGGCGTGGCGTCCTGACGAACCTGGATAACCGCACCCAGTTCTTCGTTGAACAGGATCGCAGCGATTTCGGCCGAGGACTCGGCAACGCTGTCGAGGTTCAGGCTCAGACCGCAGTGGCCGGCGAAGGCCATTTCCACTACGGAAGTCAGCAGACCACCGTCGGAACGGTCGTGGTAAGCCAGGAGATGACCGTCGGCGTTGAGGCCCTGGATCACGGCGAAGAATGCTTTCAGGTCTTCGGCGTCATCGACGTCCGGCGCGTGTTTGCCGAGTTTGCCGTGGACTTGAGCAAGGATCGAAGCGCCCATGCGATTCTGACCGCGACCGAGGTCGATCAGGATCAGGTCGGTGGTGCCCTTGTCCATGCGCAGTTCCGGGGTCAGGGTCTGACGGATGTCAGCCACTGGCGCGAAACCGGTCACGATCAGCGACATCGGCGAGGTTACGGTTTTTTCTTCGCCGTTGTCGTTCCAACGGGTGGCCATGGACATCGAGTCCTTGCCCACCGGAATGGTGATACCCAGCTCAGGGCACAGTTCCATACCAACCGCTTTCACGGTGTCGTACAGACGCGCATCTTCGCCCGGGTGTCCGGCAGCCGACATCCAGTTCGCCGACAGTTTGATGTCGGAGATCTTGTTGATGCGCGAAGCGGCAATGTTGGTCAGGGTTTCGCCGATGGCCATGCGGCCCGACGCTGGAGCGTCCAGCAGTGCCAGCGGAGTACGCTCGCCCATTGCCATCGCTTCACCGGTGTAGACGTCGAAACTGGTGGCGGTGACGGCGACGTCGGCCACCGGAACCTGCCATGGGCCGACCATCTGGTCACGGGCCACGAGGCCGGTGATGGTGCGGTCGCCGATGGTGATCAGGAAGCTCTTGCTTGCCACAGCCGGGTGATGCAGAACGCGTTCGATGGACTCGCTGATGTCGAGGTTCGACGGATCGAAGTCATCGCCCAGTTCGGCTTCACGGGTTACCGAACGGTGCATGCGCGGAGCTTTGCCCAGCAACACTTCCAGTGGCATGTCCACCGGGTTGTTGCCGAAGTGGCTGTCAGTCACGGTCAGTTGCGGTTCGGCAGTGGCTTCACCGACGACGGCAAACGGGCAACGCTCACGTTCACAGATGGCCTTGAAGCGCTCGAAGTCGGCCGGGCCGACCGCCAGAACGTAACGTTCCTGCGATTCGTTGGACCAGATTTCGTGCGGGGCCATGCCCGGCTCGTCGTTTGGAATGTTGCGCAGTTCGAAACGGCCACCGCGGTCGCCGTCGTTGACCAGTTCCGGGAAGGCGTTGGACAGACCGCCCGCACCCACGTCGTGGATGAAGCTGATCGGGTTCTTGTCACCCAGTTGCCAGCAACGGTCGATGACTTCCTGGCAGCGACGCTCCATTTCAGGGTTTTCACGCTGAACCGATGCGAAGTCCAGATCCGCCGAGCTGGTGCCGGTGGCCATGGAGGAAGCGGCGCCGCCGCCCAGACCGATCAGCATCGCCGGGCCGCCGAGGACGATCAGCTTGGAGCCGACGACGATCTCGCCTTTCTTGACGTGTTCTTCACGGATGTTGCCCATGCCGCCAGCCAGCATGATCGGCTTGTGGTAACCGCGAACTTCGTCACCGTGCGGAGTGGTGATCGATTGCTCGAAGGTACGGAAGTAACCGGTCAGGGCCGGACGGCCGAATTCGTTGTTGAACGCAGCGCCGCCGAGCGGGCCTTCGATCATGATGTCCAGCGCGGTAACGATGCGCTCAGGCTTGCCGTACGGCACTTCCCACGGCTGTTCGAAGCCCGGAATCTGCAGGTTCGACACGGTGAAACCAGTCAGGCCAGCCTTCGGCTTGGCACCACGACCGGTTGCGCCTTCGTCGCGGATCTCGCCACCGGAACCGGTCGATGCGCCCGGGAACGGGGCAATCGCGGTCGGGTGGTTGTGGGTTTCGACCTTCATCAGAATGTGCACCGGCTCCTGCACCGCGCCGTACTGACGGGTTTCCGGATCCGGGAAGAAGCGGCCGGCGACGTTGCCGACGATCACCGAAGCGTTGTCCTTATAAGCGGACAGCACGCCTTCGCTGTGCATCTGATAGGTGTTCTTGATCATGCCGAACAGGCTTTTTTCCTGGCTCTCGCCGTCAATATCCCAACTGGCGTTGAAGATCTTGTGGCGGCAGTGCTCGGAGTTGGCCTGGGCGAACATCATCAGTTCGATGTCGTGCGGGTTGCGCTTGAGACCGTTGAAGGCGTTGACCAGGTAATCGATCTCGTCTTCGGCCAAGGCCAGACCCAGCTCGGTGTTGGCCTTTTCCAGCGCAGCGCGACCGCCGCCGAGGATGTCGATGGCGGTCAGCGGCTTCGGTTCGGCGTGGCTGAACAGGCCGGCGGCCTGTTCGAGGTTGGCCAGAACGATCTGGGTCATGCGGTCGTGCAGGACATCGGCAATCTGCTGGGCTTCGGCTTCGCTGAACTGACCGGCCACGTAGAACGCGATACCGCGTTCCAGACGCTGGATCTTGCTCAGACCGCAGTTGCGGGCGATGTCGCTGGCCTTGCTCGACCATGGCGAGATGGTGCCGAAACGCGGCAACACCAGAAACAGACGGCCGGTCGGCTCTTGTACCGGAACGCTTGGGCCGTACTTCAGAAGGCGCGCAAGCACCTGCTGTTCGTCGCCGGTCAGGACGCCGGTGACTTCGGCGAAGTGAGCGAATTCAGCATACAGGCCACTGACAGCTGGAACCTTCTGGCTCAGTTGCTCAAGGAGTTTGCTGTGGCGAAAGGCAGAAAGGGCAGGAGCGCCGCGCAGGATCAACATCTTCGGGACAGCCTCGGGAAGGGGTGTGCTTTGAGGCCGTGCATTCTAGCCTAAACCGCCCTCAACATCACCCGAAACGCTACGCACGGTTGCACTCGCACCTCAAAGTGTGTTTCTGATTTTCAAGTCAAATTCAGGCACGCTTTCAAGAAGGCTTATTTTTACTGTAACAAATTGCCCTCAAGCCCCGTTCCTGCGGGGTTTGTGCAGGATTTGTGATCTCTAGCAGACAAGCCCGTCGCTGTCGAGATATGGCGCCCGTGGCCGTTTGCGTATACTGCGCAAATGTTTTTCCCAACGGCTTTGCGTCCGCGGTACGCCAAATGGCTGATCGCAACCGGACTCTTCCTGATGCTCGGTGGCTGTGTTGATAAACCCAACACACTCGAGCGCGTAAAGGAGGATGGCGTGCTGCGGGTGATTACCCGAAACAGCCCCGCCACCTACTTTCAGGATCGCAGCGGTGAAACCGGCTTCGAATACGAGCTGGTGAAGCGCTTCGCCGACGATTTGGGGGTCGAGCTGAAAATCGAGACCGCCGACAACCTCGACGATCTTTTCAGTCAGATCGGCAAACCGAACGGCCCGGTACTCGCTGCAGCCGGCCTGGTCAGCAGCGAAGAGCGCAAGAAGCAGGTGCGCTTCTCCCACTCCTACCTTGAAGTCACTCCACAGATCATTTATCGCAACGGCCAGTCAAGGCCTACGGATCCCGGTGATCTGGTCGGCAAGAAGATCATGGTGCTAAAGGGCAGCACCCACGCCGAACAACTGGCGGAACTGAAACAGAAATATCCCGGCATCGAATACGAAGAATCCGACGCCGTCGAGGTAGTCGACCTGCTGCGTATGGTCGATGAAGGTCAGATCGACCTGACGCTGGTCGACTCCAACGAAGTGGCGATGAATCAGGTGTACTTCACCAATATTCGCGTGGCGTTCGACCTTGGCGACGCGCGCAGCCAGAGCTGGGCTGTGGCGCCAGGCGAAGACAACAGCCTGCTCAACGAGATCAACGCGTATCTGGACAAGGTGCAGAAGAATGGCACCTTGCAGCGCCTGAAAGATCGCTATTACGGACATGTCGATGTCCTCGGTTACATGGGCGCAACCACGTTTGCCCAGCACTTGCAGCAGCGCCTGCCCAAGTACGAACAGCACTTCAAGAACTACGCCAAGAAAGAGAAAGTCGACTGGCGCCTGCTGGCGGCCATCGGTTATCAGGAATCGCTGTGGCAACCGGCGGTGACGTCGAAAACCGGCGTGCGCGGCTTGATGATGCTGACTCAGAACACCGCTCAGGCCATGGGCGTGTCCAATCGTCTCGATCCGAAACAAAGCATCATGGGCGGCGCCAAGTACCTGGCGTATATGAAGGATCAGCTCGACGACTCGATCAAGGAGCCAGACCGGACATGGTTTGCCCTGGCGGCGTACAACGTCGGCAGCGGCCATCTGGATGACGCGCGCAAACTGACGGCCAAGGAAGGGTTGAACCCGGACAAATGGCTGGATGTGAAGAAGATCCTGCCGCGCCTGTCGCAGAAGCAGTGGTATAGCAAGACTCGCTACGGCTACGCCCGCGGCGGCGAGCCTGTGCACTTTGTGGCCAACATCCGTCGCTACTACGACATCCTGACGTGGGTCACGCAGCCGCAGCTTGAAGGTGATCAGGTGGCTGAAGGCAACCTGCATGTGCCCGGTATCGACAAGTCGAAACCGGCGCAAGAACCTGCCCCGCTCTAACCAACACCGAACCCATGTGGGAGCGGGCTTGCTCGCGAATGCGTCGTATCAGTCGACATAATCTTTGACTGACACACCGCTTTCGCGAGCAAGCCCGCTCCCACCGTTGTTATGCGGTGACCATTAATGCCTGGCAGCGGCCAGAATCAACGCTTTCATCTCGGACACTGCAGACTTGAAGCCCACGAACAACGCATGCGCAACCAGCGCATGGCCGATGTTCAGTTCGTTGATGCCCTTGATCGCCGCCACTGCCTCAACGTTGTGATAGTGCAGGCCATGACCGGCATTGACGATCAGCCCCTGCGCCAGACCAAACGCCACACCGTCCGCAACACGTTTCAATTCTTCTGCCACTTCGGTCGGGGTTTCGGCATCGGCATAACGCCCGGTGTGCAGCTCGATCGCCGGCGCACCGACGCGCTTCGACGCGGCAATCTGACGCTCATCGGCATCGATGAACAGCGACACTTCGCTGCCGATCTTCGACAGTCGCTCAACCGCAGCCCGGATGCGCTCTTCCTGTCCCGCCACGTCCAGACCGCCTTCAGTGGTCAGTTCCTGACGGGTTTCCGGCACCAGACAAATGTGCGCCGGACGGATGCGTTCAGCGAACGCCATCATCTCTTCGGTGACGCCCATTTCGAAGTTCATGCGGGTCTGCAGCACATCCTTGAGCAGCAATACATCGCGCTCTTGAATGTGCCGGCGGTCTTCGCGCAGGTGCACGGTGATGCCATCGGCGCCCGCCTCTTCCGCGTCCAGCGCTGCCTTGACCGGATCCGGGTAGCGCGTGCCCCGAGCCTGACGCAGGGTGGCGACGTGGTCGATATTCACGCCAAGAAGAATGCGATTGCTGGTAGTCACGGATGCGCTCCTGAAGGGAAAGATTCGGCGCACAGCATATCAGGGCTTGCGAAATAGCTCGCGGCTGACGAGGGGACGGCCACCGAGATGAACGGCCAGTGCCTGACGCATCAGACGCTTGGCCGCCGACAGTGCGCCGGTAGCGGTCCAGTCGGCTTCGGCCATGGCCAGCAGTTCGGTGCCGTTGAACAGACCCGGCTGCAACAGAAACACCCGTTCAAGCCCGGCGTCCACTTGCAGGCGATAGAGACCGTCCGGCACGACCGGTTCGCTGTGGATATCGGTGTTCAGGGAGAAGCCGTAACCGAGATCGTCCAGCAAGCGCCATTCGAACGAGCGCAACAACGGCTCCAGTGGCCTGCCTTCAGCCAGCGCAAGCAACGTTGCAGCGTAATGATCGAACACCGCCGGGTGCGGGTCTTCAGCGGGGAGCAAGCGGATCAGCAGTTCATTGAGGTAGAGCCCGCTGAACAGCGCTTCGCCGACCATCCAGGTGGCGTTGCCGGCACTTTCCATGCGCCCGACATTCTTCAGCTCACCCTTGCCACGAAACTCTACTTCCAGCGGCACGAACGGTCGCGCCAATGTCCCGGCCTTGCCCCGCGCACTGCGCAACACCGCCCGCAGCCGCCCTTGCGGCGTGAGGAAATCCACCAACGCGCTACTTTCGCGGTAGGCGCGCGAATGCAGGACGTATGCGGGTTGCGCGGGAGGTGGGGTTTGCGACATGGAGTTCTCGATGAAGAAACGCAGATTGACTCACAACCCGAAACTACTGTGGGAGCGGGCTTGCTCGCGAAAGCGGTGAATCAGCCGGAATATCTGTCGACTGACACTGCGTATTCGCGAGCAAGCCCGCTCCCACAGGGGGTTCTCTGGTGTAACAGAAAACCGGTGTTACAGGTCGCCGTAACCCAGCGAACGCAATGCACGCTCGTCATCGGACCAACCGCCCTTCACCTTGACCCACAGGTTGAGCATGATCTTGGAGTCGAACAGCAGCTCCATGTCCTTGCGCGCTTCGGTGCCGATGCGTTTGATGCGCTCGCCCTTGTCGCCGATGATGATTTTTTTCTGGCCGTCACGCTCGACGAGGATCAGCGCATGGATATGCAAGGTCTTGCCCTGCTGCTTGAACTCTTCGATTTCGACGGTGATCTGGTAGGGCAGCTCGGCGCCCATCTGGCGCATGATTTTCTCGCGCACCAGTTCGGCGGCGAGGAAACGGCTGCTGCGGTCAGTGATCTGGTCTTCGGGGAAGAAGTGGTCGTTCTCCGGCAGATGATCGGCAATGACCTTTTCCAGCGCGTCGAGGTTGTGCCCGTGCTGCGCCGAAATCGGGATGATCTGCGCGTTAGGCAGTTGTTCCTGCAGCCAGCTCAGGTGCGGCATCAGCTCGGCTTTGTCTTCGATGCGGTCGGTCTTGTTCAGCGCAACGATCAGTGGCCCGGTCACGTACTGCACGCGTTCCAGCACCATCTGGTCTTCTTCGGTCCACTTGGTGCGGTCAACCACGAAGATCACCACGTCGACGTCTTTCAACGCTGCCGAAGCGGTCTTGTTCATGTAACGGTTCAGGGCCTTTTCGCCACCCTTGTGCATGCCGGGGGTGTCGACATAGATCGCCTGCACATCACCTTCGGTTTTGATCCCGAGCATGTTGTGACGGGTGGTCTGCGGCTTGCGCGAAGTGATCGCCAGCTTCTGGCCGAGGATGTGGTTCAGCAGCGTCGACTTACCGACGTTGGGACGGCCGACGATGGCAACGTAGCCACAGCGAGTTGCGTTTGTATCAGTCATTGCCATTCTCCACGCCCAGGGCAATCAGTGCTGCGGCGGCCGCTACCTGTTCGGCAATACGACGGCTCACACCCTGACCCCGGCTTTTTTCATTCAGTAAGACAACTTCGCACTCGACGAAGAAGGTTCGGCAGTGCGGCTCGCCCTGGATATCCACCACTTCGTAGCGTGGCAGTTCGCAACCGCGCGATTGCAGGTGTTCCTGCAGACGGGTTTTCGGATCCTTGTTGGTATCGACCAGCGTCAGGCCTTCGAACTCGCCGGCCAGCCAGGCCAGTACGCGCTCGCGGGCGACGTCCATGCCGGCGTCGAGGTAAATCGCGCCGATCAACGCTTCGAGCGCGTCGGCCAGAATCGATTCGCGACGGAAACCGCCACTCTTCAACTCGCCGGAACCCAGTCGCAGGTAATCGCCAAGGTCAAAACCGCGAGCCAGTACGGCCAGCGTCTCACCTTTCACCAGGCGCGCGCGCAAACGCGACAACTGGCCTTCGCGGGCCAACGGGAAGCGATCGAACAGCGCCTCGCCGGCGACGAAGTTGAGGATGGCATCGCCAAGGAATTCCAGGCGTTCGTTGTTGCGCCCGGCAAAACTGCGGTGCGTGAGGGCCAGCAGCATCAGCTCCTGGTCCTTGAAGGTGTAACCGAGCTGGCGCTCGAGACGGCTTAGAGAAACGCTCACGGTTTACCCACGCTGAGTTCGTGGCTGGATTCCACCGCCATCGCCGGGATACGGCGCAGGCCTGGGACAATTAACGCTGTGTTCAAAAATTACATCCTGAATATCGTGGCTTCATGCCCCGGAGCCGATTGTGGCGACTCCAGAAATGCATTCGGCGCTGTGGTCAACAGCGCCGTGTTTGATTACTTGATCAGGCCAACCCGCGAGAAATTCGGCAGGTGACTGAGTTTCGGTTCCGGCCAGCTCATCCAGACCGCAAAGGCCTTGCCGACGATATTCCGGTCGGGAACCATGCCCAGCAGATCCTTGGGAATGTTCGGATCATCCCAGTAGCGACTGTCGTTCGAGTTGTCGCGGTTGTCGCCCATCATGAAATAGTGCCCGGCCGGCACGGTCCACGAGTGGTCCGGCGTGGCGCGGTAGCGGCTCATTTCCTTGCGGATCAAGTGTTCGGCGGCGCCAAGTTTTTCCTTGTAGAGCTCGGCACTGCCCAGCGTACCCGGCTCGGAACCGACCATTTGCTCGGCAATCGATTCGCCATTGACGAACAGACGCTTGTCAGCGGTGTAACGCACCGTGTCGCCCGGCAGGCCAACCACACGCTTGATGTAGTTGACATTCGGATCGCTCGGGTAGCGGAACACCATCACATCACCACGCTGCGGATCACCGACTTCGATAATTTTCTTGTCGATCACCGGCAGGCGGATCCCGTAAGAAAACTTGTTCACCAGAATGAAGTCGCCGACGTCCAGAGTCGGTTTCATCGAACCGGAAGGAATCTGGAACGGTTCCACCAGGAACGAACGCAGCACCAGCACTATGAACAACACCGGGAAGAACGACTTGCCGTACTCGACCAGCAGCGGCTCTTTGTTCAGTTTCTCGACCACCACGACATCAGGCTGGCTGACACTGCCTTGATAAGAGGCAATGGCAGCACGCCGACGCGGCGCCAGGAACAGCAGATCGAGCAACGCCAACAGGCCGCAGACGAACACGGCGATGACCAGCAACAGCGGGAAATTTAGTGACATAGGACCTGACTATTCCAACCTGAGCACAGCAAGGAAGGCTTCTTGTGGAATTTCCACGTTGCCGACCTGCTTCATGCGTTTCTTACCGGCCTTCTGCTTCTCCAGCAGTTTCTTCTTACGGCTGACGTCACCACCGTAGCATTTGGCCAATACGTTCTTTCTGAGAGCCTTGACGGTTGTCCGCGCAACAATCTGACCGCCGATGGCAGCCTGAATGGCCACGTCGAACATCTGACGAGGAATCAGTTCTTTCATCTTCTCGGTCAACTGGCGACCTTTGAAGTGCGAGTTGTCACGGTGCACGATCAACGCCAGGGCATCGACCTTGTCGCCGTTGATCAGCACGTCCAGTTTCACCAGATTAGCCGATTGGTAACGATCGAAATGGTAATCCAGCGAAGCATAGCCGCGGCTGGTGGATTTGAGACGGTCGAAGAAGTCCAGCACCACTTCGTTCATCGGCAAGTCGTAGGTCACTTGCACCTGATTGCCGAGGAACAGCATGTCAACTTGAACGCCACGCTTCTCGATGCACAGAGTGATGACGTTACCCAGGTGTTCTTGCGGTACGAGGATGTTGGCGCGCACGATCGGCTCGCGCATGTCTTCGATGGCAGACACGTCAGGCAGCTTCGACGGGTTGTCGACGTAAATTGTTTCACCGGTTTTCAGCACCAGCTCAAAGATTACCGTCGGCGCCGTGGTGATCAGATCCAGGTCGTACTCGCGCTCCAGGCGCTCCTGGATGATCTCCATGTGCAGCATGCCGAGGAAGCCGCAACGGAAGCCGAAGCCCAGTGCGTCGGAGCTTTCCGGGGTGTACTGCAGCGACGAGTCGTTGAGGGTCAGCTTTTGCAGCGCTTCGCGGAAATCTTCGAAGTCGTCGGAGCTGACCGGGAACAGACCGGCGTAAACCTGTGGCTGAATGCGTTTGAAACCCGGCAGTACCGGAACATCCGGCGTGGAGCTCAGGGTCAGGGTGTCACCGACTGGCGCACCATGAATGTCCTTGATGCTGGCAATGATGAAGCCCACTTCGCCGGCCTTCAGGTCTGCGGTAGCGGTGTGTTTCGGGTTGAATACGCCGACGCTGTCGACCAGGTGTACCTTGCCGGTGGACTTGACGAGGATCTTGTCGCCCTTTTTCACGCGGCCATGACGCACGCGCACGAGGGAGACAACGCCCAGGTAGTTGTCGAACCAGGAGTCGATGATCAACGCTTGCAGCGGATCTTCGATGTTGCCGGTCGGCGCAGGAATGGTCGCGACCAGACGCTCGAGCACTTCGTCGACACCCAGGCCGGTCTTGGCGCTGCAGGTGACGGCGTCGGTGGCGTCGATGCCGATGATCTTCTCGATCTCGTCCTTGACGCGGTCCGGCTCGGCCTGCGGCAGGTCGATCTTGTTCAGCACCGGCATGACCTCAAGGCCCTGCTCGATGGCGGTGTAGCAGTTGGCTACGGACTGGGCTTCAACACCTTGACCGGCATCGACCACCAGCAAGGCACCTTCACACGCGGCCAGGGAACGGCTGACTTCGTAGGTGAAGTCGACGTGGCCCGGGGTGTCAATGAAGTTCAGCTGGTAGGTGACGCCATCTTTGGCTTTGTAATAGAGGGTAACGCTGTGGGCCTTGATGGTGATCCCGCGTTCGCGCTCCAGATCCATGGAATCCAGTACCTGGGCTTCCATTTCACGCTCGGCCAGGCCACCGCACATCTGGATGAAACGGTCAGCCAGCGTCGACTTGCCATGGTCAATGTGGGCGATGATGGAGAAATTGCGGATATGACTCAAATCACTCACGGATCAACACTCAAAAAGGCTGCAGGCTTGGCCCGCCGAAAAATAGCCGGGAATTGTACCTGATACACGGCGCAAGCGTCACGTTCGCCTGTCACCCGGATTGCATGCAAAAACGCCCCGATCTGTCGACCGAGGCGTTTTCAGGGGTTAAACGATGGATGAATGCTTGTTCATCAACCGGCTCGACGCAGCAGCCAGACACCTGCCAGCGCACAGACCCCGGCCGGCACCAGCACCGCAAACAGCGGCGAGAAACCGAACACCAGGCTCGACGGGCCAAGCAAATCCTGAACGATGCGGAAGGTGAAGCCCACCAACACACCGGTGAATACTCGCTGACCGAGGGTCACCGAACGCAGCGGACCAAAGATGAAAGAGATCGCCATCAACACCAGGGCAGCCGTCACCAACGGCTGCAACACCTTGACCCAAAATGCCAGCCAGTAGCGCCCGTTGCTCAGGCCCTGTTCGGACAGGTAGTGGATGTAACCCCACAGACCCGAAATCGACAGCGTTTCCGGGGTCATGACCACGGTGCTCAAAAGTTGCGGGCTCAATGCGACATCCCAGCGCTCGCTCGGTGTATTCACCACTTCGGTGCTGCGCTCATGAAACACCGTGGTCGCCACATCGGTGAGCTGCCAGTGCGTGCCGTCAAACTCGGCCTTTTTGGCGAAGCTCGAACTCAGCAGGTGGCGCTCCTTATCGAAGTGATAGCGGGTCACGCCATACAACAAGCCATTCGGCTGTACGGCGTTGATGTGGATGAACTCCTCACCCTGACGGTGCCACATACCGTGTTTGGCGCTTTGCGCATCGCCGGTGCCTTGAGCCAGAGAGCGATTGGCCTGGGCCATGCTTTCCGTGGCCGGAGCAACATACTCACCGATCAACACGCCGGCCAGCATCAGCACCAGCATCGGCTTCATTACTGCCCAGACGATACGGCCGATGGAAACACCCGCCGCGCGCATGACCGTCAGCTCACTGCTGCTGGCCAGACTGCCGAGGCCGATCAGGCAGCCGATCAGCGCCGCCATTGGCAGCATCTCATAGAGACGGCGCGGCGCGGTGAGCACAACAAAGCTCAAGACATCCACCAGGGTGTAGGTGTCACTGACGTCACCCATCTCGTCGATGAAGGCAAACAGGGTCGCCAGACCCAGAATGATTGCCAGCACGGCGATGATCGCCATGAGTACACTGCTGCCGATGTAGCGGTCGAGTTTAACCACGGGCCACCTCCAGCGCGGCAGCACGACGACTGGCCATCTTCAGGCGCAAAGGCTCCCAGTACAGCAAGCCGAGGCCGATGAACAGGAAGATCGCGTGCACCCACCACAAGCCGAGGGCCGCTGGAATCTTGCCTTTTTCAAGGGCGCCGCGGGCGGCAATCAGGATGGTCAGGTAAGCCATATAAAGAAGAATCGCCGGCAGCAACTTGAGGAAACGCCCCTGGCGCGGGTTGACGCGCGACAGCGGCACCGCCATCAGGGTCACGATGAACACCAGTAATGGCAGGGACATACGCCATTGCAGTTCGGTTTTCGAGCGGATGTCGTCACTGCCCAGCAAGCTCGATGTCGGCATGGCGTCGCGGTCGGTGACTTCTTCGCTGACGTCCGGTTTTGGCAGCAACACGCCGTAGGTTTCGTAATGGATGGCGCGGTAATCCGCCTGACCCGGGCTGCCATCGTAGCGATAGCCGTTGTCGAGGATCAGGTAGCGATTGCCGTCGGAACGGACTTCCTGACGCCCCTTTTCGGCCACCAGCACGGAGATCCCGCGATCCTTTTGATCAGCACCGAGGTTCTTCTGCGAAATGAATACGCTGCCCAGATTGACCCGGTCGTCGCTCAGGGTTTCGGTGTAGGTCACCCGGGTACCGTCACGCAGCGCCTGGAAGCGACCCGGTTCGAGAGTGTCGAATTCGGTCAACGCGTCCTGTTTGTTCAGCAGCAACTGGAACTGGTTGGCGCCTTGCGGGGCCAGGCCCAGGCTCAGCCATGCCACGACCAATGCCACCAGCGTCGCCGGAAACAGGGTCATGCGCAGCAGGCGTTGCTGGCTCATGCCGGTCGCCGAGAGCACGGTCATTTCACTTTCGAGGTACAGGCGACCGTAAGCCAGCAGGATCCCGAGAAACAGGCCCAGCGGCAGGATCAGTTGGAGGAAACCCGGCAGGCGATAGCCCATGATCAGGAACAGCGAGCCCGGATCGAGCTGGCCGGCAGCGGCCTGAGCGAGGTATTTGATGAAACGACCGCTCATGATGATGACCAGCAGCACGGCACTCACGGCACTGAGGGTCAACAGGACTTCGCGGGACAGATAACGGAAGACGATCAAACCAGACACTCCAGGGTTGTCAGGCTAAGGCGGCCAAACAAGCAAACACATCGACCGGCCCGCAACGCAGAGCCGTCGAAAAAAGATGCGGCATTATCCTGTGATTGGGGGCGGCTGTCACTGCGCACACTCATCGGCTTGCGCATTACGTTGAAGATCGTACAACCGAGGGTTGTCAGGCGCGGGGAGCGAGGTTCAAACTGCGGCCCTTGTCGCAGGCTTTGGCCTGCGCCTCTTCTATCTATAAGCAGGCGACTGCGGACACCGTCGAACGCCTGCATGTTGACCATTCATTCAGGGATCCGGACATGGAACTGGTTGTAAAAAGCGTTAGCCCAGAAACGTTGAAAACCGCCACCCTGGTGGTTGCCGTCGGCGAAGGCCGCAAACTCGGCGTCGCCGCCAAACAGGTCGACGAACTGAGCGGCGGCGCGATCAGCGCGGTACTCAAGCGTGGCGATCTGGCCGGCAAAGTTGGCCAAAGCCTGTTGCTGCACAGCCTGCCGAACCTGAAAGCCGACCGCGTACTGCTGGTCGGCGTGGGCAAGGATGAAGAACTGGGCGACCGTCCGTTCCGCAAAATCGTTGCCGGCATCCTCAATACCCTGAAAGGCCTGGGCGGCAGCGACGCCGTGCTGGCGCTGGATGAAATTATTGTTAAAAACCGTGACAGTTACGGCAAGACCCGTCTGCTGGCCGAAACCCTGGTGGATGGCGAATATTCTTTCGACCAGTTCAAGAGCCAGAAAGCCGAGCCCCGTGCACTGAAGAAAATCACCCTGTTGACCATCAAGGCTGCACAAGCCGAAGTGCAGCGCGCGGTGAATCACGCCACTGCGATCGCCAACGGCATGGCGTTCACCCGTGACCTGGGCAACCTGCCGCCGAACATCTGCCACCCGACGTTCCTCGGCGAACAAGCCAAGAACCTGGGCAAAGAGTTCAAGGATCTGAAAGTCGAAGTGCTCGACGAGAAGAAGATCAAGTCGCTGGGCATGGGCTCGTTCTACGCCGTCGGCCAGGGCAGCGCCCAGCCGCCACGCCTGATCGTCATGCAATACAACGGCGGCAAGAAGTCCGAGAAGCCGTACGCACTGGTCGGCAAAGGCATCACCTTCGACACCGGCGGCATCAGCCTGAAGCCGGGCGCCGGCATGGACGAAATGAAATACGACATGGGCGGCGCTGCCTCCGTGTTCGGTACCCTGCGTGCCGTTCTCGAACTGAAACTGCCGATCAACCTGGTGTGCATCCTCGCCTGCGCCGAAAACATGCCAAGCGGCAATGCGACCCGTCCGGGCGACATCGTCACCACCATGAGCGGCCAGACCGTGGAAATCCTCAACACCGACGCCGAAGGCCGTCTGGTGCTGTGCGACGCCCTGACCTACTCCGAGCGCTTCAAGCCGCAAGCGGTGATCGACATCGCCACCCTGACCGGCGCTTGCGTGGTCGCACTGGGCGCCCACACTTCGGGCCTGCTGGGCAACAACGACGAACTGATCGGCCAACTGCTGAGCGCCGGCAAGGCTGCCGACGACCGCGCCTGGCAACTGCCGCTGTTCGACGAGTACCAGGAGCAACTGGACAGCCCGTTCGCCGACATCGCCAACATCGGTGGGCCGAAGGCCGGCACCATCACCGCCGCGTGCTTCCTGTCGCGCTTCACCAAGAACCTCAACTGGGCGCACCTGGACATCGCGGGCACCGCGTGGACCAGCGGCGGCAAGGACAAGGGCGCCACTGGCCGTCCGGTGCCGTTGCTGACCCAGTACCTGCTGGATCGCGCCAAGGCCTGAAACTGCTGACGGGCGGCGTCACTCTCGGGTGACGCCGCTTACCGCTCTGGAACCGCAATGACCAAAGTCGACTTTTATATCCTGCCCAGCGCCGATCCTTCGGCACGCCTGGACTTTGCCTGCAAGCTCACCGAAAAAGCCTGGCGCATGGGCCACCGCATCTACCTGCATTGCAGCGACGCGGCCCAGCGTGACGATCTCGATGCGCGCCTGTGGGCATTCAAGGGCGAAACGTTCGTGCCCCACGGCCCGGCTGACAGCGAACCGGACGGTCTGATTGTGTTGGGATTGGGTGATGACTGCGGCGAGCATCAGGATTTGCTGGTCAATCTCGACTTGAAAGTCCCGGCTTTCGCCAACAAGTTCGCCCGAGTGGCGGAAGTGGTGGTCGAAGATCCGACGATTCGTGCGGCCGCGCGGGAGAGTTTTCGCTTCTACCGCGAACAGGGCTATCCTCTGCAAGATCACCGATTACAGCGACTCTGAGCATTCCAATGGACACTCCGAAACCGCAGCAAAAGCCGACACATCTGCTGGACGATCTCGAATCGATCCGCCAGTTGCTCGGCGATGACAACCTGCAACCGCCACTGCTGACCGACACGGTCGATGAGGGTGAGCAGGAACAGATTCCAATGTTGTTCGACTCGGTTGGCAACGAGCCAGCGGTCGTCGAACCACAACCGGCTCCCGCCCCGGCGCCTGCCGCGCAACCTGCCGCCACCGTCGACAAAGGCCCGGACGCCCTGCTGCACCTGGACAGCGAACTGCGCGCCGCCGCGCAATTGATCATGCAGGACGTGATCGACGACTTCGCGCCGCACATCGAAACCGAAATCAAACGCCGCCTCGAGGCGCGGATGGAACGGTTGCTCAGCCAATACGATTAATCGGGGCGCCCCCCTGTGGCGAGGGGATTTATCCCCGCTGGGTCGCGTAGGGGCCCCTGCTCTTCATTCACAATACCCATTTATCTGGATAACGTCTGCTGCGCAGCCGAACGGGGATAAATCCCCTCGCCACAGTCGCCCTCGGCCCCATGCCCCGCTATACTTCCCGGCTTTTCCTGAATAAATGCCAATAGGGTCCCGCCGCGCATGGATAAGACCTACCAGCCGCACGCCATTGAAACTTCCTGGTACAACACCTGGGAGTCCGAGAACTATTTCGCACCGCAAGGCGCGGGCGATTCCTACACCATCATGATCCCGCCGCCGAACGTCACCGGCAGCCTGCACATGGGTCACGGTTTCAACAACGCGATCATGGATGCCCTGATCCGTTTCCGCCGCATGCAGGGTCGCAACACCCTGTGGCAGCCGGGCACCGACCACGCCGGTATCGCCACGCAGATGCTGGTCGAGCGTCAACTCGAAGCCACCGGCCAGAACCGTCACGATCTGGGCCGCGAGAAATTCCTCGAGAAAGTCTGGGAGTGGAAGGATCAGTCCGGCGGCAACATCAGCCGTCAGATCCGCCGTCTCGGCTCGTCCGTGGACTGGAGCCGCGAGCGCTTCACCATGGACGACGGCCTCTCGGAAGCCGTTAAAGAGGCGTTCGTGCGCCTGCACGAGGACGGCCTGATCTATCGCGGCAAGCGCCTGGTCAACTGGGACACCAAACTGCACACGGCGATTTCCGACCTCGAAGTGGAAAACCACGACGAGAAAGGTTTCCTGTGGAACCTGAAGTACCCGCTGGCCGACGGCGCGAAAACCGCTGAAGGCAATGACTTCCTGATCGTCGCGACCACCCGTCCGGAAACCATGCTCGGCGACTCCGCCGTGGCGGTTAACCCGAACGACGAGCGCTACAAAGCCCTGATCGGCAAATTTGTCGAGCTGCCGCTGGTCGGCCGCCGCATTCCGATCATCGCCGACGATTACTGCGATCCAGAATTCGGCACCGGTTGCGTGAAAATCACCCCGGCCCACGACTTCAACGACTACGAAGTCGGCAAGCGCCACAACCTGCCGCTGCTGAACATCTTCGACAAGAACGCCAACGTGCTGCCAGCCGCTCAGGTGTTCAACCTCGACGGCACGCTGAACGAGAGCATCGACGGCAAAATCCCGGCCGAGTACGCCGGTCTCGAGCGTTTCGAAGCGCGTAAGCAGATCGTTGCTGCGTTCGACGCCGCCGGTCTGCTGGTCAGCGTCGACGACCACAACCTGAAAGTGCCGAAAGGCGACCGCTCCGGCACCGTCATCGAGCCGTGGCTGACCGACCAGTGGTACGTGTCCACTAAACCGCTGGCCGAGCCTGCGATTGCTGCCGTTGAAGACGGTCGCATCCAGTTTGTGCCGAAGCAGTACGAAAACATGTACTTCTCGTGGATGCGCGACATCCAGGACTGGTGCATCAGCCGTCAGCTGTGGTGGGGCCACCGGATTCCGGCCTGGTACGACGAGTCGGGCAAGGTCTACGTCGGTCGCGACGAAGCCGAAGTGCGCGCCAAGCACAATCTCGGCCCGGATGTAGCGCTGCAACAGGACAACGACGTACTCGACACTTGGTTCAGTTCGGGACTGTGGACGTTCTCCACCCTGGGCTGGCCGGAAAAGACCGAGTTCCTGAAGAAATTCCACTCCACCGACGTGCTGGTCACCGGCTTCGACATCATTTTCTTCTGGGTCGCCCGGATGATCATGCTGACGATGCACCTGATCAAGAACGAGGACGGCACCCCGCAGGTTCCGTTCAAAACCGTTTACGTACATGGTCTAGTGCGCGATGGCCAGGGCCAGAAGATGTCCAAGTCCAAGGGCAACGTCCTTGACCCGCTGGACATCATCGACGGTATCGAGCTGGAAGAGCTGGTGCAGAAACGCACCTCCGGCATGATGCAGCCCAAACTGGCGAAGAAGATCGAGAAGCAGACCCGCGACGAGTTCGCCGACGGCATCGCCAGCTACGGCACTGACGCCCTGCGCTTCACCTTCTGCTCGCTGGCATCCACCGGTCGCGACATCAAGTTCGACATGGGCCGCGTCGAAGGCTATCGCAACTTCTGCAACAAGATCTGGAACGCCGCGCGTTATGTTCTGGACAAGGGCGAAGACTGCGGCCAGAACGGCGAAGCCTACGAGCTGTCGCTGGCGGATCGCTGGATCATCTCGCAGCTGCAACGCACCGAAGCCGAAGTGACTCGTCAACTGGATCAGTTCCGTTTCGACCTGGCGGCACAAGCGCTGTACGAGTTCATCTGGAACCAGTACTGCGACTGGTACCTGGAACTGTCCAAGCCTGTGCTGTGGGACGAAAACGCGCCGGTCGAACGTCAGCGCGGCACCCGTCGCACGCTGGTGCGCGTACTGGAAGTGGCACTGCGTCTGGCGCATCCATTCATGCCGTTCATCACGGAAGAAATCTGGCAGCGCATCGCGCCGCTGGCCGGCATTCAGGGCAAGACGATCATGCTGCAAGCATGGCCGGTGGCCAACGAAGAACGCATCGATCCGGCCGCCGAAGACGACATCGAATGGCTCAAGGGCCTGATGCTCGGCACGCGTAACATCCGTGGCGAAATGAACATCGGCCCGGGCAAACCGCTGCCGATCTACCTGAAGAACGTCAGCGCTGAAGACCAGCGTCGCCTGACCGAGAACGAAGCGCTGCTGAAGAAGCTGGCGCGTCTGGAATCGATCACCGTTCTCGCCGCTGGCGAAGAAGCGCCGCTGTCCGCCACCGCTCTGGTAGGCGAGATGGAAGTGCTGGTGCCGATGGCCGGTCTGATCGACAAGGGCGCCGAGCTGGCGCGTCTGGACAAGGAAATCCTGCGTCTGCAGGGCGAAGTCCAGCGTGTTGGCGGCAAACTGTCCAACGCCGGTTTCGTTGACAAGGCTCCGGCCGAAGTCATCGAGAAAGAGCGCGCCAAACTGACCGAAGCCGAACAGGCTCTGGGCAAGCTAGCCGAGCAGCACGCGCGGATTTCCAGCCTGTAAGGGCAATGCGCAATGAAACAGGGAGGCCCGCAATGGCCTCCCTTTTTTGTTCAAGAATCACCACAAATCTCCTGTGGGAGCGGGCTTGCTCGCGAAAGCGGTGTGTCCGTCGACAAATCCGCTGGATGTGAAACCACCTTCGCGAGCAAGCCCGCCCCCACAGTTTGAACGGAGTTGCCCTCAGATGTGGGACAATAGCCGCCACTTTCAGCCATACCCGAATCGACAACGCCCATGAACGCCCCACGTACACCGAAACCTGCGCGCAAGAAGCCTGACTCCGCCACCCCGGCCAAGCCCGTGGAGCCGCGTAAAGAGGCCAGCCTGCACCCGCGCAATCGCCATCAGGGTCGTTACGACTTCCCGGCGCTGATCAAGACCACGCCGGAACTGGCGAAGTTCGTGATCATCAATCCGTACGGCAAGGAGAGTATCGACTTCGCCAGCCCGGACGCGGTGCGTGTGTTCAACCGGGCGCTGCTCAAGTCGTTCTACGGCATTCAGCATTGGGACATTCCGGCCGATTATCTGTGCCCGCCGGTGCCGGGTCGCGCCGATTACGTGCACTTCCTCGCGGACCTTTTGGCCAGCATGAACGACGGCAAGGTGCCGCGCGGTGCGATCGTCAACGTGCTGGACATCGGCATGGGCGCCAACTGCGTGTATCCGCTGATCGGTAACAGCGAATACCGCTGGCACTTCCTCGGCTCGGAAATCGACCCGACGGCTGTGGCTGCCGCCAGAGCCATCGTCCAGTCGAACGATCTGAGCAAGGTCATCAAGCTGCGTCAGCAGGAAAACCGCAAGCACATCCTGATCGGCCTGCTGGAGCCGGGCGAGCGTTTTGACCTGACCATGTGCAACCCGCCGTTCCACGCCTCGATGGATGAAGCGACCAAGGGCAGCGAACGCAAATGGCGCGCACTGGGCAAGGCCGATCCAAAACGCAAACTGCCGGTGCTGAACTTCGGCGGCCAGTCGGCCGAGCTATGGTGTGAAGGCGGCGAAGCACGTTTCGTGACGCAACTGATCGCCGAAAGCGCAAACTTCCAGCACAAGGTCCTGTGGTTCAGCACGCTAGTGTCGAAAGCCTCCAACCTGCCGGCGATCGAGACCGCGCTGAAGAAGGCCGGCGTGCTGGAAAGTCAGGTCGTCGAGATGTCGCAGGGGCAGAAGCAGAGCCGCTTCGTCGCCTGGACCTTCCAGACCAAGTCCGAGCAGCAGATCTGGCGTCGCGAGCGCTGGACCCGCTAACACGGATTTACTTGTGGGAGCGGGCTTGCTCGCGAATGCAGTTTATCAGTCGACACTGAAGGTGACTGGCCCACCGCTTTCGCGAGCAAGCCCGCTCCCACATTGGTTTGCGGTGTTGCAGTCATAGCCAAATCGCAGGCACAAAAAAACCGTGCCCGGATCGCTCCGGAGCACGGTTTTTTATCGCTGCGTCTTACTTGTTCACAGCGTCGGTCAGGCCTTTGGCCACAACCAGCTTGATCACTTTCTTGGCAGGGATTTCGATGGCAGCGCCAGTCGAAGGGTTACGGCCAGTGCGGGCAGGACGCTCGGTCACTTTCAGCTTGCCGATACCTGGCAAGGTGATTTCGCCGCCGTTTTCCAGCTGATCAGCAACGATTTGGCCCAGTTGGTCCAGAGCGTTACGCGCGGTGGTTTTCGGCGCGTCGATAGCTTCAGCGATGTCGGCGATCAGTTGGTCTTTAGTAAGAGCCATGTAGTGTTCCTTCCCTATCAAATTCATATGGATTGCAGAGTGCAGTGTCAGCCATCGAGCCCGATCTTCTGGATCTGGCACCCTCGGCGATAACCACGACGAGTCGGGGTTATAGATACCGAAATCAGGGTTTGGTTCGACCTGACAAATGCTGAATGCACGCTTAACGCAGTGACTTCGCGTAAGACCGGGCAAAACTAGCACAGAGACGGGGAAATATCCGCCTCTAGCTACCCATTTGGTCAGCTTTATTGCTCTAAATCGGTAAAAAAACGTCTATGCGTCAGTGTGCGCCCCGGTTTTGCCCGGCAACCCGCTCCAAAACCAGTGGTTGCGGTACACTGGGCGCTTTTTCGGGGGAGCCTGCCCTCCTCCCTTCCAACAGCCGAGAAGCCCATGCCGATCCGTCATTGCATCGTCCACCTGATCGACAAAAAACCCGACGGCACGCCCGCAGTTCTGCACGCCCGTGACACGGAGCTGGCCGAGTCCGCAGCCATCGAGAACATGCTCGCCGACCTCAACGAGAGCTACAACGCCAAACAGGGCAAAGCCTGGGGCCTGTTCCACCCGGAGTCCGGTGCGTTCCCGTTCAGCGGCTGGCTGAAGGAATACATGGAGGGCGGCAAAGACTTCACCGCGTTCAGCAAAGTCGCGGTCGAACATCTGCAGAAGTTGATGGAAGAGTCGAACCTGTCGGTCGGTGGTCACGTGCTGTTCGCCCACTACCAGCAAGGCATGACCGATTACCTGGCCATCGCCCTGCTGCACCACAGCGAAGGCGTGGCCGTCACGGACGAACTGGACGTAACCCCGTCGCGTCACCTGGACCTCGGCCAGTTGCACCTCGCGGCGCGAATCAACATCTCCGAGTGGCAGAACAACAAGCAGTCCAAGCAGTACATTTCGTTCATCAAGGGCAAGAACGGCAAAAAGGTCTCGGAGTACTTTCGCGACTTCATCGGCTGCCAGGAAGGCGTCGACGGCCCGGGCGAGACCCGCACGCTGCTCAAGGCCTTCAGCGATTTCGTCGAGAGCGAAGACCTGCCGGAAGATTCCGCCCGCGAGAAAACCAAGACCCTGGTCGATTACGCCAGCAGCCAGGCCAAGCTCGGCGAACCGATGGGCCTTGAAGAGCTCTCGGAGCTGATCGACGAAGAACGCCCGAAAGCTTTCTACGACCACATCCGCAACAAGGACTACGGCCTGTCGCCGGAGATTCCGGCAGATAAACGCACGCTCAATCAGTTCCGTCGCTTTACCGGCCGCGCCGAAGGCCTGTCGATCAGTTTCGAAGCGCACCTGCTGGGTTCGAAGATTGAATACGACGAAGAGGCTGGCACTCTGGTGATCAAAGGCCTGCCGACCTCGCTCACCGATCAGTTGAAGCGGCGCAACTGATGCTTGGCAATGTGCTGAAGAAGGTCGCGCTGGTTCTGCTGGTGGTCGTGGTCTATCAGAACTGGGGCAAGATCGAGCGGGTGTTCAATCCGTCGCAAATGGTCGCGGAACAGACGCGGGCGCAGGCCAATGTCGTGCTGTATGCCACCGACTGGTGCGGCTACTGCAAGCAGACCAAGCGTTTTCTCGACAGCAAGGGGATTCCTTTCAAGGAGTTCGATATCGAGAAGGATGCCGAAGCGCGCAAGGCGTATGAGGCATTGGGCGGGCGCGGGATTCCGTTGATCGACGTGAATGGCACGTTGATTCGCGGGTTTGATCCGGACGAGATCCTCGCCGCCCTCAAATAACCCTTTGGGTGCACCCAAAACCTTGTGGAGAGGGGTAAGCCCCCTCGCCACAAGCCATGCGTGAATTATTTGGCCTCGATGCGGAAACCAAAACGCGGGAAGTGCACGTGCACCACGCCACCGCGCTCGTCTTCACGACGTATGATCAGCTCTTCACGCCCGGCAAACAGCAACTCCCCAACCACTGGATCAACACCGTAATCCGTTGCGGCAATCGCCACTTGCTGTCCAGCCTTGAAGCCATTCGGATCGACGAACTGCTCATCCGGCAATGCCGCTGGCGTCGCGTTGCGTGCCACTTCCAGCGCTTCCTCGGAGGTCATCGCGCTCGCCGCACCGTGGCCGAAGCCCAGCACGCGCCCCAGCCACGCGGCGACTGCCGGATACTCGTCCACCAGCGGTGCGGTCACATGGGTCGCCTTGAGAAACCACATAGGGTGCGCCAGCGCAAAGTCGGCAATCGACGGTTCACCAAACAGGAAGTCACCCTGCTCGCGCTGTAACTGCTGCTCCAGACGAGCCAGGATCGTCGGCCATTGGTGCCTGGCCTGCTCGGCGGACAATCGGGTGGCGCTGCCACCACTGAACAGCCCGGCGCGGTCGGCCATAAAGGCTTTGATCGCTTCCGGCGGCAATTTACCGAAACGCACAGCCACTGATTCCGGCTGGAACACCAGGCTGACGGCGTGCTGGAACACTACCGAATCCGCCCACGCCGCGAAACTCGCGGCAATCATTTCCTGACCTTCCGGAAAAAACGCCGGCAGGGCTTTTTCCTGCTCCAGACGTTGTGCGATCAGGGAGGTGTCGCAGTAGATATCGGCGCCGATCTGCAGCACCGGCGTTTTGCGGTAGCCGCCAGTCAGCGCGGTCAGATCAGGTTTTGGCATCACCGGCGAGATGTGCACCGAATGCCAGGACAAGCCTTTGAAACCCAGCAGCAGGCGGGCCTTTTCGGCAAATGGAGAAGTCGGGTAATGATGCAGAATCAACTCGGACATGCTCGGCTCCGCCGCTCAGAAAGTGAGTCGGCAGCTTAGCGCGCATTTTGTTAGCAGCCTACAGATCTGGCTGATGGGAACCGATCAGTCAGATTGATAAGACATCTGCAACCTTGCGAAAAAACCGCCTCAGCCGAAACCGAGGCGGTCATTCTCACGTCGACAATCCTTACATCAGATCATCGAAGTGATCTCGCAGGAACTCGTAAAAGCGAAACGCCTTTAACGACCTCCATACGAGGCTCAGAGTACGCAGCAAAAGCTTCATACGTTTTGGCCTCCGGTTGGGGGCCAAACCTCCAGCGTGCTTACCGGACCGCGTACGCCTTCGGAAGACACGTCAATATCCCCTGTGAGGCGGCCGGTTGTGATACCCCCTGAAAAATCATTCCGGCACGGGAGCAACTCCGTGTCAGAGGGCATGAAACCGTTACGCCGATCGGCCAGACCTCAATGGTTGCACTGTCATGTGAGCGGACGGATCGTAATCGGGTTTCTGAACCTTCGCTTAAACAAATAACTCAAAATTGAGTTTTTGGGTAGGCGTGTCTTCAGGCTTGCTCAGTGACGCAAAGAGGAATACTCTCCGCCTACGTCAATATCTCCTGTGAGATCAGTAAACCCGGCCGCAAACCGGCGTTTACAGAAAAACCGCCCCGCAAAGGCGGTTTTTTTTCGCCTGTCGTTTGCCTGAGTGGTCGCTTTGACGTGCAAGGATTTCTACCGTTCGCATCAGATCAATCAGGCCGATAAGACTCCACCAGGCATTCCTTGGCGCTTTTCCTGAGCTTCTTGATCAGCCGCTCCTGGCGCAAGGCGTCGCTCTTGTCTAGACACAATTCGGTGTAGACCAGCGCCGTCGCCGGGCTGGACAGAAAGAACCGCGCGCCTTTGCCGCTTTGATGCTTGGCGAAACGGCGGACGGGATCGTCACTGATCCCGCAATACAAGGAACCATTGGCCGCGCGTACGAGGTAGACGAACCAGGATTTGCTCACTGGTTCGGCAACGTCGGCAGGTTTTTCGCTAAGGCTGGTCACTTGGGGATCAGGGCTTGTAGGAAACAGCTCGCGATCTTATCAGCGGGCGGCCTGAAATGCCTTCAATCCCTTCAACGCCTGAGCGCGTACGGCGTTGCGCACCAGTGGCGTCCAGCCCAACAGCAAACCTTTGAAACCCAGTGCCTGACGCGACCAGCGCCACAGGTCGAAGTGGTCGTGGTGTTCGCAGATCTTGCCGTCGCGGAAGACGAAGCGCGCCTGGATATCGTTGATAACGACGTTGCCGGTCTGACTGAACAGATAAGTCGCCACCCAATGGGCGCCGCCGCTGCGCTCGTCGGCGCGGACGTTGTCGAAGGTCAGGGAGAAGTCTTTGGCGCGTGTGGTGAGCATGCGCCACATGTCGCCGGCATCGCGCCCGCGCAACTCGCCGAACGCCGGATCGCTGAAGAGCACATCGTCGGTGTAACACGCGGCCATGGCCTCGGCATCGAGGCGCTGGAAAGCCTGGTAAAAACGGGTGATCAACGCGGCGTGGGCTTCACTCACGGGCAAACTCCAGGAAACGGACAGAATGCCATCACGATAATCTGCAACGCGCTGAAACACTATCGGCATTCGCCATTCGAATACCCATAGCATTCCAGAGACACACACATGTGGGAGCGCGTCAGATCTTCTCGCTCTGCACCTGCACGTACAACGCACGACCGGCGCCGAGCCCGGCGATGATCGCAGCACAACCGATAATGCCGAAGATCCAGCCCACCGCGTTCCAGCCACCGGTCCAGTCATGCACCACGCCAACCGCGAACGGCCCCATCGACGCGAGGGTGTAGCCGAAGCCCTGGGACATGCTCGACAGGTTCGCCGCGACATGGGAATCACGCGAGCGCAGCACGATCAGCGTCAGCGCGAGACTGAACGTGCCGCCCTGCCCCAGCCCCAGCAGGATCGCCCAGCCCCACAGGCCTTCAATCGGCGCGTATAGGCAACCGAACAAACCGCCGAGGGTCAGCGCCATCACCACCACAATCGCCAGACGTTGATCTTTGCCTCGGGTTGCCAGCCAGGGCGCGGCCAGCGAACTGGCGAGCTGGATGATGACCGAACCGGACAACACCAGGCCCGCCTGAGTCGGGGTCAGGCCACGGCCGATCAGAATCGATGGCAACCAGCCGAACACGATGTACGCCAGCGACGATTGCAGGCCCATGTACAACGTCACCTGCCACGCCAGCGGATCACGCAACAATCCGCGCACGCGATACGCCACGTTGTGCGCGCCGTGCTTCTGGCCGACTTGCGGCAACCAGAACACAGCGGCCACCAGCGCCGGAATGACCCAGAACCCCAGACCCAGCGCCCAGCTGTTGTCGAAGTGTTCGCTCAACGGCACGGTCGAACCCGCCGCCATCGCCGCGCCCAGACACAGCGCCATGGTGTACACACCGGTCATGGTGCCGGCATGTTTGGCGAAGTCGCGTTTGACGATTCCCGGCAGCAGCACGCCGATGATGCCGATGCTGGCGCCGCCCAATACGCTGCCGGCGAACAGACCGATTTCACCGAAGTTGCTGCGCAGGATGATGCCGCCGGCCAGGGTCAACAGAATCCCCAACACCACCCGCTCGGCGCCGAAACGTCGCGCCAGGATCGGCGCCAGCGGTGCGAACAGCCCCAGGCACAGCACCGGCAACGTGGTCAGCAGACCGGCCTGAGCGGCAGACAAGCCAAGGCTTTTCGACACTTCACTGAGCAACGGCGCCATGCTCGACAGCGCCGGCCGCAGGTTCAGCGCGACCAGAATCAGGCCCAGCAGCAACAGCCACGGTCGCCGGATCAGCGGATGACTTTGCTGCACTTGCTCGTCATCGGCCTCGGCGTCTATCAGCAGTTCTTCAAGTTTCGGGGCTGTGGATAAATCACTGCGGGACATGGGTTTCTCGGTTTCAAGGTTCATTGATCAACTGCCTCGACAAAGCTTTGGCCCGTTCCGGGTCGCGCTGTTCGACCGCATCGAGCAACTCGATGTGCAGATCGAACACTTCCTGACGGCGCGGGACGATGTTCAGCGTCTGGCGCAATTGCGCGCCGACGATGCTGGAAAAATAGCGATACAGCTCGCTGAGGGTCGGGTTGTGTGCGGCATCGACCAGACGACGGTGAAACACCAGATCGCAGGCGATGTAAGTGTCGAGGTCGCCGTGGTAATGGCTGCCGCTGGTGCCGAGCGCTTCGCGCAAGGCGATGAGGTCTTCATCGGTGCGGCGCATCGCTGCCAGACCGATGGCCTCGACTTCGAGGATGTGCCGGGTTTCCCGCGCCTGCTCCAGCGAGCAACGGGACAACGCCTTGAGCGTGTCCAGCGGATCGACCACCGCGCGCAGATAACTGCCGTCGCCCTGACGGATCTCGATCAACCCGGAAAACGCCAATACGCGCATGGCTTCACGCACCGTGTTGCGGCTGATGCCCAGCTCGGCGCACAGCTCAGGTTCGGTCGGCAAACGTTCGCCGACCTGCCAGACACCGCTGTTGATGCGCTGACGCAACTGATCCAGAGCCTGATCGACCAGGGATCGTTTAATAAGTGGAGAAATTTCTGACATAGGATTCGCCCTTTCATCCAATCATAGGATGAATTTACTGACATGTTAGTCAGCCAGCCAAATCGGCACAAGGGGCAAATCGCAGCCAAAAATAAACCCGGAACAAGTCCGGGCTTATTTCAGAAACAACGTCACATCAATGCAGAATCTGACTCAGGAACAGCTTCGTCCGGTCATTCTGCGGATTGTCAAAAAAGTCATTCGGTGCCGCCTGCTCAACGATTTCACCCTTGTCCATGAAGATCACGCGATTGGCAACGGTGCGGGCGAAGCCCATTTCGTGGGTCACGCAGAGCATGGTCATGCCGTCTTCCGCCAACCCGATCATGGTGTCGAGCACTTCCTTCACCATCTCCGGATCGAGCGCGGAAGTCGGTTCATCGAACAGCATGATTTTCGGTTTCATGCACAGCGCGCGGGCAATCGCCACACGCTGTTGCTGACCGCCGGACAGTTGCCCCGGAAACTTGTGCGCCTGCTCCGGAATGCGTACGCGTTCCAGGTAATGCATGGCGATTTCCTCGGCCTTGCGCTTGGGCATCTTGCGCACCCACATCGGTGCCAAAGTGCAGTTCTGCAAAATGGTCAGGTGCGGGAACAGGTTGAAGTGCTGGAACACCATCCCGACTTCACGACGTATCGCTTCGATCTGCTTGAGGTCGTTGGTCAGCTCGACGCCATCGACAACGATGCGGCCCTGCTGGTGTTCTTCCAGACGATTGAGGCAACGAATGGTGGTGGATTTGCCGGAACCCGACGGGCCGCACAGGACAATACGCTCGCCCTGTCTGACATTGAGGTTGATGTCTTTCAGCACGTGGAACTGGCCGTACCATTTGTTGACGCCCTGCATCTGAATGATGCCTTCAGGGCCCACTGGCTTTTTGATTGCTTCGCTCATTTACAGAGAACTCCTAACGCTTGTGGCCAGTGTCGAGCTTGCGTTCCAGATGCATGGAATAGCGCGACATACCAAAACAGAAAATCCAGAACACCAGGGCGGCGAACACGTAGCCTTCGGTGGCCATGCCCAGCCATTTCGGATCGGCAGCGGCTTGTTTGACGCTGTTGAGCAGGTCAAAGAGGCCGATGATGATCACAAGGCTGGTGTCCTTGAACAGCGCAATGAAGGTGTTGACGATGCCGGGAATCACCAGCTTCAGGGCTTGCGGCAGAATCACCAGGCCCATGGCGCGCCAGTAACCGAGACCCATCGCTGCGGCGGCTTCGTACTGACCTTTGGGGATCGCTTGTAGACCGCCGCGCACCACTTCGGCGACGTAGGCCGACTGGAACAGGATCACGCCGATCAGTGCCCGCAGCAGCTTGTCGAAGTTCATGCCTTCGGGCAGGAACAGCGGCAGCATCACCGAAGACATGAACAGCACCGTGATCAACGGCACGCCGCGCCAGAACTCGATGAAGGTCACGCAGACCACACGAATCGCCGGCATGTTCGAGCGTCGGCCGAGGGCCAGAAGAATCCCCAGCGGCAATGCACCGGCGATCCCGACAGTGGCGATCACCAGCGTCAGCATAAGGCCGCCCCACTGGCTGGTCGCTACGGTGTCGAGGCCGAACACGCCGCCGTGCAGCAAACACCAGGCAACGATCGGGTAGACCACCAGGAAGCTCAGCCCGTAGACCGCTTTGTGCGCCACACGCTTGATGAACAGCGGCGCCACGCCGATGACCGCCAGCCACACGGTCAGGTCAACGCGCCAGCGCAGCTCTGCCGGGTAGTAGCCGTACATGAACTGGCCGAAACGCTGCTGAATGAACACCCAGCAGGCGCCTTCCTTGGTGCAGTCGGCGCGCGTGGTGCCGGTCCAGTTGGCGTCGAAGATCGCCCAACTGAGCAGTGGCGGTACCACCAGGTAGATCAGGTAGAACGCAAACAGGGTCAGCAAGGTGTTGAGCCAGCTGGAGAACATGTTCGCGCGCATCCACGCCACCGGGCCGAAGACCTTGGCCGGCGGTGGCATGTCGGGTTTGAAAGTATGAGTACTCATGCGCTTTTCCTTACCGCTCGATCAGCGCAATGCGCTTGTTGTACCAGTTCATCAGCAGGGAAATGCTGATACTGATCGCCAGGTACACGCTCATGGTGATGGCAATCACCTCGATCGCCTGACCGGTCTGGTTGAGCACGGTGCCGGCGAACAGCGAAACCATTTCCGGGTAACCGATACCGGCCGCCAGCGAGGAGTTCTTCGCCAGGTTCAGGTATTGGCTGGTCAGCGGCGGAATGATGACTCGCAGCGCTTGCGGAATGATCACCTTGCGCAGGGTCGGACCGTTGCGCAGGCCGAGGGAACGCGCCGCTTCGGTCTGGCCGTGGCTGACCGACTTGATCCCCGAACGCACGATCTCGGCAATGAACGCCGCGGTGTACACAGTCAGGGCCAGGGTCAACGCCAGCAGTTCCGGGATCAATACCCAACCGCCGACAAAGTTGAAGCCTTTGAGCTGAGGCAACTCCCAGTGCAGCGGTGCGCCGAAGATCAACGCGCACAGGGCCGGGATCACCAGGATGATCGCCAGGCTTGCCCAGAACTTGTGGAACGGCTCGCCGGTTTCTTCGAAACGCCTGGTTGCCCAGCGGTTCATCAGCACGATGGCGATGATCGCCACGACCACGCTCGCCACGAACGCCCAGAAGCCGTCAGCCATCTGCGCGGCCGGCATGTTCAGGCCCCGGCTGCTGACGAAGAAGGTGTCGCCGAAGTTGTGACTGTTGCGCGGCCCCGGCATGGTCAGGAACACCGCGAAGTACCAGAACAGGATTTGCAGCAGCGGCGGAATGTTGCGGAACACTTCCACATACACGGTCGCCAGTTTGCTGATGATCCAGTTCGGCGACAGTCGCGCCACACCGATGATGAAGCCCAGGATCGTCGCCAGAATCACGCCGATGAAGGTCACCAGCAAGGTGTTGAGCAGACCGATCACAAACACCCGGGCATAGCTGTCCGCTTCGGTGTAGGCAATCAGGTGTTGAGCGATGCCGAACCCGGCACTGCGTTCGAGAAAGTCGAAGCCCGAAGTAATACCCCGGTGTTGCAGGTTGGTCTGGGTGTTATCGAACAGATACCAGCCCAGTGAGACCACCGCCACGATGGTGATGATCTGAAATACCCACGCACGCACTCGTGGATCGCTGAGGCTGAGCCTCTGCTTTGGTGCGCCGATTGAATTTTGCATGAAGTGCCCCGCAAGAAATGGAACAGAACATCACCCGGCGGTTGGCCCGCCGGGTGATAGAACCATTAGCGCACTGGTGGTGCGTACTGAATGCCGCCGTTGTTCCACAGCGCGTTCAGGCCACGGTCGATTTCCAGCGGAGTGCTCTTGCCGAGGTTTTTCTCGAAGATTTCGCCGTAGTTACCCACCTGGGAAACGATTTTCACCACCCAGTCCTTCGGCAGTTTCAGGTCCTTGCCGTACTCACCGTCGCCACCGAGCAGACGGGCAACGTCCGGATTCTTGGTGGATTTGGCTTGTTCCATGACGTTTTTCGAGGTCACACCGGCTTCTTCAGCATTGAGCAGCGCGTAGCCGACCCAACGCACGATGGCCAGCCACTCGTCGTCGCCATTACGCACGACCGGGCCCAGGGGTTCTTTGGAAATGGTTTCCGGCAGCACCACGTAGTCCTTCGGTGCGGCCAGCTTGCTGCGCTGGGCGAACAGCTGGGACTTGTCGGAGGTCAGCACATCGCAACGACCGGATTCCAGCGACTTGGCGCTTTCATCGGAGGTGTCGAAAGTGATCGGGGTGTACTTCAGGCCGTTGGCGCGGAAGTAGTCGGAAACGTTCAGCTCGGTAGTAGTACCGGCCTGAATGCAGATGGTTGCACCATCCAGTTCCTTGGCACTTTTCACGCCCAGTTTGTTGTTGGCCAGGAAGCCCACGCCGTCGTAGTAAGTGATGAAGCCAGGAAATTTCAGGCCCATGCCCGCGTCACGGGAACTGGTCATGGTGGTATTGCGCGACAGGATGTCGATCTCGCCCGATTGCAGCGCGGTGAAGCGCTCTTTGGCGTTCAACTGGCTGAACTTGACCTTGTTCGCGTCGCCGAATACGGCAGCGGCCACGGCACGGCAGACGTCGGCGTCGATGCCGAGAATCTTGCCGGTCGCATCAGGTACCGAGAAGCCTGGCAGACCGTCGCTCACGCCACACTGTACGAAACCTTTCTTTTGCACGGCATCCAGGGTTGCACCCGCCTGAGCGAACCCGCTGACGCCGAGTACTGCTGCTGCAGTCACGACCGCCAGAGTGGATTTCAACATCTTCATTCAAACCTCCAGTTTTGCTCTTGTTGTGTCGGAGCTTGAGTCCAGTCGCACCCTTTTGAGGCGTTGTTGACCCGTGTTGGCTTTTTTTGGGGTCAACCGACGTAAGACCTTCGCTATGAGTCTAGTAGGAGAAAATCCACATCATGGACAACTCACCTCTCACCAATCGGCCGAACGGGCTGTAGCCCTTCCACGTTCGCTGAGCCCGTAGCGGCCATTGGCGAACATCCATCACCGGATTCTTTGCAGTCTCGTCGCCCGTCGTACACTGATAGTGTTACCGCCAGACGTAGGACGCTTCGTACAGATCCTTCCATAGCAAAGCCCGTACCACTCCGTCTGCCGAAACGATTCGGGGACAGGTCAATAGCAAAACTTGTAACCTTGCGACATCTTCTTAACGGATCAACCGGACGCGCACTCGAATCACGCACTTAATGAGAGCGCCCGCACATATTTGGAGCAGCCATGACCGAGCCCTTGATTCTTCAGCCTGTTAAGCCCGCAGACGCCTGCGTGATCTGGCTGCACGGCCTGGGTGCCGACCGCTACGACTTTCTGCCGGTGGCCGAAGCGTTGCAGGAAAGCCTGCTGAGCACGCGCTTCGTTCTGCCACAGGCACCGACCCGCCCGGTGACCATAAATGGCGGATATGCCATGCCGAGCTGGTACGACATCAAGGCCATGAGCCCGGCCCGGGCGATCGACCGTGGCGAGCTGGAAGCCTCCGCCGATCACGTCATCGAATTGATCGAACAACAGCGCGCCAGCGGAATAGACGCTTCGCGGATTTTCCTCGCCGGTTTTTCTCAAGGTGGCGCAGTGGTCTATCACACCGCGTTTCTGAAATGGCAGGGGCCACTGGGCGGCGTGCTGGCGCTGTCGACGTACGCGCCGACGTTCAGTGATGAGTTGGAGTTGTCTGCGAGCCAGCAGCGGATTCCGGTGCTGGCGCTGCACGGCCAGTTCGACAACGTGGTGCAGAACTCCATGGGGCGTACTGCCTATGAGTATCTGAAGGCCCATGGTGTCACCGTGACATGGCAGGAATACCCAATGGAGCACGAAGTGTTACCCGAAGAAATTCGCGACATTGGCGTCTGGCTGAGCGAACGCCTGCGCTAACTAAGGTACCGGGCGGACTTGCAAACGCCGTCCATTGATCCCTCCCACTACGCCGCGCCCGATTCTTGCATTACACTGGCCGGCGTACATTCCTTAACCAATTGATGAGATGACCGTGCTCAAAGCACTCAAGAAAATGTTCGGTAAAAGCGAGGCTGAGCAGCTCGCGCCCATTCCCAGTGCGCCGTCGCACGCCCCCGGCCATCGCAGCGATGCCCCCAAGGCCGAGCGCCCCGCTCCCGTAGCGGCACCAAAGCAACAATCGCAACCTGCCCCGGCCGCGCCAATCGCCGCCGAACCTGCCCGCAGCGAAGCGCCGAAACCGGCCCGTCCGCGTCGCGAACCGAAGCCAAAAGCGCCGGTTATTCCATGGAAACTCGAAGACTTCGTCGTCGAGCCACAGGAGGGCAAAACCCGCTTCCACGATTTCAAACTGTCCCCGGAACTGATGCACGCCATCCAGGACCTGGGCTTTCCGTATTGCACGCCGATCCAGGCGCAGGTGCTGGGCTTCACCCTCGCCGGCAAAGACGCCATCGGTCGCGCGCAGACCGGTACCGGTAAAACCGCCGCGTTCCTGATCTCGATCATCACCCAGCTGCTGCAAACGCCGCCGCCGAAAGAACGCTACATGGGCGAACCCCGTGCGCTGATCATCGCGCCGACCCGTGAGCTGGTGGTTCAGATTGCCAAGGATGCCGCCGACCTGACCAAGTACACCGGCCTGAACGTGATGACGTTCGTCGGCGGCATGGACTTCGACAAGCAGCTCAAGCACCTCGAAGCGCGCCACTGCGACATCCTCGTTGCCACCCCGGGCCGTCTGCTCGACTTCAACCAGCGCGGCGACGTGCATCTGGACATGGTCGAAGTGATGGTGCTGGACGAAGCCGACCGCATGCTCGACATGGGTTTCATCCCGCAAGTGCGGCAGATCATTCGCCAGACCCCGCCGAAGTCCGAGCGCCAGACCCTGCTGTTCTCCGCGACCTTCACCGAAGACGTGATGAACCTCGCCAAGCAGTGGACCACCGATCCTGCCATCGTCGAAATCGAAGTCACCAACGTGGCCAACGAAAACGTCGAGCAGCACATCTACGCGGTGGCTGGTGCCGACAAGTACAAACTGCTCTACAACCTGGTCAACGACAATGGCTGGGAGCGCGTGATCGTGTTTGCCAACCGCAAGGACGAAGTACGCCGCATCGAAGAACGTCTGGTGCGTGACGGCATCAACGCCGCGCAACTGTCCGGCGATGTGCCGCAACACAAACGTATCAAGACCCTGGAAGGCTTCCGCGAAGGCAAGATTCGCGTGCTGGTGGCCACCGATGTTGCCGGTCGCGGCATCCACATCGACGGTATCAGCCACGTGATCAACTTCACCCTGCCGGAAGTGCCGGACGACTACGTACACCGCATCGGCCGAACCGGTCGTGCCGGCGCCGATGGCGTGTCGATCAGCTTCGCCGGCGAGGACGACTCCTACCAGTTGCCGTCCATCGAAGAGAAGCTCGGTCGCAAGATCAGCTGTGAAACGCCACCGACGCACTTGCTGCGTGCGGTAGAGCGCAAGCGTCCGCAGTAAGCGACGCCATGAAAAGGAGCGCAGCCGGCAACGGACTGCGCTTTTTTTTCGTCCGGTGTTTCCGCAGGCACTTGCCCGACAAAACTAAAAGTCCATAATGGACAAATAAGTTTAGTTTTTTTCTCCGGAGCCTGACATGTCCAGTACGCCCTACGTGATTGACCAAGCCCAGGCCCGCGAGCTGTTGGCGCGCATCGACGTGCCGCAGATCCTGCGCAAGCTGTTTCGCGATCTCGCGGCCGGGAATGCCGTGCAACCGGCGCAACAACTGGTGGAATTTCCACAGGGCGCAGGCGACTTCATCAATTACCTGGGGGTGCTCGCCGAGGATGGCGTCTACGGGGTGAAGACATCGCCTTACATCGTCCGCGAGGAAGGCGCGCTGGTGACGGCGTGGACATTGCTGATGTCGATGAAAACCGGCCAGCCGCTGCTGCTTTGCGATGCCGGCGAACTGACCACCGCGCGCACCGCCGCGACGACGGCGGTGGCGGTTGACGCCCTCGCCCCGCGCCACGCCAAACGCCTCGCAATCATCGGCAGCGGCAAAGTCGCTCAGGCACATTTGCATTACGTGAAATCCCTGCGCGACTGGCAAAGTATCAGCCTATATTCGCCGTCGCTGATGGAAGACAGCGGCACCCAGGCACTGCTGAAAAGCATCGAGCCTGACCTGACGATTGCCGCCAGCCGCGAAGCAGCCCTCGCCGACGCGGACGTGATCATGCTCTGCACCTCCGCCGCCGGGCCGGTGATCGATCCGGCCAGCCTGAGCAAACCGGCGCTGATCACCTCGATCAGCACCAACGCCCCTCGCGCCCACGAAGTGCCGCCGCAGAGCCTCAACGACATGCAGGTGTTCTGCGACTATCGTCTGACCACGCCGGGTTCGGCCGGTGAGATGCTGATCGCCACTGAACAGCATGGCTGGAGCCAGGATTCGATTGTCGGCGACCTTGCCGACCTGCTCAGCGAGAAAGTGCAGCGTCCGGATTACAACCGTCACGTGTTTTTCCGCTCAATCGGCCTGGGTCTGGAAGACATCGCCCTCGCGAATGCGGTTTATCACCTGACCCACTAACACCAAAATCCCCTGTAGGAGTGAGCCTGCTCGCGATAGCGGTGTACCAGTCAACAATAATGCTGAATGCAAGACCGCTATCGCGAGCAGGCTCACTCCTACAGGAGATCTGCGTTTTTTCGATCTTGAGTACTAACTGGAGACCTCCATGAGCCAGGCAGATTTCATCATCATCGGCGGCGGGATTGCCGGCGCTTCCACCGGTTTCTGGCTGTCGCCGCACGCCAAAGTGATTGTGCTGGAGCGTGAATCGCACCCGGCCTATCACTCCACCGGTCGCTCCGCCGCGCTGTACAGCGCCGCTTACGGCAACCCGCAAGTGCGCGCCCTGACCCTCGCCAGCCGTGCCTTCTTCGACAACCCGCCCAGCGGTTTCTGCGAGCACCCGCTGCTGTCGCCACGCGGGGAAATGACCGTGGACTTCAGCGGCGACGCCGACGAGCTGAATAATCAATACCTCAGCGCCAAAGCAACGGTGCCGGAAATGCAGCTGCTCACAGCCGATGAAGCGTGCGCCCGAATGCCGATCCTGCGCCGGGAAAAAGTCCACGGCGCGATCTACGACCCGAGCGCCAGCGACATCGACACCGATGCCCTGCATCAGGGCTACCTGCGCGGCATTCGCCGCAACAACGGCGAAGTCCACACCGATTGCGAAGTGCTCGGCCTGAGCCGAGACGCCGACGGCTTCTGGCAGGTGCAAACCAACGGCCAGACCTACAGCGCCCCGGTGATCATCAACGCTGCCGGCGCGTGGGCCGACAAGATTGCTGCACTGGCCGGTGCCAGATCGCTGGGCCTGCAGCCCAAGCGCCGCGCAGCCTTTATCTTCGCCGGGCCGGAAGGCGTCGACACGCATCACTGGCCGATGCTGGTCAGCCTCGACGAATCGTTTTACATGAAGCCTGACGCCGGCATGTTCCTAGGCTCGCCCGCCAATGCCGACCCGGTCGAACCCCACGATGTGCAGCCGGAAGAACTCGACATTGCCATGGGCATTTACCAGATCGAAGAAGCCACCACGCTGACCATCCGCCGCCCGACCCGCACGTGGGCCGGCCTGCGCAGTTTCGTCGCCGACGGCGACTTGCTCAGCGGTTTCGATCCGCAGGTGCCAGGTCTGTTCTGGGTCGCGGCGCAGGGCGGCTATGGCATTCAGACCTCACCGGCGATGGGCCAGGCCAGCGCGGCGCTGGTGCGTGGCCAGCCGTTGCCCGAGCAACTGCGCCAGTTCGGTCTGAGCAGCGCCATGCTCTCCCCTGCACGCCTGTTCTGATCGCCCATCCGGATGACGCGCCCAACGGATTGCGGCACACTCGCAGCGCCCCCTGTTCACGGGGGCGCTGACGCTGCCTGGAGCTCCACTGTCATGACCGCCCCCGAATTCGACCCGGCGCTGGATAACTTCCGCGCCATCGCCGATGCCATCGCCACACTGTTTTTTCCTCACGCCGAAGTGGTGCTGCACGACCTGCGTACGCAAAAGGTTGATTACATCGCCAACAACCTGTCCAAGCGCGAGATCGGCGACGACTCGTCACTGGAGGACATGCTCAGCGAGGATGTCAGTGACAGGAACATCGGCCCGTACGAAAAGCTCAACTGGGACGGCCAGAAAATCCGCAGCCTGAGCAGCGTCTTACGCGACAGCGAAGGGCATCCGCTGGCGGTGTTGTGCATCAATCTGAATATTTCGCTGTTCGAAAATGCCAAGGCGGCGCTGGATCTGTTCCTGTCGCCGAGCAAACTGATCCCGCAACCGGATTCTCTGTTTCGCGATGACTGGCAGGAGCGCATCAACACGTTCCTGCATGCCTGGCTACGCGAGCGGCAACTGAGCCTGAATCTGCTGACACGCGATCACAAACGCGAACTGGTGCTGGCGCTGCACGCTGAAGGCGCGTTCAAGGGCAAGAGCGCCTCGAACTATGTGGCCAACGTGCTGAATATGGGGCGGGCGACGGTGTACAAGCATTTGAAGGAATTGAAGGGCTAGGATCCGCAAGCTGTATTGCCTGCCCAAGCCTCTTCGGGAGCAAGCCCCCTCCCACACTGGAATGCGATCCCTTGTGGGAGGGGGCTTGCTCCCGAAAGCAGACTGTCAGTCGCCGTAGATGTCGGACTTGAAGTACTTCTCGGAAATCTTCTGATACTCACCATTGGCGCGAATGCCGTCGATGGCAGTATTCAGCTCGCTGACCAGTTCGGTGTTGCCCTTGCGCACCGCAATCCCCGCGCCCTCGCCCACGTATTTCGGATCCTTCAACTCAGGCCCGACAAACGCGTAACCCTTGCCGCGCGGCATCGACAGGAAATCATTCAGCGGAATGGTGTCGGCAAAAATCGCGTCGAGGCGCCCCGCCGCCAGATCCATGTAGATTTCTTCGTTGTTGCTGTAGCGCTTGACGTTGATGCCCTTGGGTTCAAACACCTCGGTGGCGTAACGATCAGTGGTGGTGGCGCGCTGCACGCCGACGTTCTTGCCCTTGAGGCTGGCGTACTGGTCATCGACCGTGGCGCCTTCTTTCATCACCAGTCGCGATGAGGTGAAGTAGTACTTGTGGGTGAAGTCCACCGACTTTTTGCGGTCTTCGTTGATAGTCATCGACGACAGCGCCATGTCGATCTTCTTCACTTTCAGCGACGGAATCAGACCGTCGAACTCACCTTCGACCCACACGCACTTGACCTTCATCTGCGCACACAAGGCATTGCCGATGTCGTAGTCGAAACCGACGATTTCCCCCTTGTCGGTTTTCGAGGCGAAGGGTGGGTAGGCGGCTTCGATACCAATGCGCAGGGATTTCTCGGCGGCAAACACGCTGGAGCATGCCAACAGGCTGAGGGCCAGACCGGTGATGAGGGGGAGTTTCTTCATGTTCGTTCTCTCGCGGGTTGTTGTTGGTTTGGCAAGACAGAAGAAAGAGCTTGAACGGGAAAAGCTTTATTTGTACTTGTAAATCCATACTGGACTTTTACGTATAAACCGTCAATTGGGCAAACAGGATTGCACCCGGCCAATGGTCAGGCCGCTCACGATAGGTTGGCAGTGCTGCAGATGACACCATCGCGAGCAGGCTCGCTCCTACAGGGAACGCATTCCAAATGTAGGAGTGAGCCTGCTCGCGATGACTGACTTGAGGGTAACGCCGGTTTTACTTGTTCCAGCGATCCGCAGCGGCATGATCACTGTCACGCCCTTCTACCCAGCGCGGCCCGTCACTGGTGTTTTCTTTCTTCCAGAACGGCGCGCGGGTTTTCAGGTAATCCATGACGAAGGCGCAGGCGTCGAATGCAGCCTGGCGATGGGCGCTGGCAGCACCGACGAACACGATCGGCTCGCCCGGCTCCAGCGCGCCGATGCGGTGCAGTACTTCCAGCTTCAACAGCGGCCAGCGCCGTTCGGCCTCGATGGCGATCTTGCCCAGGGCTTTTTCGGTCATGCCCGGATAGTGTTCGAGGAACATTCCGGCAACATCGAGCCCATCGTTGAAGTCGCGCACGTAGCCGACAAAACTCACCACCGCGCCGACGCCGACATTGGCCGCGTGCATTGCGTTGACTTCCGCGCCCGGATCGAACGGCGTGGCCTGCACACGAATTGCCATGGCTCAGCCTCCGGTCACGGTGGGGAAAAACGCCACTTCGTCGCCATCGGCCACCGGCTCGTCGAGCTGGCAGAGGTCTTCGTTGCGCGCGCACATCAGATTCTGCTCGCTCAACACCTCGGCGCCATCACGTTGTGCCAACAGCGCACGCACGTCGTCGACGGTGGCGAAATCGCCTTCAACTTTTACCGAGTCCACGCCCAACGCTTCACGATAACGGGCAAAAAACCTCACGGTCAGGTTCATGGCTGCTCCGCCTGAAAGTGCCCGCTCTTGCCACCGACCTTCTCCAGCAGGCGCACGCTTTCGATGGTCATGCCGCGATCCACGGCCTTGCACATGTCGTAGATGGTCAGGGCGGCGACGCTGGCGGCGGTCAGCGCCTCCATTTCAACCCCGGTCTGCCCGGAGAGCTTGCAGCGCGCGACGATGCGCACGGTGTCATCACCTTCAGCGCTGAGTTCGACTTTGACGCCGGTGAGCATCAGCGGATGGCACAGGGGAATCAGATCGCTGGTTTTCTTCGCGGCCTGAATGCCGGCAATGCGCGCCACGGCGAACACGTCGCCCTTGGGATGGCCGCCGCTGACGATCATCTGCAGGGTGTCGGGCAGCATGCGCACCAGCGCTTGGGCCGTCGCCTCGCGGAACGTCACGGCTTTTTCGGTGACGTCGACCATGTTGGCGCGACCTTGGGAATCGAGATGAGTCAGCACGGGATTACTCCTGATCAGGAGCACCGATTGTAAACCTGCGGGTCAGAATTGCGCACATAAAAACCGGGCGACTTTGCAGTCGCCCGGTTTGATTGGCGGGTTACAAATGCGATTCGGCGTATTCGGCCAGAATCGAGCGAGGCACCCCTTGCAGGGTGATGTGCACACCGTTGGGGAAATCCTTGAAGCGCTCAGTCAGGTAGGTCAGCCCGGAACTGGTAGCGGACAGGTAAGGGGTATCGATCTGTGCGAGGTTGCCCAGGCACACCACTTTGGAACCGGCGCCGGCCCGGGTGATGATGGTTTTCATCTGGTGCGGCGTGAGGTTCTGGCATTCGTCGATCAGGATCAGGCTCTGCTGGAAACTGCGACCGCGAATGTAGTTGAGCGATTTGAACTGCAACGGCACTTTGCTGAGGATGTAATCGACGCTGCCATGGGTGTTTTCGTCATCCATGTGCAAGGCTTCGAGGTTGTCGGTGATGGCGCCCAGCCACGGCTCCATTTTTTCCGCTTCGGTGCCGGGCAGAAAGCCGATTTCCTGGTCGAGGCCCTGCACACTGCGGGTGGCGATGATGCGGCGATAACGCTTGCTGACCATGGTCTGCTCGATGGCAGCGGCCAGCGCCAGAATGGTTTTACCCGAACCTGCAGCACCCGACAGATTGACCAGATGAATGTCCGGATCGAGCAACGCGTACAACGCCAGGCTCTGATAGATATCGCGTGGTTTGAGGCCCCACGCTTCCTGATGCAGCAGCGGCTCCTGATGCAGGTCGAGGATCAGCAGACGGTCTTCTTCAATTTCTTTGATCCAGCCGACAAAGCCCTGCTCATCAATGATGAACTCATTGATGTGCACCGCCGGCAGGTTGTCGATCAGTTGCACCTGATGCCAGGTTCGGCCGTGATCCTGACGGGTTTCGACCTTGCTCACGCGGTCCCAGAAGGAGCCGGTCATGTTGTGGTAGCCGTTGGGTAGCAGGGACACATCGTCGACCAATTGGTCGGTGCTGTAGTCCTCGGCGTCGATCCCGCAGGCGCGCGCCTTGAGGCGCATGTTGATGTCTTTGGTGACCAGCACCACCGGTTTTTTCGGGTCGCGGGTGTGCAGATCGATCAGTTGGTTGATGATTTTGTTGTCGTTCAGATGCTCGGGCAGAATGAGGTTCGACTCGGCCTGTTTGCTCATCAGAATTGACAGTAAACCTTTCGGGCCGCCCTTGCCGCGCTGGATCGGCACACCCAGTTCGACGTCTTCCGGAGAAGCATCGCCCAGGGTCTTGTCGATCAACCGGATCGCCTGACGGCATTCGGCGGCAACGCTGTGATGTCCGCTCTTGAGCTTGTCCAGCTCCTCAAGCACGGTCATCGGGATCGCGACGTGGTGTTCTTCGAAATTCAGCAGGGCGTTTGGATCGTGAATCAATACGTTGGTATCGAGTACATAAAGGATTGGCTGGTTGGAAGAAGGGCTACGTCCGTGATCATCCATACTCGGTCACCTTTGTCAGAGCCAGTAGACGCAATACCTGGGCGGTGCTGCGCCTCGAAGTGACTGCCGAAATCTCACCTGCGGAGATTCAAGTGACTGCAAACAAATGGGTCTTGGGAGACGCCACCTGTGTTGCAGGTTTCGGCGGTCTGTCTTCGTAATACTCCAAAACCCATGACATAAAAAAGCACTTTGACGGTTTTTTTAAGTTTATTTTGCAAAGTGACGAAAAGCCCTTGGCGGACTGCCCTCCCCCCGCTAAAGTCGGAAGTCCGCCTGCATCGAATTCCCTGTAAAAATCGCCCCAAGCCCAATGTTTCCGGGCTTTCTGTGTTTCTCAGCGAAACGCGTCCTGACAGTCTTCCCAACCGATACCGCTTTGCGCAGTTTGCGTGATCAGCCACGGCAACGACGTCTTTACCGCATCCTGTTTCATGTTGAAATTGATCACCCCGTGACGCCACAGCAGCATCAGGGTCAGCACCCGTTGCCCGCTCTGCGCACCCTTGAGCTTGCCGGCACCGTCCTGGGCATCGATGTCCCACAGCGCCACTTGCAGACCTTGTGTGTTGAAGAAGCCTTGGGCATCACTGCGGCGCTGGCCTTCCGGCGGGCGGAACAGCGGCACGTAGTTTTCCGGCAGTTTGTTCTTCACAAGATCAGCGCTGCGGCGCACCGAATCCTGCCAGTCCTGCCAATGGCTGTGGGAGCGGAACTCCCAACCCTGCACGCCGACGCACTGTTGCGAAAACGCTGCTTGCAGGCTGCTCACCGAGCGGTCAGCCAGCCGTGCCTGGATATCCTTGCCGAGCATGAAAAAGGTGCCGCTCATGTTGGACTTGCGCAGGTATTCGGTCAGCCAGTCGGTATTGTCCGGTTGCACGTTGGCGGCGCTGTCGAAGGTCAGCAGAAACAGCCGGTCGTGCATGTCATCGCCATTACGCTCGTAGTCGCCGAAACGATCGACTTCGCTGCTGGTCTGCGGGAACAACGCAGCCTTGCGCAGCAGTTCGTCGAGGTACTGCAGATGGAAGATCCGGCTCGGCTCGGCCCACTTGGTGTAATAGCTGTCGTCGCTGACCACAAACTTGGCGGCCTGCTCGCGCAGGGTCGGCAGGTCTTCGACGAGGAAGCAGAACGAGGCGTCCTGATCGCAGCTCTGCTGGGCGAAGTTGTAGTTGGTCAGCAGACGTTGCCAGAGGCGCTGGCGCAGGCTGTTGATCGCATCGATATTGACCGTGCGCAGCCCCAGACGCTGGGCCAGCGCGGCCTCGTCCATCGACTCGGTGCCGAGCAGGCTCCGGGCGAACATGAGGATTTCCGCCCTCGACGCCACGTCGAACAGGGTCGGATTGGTCAGTTGCTCCGGCCAGGTACTGCGATCCAGTGTCGCCACATCGCCCGGCGCCGCCACGGCACCGAAGCTCAACAGCCACGCGGTGAATAAAAGAACAATGCGCAAAAGGGATGTCTCCATAACAAAACCCGCGCGGCACTATAGCTGATGTGCAAGATTCACGGACGCTGCCCTCACCCCAGCCCTCTCCCGGGGGGAGAGGGAGCTGACCGAGTATCGCTTTCGATATCCGCCAATCTGAACTATCGAGTCGCACTCAAATTTTGAAATCAATGAGATCGGCTCCCTCTCCCTCCGGGAGAGGGCTGGGGTGAGGGAAAAATCCACCAGCCGTCGCAAATGCCGAAGCTTACCCATACCTATAACCCCCATAGCTGGAGTCAACCGCCCCAACCCCCTAGAATCGCCCCCACGATTAAAGGAGACGACTTCATGCTGATGGTGATTTCCCCCGCCAAGACCCTCGATTACGAAACACCGCCGGCGACCCAGCGCTTCACCCAGCCGCAATACCTCGACCACTCCCAGGAGCTGATCCAGCAACTGCGCGAACTGACCCCGGCGCAAATCAGCGAGCTGATGCACGTCTCCGACAAGATCGGCGGGCTCAACGCCGCACGGTTTGGCAGCTGGACGCCTGCGTTCACACCGGAGAACGCCAAGCAGGCACTGCTCGCATTCAAGGGTGACGTCTACACCGGTCTCGACGCGCAGTCCTTCAGCGAAGCGAACTTCGATTACGCGCAAAAACACCTGCGCATGCTCTCCGGCCTCTATGGCCTGCTGCGCCCGCTGGACCTGATGCAACCGTATCGTCTGGAGATGGGAACCAAACTGGCCAATGCCCGTGGCAAGGACTTGTATGCCTTCTGGGGCACGCGCATCAGCGAATGGCTGAACGAAGCGCTGGCCGATCAGGGCGACGACGTGCTGCTCAACCTGGCGTCCAACGAATATTTCTCGGCGGTCAAACGCACCTCCCTGAACGCACGGATCATCAACACCGAGTTCAAGGATCAGAAGAACGGCCAGTACAAAATCATCAGCTTCTACGCGAAAAAGGCCCGTGGCCTGATGAGCCGTTTCGTGATCCAGGAAAAAATCAACGATCCAGCCCGGCTCAAACAGTTTGATGTGCAGGGTTATCGCTACAGCGCCGAACAATCGAAACCGGATAATCTGGTGTTTCTGCGCGACCACGCCCCCGAATAAAGCATGCCCATTGCACGACTCTTTCTATAAAGAGTCGTGCAGCTCGCACGATGTCAAAAATCCCTCGCCACATTTCGCCATTTTAATGGCGCCAGAAATTCATCCCTGTCTTTTCTAAGATTAGTTTCACTCGACACTGATCATTTTTTTCAGTAGTGGCACCTAAATTTTTTCGCGGTAGTGGCACAAAACTATCTAACGTGATTGATCGCCTATATATAAAGGGCGAAACGGAAAGTGCTATCAATTTGCGACCAGTGCCATCTTCGACAATATTTCAAGAAATTTCAGATTTCGCGATGAGCGGACAGGAACTATGTCCAAATGCATAGCTCATACCACCGGTAACGATTCTCAGCGAGTTTGTACGAGATAACTTACGCAGCACAGAGAACCATGTAACCAAGTTGTCACAGCAACTTGCCTAGATAGTTCCCGACGCTGAACAATTAACGAAGGACAGGAGATACGCACCATTAATATCCCCTACAAGGCCAAGGCCGCGCCCCTATAAACGTGCTCGCCTGAGCACCAGACCGCTTGATCTACGGGCCTCTCCCCCGACATCGAGCGCACAAGACGATTGCACTAGAGTCTTCCGAACAGAAGATCGGCTGCATAACAGGGCACGTCATAACTACAAGGCCTAGTTGCGCACATCTTGAGTGCACTTATTTAGACACTCGGAACTTTTTATGCCTGCACACGGTATTGCGGCGCCTGTAAGCCGCACTTTCGAGTGCACTAGTGACCGCTGAACACCATTAACTCCGGCCTTCTAAGGCCTGATATATACAGAGGTAATTGCGATGCGCATCAGCATATTTGGTTTGGGTTACGTTGGCGCAGTGTGTGCCGGTTGCCTGTCTGCACGGGGCCATGACGTGGTTGGCGTCGATGTTGCCAAAGACAAGATCGACATGATCAACGCTGGCAAATCCCCCATTGTCGAACCGGGCCTGGGCGAACTTCTGCAACAGGGTATCCAGACCGGTCGTCTGCGTGGCACGACCAACTTCGCCGAGGCGATTCGCGACACCGACCTGTCGATGATCTGCGTCGGTACGCCGAGCAAGAAGAACGGCGACCTGGAACTGAACTACATCGAGGCCGTGTGCCGCGAGATCGGTTTTGTTCTGCGTGAGAAAACCACCCGCCACACCATCGTCGTGCGCAGCACCGTATTGCCGGGCACCGTTGCCAACGTGGTGATCCCGATCCTCGAAGACTGCTCGGGCAAGAAGGCCGGCGTCGACTTCGGTGTTGCGGTCAACCCTGAGTTCCTGCGTGAATCCACCGCCATCGCCGACTACGATCTGCCACCGATGACCGTCATCGGCGAGTTCGACAAGGCTTCGGGCGACGTTCTGCAATCGCTGTACGAAGAACTCGACGCGCCGATCATCCGCAAGGACATCGCCGTCGCCGAGATGATCAAGTACACCTGCAACGTCTGGCACGCGACCAAAGTGACCTTCGCCAACGAGATCGGCAACATCGCCAAAGCGGTCGGCGTCGATGGCCGTGAAGTGATGGAAGTGGTCTGCCAGGACAAGACCCTCAACCTGTCCCAGTACTACATGCGCCCGGGCTTTGCTTTCGGCGGCTCTTGCCTGCCAAAAGACGTACGTGCCCTGACCTACCGCGCCGGTTCCCTGGACGTCGAAGCGCCGCTGCTCAACTCGCTGATGCGCAGCAACGAATCGCAAGTGCAGAACGCTTTCGACATCGTTGAAAGCCACGACAAACGCAAAGTCGCCCTGCTCGGTCTGAGCTTCAAGGCCGGCACCGACGACCTGCGCGAAAGCCCGCTGGTAGAACTGGCCGAGATGCTGATCGGCAAGGGTTACGACCTGAGCATCTACGACAGCAACGTCGAGTACGCCCGGGTTCACGGCGCGAACAAGGACTACATCGAGTCGAAGATCCCCCACGTGTCGTCCCTGCTCAACGCGGACTTCGATTCGGTGATCGACAACTCCGACGTGATCATCCTCGGCAACCGCGACGAGAAATTCCGTGCGCTGGCCCAGCAAGCACCGCATGGCAAACAGGTCATCGACCTGGTCGGTTTCATGGCTAAAGCCACCGATGCCGGCACTCGCACCGAAGGGATCTGCTGGTAACCCGACAGCAAGCCTCGAGCTTCAAGCCGCTGATGAAGCGGCTTGAAGTTTCCATCACCTTCGGATGACGGTCATGTCCAAGCTCAAACATTTTTTTCTGCAATCCGCCGGCTGGCTTTTGTTTCTGAGCCTGCTGATGGGCCTGGCCCTGATGCTGCCCACGTCCACGTTCGACTCCGAGTCGAAGGACTTCATTTTCCTGATTGGCGCCGTGGGTATCTGGCGCTACTCGATGGGCGCCACGCACTTTGTGCGCGGCATGATTTTCCTCTACATCGTCTACCCGCACCTGCGCCGCAAGGTTCGCAAGCTGGGTAAAGCGGCGGACCCGTCGCATGTGTTTCTGATGGTCACCAGTTTTCGCATCGACGCGTTGACCACCGCGCAGGTCTACAGCTCGGTGATCCGCGAAGCCATCGACTGCGAACTGCCGACCACCGTGGTCTGCTCCATCGTCGAAATGTCCGATGAGCTGCTGGTCAAGGCGCTGTGGGCGCGGATGAATCCACCAGAACGCGTGAAGCTCGACTTCGTGCGCATTCCCGGTACCGGCAAGCGCGACGGCCTGGCTTATGGCTTCCGTGCGATCTCCCGCCACCTGCCGGACGACCGCGCCGTGGTCGCTGTGATCGATGGCGACACCGTGCTCGGCGAAGGCACCGTGCGCAAGACCGTGCCGTGGTTCCAGCTGTTCGGCAACGTCGGCGGCCTGACCACCAACGAGTTCTGCGAAGTGCGCGGCGGCTACATCATGAGCGAATGGCACAAGCTGCGTTTCGCCCAGCGCCACATCAACATGTGCTCGATGGCCCTGTCCAAGCGCGTGCTGACCATGACCGGGCGCATGTCGGTGTTCCGCGCCACCGTGGTCACCAACCCGGAATTCATCGCCGACGTCGAAAGCGACTCGCTGCAACACTGGCGTCTGGGGCGTTTCAAATTTTTGACCGGCGACGACAAGTCGAGCTGGTTCAGCCTGATGCGCCTGGGTTACGACACCTTCTACGTGCCTGACGCGGCGATCAACACCGTTGAACACCCGCCGGAAAAGAGCTTCATCAAGGCCAGCCGCAAACTGATGTTCCGCTGGTACGGCAATAACCTGCGGCAGAACTCGCGAGCGCTGGGCCTGGGTGTGAAACGCCTCGGCGCCTTCACCTCGGTGGTGCTGTTCGATCAGCGTGTATCGATGTGGACGTCGCTGCTCGGCCTGACCGTGGCGATCATCGCCAGCTTCAAATACGGCACCGCGTTCATCCTCGTTTACCTGCTGTGGATCGGTATCACTCGCCTGATTCTGACCCTGCTGTTGTCGTGCTCCGGTCACCGCATCGGCCCGGCTTACCCAGCGATTCTCTATTACAACCAGATCGTCGGCGCGCTGGTGAAGATCTACGTGTTCTTCCGCCTCGACCAACAATCCTGGACCCGCCAACCCACTTCCCTGACCCGTGATCTCGCCAGCTTTCAACGTTGGTTCAACACCTGGTCGTCTCGGACCATGACCTTCTCCGCCGGCAGCATTTTTGTCGCCGTGCTGCTGATGATGGTCTGACCCGCCCCTATTGAATTAACAAGGAAATCGCCCCTATGAATACCGCCGTCAACGTCAACGTAGTGCATGAATCCGAAGCCCAGCGCCAGCACGCCCGCGTGAAAATTCCGGCCAAACTACGCTTCTTCGGTCCCGACCGGACACCGGTTGAAGCGCGGGTCATCGACCTGTCCGCCGGCGGTCTGGCGTTCAACGCCGGGCAACTGCCGCTGACCGTCGGCGAGGTGTACAAGGCGCGTCTGCAATTCGTCATCGACAACCTCGGCCTGGCCATGGACGTAGAACTGCAAGTGCGCTCCTACGACCGCCCGACCGGCCGCGTCGGTTGCCAGTTCCAGAACCTTGAGCAGCAAGACATTTCCACCCTGCGCCACCTGATCACTTCTCACCTGGCCGGCGACATCGTCAGCATCGGCGAAGTGCTGGCGACGCTGCAGCGCGACAACTTTACCAAGGCACGCAAGGTCAAGGACGGCGGGTCCGGCATGACCCCGTTCGGCCGTTTGAAAGCCGTGACGTTCAGCGCCGGTATTTTCGCGGTCGGCCTGGTCGCAGCGGGCTTCATTTTCAAATCGGTGTACAGCATGTACTTCGTCAGCCATGCCCAGGCCGGTCTGGTCAGCGTGCCGGGGATGAACATCACCATGCCGCGTGACGGCACCGTGCAGAGCCTGATCAAGTCCGACGGCGTGGCGGCCAAAGGCGCGCCACTGGCGACCTTCAGCACCAGCATGCTCGACGTGCTCAAGGGCCATCTGGAAGAAGATCAACTGTCCCCGGCCAAGGTTGAAGAACTGTTCGGCAAGCAAATGACCGGCACCCTGACCTCGCCGTGCGATTGCACCGTGGCCCAGCAACTGGTGGCTGACGGTCAGTACGCGAGCAAGGGCGATGTGATCTTCCAACTGGTGCCACGCAACACCTTGGCCAACGTTGATGCGCGCTTCTCGTATCGCCAGTTCGGCGACGTGCGTCCGGGTACTCCGGTGAGCTTCCAGATCGCCGGCGAAGACAAGACCCGCACCGGCAAGATCGTCAGCAGCACCAGCCTGAAAAGCGAAGACCTGTCCTCCGACATCCGCGTGCAGATCAAGCCTGACGAGCCGCTCGACAGCAGCTTCGCCGGCCGCCCGGTGGAAGTGAACAGCGACCGTGGCCCGAACCTGAACTGGCTGATCGACAAAGCCATGGCTGCCGGTCTTTAAGTCGAGGACATGCCTGTGACGAGCCCTATCAGAATCCTGCCGGTTCCGCTGACTCTGGCCATGGCAATCGCCCTGGCCGGTTGCGCCGGCCTGCCCGATCAACGCCTGGCCAACGAAGCGCTCAAGCGTGGCGATACCGCTACCGCCGCGCAGAATTATCAGCAACTTGCCGATCTGGGTTACAGCGAAGCGCAAGTCGGTCTCGCCGATATCCAGGTCGACAGCCGCGACCCCGAGCAAATGAAACAGGCCGAAGCGACTTATCGCGCCGCCGCCAGTGTTTCGCCGCGTGCCCAGGCGCGCCTTGGTCGCCTGCTGGTGGCCAAGCCCGGTTCAACCGAGGCCGAGCACCACGAAGCCGAAAGCCTGCTGAAAAAAGCCGCCGCCAATGGCGAAGGCAACACGTTGATCCCGCTGGCGATGCTGTACCTGCAATACCCGCACAGCTTCCCGAACATCAACGCCCAGCAGCAGATCGATCAGTGGCGTAAATCCGGTTACCCGGAAGCGGGTCTGGCGCAGGTGCTGCTGTATCGCACTCAGGGCACGTACGACCAGCATCTGGATGACGTGGAAAAAATCTGCAAAGCCGCGCTCAACACCACCGACATCTGCTACGTCGAACTGGCCACGGTCTATCAGAAACGTGCCCAGCCGGAGCAACAGGCCGAGCTGATCAAGCAGATGCAGGCTGGCTACAGCCGTGGCGCTGTCACCGCGCAGCGCGTCGATTCCGTCGCCCGAGTGCTGGCCGATTCGACCCTGGGCAAGACCGACGAGAAAACCGCGCAGTCGCTGCTGGAGCCGATCGCACCGGGCTATCCGGCCTCGTGGGTGACCCTCGCGCAATTGCTTTATGACTATCCCGAACTGGGCGATGTCGACCAGATGATGAAGTACCTGGACAACGGCCGCGCCGCCGATCAGCCGCGCGCCGAGCTGTTGCTGGGCAAGCTCTACTACGAAGGCAAACTGGTTCCGGCCGACGCCAAAGTCGCCGAAGCACATTTCCAGAAAGCCGTTGGCCGCGAAGTCGCTGCTGACTACTACCTCGGCCAGATCTACCGTCGTGGCTACCTCGGCAAGGTCTATCCGCAGAAGGCTCTCGACCATCTGCTGACCGCTGCACGCAATGGCCAGAACAGTGCCGATTTCGCCATCGCCCAACTGTTTTCCCAAGGCAAGGGCACCAAACCCGATCCACTCAACGCCTACGTGTTCAGCCAACTGGCCAAGGCGCAAAACACTCCGCAAGCCGATGAGCTGGCGACCACCCTCGCGGCGCAATTGCCTCCCGAGCGTCTGGCCGAAGCCCAGCGTCTGCTGCAACAGGAGCAAGCCAGCCGTGGCGCTCTGAACCAGAACACGCTGCAACTGCACGCCCTGCAAGAAGAAGACGGCGAGGAAAAATTATGAAGTTGAACCCATTCGTGAAGGCCGGCATTGGCCTCACTTTCGCGCTGATCTGGTCTTGCCCGACACTGGCCGCGATGACTGAAACCAAGAACTTCGGCCTCGAAGTCAAAGTCACCGGCCAGTCCGAAGACGACCGTGACCTCGGCACCGCCAAGGGCGGCGACGTCAATGGTGTCGGCCTCGACCTGCGTCCATGGATCTACGGCGAAAGCGGCGCGTGGAGCGCCTACGCCATGGGCCAGGCCGTGACCTCGACCGACATCATCGAAACCGACACCCTGCAACAATCCGACGGTGCGCAAACCACCGACAGCGGTGATCGCGAAACCAAGAAAAACTACCTGGCGATGCGCGAATTCTGGGTCGGCTACAGCGGCTTCACGCCTTACCCGGGCGAGATTCTCAAGTTCGGTCGCCAACGCCTGCGCAATGATGACGGCCAGTGGCGCGACACCAACATCGAAGCGCTGAACTGGACCTTCGACACCACCCTGTTGCGCGCCAACGCCGGTGTTGCCGAACGCTTCAGCGAATACCGTACCGACCTGAAAGAGCTGGCGCCGAAAGACAAGGATCGTCTGCACGCCTACGCCGATGCCGCCTACCAGTGGACGCCGGGGCAATGGGTCGGGATTCGCGGTCACCACACCCACGATGACGGCAAACTCGATTACGCCGAACCGGGCGTCCCCCGCGACTCGCTGGATAAAACCCAGAACGGCGACATCAGCTGGCTCGGCCTGACCGCCGACAGCGACGCCTACAACTGGCGCAACACCAACACCGTCAACTACTGGGGCAGCATCACCGGTATGAGCGGCGACCGCGATACGGTCAACGCCTTGAACGCCGATGGCACGCGCCCGGCGCAAGCCAAGCGCAGCGAAGACGTCAACGGCTGGGCCACCGACATCGGTGTGCGCCTGCGCCTCGATCCGCAATGGCAAGTCGGCGGTGCGTATGCCCGCGCCAGCGCCGATTACGAGCAGAACGGTCTGGAGAGCAACCGCTCCAACTACACCGGTACTCGCTCACGCGTTCACCGTTTCGGCGAAGCGTTCCGTGGCGAAATGAACAACATGCAGACCGCGACCCTGTTCGGTTCCTGGATGGTCAACGACGAGTACGACGCCAGCCTGATCTACCACAAGTTCTGGCGTGTCGACGGCAACAAGCCGGTGGGCAGCAACGGCATCAACGCCGTGGAAAACAACACCGATGACGCCACTGGCGCGATCCTCTCAAGCACCTCGCTACCGCTTGAAGACGGCAACAAGGATCTGGGTCAGGAGATGGACCTGGTCGTCACCAAGTACTTCAAGCAAGGCCTGTTGCCGGCGGCGTTGAGCCAGTCGATCGACGAGCCTTCGGCCCTCGTACGTTTCCGTGGCGGTGTGTTCAAGCCGGGCGACGCCTACGGCAAGCAGGTTGATTCGTACATGCACCGCGCGTTCATCGACGTGATCTGGCGCTTCTGATGCAAACCGCCAAGGGAGTGCCCGACATGATCAGCACCAGGATAGGCTCACTCAGCCTGCTGGCCGGCGCAATGCTGCTGGCCAGCGCTGGCGCCTTCGCCAGCGTGGAACCGGTCGCCCCGCAACCGGGCAAACCGGCGACCGTGGCCAAAGAACTGCAACAGGCCAAGACCTACACCGTCAGCAGCGCGCCGACCGAGGCGCTGGAACTGGCCAAGCCGAAACTGCCTGACCTTTCCGGCTTCACCGCCGAAGCCGCCGCCGCAAAGATCGTCCGCAGCAAACCGGGCAAGATCAGCGTGCGCCGGATGATGCAGGAAGACGCGCTGAAGGACTTCATCGGCGGCGACAACAAGATGGCCGAATGGGTGGTGCGTCAGCACGGCATACCACAGGCGATCTTCGTCGACGACGGCTACATGAACCTCAAGGATCTGGCGCAGAAACTGCCCAAGCAGTATTTCAGCGAGACCTCGCCGGGCGTTTATCTGTCGAAATTGCCGATCGTGGTTGGCCGTAAAGGCATCCTCGAAATCGACGGCCAGACCCAGGAGTTGCGCCTGTCCCAGGAGGCCGGTTCGTTCCTGGTCAACGACGGTCAGTTGTTCGTGCGTGATACCAAAATCACTGGCTGGCGCGAGAAGGAAAATGGCCCGGCGACCTTCCGTTCGCCAAAGGAATTTCGTCCGTTCCTGCTGGCCTGGGGCGGCACCGAGACCTACATCGTCAACAGCAAGATGGCCAGTTTCGGTTACGCCAACAGTAAGTCGTACGGCGTGAGTATTTCCCAGTACACGCCGAACATGGCCAAGGTGCTCAAGCGTCCTGAGCCGACAGGCTGGATCGTCGGTTCCGAGTTCTCGGACATGTGGTACGGCTTCTACTGCTACGAGACCCGCGACTTCGTGGTCAAGGGCAACACCTACAAAGACAACATCGTCTACGGCATCGACCCGCATGACCGTTCCCACGGTCTGATCATTGCCGAGAACACTGTGCACGGCACGAAGAAGAAGCACGGGATCATCATTTCCCGTGAAGTGAACGACAGCTTCATCTTCAACAACAAAAGCTACGACAACCACCTCTCGGGGCTGGTGATCGACCGTAACAGCGTCAACAACATCATTGCCTACAACGAGATCTACAAGAACCACACCGACGGCATCACCCTCTACGAGTCCGCCGACAACCTGCTGTGGGGCAACAAGGTCATCAGCAACAAGCGCCACGGCATCCGCATTCGTAACAGCGTGAACATCCGCCTCTACGAAAACGTCGCCATGGCCAACGGTTTGACCGGCGTCTACGGCCACATCAAGGACCTGACCGACACCGACCGTGACATCAAGCTCGACCCGTTCGATGCGCAGGTGTCGCTGATCGTCGTCGGCGGTGAATTGGCGGCCAATGGCAGCGGCCCGCTGTCGATCGATTCGCCGTTGAGCGTCGAGCTGTATCGCGTGTCGATGCTGGCGCCGACCAAATCCAGTGGCATCAGCTTCAACGGCATCCTCGGCGAGCGCCAGGATGAAATTCTCGACCTGTTGGTGCGCCAGCAGAAAGCCGTGCTGATCGACCCTGTCGAACGCCAGACCGAAATGCAGGACTGAGGATAATTTTATGCACCCACACTTGATCAGATTACTCAGCCTGTCGGCCCTGACCGTGGGCATTCTCGCGGCCAGCAACGGCGCCCGCGCCGATGAAGCGGCGGGGGCCACGCCGCCGAAGTTCAGCGCCGAACCGTGCTGCAACCTGTGCCCGGCTGCCCATGACGCGAAGAACTACACCACGCGTTATCAGCAGAACTTCACCACCCTGGTGCAGGCGCAAGGCGACTGGCTGTTCCGGACTCAGGAAGATTTGCGCACCGAGTTCAACACCACCCCGGCCGGTTACAAACGCCTGCAACAGCTGCACGATGCGTTCAAGGCCAAAGGCGTCGAACTGGTGATCGTCTACCAGCCAACCCGTGGCCTGGTGAACCGCAACAAGCTCAATCCGGCGGAAAAAGCCGCGTTCGATTACGAGAAAGCGCTGGGCAACTACAAGACCATGCTCGGCCGTTTCGCCAAGATGGGTTACGTGGTGCCAGACCTGTCGCCGCTGACCAACGAATCGCTGCCGGACACCCTGCCCGCCCACGATTTCTACTTCCGCGGTGACCAGCACTGGACGCCATACGGTGCGCAGCGCACGGCGAAAATCGTCGCCGAGAAGGTCAAGCAGATCCCGGCCTTCGCCGACATTCCCAAGCGTGAGTTCGAAACCAAACGCTCGGGGCGCATGGGCAAGACCGGCACCCTGCACAACATGGCCGGGCAACTGTGCGGCACCAGTTACGCGATCCAGTACATGGACCAGTTCACCACCGAGCCGAAAGGCGAAGCCGGTGATGGCGACCTGTTCGGCGATTCCGGCAACCCGCAAATCACCCTCGTCGGTACTTCCCACAGCGGCAAGAACTACAACTTCGCCGGGTTCCTTGAAGAAGCCATCGGCGCCGACATCCTCAACGTCGCCTTCCCCGGCGGCGGTCTGGAAGGTTCGATGTTGCAGTACCTGGGCAGCGACGAATTCCAGAAGACGCCACCGAAGATTCTCATCTGGGAATTCTCGCCGCTGTACCGCCTCGACCAGGAGACCATCTATCGCCAGATGATGTCCCTGCTCGACAACGGCTGCGAAGGCAAAGACGCACAAATGTCCGCCAGTACCACGCTCAAGCCGGGCAGCAAACAAGAACTGCTGGTCAACAGCAAGAACCTGAACCTGCAGAACAGCAGCCATCAGGTCGACATCCGCTTCGCCGATACCTCGGTGAAAACCCTGCAAGCCACCCTCTGGTACATGAACGGTCGCCACGAGGACATCAAGATCGAGAAACCGGAAACCTCCGACACCGACGGTCGTTTCGCCTTTGAGTTGCGCACGGACGAAGACTGGGCCTCGCAAAACCTGCTGGCGGTCGAAGTCCAGGGCCCGGAAGCGGGCACCGCACCACAGAAAGTCGAAGCGAAAATCTGCAAACGCAACGTATTCCCGGGCGCTGGGCCACAAACCGCTCAGGTCGGGCAATGAGGTCTGCTATGCGAAATCCGAAACTGAAAACTCTCTTGGCGCCGACGCTGCTCGGGCTGGCGATCTTCGCCGGCACCGCGCAGGCCGCCGCGCCGCTGCGTCCCCCTCAGGGCTACTTTGCGCCTGTGGATAAATTCAAGACCGGTGACAAGAGCGAGGGCTGCGATGCGATGCCGGCGCCCTACACCGGGCCGCTGCAATTTCGCAGCAAATACGAAGGCTCGGACAAGGCCCGCGCGACGCTGAACGTGCAGTCGGAAAAAGCCTTTCGCGACACCACCAAAGACATCACCACGCTGGAACGCGGCACCGCCAAACGGGTGATGCAATTCATGCGCGACGGTCGTCCGGAACAACTGGATTGCACGCTGAACTGGTTGACCGCGTGGGCCAAGGCCGATGCGTTGATGTCGAAAGACTTCAACCACACCGGCAAGTCGATGCGCAAATGGGCGCTGGGCAGCATGGCCTCTTCGTACATTCGCCTGAAATTTTCCGACTCGCATCCGCTGGCGCAGCATCAACAGGAAGCTCAGTTGATCGAAGCGTGGTTCAGCAAAATGGCCGATCAGGTGGTCAGCGACTGGGACAACCTGCCGTTGGAAAAAACCAACAACCACTCGTACTGGGCGGCGTGGTCGGTGATGGCAACGTCGGTCGCAACCAACCGCCGCGACCTGTTTGACTGGGCGGTGAAGGAATACAAGGTCGGGGTCAATCAGGTCGACGCCGACGGCTATCTGCCGAACGAACTCAAGCGCCAGCAACGCGCCCTCGCCTATCACAACTACGCCCTGCCGCCGCTGGCGATGATTGCCAGTTTCGCCCAGGTTAACGGTGTCGATCTGCGTCAGGAAAACAACGGCGCGCTGAAACGCCTGGGTGACCGGGTGCTGGCCGGGGTGAAAGATCCCGAGGACTTCGAGAAGAAGAACGGCAAGGAACAGGACATGACCGATTTGAAAGAGGACATGAAATTCGCTTGGCTCGAACCGTTTTGCACGCTCTACACCTGTTCGCCGGATGTGATCGAGAAGAAGCGCGGCATGCAACCGTTCAAGACCTTCCGCCTCGGCGGCGACCTGACCAAGGTCTACGACCCGACCCATGAAAAGGGCAACAAGGGTTCCTGACACTGACCGCTGATCGTTCCCACGCTCTNNGGACGCTCCGCGTCCCATGCCGAAGCGGACGCAGAGCGTCCATTGAGGCATTCCCACGCAGACGGTTCGACGCCTCGACGTGGGAACGATCGTAGCTCTCCAGTTTTCAGCGGGGGGTTTGGGGGGGCTTTGGCCCTTGACTGTTGGTTCAAACATGGAGAGATCGGGATGGTATTTTCATCCAACGTGTTCCTGTTTCTGTTCTTGCCGATCTTTCTCGGCTTGTACTACCTGAGCGGGCAACGCTATCGCAACCTGCTGCTGCTGATCGCCAGCTACGTGTTCTATGCCTGGTGGCGTGTGGACTTCCTCGCGCTGTTCGCTGCGGTCACGCTGTGGAACTACTGGATCGGCCTCAAGGTCGGTGCTGCCGGCGTGCGCACCAAACCGGCGCAGCGCTGGCTGTTGCTCGGCGTGGCGGTCGACCTGTGCATCCTCGGCTACTTCAAGTACGCCAACTTCGGCGTCGACAGCATCAACGCCATGATGACGTCGGTGGGTCTTGAGCCGTTCATCCTCACCCACGTGCTGCTGCCGATCGGTATCTCGTTCTACATCTTCGAGTCGATCAGCTACATCATCGACGTGTATCGCGGTGACACCCCGGCCACCCGCAACCTGATCGACTTCGCGGCGTTCGTGGCGATCTTCCCGCACTTGATTGCCGGCCCGGTTCTGCGTTTTCGTGACCTTGCCGACCAGTTCAACAACCGCACGCACACCCTCGACAAATTCTCCGAGGGCTGCACGCGGTTCATGCAGGGTTTCATCAAAAAAGTCTTTATCGCCGACACCCTCGCGGTGGTCGCCGACCATTGCTTCGCCCTGCAAAACCCGACCACGGGCGACGCCTGGCTCGGCGCACTGGCGTACACCGCACAGCTGTATTTCGACTTCTCCGGCTACAGCGACATGGCCATTGGTCTGGGCTTGATGATGGGTTTCCGTTTCATGGAAAACTTCAAGCAGCCATACATCAGCCAGTCGATCACCGAGTTCTGGCGCCGCTGGCACATCAGCCTGTCGACCTGGCTGCGTGACTATCTGTACATCACCCTCGGCGGTAACCGTAAAGGCACGCTGATGACCTATCGCAACCTGTTCCTGACCATGCTCCTCGGTGGTCTGTGGCACGGCGCGAACATCACCTACATCGTCTGGGGTGCGTGGCACGGCATGTGGCTGGCGATTGAAAAAGCGCTGGGCCTGAACACTTCGCCGCGCAGCCTCAATCCGATCCGCTGGGCGCTGACTTTCCTGCTCGTGGTCATGGGCTGGGTGATCTTCCGTGCCGAGAACCTGCACGTTGCCGGGCGCATGTACGGCGCGATGTTCAGCTTCAGCGACTGGTCGCTGTCGGAACTCAATCAGGCCAGCCTCACCGGCCTGCAAGTGGCGACGCTGGTGGTGGCGTACGTGACGCTGGCCTTCTTCGGTCTGCGTGATCTCTACACCAACCAGCCGCCGGCCAAGACCAAACCTGCGGTCAACGTCGAGGCCAACGGCCCTGCCACAGCGACCCCGGGCATGATCAAAGCAGCGCCTGGCGAAAACCCGGCGAGCATCCACGAGCCTGGCTACACCGTCGGCGTCGAAGCCCAGGTGCAGCCGGCCTACTGGACGGCGGACTGGTCGCGCTATGTGATGCGCGGCTTGATCCTGCTGCTGTTCATCGCCTCGATTCTCAAACTCTCGGCGCAAAGCTTCTCGCCGTTCCTTTACTTCCAGTTCTGAGGGATCTGACATGACCCGCTCATTACGCATTTTCTACATCGCCCTGTTCCTGGTGACCCTGTTGGTACTCGGTCTGTGGTCGGTTCGCAGCTTCTTCGGCTTCAGCACCAACGCCGATGCGACGGTGCTCAACGGCCGCTGGACCAAGGCTGTGGAAACTCACTACGACGATGAATTTCCGATCAAGCGTCTGGGCACCAATCTCTGGGCCGCGCTGGATTTCAAATTGTTCAACGAAGGTCGTCCGGGCGTGGTGCTCGGTCGCGATCAGTGGCTGTACAGCGATGAGGAATTCAACCCGATCGTCAACGAAGAGCTGAACCTGCAAGGAAACTACGCGCTCGTCGAAGGCGTGCGCCAGACCCTGAAAGAGAAAGGCGTGAAACTGGTGATGGCGATCGTGCCGGCCAAAGTTCGCCTGTACCCGGAACACCTCGGTGATGTGAAACCGGCGAGCATTCACGCCAACCTTTATCAGGATTTCCACCACCGCGTGGCGGCCGACAAGATCCTCGCCCCTGACCTGCTCAAGCCACTGCAACAGGCCAAGCAGAACGGTCAGCAAGTGTTCCTGCGCACCGACACTCACTGGACCCCGGAAGGCGCAGAAATCGCCGCCAACACCCTGGCCAAAACCATCGCCGACAAGTTTCCGCTCAGCGGCGAGCCGCAACGCTTCGTCACCACGCCTGCCGAGAAGGTCACGCACAAAGGCGACCTGCGTCTGTTCCTGCCGCTGGACCCGCTGTTCGAAAACCTGATGCCAGCGCAAGAGCCGCTGCAAAAGCGCAACACCGTCGCGGCCGGCGAGCAGCCTGCCGGTGACGACGCGCTGTTCGCCAGCAATGAAGTGCCGGTGGCACTGGTCGGTACCAGTTACAGCGCCAACCCCAACTGGAATTTCGTCGGTGCGCTGAAACAAGCGCTGCACAGCGACGTGGTGAGCTACGCCGAAGACGGCCACGGCCCGATTCTGCCGATGCTCAGCTACCTGAAAAGCGATGACTTCAAGAACAGCCCGCCGCAGGTGCTGATCTGGGAGTTTCCTGAACGATATCTGCCTGTGAACAACGAAATCGGCGACGCCGACCCGCAGTGGGTCGCAGAGCTTAAACAAGCCGGCGCGCGCCAACAAAACGTAGCTGTAAACACTAAATCCGAGACGCCCGATCGGGCGCAAAACTGAAAGAGAGGTACACCATGACTTTCACTACTACTCCTCGTCGTCTCGCTAAAAGCTTCGCTCTGGTTGCTGGCCTCAGCGTGCTTTCCGTGCCTGCCTTTGCCGGTGGCGACGCCGCGCTCTACGGCCCGACCGCACCGAAAGGCTCGACCTTCGTCCGTGTCTACAACGCCAGCAACGCTGAAGTCAGCGCCACCGTCGGCAGCACCAACCTGAGCGAGGTCGCGCCGCTGGCCAGCAGCGACTTCAGCTTCATGCCGGGCGGTGATTACAGCGCCAAGGTCGGCAGCCAGACCCTGCCGGTCAAACTCGCCGGCGACCACTACTACACCCTGGTCAACAACGCTTCCGGCGCGCCGCAACTGATTGAAGAACCGCCGTTCAAGAACAAGCAGAAATCTCTGGTGCGCGTGCAGAACCTCAGCGACAAGCCGCTGACCCTGAAGACCGCCGACGGCAAGACCGACGTGGTGCCGAACGTCGCCGCCAAGGGCCGTGGCGAACGTGAAATCAACCCGGTGAAAGTCAGCCTGGCGCTGTACGAAGGCGACAAGAAAGTCGGCGACGTGAAACCGGTCGCCCTGGAGCGTGGTGAAGCCGCAGTGCTGTACGTCACCGGTTCCGGCAGCAGCCTGTCGCCAGTCTGGGTGAAACGCCCGGTATCGACCCGCTAATTATTTTTTCTGACTGACGCCTATTCCCTGTGGGAGCGGGCTTGCTCGCGAAAGCGGTGCGACATTCAACAGATATGTCGACTGATACACCGCCTTCGGGAGCAAGCCCCCTCCCACCTTGATCGGATTGTCAGTTCGGATACGAGACAAAAACAAGAGTGAAACGACACAGCGTTCGTGCCTCTAACCAATCGATTTTATGGAGTAAACAATATGATTCCGGTGATCTTGTCAGGTGGTAGCGGTTCACGTCTTTGGCCGCTTTCGCGCAAGCAGTTTCCCAAGCAATTCCTCGCCCTGACCGGCGAACACACGCTGTTCCAGCAAACCCTGGAGCGCCTGGTGTTCGAAGGCATGGACACCCCGATCGTGGTCTGCAACAAGGATCACCGCTTCATCGTCAACGAGCAGTTGGCCAACCGTAACCTCGACTGCCAGCGCATCCTCATGGAACCGTTCGGCCGTAACACCGCACCGGCCGTGGCGCTGACCGCGATGATGCTGGTCAATGAAGGTCGCGATGAGCTGATGCTGGTACTTCCGGCCGACCATGTGCTGGAAGATCAGAAAGCCCTGCAACGCGCGCTCGCCCTGGCCACCGTCGCCGCCGAAAACGGCGAGATGGTGCTGTTCGGCGTGCCGGCTACCAAACCGGAAACCGGCTACGGTTACATCAAATCCACCGCCGATTCGCTACTGCCCGAAGGCGTCAGCCGTGTCTCGCACTTCGTCGAAAAGCCTGACGTCAAACGTGCCACCGAGTACGTGCAATCCGGCGGCTATTTCTGGAACAGCGGCATGTTCCTGTTCCGCGCCAGTCGCTTCCTCGAAGAGCTGAAAAAGCACGATCCGGACATCTACGACACCTGCCTGCTGACCCTCGAACGCAGCGAGCAGGACAACGACACCATCACCTTCGACGAAGCCACTTTCGCCTGCTGCCCGGACAACTCCATCGACTACTCGGTGATGGAAAAAACCCAGCGCGCCTGCGTCGTGCCGCTCAGCGCCGGCTGGAGCGATGTCGGTTGCTGGTCGTCGCTGTGGGAAGTCAACGAGAAGGATGCCAACGGCAACGTCAGCAAGGGCGATGTGGTCATCCAGGACAGCAAGAACTGCATGATCCACGGCAACGGCAAACTGGTGTCGGTGATCGGTCTGGAAAACATCGTCGTGGTCGAAACCAAAGACGCGATGATGATCGCGCACAAGGACAAGGTTCAGGGTGTCAAGCAGATGGTCGCCACCCTTAACGAGCAGGGCCGCAGCGAAACCCAGAACCACTGCGAGGTCTATCGTCCGTGGGGCTCGTATGACTCGGTGGACATGGGCGGACGCTTCCAGGTCAAGCACATCTCGGTCAAACCGGGCGCGTGCCTGTCGCTGCAGATGCACCACCACCGCGCCGAACACTGGATCGTGGTCAGCGGCACCGCTGAAGTGACCTGCGATGAAAACGTGTTCCTGCTCTGCGAAAACCAGTCGACCTACATCCCGATCGCCTCGGTCCATCGCCTGCGCAACCCGGGCAAGATCCCGCTGGAAATCATCGAAGTGCAGTCCGGCTCGTACCTGGGCGAAGACGATATCGAGCGCTTCGAGGACATCTACGGTCGCTCCACCCCGATCGAACGCGGCGTGTCGGTGAAAACCATCGCGCAGTAAACCGATCAGCAAGACAAGAAGCCCCCGTCCAGCCCACTGCGTCCCCTATCCGCAGCGGGTTGGGCGGGGGCTTTTTTTGTCGCGTGTCACTAGCCGACCGACGCGCGGCGAACCAGAGACTTCCCACCTGAGCGGTCACTCACCGACTGACGTCTACCCGCATAAGGGCTCGGCGCCAGAAGCTCAATCATCCCCTGTCTCTTGCGTAACGTTTCTACCATTTGTTGCGTTTGTACTGATAAGTCCGCCACTTGCCCAAACACCTCTTCATCAGCACTTCCCGACTCTCCAAACTCGGTTCTGATTGCGTCCATGCGATACTCCAGCAAGTCGATGACCGTCGAAATGTCGTCGTGGATGTCGCTGAGCACCTGCGCCTTGAGTCCCATCGAAGCCACAGCGACTTCAAAACCCACCTTTAAAGTCTCTGGGCCTAGCACGCCTAACTTTTTGCCCACTTTATCGACGCCTTTTTTAACGACTCCATCGACGATGTTTTTGCCCAACTGAATACGCCCCTCTTTCTCTCGAGGGTCCATGGCTTTCAAAACCTGCTCTATTGTCATCAGGCTGCGGGGTTTTGAGGGTTCAACCGCCTCGATAATCTGCTTGGGATTCATCTCCTGCCCCGTCAACCGGATGGGTCGGTCCAAACGATATTTTTTAACGACTTTCGCAGAAACAGCGTCTGCGACTTTGCTACCGGCCCATCCTCCTGCCTTGACTCCCAATGGCCCCGCCAACGCTCCCACGGCGGTTCCTCCCGTCTCAAGTGCTCCGTTCAGAAGAGATGAAGCCGCGGCTGCTCCCATACGCCTGCCAGCCGCCTTCATTCGATGACCTGCGTAAGCCGTATTCAGTAACGAATGCTTTAGATCGAATGCTCGATTACCCGTGACTTCCAGCAGGCTCGCCTGCTTACTCGCGCTGACCTGCAAAAGCTCGGCCTTGGTTTTTTTCTCACCCTCGATATCGACATAGGTCAGCGGTGAATTGCCGACCATCTGATAAACATTCGGTCCGTCGATGAAGCCCTTGGGGTCGGGATTGCACCAGCGTTGCTGCCACGGCAGGTAATAGCGAATGCCAAAGCAGTAAAGCCCGGTCAGATCCTGTTCCTTGCCTGAATAACGCACGCTCTTGTAACTGACATCGCCATCGCTCCAGGCCGTCGCACCGAACGGATAGAAATGCTCGCGGCTGAGAATGCGTGCGTCGGCAGTCAACTCCAGACAGATCGACCCCAAGTGATCGGTGAACCCATAACGATATTGGTCGACGGCAGCCGAGGCTGGCGGACTCTCCCAATGCAAGATCCGCACGCTATTGAGCCCGGTCTGTACGGTGATGATCTGCACGCACTCCCCGGTGCCGGTGTCGCTGCGCAATTCCAGTTCCGGCAGATAACGCACCTCGTTGATCACTGTTCGGGCGTTGGTCTGCAAACAACGGATCTTGCGCACTCTCAGGCCTTGGCCATCGTAAAGATAAACTTCTCGGTCAGGTTGTCTGCCCGGCCTCTCGACCGGCGTGACTGAGTGCAACTGATTGCGCAGATTCCATGTCAGCGTACGACCCGCATCCAGCTTCAATAAATTGCCCCGAAGATCGAATGCCTCAGCAATTTGCGCTTCATCGGGCGGCAGCCCGTCGCGCCAGGGCAGGCAGCGATTGCTGTAACGGGCGGCCTGCAGATCATGACCGGGATTTTGCGCGCCGACATGAGTCAGCCGGCGCAGGTTACCGCCGCTGTCGTGGCAATACGTCTGACGGTAATTGGCGAGCGCGGTCGGCCCGTGACCGCTTGGCCCCGCCTCCCAGCCAATCGCTTCGCTTAATTGGTAGAGACTGTCGTATGTAAAACGACTCAACGGATCAATACGCTGGTTGGCGAAGTAGCGCGTCGGCAGAGCCATATCGGCAACTCTTAACAAGTTGCCCATCGGGTCATAGTCGTAGGTCAGATGCTGCAACACCCTTCCCTGAGGATCGCTGGTATGGCGAATCAAAAGCCGACTGTCCTCGTTCCGATAGGTCAATGTGCTCCGCACGCCGTTTCCCGCCACTTCCTGAGTGACTTGGCCAGCTGCGTTGTATTGAATGTCGCTGACCAGAGTTCGCGCGGCGCCCTGGTCTTTGAGTTGCAACTGTCTGGCTCGCAAATGGCCGTCGACCGTCCATTCAAGTCCATGCCGATTGCCACGCGCATCGACCTGCTCAAGCACCTGACCCAGTACTCCAACGTGCAATCGGGTGGTTGCCCCGACGCCGGGCTCAAGCAAACGCCGGCGATCTTCAATCTGTGACGGCCAATCCGGGAGCACCGGATCCAGCGTGTAATGCCGGGTGTTTTCCAGACAGTCGCCGCCGAGCGCAAAGCTGTTGGACAGCACGCTGCCCGCCGGGTCGCAATGTTCGATCAACTGTCCGAACTGATTGCAGGCAGAGTCTCCGGCGCCGGGGTGACCATACTCGAAACGCTCGATGCAATGCCGCAGCTGAGTCCGCCCTTCTTCAAACACTGCAACCGGGCGCAACAACCGGTCATAGCGCACCTCCCGATGCGTTCCTCGACTGTCCCAATGGCGCAGTACCTCGGCGCCGGGGCCGGGCAATCCCGTCTGTACTCCGGCATCGACGCTATCAGAGCGCAGTTCTTGTCCGTTCAATGCGTAGATCGAGATCAGGTTGGCCGGTGCCAACGGGTCATTGGCTTGCAGTGCCCACAAACGCGGATCCCACTGTTTGACCGCACGTCCGGCTGCGTCGTAAAGAATGCGGTTGATGCGGGCTTCGGCAGCGAAAGCGACGTCGGCGCGCCAATAGTCGATTGTACGAGCCGCCAGGCCGCGTGGATCCACTGCCGTCACCCTCGGCGTGTTGCGATGCATGTCCATTAGCCCCACTCCACCAGATAAAGACGCCGCGACCCTGCGGGCATGTGAGCAGCCGAACACCGCCATGCCTACTGTCAGAAATTACAGTTCCGACCAACGGTAACTTCGTCCAGTCCGCGCATGTCCATTCCTGTGCCCCTTCGGTAGGATGGGCGTCACGGGTTCAAGGAGCGTTCAAACATGTTCATCGGCATTCTGCTGGTCATCACCTGGCTGATTCTGCTGTTGCGCTATCCAGCCAAGGCCCTGCCGGTCTCGGTGGCGGCAGCCGTCGGGCTAGGCTTTGTGGCGATGTGGGTGGTGTGGCTGGATAATCGCGAGGTCAAGCAACTGGCGCGCCTGGAGCTGCGCATCAGCTATGCGCCCGGGCAATGTCCGGCGGATCGCCCCTTGCAATTGAAGATGAACAACGGCAACGACGTACCGCTGACCGAACTGCGCTGGCGCATCGCAGCCTATGCGCCGGGCGACACGGTCAACCTTGCCGACAATCAATACACCGCCCCGCGCTATCGCGGCCCCGGCGAATTACAGGCCGGCGCCAGTTGGGAAGATTGTCTGCCCCTACCACCGATTCGCCCCGGTTATCGTCCGCAAACGCTGGAGTTCCGCGCCGAGCGATTGCAGGGTAGTTTTTCCGACTGATCCCTTCCCCCCACTTTTTGCACAAGGAATGCGCCATGCCCGTTGCGTTGATTACCGGTTGTTCCAGCGGCATCGGCCGCGCGCTCGCCGATGCGTTCAAAGCAGCCGGTTTCGAGGTATGGGCCACGGCCCGTAAGGCTGATGACGTCACAGCCCTCGCCGCTGCCGGTTTTACCGCGATCGCGCTGGACGTCAATGACAATGCAGCGCTGGAGCAACTCGCCGAACGCATCGACCAGCAACCCGGCGGCCTCGATGTGCTGATCAACAACGCCGGTTACGGCGCCATGGGGCCGTTGCTCGACGGCGGCGTCACGGCGCTGCAGCGACAGTTCGAAACCAACGTGTTCTCGATTGTCGGCGTCACCCGCGCGCTGTTCCCGGTGCTGCGCCGCACCAAGGGGCTGGTGGTGAATATCGGCAGCGTGTCCGGCGTTCTGGTCACGCCGTTCGCCGGTGCCTACTGCGCCTCCAAAGCGGCAGTACATGCACTTAGCGATGCCTTGCGCATGGAACTGGCGCCATTCGGCATCCGTGTGATGGAAGTGCAGCCGGGGGCGATCCAATCGAGCTTCGCCAGAAATGCCGGGCATGAGGCCGAGCAGTTGATCAACGAGCAGTCGCCGTGGTTTCCATTGCGAGAAGGCATACGCGCAAGAGCCAAGGCCTCGCAGGACAAACCGACGCCGGCGAGTGAGTTTGCGGCTGAATTGCTAAAGGCCGTGCAGCAAAGCAAGCCGCCACGGCTGATCCGCATCGGCAATGGCAGTCGGGCGCTGCCGTTGCTGGCGACGTTGTTGCCAAAAGGGTTGCTGGAGTCGACGTTAATGAAACGGTTCGGGTTGCGCGGACAGCTCTGAGACCGAGTGGACGCTTTCGCGAGCAAGCCCGCTCCCACAGGGGAATGCATTCCAGATGTGGGAACGGGCTTGCCCGCGAAGGGGCCAGAACAGCCAACACAAAATCTCAGCCCCACGCTTTCATGAAATCAATGAACGCCCGCACCTTCAGTGGCAGGTGTCGGGTGTCCGGGTACAACGCGTAAACCCCTTGCTGAGAAAAACGAAAATCCGGCAACAGGCGTTGTAATCGTCCGGCATCCAGGTCTTGCTGAATCAGCCACTGCGGCAGAATCGCCACGCCTTGCCCGGTCAACGCAAAGGCTCGCAGGGTTGCCGAATTATCCGCGACGATGGCGGTGGTGCCCGGTTTTGGCTGATAGACATGCTCGGTACCACTCGGGTCAGTAACGGTCATTTCCGGCACCCGCCCATGCCCCAGCGTCGGCATTGACTCCAGCACCGCCAGTGAGCCCACTGGTGCAAAACGCTCGATCAATCCGGGCGCCGCCACCGCAAACACTTCGAACGTCGACAGCTGCACCGCGCGCAGATTGGAGTCGTGCATGCGCCCCAGACGAATCGCCATGTCAAAACGTTCGGAGATCAGATCGGCGTGGGTCGAGGACGTCGACAGGTGAATATTCAACTGCGGCTGTTGCTGACGAAACACTTCCAGCGCTGGCACCACTTGAGCCAGGGCAAACTCCACGGTCGTGGTGATGCGCAACGTGCCCTTGAGTTGTGAATGCTCCGAGCGCGCCTCTTCAATCGCCAGCCGCGCTTCGTCCAGCGTGCGCAAACAGCGCCGATAAAAACGTTCGCCGGCATCGGTGAGCGCCAGTTGCCGGGTGTTGCGGGTGAGCAAGGTCACGCCCAACTCCTCCTCGAGGCGTTTGAGATTGAAGCTCACCACCGCGCGGGTCTGCCCCAAAGTCTCGGCGGCAGCCGTCAGGGAGCCAGCCTCGACCACGGCTTTGAAGGTGTCGAATCGGTCCAGACTGACCATGTTCGCGGCCCTCCTTGTCAAAATAATTTTGACAAACTAGCAGGCAAACCAGCGTTTTCCTAACCCGACAGGCGCCTTACCCTGCACGCCTCATCACAGGAAAATGGCCATGGCCTATCGCTCGAAAGTCGCGCTGGTGTATCTGTTGGGGTTCGCCCTCGACCTGCTGAACATGTTCGTCGCCAGCATTGCCTACCCCGACATCGCCCGACAACTGCACGCCTCGGTGACAGAGCTGGCGTGGATCACCAACGCTTACATGCTCGGCCTGACGCTGATCATTCCGCTGAGCGTGTGGCTGGCGGCACGGCTGGGCGAGCGGCGGCTGATCCTCGCTTCGCTGCTGTTATTCGGAATTGCTTCGGCGCTGGTCGCACAAGCGGGATCGATTGAAAGCCTGATCGGCTGGCGGCTGCTGCAAGGACTGGGTGGCGGTTTGTTGCTGCCGGTGGGTCAGGCCCTGGCTTACCGACAGTTTCCAGCGCAGCAGCGTGCACACTTCACCGGCGTGGTGTTGCTCGTGGCGCTGATGGTGCCGGCCTTGTCGCCGGCGGCCGGAGGATTGATTGTGCAGGCGTCGTCCTGGCGCTGGATTTTCTACCTGAACCTGCCAGTGGCGCTGCTCGCCTTCGGTCTCGGCCTGCGCTGGTTGAGAGCCGAGCAACCGAGTGATCAACGCCCGACACTCGACGTACGCGGCCTGCTGCTGGCCGCCTCGGCATTGAGTCTTTTGCTGATCGCCGTCAGCCTGGCAAGCGCTGCCGACACCCGTGCCCTCGCTGCCTGGGTGCTGTTGCTCAGCCTCATGACGCTGGGCCTGTACCTGCGCGATGGCTGGGGCAAACCCGGGGCGATTCTCGACCTGCAACTGATCAAAAACCCGTCGCTGCGCCTGGCGATGCTGATCTACCTGTGCGTGCCCGGCGTATTCACCGGCACTCATATGATTGCCGTGTTGTACCTGCACGATCTCGGCGTCGGCGCGGCGCAGATCGGTGCATTGATGCTGCCGTGGGCGGCGGGCTCGGGGGTGGCGATCCTGCTCGGCAAACGCTGCTTCAACCGCATCGGTCCCAAACCTTTGTTGAGCGCCGGGATGGTCTTGCAATGCCTGGGCATTGTGTTGCTGATGCGCATCGAACAACCCGCCAGCACGCCTTTGATCATGGCCTACGCCCTGATGGGACTGGGCGGCAGCCTGTGCAGCGTTAGCGCCCAAACCCTCGCCTTCGTCGGCATCGCGGCGGAGAAGATGGCCCACTCCAGCGCCCTGTGGAACATCAATCGCCAGCTCGGATTCTGCCTCGGTGCGGCGCTGCTCAGTTCATTGCTCGGCGCATTGGGCGGCGACGGATTCCATGCTTGCTTCATCGCCGCCGCGCTGCTCACGTTGTTGCCGATGGCGAGTGTTTTGCGTTTCGACTCGACAACGGTTCTGGCCCTGCTGGCCACGCCTTCCCTTCAGGAAAAATCCACATGACTGACTACAACGAATATTTCGCCGAAGTGATCGACGCGCACAAAGCCATCGAACGCTGGTTTGCCGTCGAGGAAGACGCAGCGGCGCTGGAACGCTTGCTGACGCGGTTCTCGCCGCAGTTTTCGATGGTTTCACCACTGGGCCGCGAATTGGATTTCGAGACGTTGCGTGCACTGTTTCAAGCGGCCGGCGGCAGCAAGAAAGGGTTCAGGATTGCGCTGAGTGAACTGCACGGGGTCGCGATATTCGCAGGCGGCGCGACGGTGAGTTACCGCGAGCAGCAAACCGATGCCAGCGGCTTGCACACGGATCGGCGCTCGACCGTGCTGTTTGAAAAGCACGAATCCGGGCGGGTGATCTGGCGGCATTTGCATGAGACGTTTTGCCAACGCTGAAACCGCCCGGTTATGGCGAGAGAGCCTGCTCCCTCGCCAACGGACTACTCGACAGGATCCTGCTTCACAACAACGGTGCAAGTAATCCCCGCCGCCAGCAACACACCGTCCGGCACTTCATCGATGTGAATGCGCACCGGCACCCGTTGCGCCAGACGCACCCAGTTGAACGTCGGGTTCACATCGGCGATCAGTTCACGGCTTTCCGGGTTGTCGCGGTCATAGATGCCGCGCGAGATGCTTTCCACATGGCCCTTGAGCACTTCACCGCTCATCAGTTGCATGTCGGCTTTGTCGCCTACCCGCACGTGAGGCAATTTGGTTTCTTCGAAGAAGCCGTAGACCCAGAACGAATTCATGTCGACCACGGCCATTTTCGCCTCGCCAATGCGCGCGTAGTCGCCGCGATGGACGTTGAGGTTGGTCACATAACCGTCGACCGCGGCGCGCACCTCGGTGCGTTTGAGGTTGAGTTCGGCGGCTTCCAGTTGCGCCTGGGCCTGTTGGTAATCGGCCAGTGCCGAGTCGGCGATGTTGCTGGCGTCGTCGCGGTTTTCCTTCGAGATCACCAGGTTGTCCAGATCGGCACGGCGATGGGCGTTGACCTTGCGCATCTCCCACGTGGCCTTGCGAGACGCCACCAGCGACTGCGCCTGTTTCACCGCGAGACGATAGTGTTCGGGGTCGATCTGCATCAGCAGATCGCCCTTCTTCACCAATTGGTTGTCACGCACCGGCACGTCCACCACTTCACCGGTGACGTCGGCGGCGACGTTGATGATGTCCGCCCGCACCCGGCCATCGCGGGTCCACGGCGTGTTCATGTAGTGCTCCCACAGCGTGCGGCCGATCCACAGCGCAAGTGCCAGCACCAGCAGGGTCGCGAGCAGACTGAAAAACTTTTTCATCGGGACGTTCTCAACGGTAGACGGTCAGCGCCATGGCGCCGAACAGACAGGTAAACAGACTCAGACGCAGCAGCGCCGGGTGCCAGAAGAAGCGGTACAGATCGAACCCCGAGAGGAACCGGTCCAGTGCCCAGGCCAGTGCCGCAGCGACAAAAAACATCAGGGTCATGGTCGGCATGTACACGCCGTGGAAGGCGATTTCACGAGGCATGGGCAAGTCCTTCGGGCCTGGCGGGGGCGAATTCGGCAAGCGGTGATTGCGGGTCGAGCAACGAGGTGCGGATGAAGTGCAAATAGCTTTTCACCCGACGCAGCGCCGAGGTATCGAAGTGCGGCGCGAACGGCTCATCAGTGGCGGCCACGCGGCTGATGGCGTGATCGACCGCGACCAGTGCACGTTCAAGATTGCTGGCGTTCGGTTGCAGAAACAGCCGCACCAAGGCGCGGCCCATCACGCGGATCGCCTGACGCCACGGCTGCGATTCGGCATACGCGGGATGCACCGGCAGGATCGCCTGTTCCTTGCGCAACTCGATAATCGCGTGACCGACTTCGAGTACCACGAACATCCAGCGCAGCAGACTCTTCTGCACCTTCGGTTGCCCGGCGGCGAGACCATAAGCCTGATGCAGCAAGTCGCGGGTCCGGCTTTCGAAACTCGACGCCAGACCTTTGAGTTTGCCGCTGATCGCGTAGACCACTTGTCCGCGCAGATCCTGCTCCAGGCGCTGCCACAACCAACGGCTGTTCGGCGGCAGAATAATCGCGCCGGCAGCGGCGCAGACCAGCATGCCCATGACCATGGCAATGTAGTCGTTGATGAAGGTGTACGGGTTGTAAATGGTCAGGTTGTCCGGCACCGAACCGGTGCTGAAGAAAATCAGCAGACCGAGGCCGACACCCGCATATTGCGGACGTGACGCGAGGAATGCACCGAGCACGATCACCGGGGCGAGCATCATGCACAGCAGTGGAAAACCATCGATCCACGGAAAGATGAAAAACATCTCGACGAAGCCGATCAGCGCGCCGAGGAAGGTGCCGCAGGCCATCTGAAACGCCATGCGTTTCGGGTTCGGCGTGGCGGCGGACAGTCCCACGGTGGCGGCGGCGATCAACGTCATCGTCGCGCCGCTCGGCCACGCGGTGGCGACCCAATAACTGCCCAGCACGATGAGGATGAACGAGGCGCGAATCCCCGATGCGGCGGCGGCCCACCAGTTGGTTTGCGGGGTGAACGGCTCATCCCAGCTTTCGCGTTCGTGACGGTGATCGGCCAGCGAGGCGTGGGTCTGTGCATAACTGTGCAGGTCGTCGACGAAGCGATAAAGCAGCTCGTACGCAGTGTGAAAATCCAGTTGCTCGGCGTCGTTCGGTTCGCTCTGCTGGAAGATCGCGCGCAGGGCTCGCACCCGCGCCGGCAGGCCTTCCTTGTAGGTGGCCAACGCCGTCGCCAGACGCGCTGCATCGGGGCTGGTCAGCGCACGACCGCTGAAGCCGTCGAGCACTTCGGCGAGATCCTGCAGGCCGGGTTTGATGGCCGCGACGACGTGTTCTTCGCCGTTGCCGCGCAGGCGTTCAAGCAATTGATGCAAGGCGTTGAAGCGCGTGGTGATGCCCATGAATTCGCTGTTCAAACGGCTCAGCCGCCCATTGCGCCGACGCATGTGCGGGTCTTCGAAAACGGTCACGCTGCGCAGCCCTTCCAGACCCACCGCTTCGGCGATGAAGCGCACGTTACTGGCCTCGAATGACTCCGGTTTGCTGCGCCCGCGCAGCCCGTCAGTGACGAACAGCGCGAACACACCGAAGCGCTGGTACAGGGCGTTGCGCATCGCGGCGCTGGCGGTTTGCGGCAGGATCGCGGCGCTGATTACTGTTGAGCAGAGAATCCCCAGGGAGATTTCCAGCACCCGCCACACGGCCGCCATAAATGCGCCATCGGGATGCGCCAGTGCCGGCAAGCCAACCATCGCGGCGGTGTACCCGGCCAGCACAAAACCGTAGGCGCGGAAGTTGCGGCAACGGGCGGCGCCGGCCGAGCAGATGCCGACCCAGATCGCCAGCGAGCCGAGGAACAGCTCAGTGTTTTGCGCGAATAAGGCGATCAGCGTAACCATCATCGCCGACCCGGCGAGGGTGCCGAGGAAGCGATAAAAACTCTTGGCGAAGACCTGACCGCTCTGCGGCTGCATGACGATGAACACGGTGATCATCGCGGTGCGCGGCTGCGGCAGCTCCAGGCGCATGGCCAGCCACAGGGTCAGGAAAGCGGCGATCAACACCTTGAAGATGTAGACCCAGGTCACGCCATCGCTGCGCGCCCAGTCGAAAAAACCGCGACGCCATTCCAGGGAGTAGAGCCAGCGTAGAGGTGCGGGCAAGGGAGTCATTAAATTGTGCTCAATGATCGAGAACTGAAGAATTTTTTGCGGAGTGCCCAACACCTGTGGCGAGGGGATTTATCCCCGTTGGGCAGCGAAGCGGCCCCAAAACCTGCGACCCGATTCTCACCGCCGATCCGCATTCGCCGGGTTTGCGACGGCTGCGCCGCCGAACGGGGATAAATCCCCTCGCCACAGGTATTCATCTGCCTCAGGTTTTTTTTCAACGCAGGACCGCCGGGGTTTTCGGCACCTGGGTTTTCGCGGCGTTCGGGACATCGTTACCGGCACCGAGGCCACCACCCAGCGCTGTCACTAACTCGGCATGGGCACTCAACCGCGCGGCCTGTACCTGCTGCTGCACCTGCTGCTGTTTGAACAACAACGTCTGCGCATTCAGCACATTGAGGTAATCGGTGAGGCCGCGCTGATAAGCGATCATCGCGATGTCGTAGGTCTTCTGCGCCGTGGCTACCGACTCGGCAGCGAACGTTTGCTGCTTGTCCATCGACTCGCGACGGATCAACTGGTCCGAGATGGTCTTCAGCGCATTGATCAGGGTCTGGTTGTAATGCGCCACGGCGATGTCGTAACCGGCGGACGCTTCCCCCAGTTCGGCACGCAAGCGACCGCCATCGAAGATCGGCAGCGAAATCGCCGGGCCGACGTTGTAGTTGAGTTTCTTGCCGGTGAGAAACTCCAGCGCGCCACCGCCGGTGGCCATGTAGCCGAGGCTGCCGACCAGATCGACGTTGGGATAAAACCCGGCGTGCGCCATGTTGATCCCGCGCGCCTGCGCCGCCACTTGCCAGCGACTGGCAACCACGTCCGGACGCTGGCCGAGCAATTCGGCGGGCAACGCCGATGGCAGTTTCAACGCGGCGCCGAGGGATAACGTCGGCCGCTGCAACTGCGCGCCCTCACCCGGGCCCTTACCGGCCAGCGCGGCAATCTGATTGCGGCTGAGGGCAATTTCTTCGTCCAGCGCATCGAGTTGTCGATGGGTTTCCGGCAACGGCGTCTCAGCCTGGCTGACTTCAAAGTGCGTGCCGATTCCGCCGATCAGACGCTTCTGCGCCAGATCGAGAATCTGCTGTTGCTGCTTGAGCGTCGCCGCGACGATGTCGCGCTGGGCGTAATGCAGCGACAGTTCGATGTAGGCGCGCACGATGTTGTTTTGCAATTCGAGCTGCGCCAACCGTGCTTCGGCCGCGCTCATGTGGGCCAGATCCACCGCGCGTTCGCTGGCGTTGCTCTCGCGCCCCCACAGGTCGAGGGCGTAGCTGAAACCCAGTGCGGCGTTGTTGTCCCAGGTGGTGGTGTTGGCCAGATCGCCGGGGCCGTAAAACGGGTCGGTCGGCCAATTGTGGCGCTTGAGGGTCGACTCGCCATTGACCTGCAACGATTCGGCTGCTTCAGCGACACCGGCCATGGCTTTGGCCTGACGCACACGCGCAGCGGCCATGGCCATGCTCGGGCTGCCTTGTACCGCAAGGTCGATCCAGCGATTGAGTTGCGGGTCGCCGTAGGCTTGCCACCATTGGGCGGTGGGCCAGTTTGCGTCACGGGCGGCGTGGGCGATGGCCTCGTCGGTGGCCAGTTCATTGGCCTCCAGAGCCTTGCCCTGCGGGGCAATCCCTCCGGTTCCGATGCAGCCGCTGAGACTTAACGTAAAAGCCAGAACACTGAGCGGCAAAAGCGCTCTGTTGATGCGACGCGGCACTGCTGCGAATTCCTGAGGTGGGAGATGTTTCGAGGTGGGCGCAATTCTAGGGGGCGCCCTGAACGGCGATAAGCTGGGTTTTCTGCGAATCTTTGTTACGGTTAACGAGATAATCCCTTGGTCGGGGGTCTCAGCCCCTGAAACTTCGTGTCACAATTTGCCATCTCCCTTGAGAGCACCCCATGGACACTTTGCAAAACATGCGCGCCTTCAGTTGTGTGGCCGAAGCCGGCAGCTTCACCGCCGCCGCCGTGCAACTCGACACCACCACCGCCAACGTCTCGCGCGCGGTCTCCAACCTTGAGGCCCACCTGCAAACCCGACTGCTCAACCGCACGACCCGACGCATCGCACTCACAGAGGCCGGCAAACGCTACCTGCTGCGCTGCGAGCAGATCCTTGCGTACGTCGAAGAAGCCGAAGCCGAAGCCAGCGAAGCCCACGCCCGCCCGGCCGGGCAGTTGAAAGTGCACACCATGACCGGCATCGGTCAGCACTTCGTGATCGACGCCATCGCCCGCTACCGCAAGACCCACCCGGACGTAACCTTCGACCTGACCATGGCCAACCGCGTGCCAGACCTGCTCGACGAAGGCTACGACGTCTCCATCGTGCTCGCCCGCGAACTGCCCGACTCGGGCTTCGTCTCGCAGCGACTGGGCATCACCTACAGCATCGTCTGCGCCTCCCCGGCCTACGTGAAAGCCAACGGCTGCGCACAAAAGCCCAGTGACCTGCTCAACCACGCCTGCCTGCGTCTGGTCAGCCCGGTGATCCCCCTGGAAAAATGGGCCTTCGACGGCCCGGACGGCCAGGAGATGGTCACCATCAACAGCTCACCCTTCCTGGTGAACTCCGCCGACGCGATGAAAACCGCCATCACCAGCGGCATGGGCGTCGGCGTCCTGCCGGTGTACGCCGCGATTGAAGGCCTGCGCAATGGCACCCTCGTTCGCGTCATGCCGAACTACCGCTCGCAGGAATTGAACCTGTACGCCATCTACCCGTCCCGCCAATACCTGGATGCGAAGATCAAGACTTGGGTCGAGTACCTGCGCGGCTCGTTGCCGGAAATCCTGTCGGCCCATCAGGCGGAACTGGCCGCGTATGAATTGAGCGGCAGTCTGGCGGGGGCTCGGGTAGCGAACTGATTTTTACAACACTTTCAAATTTGGCGATTAGAACAACAATAACAATCGCCAAAGACTCTAAAAAAAACCTATTTGCCTGTTAGTTCTGACAGTTGTCGCCACGCCTCTGAAAACCAATATTGGAGCGGAGTGAAACTCCCTTTGAATTGCCAAAATGGGCCCAAACGATGACAAGATCACTTCCCAAAGAGCCACGCCCTCAGCAACCTCCCAATGGCTTGGCGACCATCAAAATAGACACCCGATCAAAATTCTCAACCAACGAAAACACCTTTCTGGTGGAATACTTCGGGGCACAACTCAGAGTCACCCACGTCACCACGCGATTGACCCGGATACTGGCGATCAACTTCGACCGCTACATCACCAATGGCTGGAATGATTACAACCGGGACAGCGACATCACCTACATCGCCTACACCGAGATCAAACGAACAGCGGGATCAACCATCACAACGACTTACGATGCGCTGTACGGAAAAAAAGCGGTTTACATCCAGTTCGACAGAGAGAAAGAAACCCTTGAGGCCAGCCTGAACCTGTTTGTGCTCAACGCCTTTGAGAAACTCAAACTCAAAGTTACTGGCACGATCAAAGGAATCGAAGCTACAACGGTGCCCAGACACAGAACCGACGTACGCACCTGAAAGAACACCGCACCCGGGAGCTGAATCCACCTGGCCGGCGGTCTAGCCACCATCACCGACAAAACAGCTCCCACAATTTCGATTTGCGAATACCCCTACGGCGAAGCCACCCACTCAACACAATGAGCGTTAGCTCGAGTAAAGCTTTTGATCTTGCCGTACCGGCCCCTTCGGCAGGCTGAGTTCCGCAACGAAGGAACCCGAGCCACGGCGAGGGCCGTACGCCGGGGCCCAGCGTTTTGGTTACTTTGGGGCGTTTGCCAAAGTGAGTCGCTGTAAAAGCGAAACCGCCAGCCGCAACACCCGAAGCAACGGATATTCACCCAAAACCCCAAAAGCCTGGTCGGCCCAGAGGCCGCCAAGAACAAGCCAAACTCCACAAATAAATGTTAGCTTGCTTGGCAATAAAGCCCCGAAGCCGAGTCCAAAGCGATGAAAAAAACAGTCCTGGCCTTCAGCCGTATCACCCCGCCCATGATCGAACGCCTGCAACAAGAGTTTGACGTCATCGTCCCTAACCCGAAAAACGGTGACATCAACGCCCAGTTCAACGAAGCCCTGCCCCACGCCCACGGTCTCATCGGCGTCGGCCGCAAACTCGGCAAAGCCCAACTTGAAAACGCCGCGAAACTCGAAGTGGTCTCCAGTGTCTCGGTCGGCTACGACAACTACGACCTCGACTACTTCAACGAACGCGGGATCATGCTCACCAACACCCCCGACGTGCTCACCGAAAGCACCGCCGACCTCGCCTTCGCCCTGATCATGAGCAGTGCCCGCCGCGTCGCCGAACTCGACGCCTGGACCAAGGCCGGCCAATGGCAAGCCAGCGTCGGCGCCCCGCTGTTCGGCTGCGATGTACACGGCAAAACCTTGGGCATCGTCGGCATGGGCAACATCGGTGCCGCCATCGCCCGTCGTGGTCGTTTCGGCTTCAACATGCCGATCATCTACAGCGGCAACAGCCGTAAGACTGAACTGGAAAATGAACTCGGCGCACAATTTCGCAGCCTCGACCAGTTGCTCGCCGAAGCCGATTTCGTCTGCCTGGTGGTACCACTCAGCGACAAGACTCGCCACCTGATCAGCACCCGTGAACTGGGCCTGATGAAACCAGACGCCATTCTGGTCAACATCGCCCGCGGCCCGGTAGTCGACGAACCGGCACTGATCGCCGCCCTGCAAAACAACCAGATCCGCGGCGCAGGCCTGGATGTCTACGAAAAAGAACCGCTGGCCGAGTCGCCGCTGTTCCAGCTGAAAAACGCCGTGACATTGCCGCACATCGGCTCAGCTACAAACGAAACCCGCGAAGCCATGGCCAACCGCGCCCTTGCCAATCTGCGCAGCGCCCTGCTCGGCGAACGCCCGCAGGATCTGGTCAATCCGCAAGTCTGGCGCGGCTGAAAAAACGGGCAAGTATCACGTGATACTTGCCCGCCATTTATTCCGACCATCAACACTGAACACAACTTGCAATTCAACTCCAGGGCCAAATAAAAAAACTCAGGTTATAAACGTTCCCGCTATCAACTTCACGGCACGACGTTAGGGAGAGCAACAAACTTGAGCAACTTGACCACTGACAAACTCATTCGCTACAGCAAAGTCACTTTGATGACTTACTTCAGTTTCTTCGGCTTGCTGGTCATGTTCAGCAACTTCACTGACTATTCATCGAACTATGAGTACGTCGGCCATGTGCTGAGCATGGACACGACTCAAATCAATGACAACATCCGCTACCGGGCCATTGAATCGCCGATGCTGCACCACCGAATTTATTGGCTGATCATTACCATGGAGGTGATCTACACCGCCTTTTGCCTGTTGGGAGCTTTTCATCTCTGCCGAAAACTCAATGCTTCGGCAGAGGAATTTCACGAGGCAAAAAAATACTCGATCATTGGTTTGTTACTTGCCACGTTTGTCTATTACGTCTGTCTGCAAGTTATCGGTGTCGAATGGTTCGACATGGACACCTCACAAACCTGGAACGCCAACGATTGGGCCAGGCATATTGTCGATTTCATATTGCCGCTGCTGATTTACATCGCATTACGCATCGAGCGCTGAACATTCAGTGCTCGTCACTTTCCTGCTCAGGCCAACTTTGCAGAGGTTGGCAAAACCTTGGCTGGCACCTTGCGAAACACCAGTACGTTACCCAGCATCACCAGTACCAGGCCGACGAGCGCCGGAGCAGTCCATTGGTACCCTTCGGCAAACGCCGAAACGTTCAACGCCACTACCGGGAACAGCACCGTGCAGTACGCCGCACGCTCCGGCCCCATGCGTCCGACCAATGTCAGATACGCGGTAAACCCGATCACCGAACCCGGGATCACCAGATACAACAGCGCCCCGACATAGCGCGGTGACCAGTCCATGTCGAACGGAATGTCTTTGACCAGGCACCACACCGACAACATCGCCGCGCCATAGGCCATGCCCCAGGCGTTGGTCGTCAGAGGTTTGAGCCCGGCCTTCTGCTGCAAACTCGAGAGCATGTTGCCCGCCGAAAAACACAACGTGCCACACAGCGCCAGGCCCAGGCCGAGCAAGGTTTGCGGGCTGGCGTGATGACCCGCAAGCTCCGGCCAGAACAACATCCCCAGGCCAAACAGCCCCAGCGCACCGCCCATGAGCACGTTACGGGCTATCCGCTGACCGAAGAACACCCGTGCGTTGAGCGCGTTCCACAAGGTTGCGGTGGAAAACACCACCGCCACCAGACCACTGGGAATCCACTGACTGGCGGTCAGAAAGCACATGAAGTTGACGCAGAACAGGCACAACCCCTGCGCCACGCAAATCAAGTGTCCACGCCGGTTCATCGGTTGCAGCCGACGACTGAGCAGCAACAACGCAAACAGCACCAGCGCCGCGAGGCCGAAGCGATAGACAATCGACACCGGAATCGCCACCACTCCCAATTGCCATTTCAAGGCAATCCAGGTGGTGCCCCAGATCAGCACGGTCAACAGATACAGCGAAAGGTTCATGGCGCACACTCCTCAATTGGCTTTCAGTGTCCGCCGCAGTGTTTGAATCACGCTTGCACAATCTTGCGCTTTTGTCCGGCGACAGGCTGGCAGCGCGGCGTCTACGGAGTAGGATGCAAGGCGTTGAAGAGAACCGATCATGGCCGCCATCGATACCCTGCAAGTCTTTCAAGCGCTTAACCGCTCGCCGAATGCACGTCTGCTGCACAGTGCCGAGCTCGGTGACGGCTTGTCCGCAGCCCTGTGGACCAACCACCACGACGCTCAGGAATACGAAGCGCCGAGCCATCACACCCTCTCCTGCTATATCGCCGGCGGTACCGGCACCTTTCGTCGCGGTCTGCCAGGGCACAAGGGGGGGCCAGACAAATTGTGCATTCTGCCGGCCGATCACGAGTCTGGCTGGGTCATCAACGGTGATATCCGCTTGGCGCACCTGTACTTCAGCGCTGAACAATTCGCCCTCGGCTGCGTCACTTTGCTGGATCGTGAACCGCGTGAAATGCAGTTGCGCGAGCAAACCTTTCTGGAAGATCCGCAGCAGGCGCAACGCTTTCGGCAACTGCTCAACCTGAACTGGGACGAGCCGGCCGAACGTCTGCTGACCAGCAGCATTGCCCATGAATTGATCAGCCACACGTTGCTCAGCCAGGTCGGTGCCCGTCAGGGTTTGCGTCTGAAGGGCGGGTTGGCGCCGCATCAGCGTCGGCAATTGGTGGAGTTCATCGACAGTCAGTTGGCCGAGCCGATCAGCCTCGGGCAACTGGCCGGGTTGTGCGCGTTGTCGGAATACCACTTTGCGCGGATGTTTCGCGTGACTTTCGGCTTGCCACCGCACCAATACGTGCTGGCGCGGCGCTTGAGCCGGGCGCGCGAATTGTTGCGCGGGACAGCGTTGCCGCTGGGGGAGATTGCATTGGCCTGCGGGTTTGCCAGTGCGAGCCACTTCACCAATCGGTTCAGGCAGGTGTTGGGGGGAACACCTGGCGAGTATCGGCAGGCGTTTTTGCGTTGAGGCTTTTCCCCTCACCCTAGCCCTCTCCCAAAGGGAGAGGGGACTGACCGAGCTGTTCTTTTGAGTGACATCGACCTGAAAAATCGAGCTGAACTCAAACTCTGAAAAGCATGAAACTCTGCGCCCTTTCCCTCTCTCCCTTTGGGAGAGGGCTGGGGTGAGGGTGGCTTTTGATTCTGCTCTAGAACTCCAACGTACTCGACAACGAAACCTGCCGCGAATCGCCCATCGACACAAAGAACCGGCTCGCCGCCGAGGTGTAGTAAGTGCGGTCAAACAGGTTCTTCACATTGAGCTGAAACTTGACCTTCTGCCCTTCGACCCTGGTGTCGTAGGTCGCAAACGCATCGGCCACGGTGTAGCCCGGCAGGTCGAAATCATTCACCGCGTTGCCGGCGCGTTCGCCGACGTAACGCGCGCCAGCGCCGACGCGCAGTTGATCGCCGCCGATCACGCTGCCGAAGTCGTACACCGCCGACAACGAGCCGGAATTCTTCGCCACGTTCTGCAAGCGCTTGCCCTTGTACGTCGGGTCTTCAGTGACCTCGGCATCGGTGTAGGCGTAGCTACCGATCATGCTCCAGCGGTCGCTCAACTGGCCGGTCAAGTCCACCTCCAGACCGCGCGAACGCACCTCGCCCGCTGCACTGTAAATCGTCGTCGGGCCTTCGGAGTTGGCCACCAGCACGTTGCGTTTCTTGATGTCGAACAGGGCGACGTTACCGGTGATCCGTCCCGGCATGTCCAGCCGCGCCCCTAGCTCCCAGGACTTGGCTTCTTCCGGCGCGATGCTGCCGTCGAGCACGGTGCTGCTGCCGCTCAACGGTGCGATGGTCGAGTTGGGTTTGAACGATTCGGTGTAGCTGCCGTAGAACGACAGCTCATCGGTATAGCGATACACCAGGCCCGCGCGCGGCACCCATTTCTGGCCATTGCTGTCGGTGTTGGCCTTGAATGGCACGCCTTTGCCGGCGTACTGGTCGTACTCCTGGAAGCGCCCGCCGGCGACCAGAATCCACTGGTCGTTGAGGTGAATCGAGTCCTGCAGAAACACCGAATCGCTGCGCAGCAAATCGGTCTGCGCGCTGTCTGCCGCGCTGACCGTGGTGCCTTCGACTTCTCGGCCGTAGACCGGATTGAGGTAGCTGAACGTGGTCAGGCTTTTCTGGCGGATCAGGTCGGCGCGGTAGATTTTTCGGTACTCGTCATCGACGCCGAACACCAGGTCATGCTGCATGCCCAGTACGTTGACCTTGCCCTCAAGACTGGCAGTGGTGAAACGGTCGGTGCTGATAGCGCCATGGGTGCCGTCCATGCTGCGAGTCAGGGTGCCCTTTTTAGTATCGATGGCGGTCACGCGGACCTGGCTGGCGTCATAGGTTTCGCGGTTCCAGCTGTAGCCGAAGTGGGCTTTCCAGTCGTCGTTGAGTTCGTGATCGGCCTCGAAGTGATACAAGTCCGAACGCCCTTCCATGTCGTTGAACGGCTCGTCGAGACGTTCCTTGCGCGAGATGTCCAGCGGATGGTTGGTGCGCGGATCGATCAACGTGCCGCGGTCGAACGGCGTGAGGAATTCACGGTGTTCGTAAGCGAACAACAGCTTGGTGCGCTCGCCGTACCAGGCCAGCGACGGGGCAATCAAGGTTTCGCGGTGGGTGCCGTAGTTGCGCCAGTAATCTTCGTCTTCGTGATCAAGGACCATGCGATAGGCCAGTCCGGAATCGCCCAGTGGCCCGGTACTGTCAAAGCTGCCGCCGCTGCCGTTCTTGCCGTCGCCGTAGGTAGAGCCGCGCAGGGTCACGGCGTTGTAGGGCGTGAGTTCAGGCTTTTTGCTGACCAGGTTGACCACGCCGCCCGGGTCTTGAATCCCATAGAGCAATGACGCCGGACCCTTGAGCACTTCGACGCGATCCACCGTGGCATTCATCCCGCGGCCCTGCACGATCGGCATGCCGTCGCGCATGATCGAACCGTTGCGGTTGTCGCCGAAACCGCGTGTCATCACCGAGTCCTGGGTGCTGCCCAAGGTGTTGCCCTGGGTGATGCCGCTGACGTTGGCCAGCGCATCGTCGAGGTTGCGCGGCGCCTGATCGCGGATGACTTGTGCCGGGATGACGTTGACGGTCTGCGGCACTTCCTGCAAAGAGGCCGAGGAGCGCATCACTGAGCTGGTTGGCGGCGGCTGATAGCTCATCGATTCGTCGCGCATCGATGTGATGGTGGTGGCGCCGAGGTTAAGCGCACCTGCGGTGGGTTGCGGTTCCAGCGCCAGCGTGTGGCTGTCGGTGCGACGAAAGCTCAGGCCGGAACCCGTGAGCAGACGTTGCAATGCTTGCTCGGCGCTCATCTGACCATTGACCGCTGGCGCTGTCAGGCCGTACGGCGCTTCATCGGTATAAACCACGCTTTGCCCGGTGACGCGGCTGAAATCGCTCAGGGCTTGCGGCAGCGGTTTGGCGGCCAGTGCGAAATTGAACTGCTTTTGCGCCGGGCTGCTGACGGTTTCAGCGCCCAGCGCCACGCTCATCGGCAACAACGCCAATGCGGAAAAACTCAACGCCGACACGCCCAACCACTGTTTGACCGAACCCGATTTTGCCCTGGACTTCATTGCTCAATGACCTGTGTAGAACCGCAACGGATGCGAATGACTCGCAGTTTCAGTCACTACACGGATGGGGCTCAGGTTTACCTCACCCCCAAAATGAAAATATTTTTCTGGACGTCTGTTGTCGGTGCGGACGTCTTCGGGAGCAAGCCCCCTCCCACAGAGCAATTGCATTTCAAATGTGGGAGGGGGCTTGCTCCCGAAGAGGCCGGTGGTTTCAACGCAAAATGATCAGATGACCCAGCACCTGATGCTGCTCACCGCCCCCTCCCACAGAGCAATTACATCTCAAATGTGGGAGGGGGCTTGCTCCCGAAGAGGCCTGTGGTTTCAACGCAAAATGATCAGATGCCCCAGCACCTGATGCTGCTCACCGCCCCCTCCCACAGAGCAATTACATCTCAAATGTGGGAGGGGGCTTGCTCCCGAAGAGGCCGGTGGTTTCAACGCAAAATGATCAGATGCCCCAGCACCTGATGCTGCTCACCGCCTCCTCCCACAGAGCAATTACATCTCAAATGTGGGAGGGGGCTTGCTCCCGAAGAGGCCGATGGCCTCAACGCAAAATGATCAGATGCCCCAGCACCTGATGCTGCTCAAACCCCAAAACCCCTTGCAGGGAGTTGAGAATTGCCTGGGGATCCTTGCTCGGAAAACTGCCGCTGACTTTGCGCACCGCCAGTTCATCGTTGAGCAGCACGATGCGGCCAGGGTAATAGCGCCGCAAATCCGCCACCACATCGGCCAGCGTCGACTTGTAATACGTCAGCCAGCCCTGACGCCAGGCCAGTTGTGCCTCGCTGTCGACCGGGTGAAGTTTTTCTGCCGTTCCTTCACCGTAAGCCACCTGCTGACCAGCCGTGAGAATCTGCTGCTCGCCCTGAGGATTCGCCGTCACCCCCACGCGCCCGGACAACACTGTGACCTGCGCACCATGGGGTTGCAGACGTACTTCGAATTGCGTACCGAGCACCCTCGCCTGACCTTTTTCCGCCGCGACCACGAACGGCTCACCGGTGTGCGTCACGCTGAAAAAACCAGCGCCACGGCGCAAGTGCACATGACGTTCGCCGTGGCTGAAATCCACAGCGATGGCGCTGTCGGCGTCCAGCGTGACTTGCGATTGATCGGCCAGCGTCACGGTGCGAATTTCGCCGGGAGCAGAGACATAATCGGCGCCCAGATCATCGACCCAGCGCTGTGGCTGCCATCCTGTGCCGAGGCTGACCATCAGCAGCAGACACGCCGCCATCGCCAGTGCGCCTGCCCCGCGCAAAAGTGGCGATCGGCGTGGGCGATCAATCGCATTGAGGTAGCCCTGCAACGCCTGCGCCTCTTCATCGGCCAGGGTTCGCGCCGGCCCTTCACTCAATTCCCAGATGACCTGCGCCTGCGCGTACGCCTCTGCATGAGCCTGGTCAGCGTGCAGCCATTGACTGAAGGTCAGTTGATCGCCCGCGCTCGGCCGGTCATGCAACAGGCTCAACCAGGCCAAGGCCTCCTGCTCCTGAGCGGGCGTCGGGGTGACGGTGTCGGTTGAATTCACGGTGCTTTCCCTGGCAGACGTGGCGCGGGGTCGCGCAGGCTGGCCTTGCAGGCCTCGAGGGCGCGCATCATATGTTTTTCCACGGCGCTTTGGGACAGGCCCATGGCTTTGGCGATTTCCGCGTACTTGCGGCCGTGGATGCGATTGAGCAAAAAGATCTGCCGCGTGCGCTCAGGCAAGGCGCGCAACGCCGCTTCGACGTGGCGTAAATCATTGCCGGCTTCGAGCGCGGCTTGCGGTTCGCTGCCGTGGCTGTCCGGCTCCTCCGGTTGCCAACCTTCGTTGACGCGCACCCGCGTGCCTTCGCTGCGCAGATGGTCGATGGCGATGTTGCCGGCGCAGCGCAGCAAGTAAGTGCTGAGCTCCTCGACTTGCACCAATGGCCGCCGCCAGAAGCGCAGAAACAGATCCTGCACCAGATCCGCCGCCGTCGCCCGGCAACCGACGCGCCGATTCACCAGCGCTTCCATTTGCGAACGCTGGGACAAAAACACCTGAAGAAAATGTGCACGCGCGCCACGTGGCTCATCGTCGCGCGATTCCGGTGGCAGACCGATCAGCACTTCAGCACTGCGCCCATGCAGCGACCGGGCTGGCCAGCAGACTGACCCCGGCCAAACCGAGCACCAGACGTGGCTGATACGGCATCAGCAACACCAACGCCAATGCGCTGAGCATCAACACGGCGAACCAGTCGACCAGACCGAAACCCCAGCCATTCGCGGCGACGGCGGCCCACAACGACAAAACCAGCAGCAACCATCCGGCCAGGTTCAGCCCCCGACGGCGTCGAGGCGACGGCTTGTTGCCGAGCAATTCGTCGTGGTGTCGAGGCATCGACAGACACAGCGCGGTGAACCCGGCATAGCACAGCAACAGCGCAAGCAGCATCAGTTCGCCCCCTGCTCAAGCGTGATTGGCCGGGACTTTTCGCGCGGCGTCTTTTTCACTTTGACGGTGCTGCCGGCGCGCTGCATTCTCCAGGCGGCCCAGCCGAGGAACAGGCCCGCGCCGAGGCAGGTCAGGTCGAATCCGGCCAGGGTCCAGTCACCCTGGGCCAGCGTGGCGCCGAGATTCCACGGGGTGGTCAACGCATTGATCAGCGGCACGGCGATAAACAGCACCGCGGCCAACGCCAACTGCTCGACCCAGGCCTTGCGCCCCGGACGCAACAGCGCATGCACAACGCTCAAGCCCCAAGCGATGAAGAAGGCGTTCACTTCCCAGTCCGCACGCTCGGCCAGATTCAGCGGCAGCAGACGATTAGCGAGGAAGAACACTGCAACCGCGCTCACCAGTCCGGCCATGCTGGCGATGTTCAGCACTTCCACCAGACGCAGCTCGAACGGCATCACCCCGCTCTTGGCGTGTTTGAGCTGGCGCTTGCCGAGCCAGATCACCAGACCGGTGCCGATCATTGCCGTGCCGGCCAGACCGCAGATGAAATACAGCCAGCGCAGCACCGGCCCGGCGAAATGGCCCATGTGCAAGCCGTAAAAAGCGCCGCCCACCGCCATCGCCACCGGCTGATCCGGTGAGCTGCCGAGCATCTGTCCGGTGACGCCGTTGAAAGTCACGGCGCTGCCGAAGTCGTGCACCACGCGATCACCGCCGCGGGACAGCACCACCGATGCATTGGCATCACCCGGATGGTTGACCGACAATCGCGCGGTGTTGCCCCCCGACCATTGCTCACTGGCCCTGGCCAGCAGCGGGGCCATCGGCGCCAGTGGTGCGGGGATGTTCGCCCGTTCCAGCGTCTTCGAGGCCGGAAAAACCTCGTCGTAAAACGACCGCGCGTCACTGCCGTAGGACGCCAGAATGCTCGCCGGCATGACCATCGACATGAATATCACCAAGCTGCTGTAGGTGATCATCAAGTGAAACGGCAGCACCAGCACGCCCACCGCGTTATGACCGTCAAGCCAAGAGCGCTGGCCCTTGCGCGGGCGGAAGGTGAAGAAATCCTTGAAGATTTTTTTGTGGGTGATGATCCCGGTGATCAGCGCAACGAACATCACCATCGCGGCAATCGTCGCCAGCCAGCGGCCCCACGGGTAAGGCATTTGCAGCTGGAAATGGAAGCGGTAAAAGAATTCGCCGCCCATGCTTTCGCGGCCCTGCACCTCGGCGCCGGTTTGCGCATCGAGGGTTTTCGATTCGAATCGCCCGCGCTCGCCGGGCTTCGCCGGTGCCTGTTGCCAACGTACGGTCAGGCCGGGATCGCGGGCATCGGGCAAGTCGATCAGCCAGCGCGAGGCACCCGGCGCATGTTGTTGCAGATAATCTTGCGCCAGCGTCAGGCTTGCCTCGGCATTCATCGGCCGCGCAGGGATTTCCGGCTGCATCCAGTGACTGGTTTCATCCTTGAAATAGGCCAGGGTACCGGTCAGAAAAATCGCAAACAGCAGCCAGCCGAATACCAGTCCGGTCCACGTGTGCAGCCAGGCCATGGCCTGACGGAAACCCTCTTTCATGCGTAGCCCAATCCGCGTGCCGCACCGGAAATGGTCGCCAGAATCACGCTCGGCACGAGCAAGCCGACCCATGCCGACCAGGCCGTGCGGCAGGCGAAGCACCAGAGCACAGCGACCAGATAGACCAGAAACGAAACGGTCATGCCGGTGACCACGGCTTCAGCACGACTGAGCGGCAGCCACATGGTCAACGTGACACTGGCCAGCGCCGCGACCAGATAGCCGCCGAACACCGCCGCCAGCACTCGCGAGGTGACGGCCAGACGATAGGACATGGGGAGAGTGGCAAGTTTGCCTTTCATGTTTCGACCCTGAAACGAAAAACGTCCGGCCGACAAGCCGAACCAACAGGCGAGCAATATTAATGATAAATATTCTCATACGCAAAAGCATCTGATTGCCGGACACGGTACTCGCCCCTACAATGCGAACCATTCTTGTTCTCTAACGCATGTTTTCTCCGCACATCGCTGCGCCCGGAGTCATCACATTGTCGTCCGCCCACCCCGTCGAATCGCTTTATCAAGCCCACCACAGCTGGCTGACCGGCTGGCTGCGGCGCAAACTCGGCTGCCCGGACAGCGCGGCGGATCTGGCGCAGGACACGTTCATCAAAGTGCTGACAGCCCGCGAGCCGCCGGTGATCATCGAGCCGCGTGCCTTTCTCACCACCCTCGCCAAGCGTGTGCTGTTCAATCATTACCGCCGACAGGATCTTGAGCGCGCCTACCTCGACACCCTCGCGCAGATGCCGGACGTGGTCGCGCCGTCGGAAGAAGACAAAGCCATCATCCTGCAAACCCTGATGGAACTGGATCAGTTGCTTGACGGTTTGCCTCGCCTGGTCAAACGAGCCTTTCTGCTGGCACAGGTCGATGGCCTGACCTACCCGCAAATCGCCGCCGAGCTCGGCATTTCGGTGGCCACGGTCAAACGTCATCTGAACAAAGCGGCGATGCGCTGCTATTTCGCCCTATGAACCGCGTCCCGGATTTTTCCTCGCACGTCGCGGAGCAGGCAGTGCACTGGCTGATGGAAATGCAGCAAGGCGCGCTCTCCCCGCGCCAGCAACTGGCCTGGCAACAATGGCTCGACGCGCACAGCGAGCACCGCCGGGCGTGGGAGCATATTCAACGGGTCAACCAGCGCTTGCGCGGAGTGTCGTCGCCGCTGGCGCATGCGGCGCTGAACGCGCCGAAGTCCGGTAGCCGCCGTCAGGCACTCAAGCTGTTGCTGATTCTTGGCGCAGGTTCAGCGGTTACCTGGGGCATGCGCGAGCACAATCCGCTGCCGTCGCTGCTCGCCGATTTCCGCAGTCCGGTTGGCCAGCGGCGCAAGGTGTCGCTGGGCGCGGGCGATCAGTTGCAACTCAATACCGCCAGCGCCGCCGATGTCGATGGCGCACTGCGGCTGATCCGTTTGCTCGAAGGCGAAATGCTCCTGACCGCGGCGCAATCGTTCGAAGTACGCACCGCGCAGGGGATTCTGAAAACCCACGGCGCGCGGCTCAATGTGCGGCAATTTGCCGATCGCACGCAGGTCGCGTTGTTCGAAGGCCGGGCCGAACTGATCGCCAGTGGCCGCGCGCCCATGTTGCTGCCCGTCGCCCGTCAACTGAGCTTCAGCGCAACGGCGGTCAGCGACGCCAGACCGCTGGACGCCAACAGCGGCGCCTGGGCCGACGGCATGCTGGTGGCCGCGCACATGCGCCTCGGCGATTTCCTCGATGAGCTCGGCCGTTATCGTCGCGGCCAGCTTCATTGCGACAAGAACGTTGCCGACTTGCTGATCTCCGGGACTTATCCACTGGACGACAGCGAGCGGATTCTTGACCTGCTGGAAATCAGCTTGCCGGTAAAGGTGAAGCGCTTTACCCGCTATTGGATCAGTGTCGAAGCCAAGGTCTGACACTCATCCCAAAAAGCAGTGAAAAAATATTCGTCATTTGTGAGCCGTTTTTCAGATCTGGCGTGACAGAGAAGGAAAGCCCCCTTGATTCAACCTTCTCAGGATCCGCCACCATGCACCCCACCCGCCTCACGCCACTGGCTCGCACCCTGCGCAATCTTGTTCTCGGCGCCAGCCTGAGTTTCAGCGCACTGCCCGCCGCAATGGCTGCCGATGCCAAGGCTTATCACATTGCGCCGTCGTCGCTGGAGAACGCGCTCAACCAGTTTGGCCGTGAAGCCGGGGTGCTGATTTCTTTCGGTTCGCAAGTCACCAGCGGGGTGCAAAGTCGCGGCCTGGAAGGCAGCTATACCCCAGAACAAGGTCTGAATGCCTTGCTCGAAGGCACCGGTCTGCAAGCGCGGGCCGAGGGCAACAATGCTTTCAGTCTGCAGCCGGTGGCCGAGACCGCACTGGAACTGGACACCTCTAAAGTCGTCGGCGACTGGCTCGGCGAGGCGGCGCAGGTCAACGTCTTCGAGCATCCCGGTGCCCGCGACGTGATTCGCCGCGAAGACTTCGAGCGTCAGGGTGCGACTCAGGCGCGCGATGTGCTCAACCGCATTCCCGGGGTCAACGCCCCGGAAAACAACGGCACCGGCAGCCACGACATGGCGCTGAACTTCGGCATTCGCGGCCTCAACCCGCGCCTCGCCGCGCGCTCGACGGTGCTGATGGACGGCATCCCGGTGCCTTTTGCACCGTACGGCCAGCCGCAGCTTTCTTTCGCCCCGATCAGCATGGGCAACATGGACGCCGTAGATGTGGTGCGTGGTGGTGGCGCCGTGCGTTACGGCCCGCAGAACGTCGGCGGCGTGGTCAACTTCGTGACCCGGGCGATTCCCGATGCGCCAACGGTCAAGGGCGGTTTCCAGACTGAAACCAGTCCTTCCTCCAGCCATGACGGCTTCAAGACCAGCGCCAACCTGCTCGCCGGCGGCACCAACGCCAACGGCCTCGGCGGCGCTTTGCTGTACTCCGGCACCCGGGGCGGTGACTGGCGTGAGCACAGCGACACCGAGATCGACGACCTGATCCTCAAGGGCAAATACCAGCTCGACGAAGCCAATAGCTTCAACGCGATGGCGCAGTATTACGAAGGCAAGGCCGACATGCCCGGCGGTTTGAACGTCGCCGATTACGATGCCGATCCGTATCAGTCCACGCGCCCGAAGGACCAGTTCTGGGGCCGCCGCACCATGTTCAACTTCGGCTATCGCTATCAGGAGGATCGCCGCGAATTCACCGCCAACACCTTCTTCACCAAGACCCTGCGCAGCGGCTATCTGGATCAGGGCACGTTCCTGTCGCTGTCGCCGCGCGAGTATTGGGTGCGCGGTCTGGAAACCCGCTTCGCCCAAGGTTTCGATCTTGGCCCGACCAGCCATGAAGTCGGCGTCGGCTACCGCTACATCAACGAAGCCGGCCACGAACTGCGTTACCGCACGCCGATTGCCAGCAATCAATACCCGACCACCAATAGCCGCAATGACCGCGATACACGCGGCGGCACTGAGGCCAATGCGTTCTTCGTCGACGACCGCATCGATATCGGCAAGTGGACGATCACCCCGGGCGTACGCTACGAGATGATCGAGTCGCAACAGACCAACAACCTGACCAACGTCAAATACAAGGGCGACTACAACACTGCGTTGCCGGCGCTGAATGTTCTCTATCACCTGACCGATAGCTGGAACCTGTACGCCAACACCGAAGGTTCGTTCGGCAGCGTGCAGTACAGCCAGATGCCCAACCGCGTGACCAGCGGCGAAGTGAAACCGGAAAAAGCGCGCACCTGGGAGCTCGGCACCCGTTACGACAACGGTGCGCTGCGCGCAGAGATCGGCGCGTTCCTGATCAACTTCGACAACCAGTACGAAAGCAATCAGACCAACGACTCGGTGATCGCCCGTGGCGAAACCCGTCACCAAGGCATCGAGACCAGCGTCAATTACGCCCTCGATGATTTGAGCCCGGCGCTGGCCGGTTTCGATGTCTACGCCACTTACGCCTACGTCGACGCAACCATTCGTGAAGACGGGCCGAACAAGGGCAATCGCGTGCCGTTCTCGTCGAAACACAAAGGCACGATTGGCGTCGGTTACACCGAAGGGCCGTGGAAACTCAACTTCGACAGCAGCTTCCAGAGCGACCAGTTTGCCGACAACGCCAACACCTCGAAGGAAAGTGCCGACGGCAGCACAGGCAAGATCCCGGGTTACATGCTGTTCAGCAGCCGTGCCGGGTATGACTTCGGCCCGCAGTTATCGGATCTGAACGTGGCGGTGGGCGTGAAGAACATCTTCAACACGCAATACTTCACGCGCTCGTTCGATGACAACAACAAGGGCAAATATGTCGGCGAGCCGCGCACGGTTTATGTGCAAACCTCGGTCGCCTTCTGATCTTCGCCGAAAAAGAAACGGGCCTGCAATTGCAGGCCCGTTCTCATTGGGTGGCTTGAAAAATCAGCGTATCAACTGTTGATCGCTGCCTGTTCGTTCTCGTCAAATTCTTCCGCCAACAGCTTGTCGTTGGCCTTGCCGGTGAATGGCACTACAGCGGCGCGTGGCTTACCTCGCAGTTTGCCGAAGAGGTGCTCCAGGGCGTGCTCGAGTTTTTCGGCAGCACCATCGATCGCCTGTTCCAGCGAATCGGCTTTGTGGGTGACGGAAATCGGTTGATGGCCTTTTGGCCGCGCTTCCAGTTGGCAGCGCAAGTCATGGGGACCTGGTTTGTCGCCGTTCTCGTCGCTGAGGTGGACTTCGACACGGGTCAGGTCTTCTTCATAACGGTCGAGCGTGCTCTCAATGGTGGTGCGTACCCACTCCTCCAGTCGTTTACTGCTTTGAATATGGTTATCGCTGTTGACTTGGATTTGCATAGTTCATCCCTTATTTCAGCTAGCTCGCGAGAGGCCTTGAATTGAATTTCCTGACCTCTTGGTTACAACAATCGGCCCGACTGACGAACATTTCAACCCCTGAAAAAAGATAAATATTCATTCGCAAAAAAAGCCGGACAAGCAGGCAAGTCACTGGTAAGGTCGGGAGTTGGGTCGCCTCGCAACCCTGCAAAATTTGCTCACAATTGCCCGTCATTCAACGGGTGCAAACTGCGAAAAATCCCCGCTTCTTCCACCAGCCAGTCATGCACCGCCCGCACGCCCGGATGGCTCAAGGCCCCCGGCGCATAGAGCAGCACGTAGCGTTTGTGGTTGGGCACCGACAGTCCGAACGGCACAATCAGCGTGCCCCGCTCCAGTTCATCGTTGAGCAACGTGCGCCGCGCAATTGCCACGCCCATACCGGCAATCGCCGCTTCGATGGTCAGGTGATTGCGATTGAAGGTGTGCCCGCGCCGTACGTCGGCGCCTTCGAAACCGATGGCGTTGAGATAGAACTCCCACTCCGCGTACTCGTAACTGCCACGCCAGGCCGTAATGTCGTGCAGCAACGGGAAATGCACCAGATCCGCCGGCCCGTGCAGCGGCGGTCGTCCACGCAACAGGCCCGGTGCGCACACCGGGAAAATCTGCTCATCGAGCAAGGCTGTGGATAACAATCCCGGATAGCTGCCGTCGTTCAGGTCAATCGCCAAGTCGAAGTCGCCCTCGTGCAACGGCACGCTGCTGTCCTCGGCGACCAGGCGCAGCTGGATGTCCGGATAGCGCTGTTGCAGACGCGGCAAGCGCGGCGTCAGCCATTTACTGAGAAACGACGGAATCGAGCGCACGCGCAGAATCCCGCTGATCATTCCGGCATCGAGCCGACGTAATTCCGCATCGATGCTGCCGTACGCTTCATTGACCGTAATCGCCAATCGCTGGCCTTCCGCGCTCAGCTCCACACCACGCGCGCGTCGATGAAACAGGCGAAAGCCGAGGCGCTCCTCCAATTGTCGAATCTGTTGACTGACCGCCCCCGGGGTAATGTGCAGTTCTTCTGCACAACGGGTGAACGACAGGTGCCGCGCGGCACAGGAAAACACCTGCAGCCAGACGTAGGTCTGGGCATGCAATTGACGACTCATCGTTTAGTCCTGCTAAAGGCTTACTTAGGAAGTTTCGTTAGTCACGTTGAAGCGAGGGAGGCAGTATCGCCGACATTGCGCTTGTCCTACAAAAAATGGCGGCGATTCCTACTCCATTGCTTGTAAGGCTTTAGCATGGCTATCAGTGTTTTTGATCTATTCAAGGTCGGCATCGGTCCGTCCAGTTCCCACACCGTCGGCCCGATGCGCGCCGCCGCGACTTTCGCCCAGGCTCTGATCGACCAGCATTTGCTGCTCGACGTGAAACGTGTGGAAATCCGTTTATACGGTTCGCTGTCGGCCACCGGCGTCGGTCACGCCACCGACCGCGCCACGGTCATGGGCCTGATGGGCGAATGGCCGGACAGTATCGATCCGGCGACCATCGACCCGCGCATCCAGCAACTGCGCGAAAGCGGTCTGCTGTCATTGGCCGGTCAGAGAGAAATTTCCTTCAACTGGCAGCGCGATCTCCTGCTGCTCGACCAAAGTCTGCCCTACCACCCCAATGCCATGTCGCTGACAGCCTTTGGCGAAAGCGCCGAGCTGTTCACGCAAACGTACTACTCGGTCGGCGGCGGTTTCATCATCGAAGCGGCGGAAGCCGAATCCGGTGTCGCACCGGCCGGTGACGTGGTGTTGCCGTACGACTTCTCCAGCGCCGCCGAACTGCTGTCGCTGTGCAAGCAGCACAACCTGCGGGTGTCCGAGCTGATGATGGCCAACGAACGGGCCTGGCGCAGCGACGATGAAATCCGTAAAGGCCTGCTGCACATCTGGTCGGTAATGCGCGAGTGCGTCGAGCAGGGTTTGCGCCACGAAGGCATTCTGCCCGGCGGTCTGAACGTGCCACGCCGTGCGGCGAAACTGCATCGCAGCCTGCTGGAAATCGGCAAGCCGAATGTCATCAGTTCGACGCTGTCGGCGATGGAATGGGTCAACCTGTTCGCCCTCGCCGTCAACGAAGAGAACGCTGCCGGCGGGCGCATGGTCACCGCGCCGACCAATGGCGCCGCCGGGATCATTCCGGCGGTTTTGCACTACTACATGAAATTCAATCCGGACGCGTCTGACGATGACGTCGTCGCTTTCTTTTTGGGCGCGGCAGCGGTCGGCATTCTGTGTAAGAAAAATGCCTCAATCTCCGGCGCCGAAGTCGGCTGCCAGGGCGAGGTCGGTTCGGCGTGCGCCATGGCCGCTGCGGGCCTGGCCGAAGTGCTGGGCGCGACCCCGGAGCAACTGGAAAACGCCGCCGAAATCGGCCTGGAACACAACCTCGGCCTGACCTGCGACCCCGTCGGCGGTCTGGTGCAGGTGCCGTGCATCGAGCGCAATGCGATCGCTGCGGTCAAGGCGATCAACGCCACACAGATGGCCCTGCGCGGTGACGGTAACCACTTCATTTCCCTCGACCGGGTGATCCGCACCATGCGCGATACCGGCGCCGATATGCATGACAAATACAAAGAGACTTCACGGGGCGGCCTGGCAGTGAGCTGGGTGGAGTGCTGAGGAGCACTCCCTGACCGTCCGCAATACGTGAGCCCGAGCAAAAATAATAACGAGGCGATACCGATGACCGATGTACGTACACCTGCTGCCGAAAATCCCGCTGTAGACCTCACAGGCAAAACAGAAACCGCCCACACGGGCTGGAGCAAATTCGACACCACCTGGATGCTTGGCCTGTACGGCACCGCCATCGGTGCCGGCACCTTGTTCCTGCCGATCAACGCTGGCGTCGGTGGTTTCTGGCCGTTGCTGATATTGGCGTTGCTGGCATTCCCGATGACCTTCTTCGCGCACCGGGGTCTGACCCGATTCGTGCTGTCCGGACGTTCCGGGGACATCACTGAAGTGGTCGAAGAACACTTCGGCATCGGTGCCGGCAAACTGATCACGCTCCTGTATTTCTTCGCGATCTTCCCGATTCTGCTGGTGTACAGCGTGGCGCTGACCAACACGCTGAGCAGCTTCCTCGAACACCAGTTGCACATCGCTCCGCCGCCTCGGGCGATCCTCTCGCTGGCGTTGATTCTGGGACTGATGGCCATCGTGCGTTGCGGCCAGAGCGTCATTGTCAAAGCCATGAGCGTGCTGGTTTATCCGTTCGTCGCCGCTTTGCTATTGCTGGCGGTCAGCTTGATTCCGAACTGGAACGGCGCGTTCTTCGCCAGTGCTCAAGAGGCAATGCCGATGTCGGTGTTCCTCAAGACGATGTGGCTGGCGATCCCGGTGATGGTGTTCTCGTTCAACCACTCGCCGATCATCTCGGCGTTCGCGGTTGACCAGAAGCAGCGCTACGGCGCGCAGGCCGAACGCAAGAGCAGCGGCATCCTCGCCATGGCCCACGGCATGATGGTGGTGACGGTGATGTTCTTCTGCTTCAGCTGCGTACTGGCGCTGTCGCCGGCAGATCTTGCAGCCGCCAAGGCACAGAACATTTCGATCCTGTCGTACCTGGCCAACCATTTCCAGACCCCGGTCATCGCTTACGCCGCGCCATTGATTGCGCTGGTGGCGATCACCAAATCCTTCCTCGGCCACTACATCGGCGCCAGCGAAGGCTTCCAGGGCATGATCGTCAAAAGCCTGCGCAGCCGTGGCAAGGTGATGTCGGCGAGCTGGCTCAACCGCGCCACCGCGCTGTTCATGATTCTCAGCTGCTGGGCCGTCGCGACGTTCAATCCAAGCATCCTCGGCATGATCGAAACCCTCGGCGGCCCGGTGATTGCCTGCCTGCTGTTCCTGATGCCGATGTACGCGATCCGCCGGGTGCCAGCCTTGCGCCAGTATTCGGGCCAGGCGTCCAATGTGTTTGTGGTGCTGATCGGCCTGATTGCACTGTCAGCGATCATCTACTCGGTTCTGCCCTGAAACGGGCCGTAAACGAACAAGGCGAGCCATGGGCTCGCCTTGTTTTTGGCCGGTTTCATTGTTCGACAATTTTCCCGGCATGTCCCTTGCTACATCTCCCAAAGAGACAAGACCACGGAAGGGCCAATGGTCTGGTTTGGCGAACCAACCCGATCACGGCCGGTCAACAACTGCACGTTCAATCAGGCGGTGACGCATCATGGACAATCCTTTTCAAATCATTACCGATGCCTTCGCGCCGGACTATCAGATCAACCTGAGCATTCAAGGCCTGGACGGCAGCATCATGCTGACCTTGTCCAACAGCGGCCGGATCGTCGCCAAACGGATGATCAGCGCCGAGCAGCGTAACGACCCGGCGCGGCTCAAGCGTCTGGTGCAAAGCATCCAGTTCGGCATTGCCATCGAACAGGGCCACAGCGCCATGGCGATCCTCGAAGCCATGACCCGTGGCGACGGGCTGACCCCGCCACCGCCACGCGTCATCGACCCGCCCCGGCAAACCGCCGGCCTTTAGAGTTCGCCCTTTTCCACTTCCGGATGTTCACCGGAGCCCGTGCCGATCTTGCGTTGCGGGTGTTCGATCTTCACCGAAGGAAATTGCGACGAGGCGTAACGCACTACCAGAATCGAGAACGCCAGCAGCAGAATCCCGCCGCACAGGTAGATGATTCCCATGTCCGGCGGATTGTGGTGCGAGACGTTGGAGATCAGCAGGCGCGTCAGTGCCGTGATCGCTACGTAAATCAGAAAGCGCACCGGCATGTGGTTGGTCTTGAAGTAAATCCCGACCATCGCCCCCAATTCCAGATAGATGAACAGCAACAAAATGTCATCGATCTTGATATGCCCGACTTCGAGCATTCCGAGGAACTCCATCACCGCCGCCCATGCCGTCACCGCACCGATGGCGAACAGCGCCAGGTAATGGAAGGTCTCGACGAACAGGTTGCCCAGCGACTCGGCCAGTTGATGCACGTTTTGCCGCAGTTTCTCGGCCCAGTTGATTTTCACGATGATGTTTCCTTAGCCCGATTCGAGCGGATGATGCGTGTTGGACGTGACGGTTTTCTGCACGTGTCCGGTTTCATGCAGAAAAGAGGCCACGCCATCATGGCGAGCCGCCGCAAAACCCGCGCCGTGGCGTTTGGTCGCACCGCAAGTGGTTTTCTGCTCGCGAATGCAGCAACGCAGCGTCCCTGACAAACCCGAAATCCGGTCTACATTGAAAAGCCACTACCCATGGCGCAGGGATTCGCTTATCCTTTTCGCTGTATATGGATACAGTAGTCGTCAAGACAACTTAACGTGAAGGCATGTGAGGTGGTGAATGGCCGTCGAAGTGGTATACCGCAGCAGCCGAGATCTGGAGCGCTTGTTCATGGATAAAGCCGAAGCTGACCGTCATGACAAAATGCTCGAACTGGCCGAATATCTGGCCGATGTGTTGCAAAAAGCTGTTCCGTCGCTGACTGAACAACAAGTGGAAGAAGCCGGGATCTACATGGCGAAGAATCGCGATGTGTTCGCCCGGGCGTTCAAGAGTCAGCCTGATGCGTTGTCCGAACTGATCAACGCACCGGCCGAACCGGTCGAGAAAGCCCAGGTGACTGAAGCAGAAGAACCTGCCGAAGCACCGGTAAAACCGGCCAAGGCAGCGAAGGCTGCGAAGTAATCGATGCCCGAATTGAACAGGCCCCGAGTCGAATGGCTCAGGGCCTTTTTCATGCCTGTGAAATTCAGCGATACAAAACTCTTTCCGCCAACTCATCGGCGACCCGTGCCGGCGAGCGTTTTTCCGCCTGCGCATGGGCGAACACTTCGGTAAGGCGCGAGCTGATTTTCGACAGGTGCGCGGTGATCGTGGCCAATTCCTCGCCACGATGTTTCAGCGAAACGTAGATCAGCCCGCCCGCATTGATCACGTAATCCGGGGCATACAGAATGCCGCGCCGCTCCAGTTGATCGGCGACGTCCAGGTGCGTCAGTTGATTGTTCGCCGAACCCGCCACCGCCGAACAACGCAGTTGCGTGACGGTGTGGCTGTTGAGCACGCCACCCAGGCCACACGGCGCCAGAATGTCGCACGGCGTGCTGAGCAACGCATCGTTGGCAATCGGGTGAGCGTTGAGCTGCTCCATCGCCAATTGCACCTTGCCGTGGTCGATGTCGCTGACCAGCAGTTCGGCACCGGCGGCGTGCAGTTGCTCGGCCAGTGCGTAACCGACATTGCCCAGACCCTGGATCGCCACGCGCAGGCCTTCAAGATTGTCGCTGCCCAGACGCGCCATGGCGGTGGCGCGAATTCCGGTGAATACGCCCATTGCTGCATGCGGCGCGGGGTCGCCGGCCGAGGTGGTGCTGGTAACATGCTGGGTCTGCTGGGCGATGCAATCCATGTCCGCCACCGAGGTGCCGCTGTCGATGGCCGTGATGTAGCGCCCGTCGAGCTGATCGATGCAACGGCCAAAGGCTTCGAACAATGCACCGCGGTTTTCCACATGAGCCGGACGCACGATCACCGCGACCCCGCCGCCCTGCGGCAACCCCGCCAGCGCAGCTTTGTAGCTCATGCCCTGGGCGAGTCTGATCGCGTCTTCGACTGCCGATTCATCATTGGGATAGGCAAGATAACGGCACCCGCCCAGGGCCGGCCCCAGACGACTGTTGTGGATGGCAATGACCGCCTTCAACCCGGAGACCGGGTCAACGCTAAGGTGCAGCGATTCCAGGCGAGTGCTTTGCATGAGAGCGAACATCGACAGGCTCCCGAATCACTTCTGGTAGAACGCCAGTATAGGCTTGCGCCTGAAAATTGCTGAAGCGCACCGGAATAAGCGCCCACGCAGACAGAAGCTTGCGGCATAACCCGGGCAGCACACCGTCAGGCACTGGACGAATGACACGGACGAGGCTAAAACGAGGCATGCCCCGGAGATTTTGATGAGTCCGCGCCAACGTTTTTTCGAGTGCCTGCACCGTTCACCGCCCGCGCTGTTCGAAGCCGCGTTGTGGATGGCTGCCGAGCATGACAAACACCTCGATCCCGGGGCGCTGTTGCTGGACTTCAAAGAACTGCAACAGCGCGTCAGTTCCGGTTTGCCGCTGTTGCCGGTCAGCGAACTGGCGCAGCCACTCCTGCGGCGAATGACCGACCTGGGTTTCGCGCAGGATGATTTCGCGCCGCTGCGCCCGCAGGCCGCGTTGATCAACAAGGTCTTGCAAACCCGACGCGGCCAACCGTTGGCCCTGGCGCTGATCGCGCTGGAACTGGCCCGTGGCCTGGAGATCCCGCTGGTCGGCGTGAACTTCCCCGGGCATTTCCTGCTGAAGGTTTCCGGAGCGGATCACTTGCTCGATCCGTGCGGTGGACGGCGTTTGTATCCGAACGATTGTCGCGAACTGCTGCATCGCCAATATGGCCACCAGATGCAACTCAACGCCGACCATCTGCTGACCGCCACGCCGGTGCAGATGCTCCAGCGCCTGTCACGCAACCTGCGTCAGTTACACCTGACCCACGATGACTTTATTGCCGCGCTGATCGACGCCGAGCGAGTCCTGGAGCTGGGCAATGCCACCGCCGCTGATTATCTGGCCCGGGCCAGCCTGTATCAGCGGCTCGATTGCCCGAACGCCGAACGCTTCGATCTGGAGCATGCGCTGCTGCTCAGCGACGACCCGATTCAGCGGCTTCGCCTGACGGAGCGATTGGGGCATCTGCCACCCAATTCGGTGGTGCACTGACTGACGCTGCTGAAGGCGAACGCACCTGAATGATCAACAACGCCGCGATCACCGCCGGAATCGCGCAGAAGAAGAAAATCTGCTCCACCGGAATGTGCATCGCCAGCAGCAGACTGCCGAACAACGGCCCGAGAATCGAACCAAATCGCCCGACGCCCAACGCCCACCCCGTGCCGGTGGCGCGCACATGCGCCGGGTAGAAGTTGCTGGCAAAGGCATTCAGCGTAAGCTGCCCGCCGATGATGCAAAAACCGGCGGCGAACACACAGGCCACCAGATAACGCGGATTGTCGTGATTCAAACCGAGCAGAATCGTACACAGCGCCGCGCCTGCCAGCACGCCGGACAACAGCCGCACTTTGCGCTTCAGGCGATCGGCGAACCACGCCATGCAGATCGCGCCCAACGTCCCGGCGAACAGGAACATCGAGGTCACCAGATTGGCTTCATTAAGTTTCAGCCCGCTTTCGAGCAACAGCGACGGCAGCCAGCTGATCATGAAATACAGCAGAATCAGGCTGACGAAAAACGTCGCCCAGATCAGCATCGTCGGTCGTGCATAACCGTTGCGGAACAACTCGACCAGGGTCAGCTTGCTGCCCTGCTCGCGCTCATTCTGTTCAACAGAGGCGGCCGGCGGTTGCCAGTCCGGCAGCATGCGCGCGGTGACTTTGCGTAACCGCGCATACGGCGGTGCGTCCCGCAGCAGACGCGGCAAGGATTCCGGCAGCATCCACCAGAGAAACGGGAAGAGCAGCAAAGGCGTCACACCGCCAGCGAGGAACACCGCTTGCCAGCCGAAGCGGTCGATGAAGCCCGCCGCGACAAAACCACCCGCCGCACCACCAAATGAAAAACCGCACGCGGCCAGTGTCACCATCAAGGTGCGCAAGCGTGGCGGCGAGTATTCCGACATGAGCGCCATCGCACTGGGCATTGCACCGCCCATGCCGATGCCGCAGATAAACCGCGCAATCATCAACGTGTTCAGCGAGTCGGCGAAAACCATCAGTACGGTGAGCGTGGCGTAGATCAGCACGCAAGCCAGCAGAATCCGGCGTACGCCAAAGCGGTCGGCCAGTGGCGTGACGACGAGGGAGCCAACGGTGAGCCCGAGCAGGTTGGCACTGAACACCGGGCCAAACGCCGCTTTCTCCAGCCCCCAATCCTGCGCCAGCGCCGGCACCACGTAACCGAGCACCTGAGCGTCATAGCCATCGGTGACCAGCAACAGGGCTAACAGAATCAAGAGCAACCACTGAAACCGGGACACAGGACGGGCGTCGAGTGCCGCCCGGAAGCTGGCAATCTGGTTGTGCATCGCAAGGTACCTTTTTTGTTTTTAGGATTTTTGGGAGCAGACAGATCACTGGAGGGGGATCACTGTCTTCACCGAGTGCCAGCAGACCCATGATTCCAACTGTGGGAGGGGGCTTGCTCGCGAAAGCGTTATGCCAGAAACCACCCCTGTGGATGGCTTACCGTCTTGGGGAGCAAGCCCCCTCCCACAAGGGTTCCTCACTCATTACAGGTTTACGGTGTGTCTGGCTGGTTGGCCGGATGGGCCTTGATGAAGGCTGAATGCTCGGCCGCCAGCGCGGCTACCCGCCGAATCCGTGGATAAGCCTCAAGCGAAACATTGAACCGCTCGGCCGCATACAACTGCGGAATCAGATACACATCAGCCACACACGGCCACTCGCCAAAACAGAAGCCGCTGTCGCCGATCAACTGCTCCACCGTCGCCAGTCCCTGGCTGATCCAGTGGCCAATCCACTCAGTCACCTGCACTTCGTCGTGCCCCGACTGACGCAGGCGATTGAGCACGCTGACGTTGTGCAGCGGATGCACATCGCAACCGATCACCGCCGCCACGCCGCGCACATGGGCGCGAGCGGCGAAGTCCTGCGGCAACAGTGGCACCTGTGGATAACGCTCTTCCAGGTACTCGATGATCGCCGGCGACTGAATCAGCAATTCACCTTCGTCCGTGCGCAAGGCCGGCACGCGCCCCTGCGGATTGATCGCCAGAAACGCCGCTTGCCGATGCTCGCCCCCCTGCGGCGCGATCAGATTGACCGGCAGCGCCCGAAAGTCGAGGCCCTTGAGCGCCAGCGCGATCCGCACCCGGTACGACGACGTGGAGCGGTAATACGTGTAGAGATCCATACTCCGCTCCTGTCAGCGCGCGGCCACGACGGTGCCACGGCATTCGCCGAAACCGATCGGGGCAAAACCGTCACGCACGCAGCGAGCGCGCAGGATGACTTCGTCGCCGTCTTCAAGGAATTTGCGCACTTCTCCGGACGCCAGTTCGATCGGTTTTTTGCCGCCCTCGGTGATTTCCAGCAGGCTGCCGAACTGACCGTTTTCCGGGCCGGACAAGGTGCCCGAACCGAACAGGTCACCGGCCTGCAATTGGCAACCGTTGACGCTGTGGTGCGCGACCATTTGCGCGACGGTCCAGTACATGTAGCGGGTGTTGCTCAGGGTCAGGCGATGGGCCGGCAGGTTCTGCTCGCGCATTTTCCCGGTGAGCAGCAGCACTTCCAGTTCGATGTCGAAGCCACCGCCATCCTGATCGCGCTTGTCGAGCAGGTATGGCAGCGGTTGCGGATCACCTTCAGGACGCGCCGGTTGTGCGGTGCGGAACGGTTCCAGAGCCTCGGCAGTGACGACCCACGGCGAGACGCTGGTGATGAAGCTCTTGGACAGGAACGGGCCGAGCGGCTGGTATTCCCACGCCTGGATGTCACGGGCCGACCAGTCGTTGAGCAGGCAGAAACCGGCAATGTGTTCAGACGCATCACCGATGGCGATCGGCTCGCCCATCTCGTTGCCCTGACCGATCCAGATCCCCAGTTCCAGCTCATAGTCCAGACGCGCGCACGGGCCGAAAGTCGGCTCGGTCGCACCGGCTGGCAAGGTCTGGCCTTTCGGGCGGCGCACGTCGGCACCGGAGGCGCGCACGGTAGACGCACGACCGTGGTAGCCGATCGGCACGTGTTTGTAGTTCGGAAGCAGGGGGTTGTCCGGACGGAACAGTTTGCCGACGTTCTGCGCGTGCTCGATGCCGACGTAGAAGTCGGTGTAGTCACTGATGCGCGCCGGCAGGTGTAGCTGGCAATCGGCGGCCAGTGGCAGCAGTTTCGCGCCCTGGGCTTCGACGTTGCCACGATGGGTGCTGCCTTCGCTGAACAGTTCCAGCAGACGTTCGCGCAGGGCAACGCGAGGGTCGCGACCGAGTTCGAAGAACGCGTTCAACTGACCGCCATGCATGGCTTCGACTGCACTGCGCGCGACGCCGTCGAACAGCCCAGCCTCCAGTGCCACTTGCAGATCGAAGATGTGCTCACCGATTGCCACACCGGCACGCGGCGCCGAACCGTTGAGGCTGAACACGCCCAGCGGCAGGTTCTGCAAAGGAAAATCGGTGTGGCCGTTCGCCGAAGCCACCCAGCTGCGGGTGATGGAAGTCTGAGTCATGGTTATCTCCGGGTCGGGTCGAACGTGGCGGGCAGCGTGGCCCAGCAGGCATCGTAATTGGATTGCAGTTGCGGGCAGTCGAGGGCGAAGCGGCTTGGGCGCAGCACCTGGCTGGTCTCGAACATGAACGCCATGGTGTTATCGATTTTCGAAGGTTTCAGCTCGGCGTTGATCGCTTTGGTGCAGGTCTCGCCGTCCGGGCCGTGGGCGCTCATGCAGCTGTGCAACGACGCGCCACCGGGCACAAACCCTTCAGCCTTGGCGTCGTATTCGCCTTGAATCAGGCCCATGAATTCGTTCATCAGGTTGCGGTGGAACCACGGCGGACGGAAGGTGTTCTCGGCGACCATCCAGCGCGGCGGGAAGATCACGAAGTCGAGGTTGGCCAGACCGTGCACGCTGGTTGGCGAGGTCAGCACGGTGAAGATCGACGGATCCGGGTGGTCGAAACTGACGGTGCCGATGGTGTTGAAGCGGCGCAGGTCATATTTGTACGGCACGTTATTGCCGTGCCAGGCGACCACGTTCAGCGGCGAGTGATTGAGTTCGGTGGCCCACAACTGGCCGAGGAACTTCTGTACCAGGGTGGTCGGTTGCTGCAGGTTTTCATAAGCCGCGACCGGAGTCAGGAAGTCGCGCGGATTGGCCAGGCCATTGCTGCCGATCGGCCCCAGATCCGGCAGGCGCAGCGGAGCGCCATGGTTCTCGGCAATGTAGCCGCGTGCATGAGGATCGAGCAGTTCCACGCGAAATTTCAGACCGCGCGGCAGCACGGCGATTTCCAGCGGGGCCACTTCGAGCACACCCAGTTCGGTGGCGATGCGCAGGCGCCCGAGTTGCGGCACCAGCAGCATTTCGCCGTCGGCGTTGAAGAAAACGCGCTCCATCGAACGGTTGGCGGCGTAGTTATAAATACTGATCCCGGCGGGCTTATCGGCCCCCGAATTGGCCGCCATGCTCACCAGACCGTCGATGAAGTCGGTCGGCTCGTCCGGCATCTCCAGCGGGTTCCAGCGCAGGCGATTGGGCGTCACTTCACCCAACGGCCCGCCCGCCAACTGTCGCTCCAGTTTGACGAATGCCGGGTGATTGGCCGACGGCTGAATCCGGTACATCCAGGTGCGCCGCGCTTCACTGCGGGTCATGGTGAACGCGGTGCCGGAGAACAGTTCGGTGTAGAGGCCGTAAGGGGCTTTTTGCGGAGAGTTCTGGCCAACGGGCAGTGCACCGGGCAACGCTTCAGTGCTGAATTCGTTGCCGAAACCGGACTGGTAAGCCAAGGCTGAATCGAGGTTCATGGAGCCTCCTGAACAGGGAGTCGGCATGGCCGGACGCTCTGGATCAGAGGTCTTGGCACGCCGGGGTTATTTTTATCGTAATTCAATTACGCATAACGTAATTTGCTCGCTATCCAGCGTCAAGCTATAAAGACGCCCATTCGATCCGGAACCCGGCAGCACCATGGAAAAAACCAGCGACAGCAACGGCAAACAGAAAGTCCGCTCCGCCGAAGTCGGCACCGACATCCTCAAGGCCCTGGCCGAGTTGTCGCCGTCCACTTCGCTGTCGCGCCTGGCCGAACACGTGCAGATGCCAGCGAGCAAGGTTCACCGTTATCTGCAGGCGTTGATCGCCAGCGGTTTCGCCGAACAGAACGCCGCTACCAACCATTACGGTCTCGGCCGAGAAGCGCTGCGCGTGGGTCTGGCCGCACTCAACAGTATGGACGTGCTGAAAGTCGCCGCCCTGCCGCTGTCAGAACTGCGCGACGAACTCAACGAAACCTGTTTTCTGGCGGTGTGGGGCAATCAGGGTGCCACCGTCGTGCACATCGAACCGGCCGTGCGCGCGGTGACGGTGGTCACGCAGTTGGGGTCGGTGTTGCCGCTGCTCAGCTCTTCGACTGGCCTGGTGTTCAGCGCCTACCTGCCGCATCGCGAAACCGATGAACTGCGCGCACAGGAAATCACTGTCGCCGGGCATCCGCTGAAAGACGAAAAAACCTACGCAACGCTGTGTGAACAGATCCGCGAACGCGGCCTGCACCATGTGCATGGCTTGCTGATGCCGGGGGTGGATGCGTTGTCGGCGCCAGTGTTTAACGCGGTCGGGCAAATCGCCGCGGTGTTGACCATCGTTGGCCCGACGTCGCTGTTCCACGCCGACGAAAACGGCCCGGCGGCGCAGCGGTTATTGGCTGCGACGCGGGCCGTGAGTTGGCGGATGGGGTATGAGGCCCCACCCAGTTGATTCATCGTGTCTGAATACAGTCTCGTCAACCGATCAGGCGAGTGGTGCTCTCCACGGTCGCGGGAGGCGCAGCCACTGCCGTGACATAACCGATGCCCACCGGAACACCGGTGACCGTCGACACCAGATCGGCAATGTCCTTGATGCTGGACAGCAGACCTACGCCCGTCGCAGCGCTGCCAATGGCCGAGACTTTGCCGATGTACAGACTGATGGCGCCTTTCCACGCGGCGGCGAAATAAGCATTGGCGCTAGAAGAATCGCCGTGGCTAGAGGCGACGATGCCCTGAATCACTGATTGGGTGATCCGCAAGACGCTCGCTACCAGCCCTACCGGTGGCACAAACAACGACACCACCTCAATCGCGAAGTCGATGAGAATCTTCGCGTCCTCCCATACGGCCTCGGCGGGGCTGGTGGTTTGATAATCCACATCGGCAATGAAGCGGCCGATCATGGCACGGTATTCATTCTCGAAACGGCGAATCTGATAACTGTTGGTCAGAGAGGGTTGAGGCAGCAACGTCGACGAGCGCCAGTATTTCTCGATCGAGTTTTTTACGATGCCCCGGTGCTCCATACGAACAAGTTGCAGCAGATGACGATTGAAGGCGAAATCACGCAGCCGCGCAGGCAAGTCTTCAAGTGCAATAAAGTCTTTTTCATCGCGGGTGCCGGGCACATAAACGATGAACTCCTTGCGGCTGCCGACTGCTCGTCCAAACACGTAGGCGCCATGTAAAAGCCGACCTTCGAGTGTGAACTCGTAAACCCCGATATCCGGTGCGCCGCTCGTATTCATCGCTTTAGAAGGCAGGTCTTTTTCAAGTCCCTCGATCATCGCCTTCAGCCAGTTGAACTGCTCTGCGGACAGACTCCCTTTCATTTTCTGAGTGAGGGCAGACCTCAACATTTCGACTTGCTTGAGCTTGCGGTAATAGTTGACGTTGAGTTCAATGCCCGGCGTATCAAGGAATCGCGCTTGCAGATACTCCAGATACCGTTCACCGGGGAGCAGATCGATGAGATCGGTGATGACCTTTGCGTTCAGCGCCGCAATGGGCTGGCCGGAGAATGTCGAAAAAGAGGCCTCTCTCAGCCGATCCTTGAGGTCTACGATTACCCCGCCACCCGGCATGATGTTGAAGTAGATTCTCTCGAAAATGGAGACGTCGCTGCGCCACAGTTGCCACTGAATGAACAAGTTGGTCAAACTGATTTTGGAGCTTGCATGAAACTTCACCCATACCTCATCCGGATCAATTTCAGGATGATTGCCAGATCGGTTCAAATACTGATTCAACGCTTTCTTGACCAGCGTTCGGGAGAACGAATGGAACGGCGTAATGTCCAGCTGTCCCTTTGAAATCTGATAAACAGCCTTGAAATCAGCATTGAGTCGGTTCAGCAGGTTTTGATCACTGACAGAAGACTCCCGCCACCAGCGCGGCGAGAACGTTTCGACCTCCTCATCCGCCCACCGGATGGAATTGGCGACACTGGCCATCAGCGGTCCAGATTCCGTCCACCGTGCCAGTTCGAAGAACTTCCACCAATTCTCCAGCGCGATATCCGATTCGCTTTTTACTTTTTCAAAATCATCGAGACGACTGTTTTCACTGGCGTAGAGTTTCGACTTCAAATAAGTGCGCTCCTCACTACTGAGCGCCCAGCGCAATAGTTGTCGTTGCATGCGCTCCAGGTCCGCAAACTCAAACCATTCCTGCCCACCTGGAAAATCCGGAGCATACAAAACATAACCGGACTTGCTGACCGCGAAGTCCCTGCGCCGATACACCATCAATCCGTGCATCGGTTTACTCTGAGAGCCCAATGTAACACCGAGGGTTTCGATAGATGTATCGCCAAAGTTGTAACGCTGCACCATGTCATGCGCAGCTGGGCTGACATGCTTTTGCAAAATCGCGGAAAATATCGACAACGCTGTTTTACGCCCCGACACCTCTCTTAGCGATTCTGTAACTTCTGGCCGGGCATACACTTGTTGCCTGGCGGCGTTATAAGTCTGGCGAACATTCAATGCTTGAATGGAACGTAGAATGCTTGCGGGGTTAAGCTTTGGATTATCAGACTTTTCCTCCAGCGCTATTTCATTCAACGCCTCTTTATCATAGGCGCCGTACAGGTAAACCTGAGTCAATGTCTTACGCTCATTGATCTCTATTTTCTTGCCATCGGCCAATGTCACCATATGTCGGGTTTTGACAAAAACGGTATCCGGGTCGACGCGCTCATCGGTTCCCGGAGAAAGAAACTCTTCGGCCTTATATCGGGCATACGCCTGAAACGAAGCCACTGTTTTGGTCAACTCATGGAGATCGACTTCACTGCGCAGCAGTTCACGCTCAAGGCCTGCATGCAGTTCCTGATTGGTGACATAAGCTGACTTCAACCAATGTGGTCGGGCATTGGCCGACATCAACTTCATCAGCGACGCCGTTCGGTTACGCGCATCGATAAGCATGCCTTCCATCGATAATGCAGCGCCGATTTCGAGTAGTCGCTCTTCGTTCGCTGCACGAACGCTTTCCATCTGACGCAAGTGATAGGTGACATTGGCCCGTTGCTTTGAACGCTCGCCTTCAACGCAAGTAGAAAAGATATCTTTGTCAATTCGTGGATATCGAATTTCAAGTAGGTCACCGACCTGCTCGGCATCGGACCGTGACAGGTATCCAATCAGTTCGGCACGGCTCTCCGATGCCTGCAGACGTTTTGCCAAAGTCTCATGCAACGCCGCCGATGTGCTGAATTTTTCGAGACCTCTGCCCGGTGTGTACAACACCACAGCGTTATCCGGCTTCGGAATGATCGCCCCCAGCGACTCGCCACTTAATCGCAGGACGAAGACGGAAGCCAGCGGAGCAAACTGGCCACTTTTCAACTTGATAGAGACATCATGAAAGGCACTGGCCACAGCAGGACTGGTCAGTCGGTTGATCGCTTCCTGATCGGTTGGCGACAAACCGCCCTCAGCGGTCAGCAGGGCCAGTTCGTGCCAGAACAGCCGAGTATGCTGGACGCGCAACACGTTGAGGGCCGTGGGCAAAACGCGTCCATTGGCATCCTTTCCCTGCGGCGCGGACCAATACCGGTCGAGCATCAACGCGAATTGTTCTGGTAGCCCCTGTAGCAGTTCTGCAATCATCAATCCTACCGTCTGAACAGTCAGGGTTGGGTGGCGATCGGCGTCATCGTTTGAATTGCGCCATTCATAAACACCGAATTCAGCAGGGTTATAAACCGGAGCACGCCCCTCCAGCAGACTTTGAAGCAGCACATCGAGTATTGCGCCGACGGGTTCTCTGGTTGACGCATTTTTATTGCTGTGATTATTGATGAAGACTTTACTGACATACACGTCGGGATCAATTTTCTGCAGGGCAAACAGCAAAATATCCTGGAGAATGTTTTTGAAGCCCGGCACTTTAACCAACTGAATGGACAGCTCTTTATTAGCTTCCATTATTTCAGCCAACCGTTCTTGCACGCTTTTATCTTCAGCCATTAGTTCTTTCTCTGATCATTTGTTTGCAAAAGCGAGGTCAGCAACCCCACCGATTCGCAGAAAACTTAAACCAGAGAAAGCCAATAAGACACCGACACCCCCTTACAAGTTATGTAGAGCAGTCCACGACCACCTATCCTGCAACACACTTATTTCTCTGACGATTCAAAGGCTCAAAGAAAGCCCAACAACCGGGCCTTCGCAACCGCATGTGTTCTGCGCTCCACAGCCAGCTTTCCGTATATTCTTCTGACGTGAGTTTTAACAGTGTGCAATGAAATATAAAGGTGTTCGGCAATCTGTTGATTTGAATGACCACTGGCAATCAACTTCAAGACTTGCTCCTCTCTTGCACTGAGCAGTGCATCGACAACGTGTTGTTTACTATCATTTTCAATAAAACCGCTTGTGCCCTCGATTCGAAACAACTCGGGGAGGCGTAACTGCGACTGGCGCAACATAAAAGGTGCATGGCAATGCCGGATCAACTCCAACCCACGGTTCAGGGCCACTTTGGCCAGGGCATGACTACCGTGCACCCAATAAACCTCGGCCATTGCCAATTGCAACTCTGTCTCGAGTCCTCGCGCGCCTGTATGTCTCGCCTGCTCGGCAAGATCACTGAGTTGCTGCTGCGGATTGACTGCACATTGAAGTTGAACTTGCGCCAAAACCAATAGACATTCGATTCTGGCAATCAGCGATATTGTCGCAGGCGGCGCCTGTCGTGCCTGCGCACCACGAAAATGCCGCAACACCCGGGTCGCAGCCTCCAGCACCAGCTCGGTACGCCCCTGCTGCAACCAGAGCTGGCAACTGACCTGCAATAGCGCACCACGATAGACACAATCTGGAATCTGCCACTGCTGCATCAAACGTTCAGCTTCACGCAATCGCATGAACGCCTGTGCATAGTCCTGCCGATTGGCCGCCAGATACGCCTGCCCGAGAAAACCGTTGAACACTTGCTTGTCATGGCTGTGCAGACAATCGGCCAGCCCGCCCTGAAACCATTCGGCGGCGTGCTCGTCCTGTCCCATGAACAGCGTCAGGCGCCCGCGACGCAAAGCGATCCGGCCCAGCAAGGGCACTGGCCGCTCAAAACATTGCATCAACAACGTTTGTACGCCTGCCAGCAAGTTGTCGGCCGCCACAAAAGCGCCGCGCTGTTCGAGTAACTGGGCGTGATCCAGCTCCAGCAGCCCTTCAAACACCAATGAGCTGCGTTCTCTGGCCAGGCACAGTGCATCGCGATTGAGTGCCTGCGCAGCATTCAGCTCACCAGCTTGCAGGGCTTGCTGGGTCAGGCCCGACAAGCACAGGACACGTAAAATCCATTGATCGCAATCAAGCTCGGCCAACGCCTCAAGGAAATGCTGGCGTGCGCTGTCCTTACGCCCTTGCACATGTAACAACCAGCCTTGCTGGGCTTGCCAGCGCGCCACCAACTGTCGCTGTGAGTGCGCAGCTGGCTGCGGTGAAAACCGGCATAGCTGTTCGATACAACCGGCGGCCTGGTCGAACCGTCCGGCGAACAACAAAGCGGCAGTGATCATGCCGATACGCTGCGCGGCACCAAAAAACGATTCTTCACCTTGCTGCTCGTATAACTTCAAGAGCAGCACCACTGTCTGATCCTCGAACAGATGCTCGAAGCTCAGATGCTGCAGCAGACTCACCGCCACTTCGTATTCTTCGGCAAGCAATGCCTGCTCGAATGCCGACCGCCAGTCCTGACTGGCGGTGAACCACTGGCACGCGCGTCGATGCCACGAGCGTCCCGATGACCCGTGCGCATCGCGCATTACGCGCGACAGCGGTGGAAACACCCGCAACCATTCGCTCGACGCCTGCCAAGGCTCAATGAAGCAGCCGAGCACTTGCAGCCAACGCAGGTGTTGCGCGCCCTCTCCGGCACCGAACAGGTGCTCGCACAACGGCGCGTTGAAACGAGGCATATGTGCCAGCACTCGCCAGACTTCCGCCTGCTCCGCAGTCAGATTGCTGAACAGCTCGTGCTCAAGGTAATCAAGCAGCGTGTCCACACGCTGTTGCGACTGAGAGCCTTGTGACCAGTCGCATTTCTGCAATAGCGCCATACGCACTCCGGCGCACCAGCCTGAGGTGCGCTGGACAATACGCACCGCAATGCTGTCCGCTTGCTCGGGAGGCAGGTGTCGCAACGCTTGGGCAATTTCTTGGGGTATGAGCGCCAGCGTCGCGCTTTCGCACTCGTACAGATCATCCTCCAGCAGCAACCGTGGCCAGTTGCACTGCGGGCGCCTGCGCGTGCCAATCCACCAGGTCAACGCCTGACTGCTGTGCGCCAACAAGCGATCCAGAAGGGCATCGAGCGCGGAGTTGGGCAAGCGGCAAAAGTCGTCGATGAACAGCCATGTCGGTTGTGACCAGCGCGCCAGCGCAGTCATCAGCCCCGCCTCGCCCGTTTCGGTCAGCCCCAATACTTCCTCCAGTCGACGGCAAAAAGCCTCGGGGCTCAATGTCGTCCCTGCAAGAGGCAACCAGTGCACCACGCACTGGGGCGGCGCCTGCAACAGGCACTCCGTCAGCAATGCGCTTTTGCCGCTGCCAGCAGGTGCGCAAATCAACTTGACCCGCGCCACCGAGGCCAGCAATGGTTCGCTCAATCGCGGGCGCAATTGATGATGAGAAGACTGTCTGGGCAAAAATCCGGAGCGATCCAGACTCATAGTCATGGCGGTCATCGAGTGAGCCTTTTTATCGTTGTGCCGTCACCCTAGCCCTCTCCGGACCGCTTGTTGACGAGTATTCAGCACGCTGATTGACGCCCATAAAAAAGGCGACCACCCGGTCGCCTTTTGCCCTGCTGATGTATCAGAACCGTTACCGCACGCCCTCTGCTCGCAAGGCCGAAGGGGTGTAGTCGGCAGCCTTGGCTTCGAAGCCGAATTCGAAACTGTGCTTCTCTTCGTTCTTCATCCCCAAAGCAATGTAGCGACCGGCGATGATGTCGTAGAGCGCTTCGAGGGTGTAGGCCTGCGCCTGGTGATCGTAGTAGTACTGCGCGTGACCTTCGGCAACGCGCCACAGTTGTCCGCGACCGTCGTAATGGTCGGCCAGTGCGACCTGCCAGCTGTCTTCGTCGATGTACATGTGGCGTTTGGCGTAGATGTGCCGCTCGCTCGGCTTGACCGTACCGATCACTTCCCACACGCGGTGCAGCTCATAACGCGTCAGGTCCTGGTTGATGTGGC
>NZ_VXCA01000019.1 GCF_011369485.1 Pseudomonas atagonensis | reverse complement strand
GGCGGCGGCGGGGGCATGGCGGTCATTTCTTCGGCGCTGAGGCTGCCGCTGTCGTCGCTGTCCAGATCACCGAATTGCTTGCTCAGGCTGACCAGCAGGCCATCATCGGACTTTTGTGACAGGGCGCTTTTCAGTTCGTCCTGATCCACCGCGCCGTCGCCATTGCTGTCGAGCTTGGCGAACAGTTCTTTTTGCAGTTGCTGGCTGCGGGCATTTTGCGTGGTGGTGCTGCTGGTGCTGGTATAGCTCGTGTAGTTGCTGACGCTACCGATCATCGGGCTCACTCCTTGGATGGAAAACCGGTGGGTGTACCGGCTTGTGCAGCCTCAAGGGGCAAGTTGTCGTGGGTATGTGGAGTTTGTACCGGGTGGTACACAGACAGAAGGGCCGCTCTCAGGCGCGGGGCAGGCGGATGACAGCGGTGAGGCCACCGCCCGGCGTTTCTTCGAGTTTCAGTTCGCCGCCCAGCCGTTGTGCCGCTTCGCGGGCGATGGTCATGCCCAGGCCGACACCGCCGGAGTTGCGGTTGCGTGAACCTTCCAGACGATAAAACGGCTCAAACACCGCTTCGCGTTTGTCTTCGGCAATGCCCGGGCCGTGGTCGATCACGCGGATCAGCAGTTGCTCGCGTTGATCCGCCAATTCAATGTGTGCCTGTCCGGCATAACGCAGGGCGTTGTCCAGCAGGTTGTTGATACACGAACGCAGCGCCATCGGCTGCACCGGCAGGGGTGCGCAGTGGCCGCTGACCTGGACATCGGCGCCCTGGTCCTGAGCGTTTTCACACAGTGATTCGACCAGCGCCTGCACGTCCATCAATTGCAGCGCCTCACTGGTGCGCTGTTCGTGCAGGTAAGTGAGCGTGGCGTCGAGCATGCCGATCATGTCGTTCAAGTCCTGACGCATTTGGCCTTGCAGCTTTTCGTCGCTGATGTTTTCCAGACGCAGTTTCAGCCGCGACAGCGGGGTGCGCAGGTCGTGGGACACGGCGCCAAGCATACGTGCACGTTGCTGCACCTGTTCGCGGATGCGTTGCTGCATCAGGTTGAAGGTGTGCGCGGCTTGCCTGGCCTCCCGGGGGCCGGACTCATCGAGAGGCGGGCTGTCGAGGTTTTCACTGAGGCGTTCGGCGGCGTCGCTCAGGCGCTGGATCGGTCGGCTGAGCAGTTTGGCGCCGTACCAGGCGGCGATCATCAACGAGACAAATTGAAAGGTCAGCGGCACGATCGGCCCGCCAAACCAAGGACGCGGCGGGCGTGGCGGATAACGCGGATCGAGGGGAGGTCGCTGCCCCTCGGCGTCTTGCGAAGCTTCCGGTGGGGGTGGCGGCGGTGGTGGGCCGTAATGGTGGAACCAGGCAAAAGCCAACAGGTGCGCCAGGACAATCGCCACAAACAGCACGCCAAACAGGCGGCCGAACAGCGTGTCGAAGCGCACCCGCATCAGCCGATGTCCCGCGCGTCGAACAGATAGCCCTCACCGCGCACGGTTTTGATCAGCTGTGGGGCTTTCGGATCGTCGCCGAGTTTCTGCCGCAGGCGCGAGACCAGCAGATCGATGCTGCGGTCGAACGCTTCGATCGAGCGGCCACGGGCGGCGTCGAGCAATTGCTCGCGGCTGAGTACCCGGCGCGGGCGTTCGATGAACACCCAAAGCAGACGGAATTCTGCGTTGGACAGCGGCACGACGAGGCCGTCGTCGGCGATCAACTGGCGCAGGACGCTGTTCAGGCGCCAGTTGTCAAAGCGAATGTTCGCCCGCTGTTCGGTGCGGTCGTCGCGTACCCGGCGCAGGATGGTCTGAATCCGTGCCACCAGTTCGCGCGGTTCGAACGGTTTGGCCATGTAGTCATCGGCGCCGAGTTCCAGGCCGATGATGCGGTCGGTCGGTTCGCAGCGTGCGGTGAGCATCAGGATCGGGATATCCGACTCGGCGCGTAGCCAGCGGCACAGCGACAAGCCGTCTTCACCGGGTAACATCAGGTCGAGCACGACCACGTCGAAATGCTCGCCCTGCATCGCCTGACGCATCGCTGCACCGTCGGTTACGCCACTGGCGTGAATGTTGAAACGCGCGAGGTAGTCGATCATCAGCTCACGGATCGGCACGTCGTCGTCGACGATCAGGGCGCGAATGCTCCAGCGCTTGTCGTCTTTTGGCTCATCCGTCACGGTCGTTTGGGTGTTGTGCATGGGGCTGTTCATCTGCCAGTAGGCCGCCAACCACAAAGATGGGCTGCGAGGTTGTGGTTTCAGCATAGGCGTCCGGCCGTGAGGCGGGAAGTGCTGATGTAAGGACGTGTTGCGGCTGGCGAGGCTAGCGCGGGTGCTTGTTGGCGACATGTCGGTTGTGTATCGGGTTCGACACAATAGCAGCGGGCGCTATGCTGATCACGGCTGGCGCGACGATTTACCGATCATCGGGTGCCGCGCCGCCGCCGGTTCCGCTACAATGCGCGCCGATTTCGACTTGCCTGAGAGCCCACCCATGTCCGCCTGCCAGACTCCTATCATCGTCGCCTTGGATTTCCCCACCCGTGACGCCGCACTGAAGCTGGCCGACCAGTTGGACCCGAAACTGTGCCGGGTCAAAGTGGGCAAGGAACTGTTCACCAGTTGCGCCGCGGAAATCGTCGGCACCCTGCGTGACAAAGGTTTTGAAGTATTCCTCGACCTGAAATTCCACGACATTCCCAACACCACCGCGATGGCCGTGAAAGCCGCCGCTGAAATGGGTGTGTGGATGGTCAACGTTCACTGCTCCGGCGGTCTGCGCATGATGGCGGCTTGCCGTGAAGAGCTGGACAAACGCAGCGGGCCGCAGCCGCTGCTGATCGGCGTGACCGTGTTGACCAGCATGGAGCGTGAGGATCTGGCGGGTATCGGGCTGGACATCGAGCCACAAGAGCAAGTGCTGCGTCTGGCCGCGCTGGCCGAGAAGGCCGGGATGGACGGTCTGGTGTGCTCGGCGCTGGAAGCCACGGCACTGAAAACCGCGCATCCGTCGCTGCAACTGGTGACCCCGGGTATCCGCCCGGCGGGCAGCGCCCAGGACGACCAGCGTCGCATTCTGACCCCGCGTCAGGCGCTGGATGCCGGTTCCGACTATCTGGTGATCGGCCGTCCGATCAGCCAGGCGGCGGATCCGGCCAAGGCCCTGGCCTCGGTAGTTGCCGAACTGGCCTGAGCGAACAGCTGAAGCATCAAAGAAGGGAGCCCGATGGCTCCCTTCTTTGTTTTCAGACCTTCAACACCAATTTGCCGAAATTCTCGCCGCTGAACAGTTTGCTCAGGGTTTCCGGAAAGGTCTCCAGACCTTCGACGATGTCTTCCTTGCTCTTGAGTTGCCCATTGGCCATCCAGCCAGCCATTTCCTGCGCGGCACTCGCATATTGCGCGGCATAGTCCATCACCACAAAGCCTTCCATCCGCGCACGGTTGACGAGCAGCGACAGATAGTTGGCCGGGCCTTTCACCGCTTCCTTGTTGTTGTACTGGCTGATGGCGCCGCAGATCACCACGCGCGCTTTCAGGTTGATACGGCTGAGCACGGCGTCGAGGATGTCGCCGCCGACATTGTCGAAATACACGTCCACGCCTTTCGGGCATTCACGTTTTAGCCCGGCGGCCACGTCTTCGCTCTTGTAGTCGATGGCGCCGTCGAAGCCCAGTTCATCGATAAGGAATTTGCATTTGTCGGCGCCGCCGGCGATGCCGACCACGCGACAGCCTTTGATCTTGGCAATCTGCCCGGCAATGCTGCCCACCGCGCCTGCTGCGCCAGACAACACCACGGTATCGCCGGCCTTCGGAGCACCGACGTCGAGCAGGGCGAAGTAGGCGGTCATGCCGGTCATGCCCAATGCGGACAGGTAAACCGGCAGCGGTGCCAGTTTCGGATCGACCTTGTAGAAACCTCTTGGCTCGCCGAGGAAATAATCCTGCACGCCAAGGGCGCCGTTGACGTAGTCGCCGACGGCAAACCCCGGATTATTCGACGCGACGACTTTGCCTACGCCCAACGCGCGCATGACCTCACCGATAGCGACCGGCGGGATGTAGGACTTGCCCTCATTCATCCAGCCACGCATGGCCGGGTCGAGGGACAAGTATTCGTTCTTGACCAGAATCTGTCCCGTTGCAGGCTCGCCGAGCGGTACTTCCTGATAGGTGAACGTCTCGCGGGTGGCGGCGCCCACCGGGCGTTTGGCGAGCAGGAACTGGCGATTGGTCTGGGTAGTCATGACAGGCACTCAAGCTGAATGAAGCCTTGTTGATAGACCTTCATCGGCCAAGTCGCAAGGTTGGCTGATGCGGCGAATGCAGGTTGATCCAGTGCAGTGATAGTTGCCCCTGCGGTTTTATCACTGCGATCCATGGAAGGGTAAGCGGCCTTTTGATAGTGCTGACGCCGCACGGGCCGCTGTGGCTATGCTGCAGACAGGCAAATCCGCGCATCCATCCGTTCGAGGGCATAACAATGAGCATGACGTTTTCCGGCCAGGTTGTCGTAGTGACGGGCGCCGCCAATGGTATCGGCCGGGCAACCGCCCAGGCATTCGCCGCCGAAGGCCTGAAAGTGGTGGTCGCCGACCTTGATACGGCCGGAGGCGAGGGGACGGTTGCGCTGATTCGTACAGCCGGTGGCGAAGCGACCTTCGTGCGTTGCAACGTAACCGTCGAGAGTGAAGTGAAAAATCTGATGGACGAGGTGATCAATACCTACGGCCGCCTCGACTACGCCTTCAACAACGCTGGCATCGAGATAGAGAAAGGCAAACTGCCGGAAGGCACCATGGAGGAATTCGACGCGATCATGGGCGTCAACGTCAAAGGTGTCTGGTTGTGCATGAAGTATCAATTGCCGTTGCTGTTGGCTCAGGGCGGTGGCGCCATCGTCAACACGGCGTCGGTGGCAGGACTAGGTGCGGCACCGAAGATGAGCATTTATGCTGCGTCAAAACATGCGGTGATCGGCCTGACCAAGTCGGCGGCCATCGAATACGCCAAGAAGAAAATCCGCGTCAACGCGGTCTGCCCGGCCGTAATCGATACTGACATGTTTCGTCGCGCCTACGAGGCAGACCCGAAGAAAGGCGAGTTTGCCAACGCGATGCACCCGGTCGGACGCATCGGCAAGGTCGAAGAAATCGCCAGTGCCGTGCTTTATCTGTGCAGTGACGGTGCAGCGTTTACCACCGGCCATTCACTGGCGGTGGACGGCGGTGTTACCGCGTTCTAAGTCAAAGCAGCGCAGAAAAACAACCCGCCATCGTGCGGGTTTTTTATGCATTACGTTGAGTTCCGTGTATATCCTAAACAATGTGTTTCAAAGCGTTAGAACCGATGTTTTTGACGGTGTTGTCGCACAGCCAGTGGGCTGTGGCTGTGATTTACTGCCGCCAGCAAAACGGACAGGAGTTTGCGTGCTCATGGAATTGAGAATTGACCGACAGGCAATGGTGCCGGTCGTACAGCAGATTGTTGACGGAATTATCGACTGGATCCTGCGAAGTGGTGTGGCGCCGACCACGCGGTTGCCCTCTGTGCGACAAATAGCGCGGACCAATCTGCTTAGTCAGTCGTGTGTCATCGAGGCCTGTGAGCGGTTGGTGGCGCAGGGTGTTCTTAGCACCCGACAGGGTGCCGGGTTCATGGTCGCGGCGCCCCTTTCACCCGCCGTCGGTCGTAGTGAACCCCAGTTCGACAGTGGCCTGGTCTGGAGTCAAGCGTGCGGCTCGCCCGGCGGGTTGAAGCTTGGCAGCGGCGGGTTGCCGGAGAGTTGGCGTGAGTCCGATGATCTCAGCTACGCCATTCGGGAAGTGGCGCGAACCGACATGGCCAGTCTGTTCAATTACAGCTGCGCGCGGGGCCTGCCGGCACTGCGTGAGCTGATCGTCAAACGCCTCAAGCTGTTCGATATCGAGTCCGTCGACGAACAGGTACTTACCACGGCCGGAGCCAGTCATGCACTGGACCTGATCGTGCGCACACTATTGAAGGCCGGCGATTACGTGCTGGTAGAAACCCCGGGTTACCCACCGTTGTTCGATCTGTTGCGCCTGCATGGCGTGCACATGCTCGAAGTGCCCCGCACGCCGACGGGGCCGGACATTGCGGTGCTTGAAAGTTTGCTGATGCAGTTCCAGCCGGTTGCCCTGTTCATCAACAGCCACCATCACAACCCGACGGGTACGTGTCTGACCCCTGTGGTCGCGCAGCAGCTTTTGCAGGTCTGCAGGCGCCACGCGGTGCGGCTGATTGAAGACGACGTTTACGCCGATCTGCACCACAGCAACGGTGCGCGGCTGACGGCACTCGATGAGCGGGTGATCTACGTTGGCAGTTTTTCGAAAACCCTGAGCAGTTCGTTGCGGGTCGGCTTCGTCGTCGCCGATCGCGAGCTGATCGCGCAAATGGCTCGGGTCAAGATGATCAGCAGCATGGGCGCGTCCCGGTTCAGTGAAGCGGTACTCGCCAGCCTGATTGCCAGCGGTGCGTATCGAAAACTGGTGCAGCGCCAGCGTCAGCGCTTGAGTACCGATCGAACCGCCGCGTTGCAGATTCTCGAAGATGCCGATTGGGAGGTGTTCGGCAAACCGCTGGGCGGCCTGTTCATCTGGGCCCGTTCGGCGATCACCGAGCGCAGCCGCCTGCACTTGCATGCTCAGCGCAGCGGCGTGTTGCTGTCGGCGGCGAATGCCTTCAGCCCCAGCGGTGAAAACACCGAGTGGCACCGAATCAACGTGGCCTACGCCTGTGATCCACGGGCGCGGCAGTTTTTCCGCAATACCGGTGTGGATCGACCTTGAGTGTTCTGAAAGCGACGCGAACGTAGCTTTTTGCCATTATTCCGACGCCAGAGACTTGTGCTGGTTAGTGGCCGTTGCGAATCTTCGTCAACAGACTTTGGCAGGGGACTACGCGCAATGATTTCGGCCGTGCAAGGACGTTTTGCCAACCTCGGTATGGCGAAAAAACTGGGTATCGGGTTTGTGCTGGTGCTGCTGTTGACGGCGCTGGTCGCGGCCATTGGCGTCTGGTCCCTGCAGACCATCAGTCAGCGCTTCGACGGCCTCAAGCAGATGTCGTCGCTCAACAGCGGATTGCTCAAAGTGCGCCTGCTGGAACAGGAATATGCCTTGCGCGGTAACCCGAAAACCGCGGATGCCCTGCGCGAAGGGGTCGATGGGCTGATCGCCCAGGCCAACGAACTCAAGGCTCAGTCACCGGCCAATGTGCCGGTGATGACCGATGTCGAGCAGTCGCTGGACGCCTATCGCAAGGCGTTCGATGAGTTCGTGTCGCTGACGCAGGCCAAGGATCTGGCACTGGAAATGGCCAGTTGGTCGGTCTCCAGCGTCGCCAACAACCTCGATGTGCTGCAGGCCGGGCTGGCCGATGATGGCGCGTATACGCTGAAAGACACCGAGGGCAAGGACGGTGCGCAGTTCATTGAACAGGCCGGTCAGGTCAGCCAGGTTTCGCGGTTGATGCTGCAAGCCATGAACGAGGCGCGGATTCGTCTTGACCAGAGTCGCAAGGGCGATGCCGAGAGCGCCGGCAAGGGCAACATCGAGCAGGCCGCGCAGGCACAGACTCAGGCCGAGGCGCTGAAATCCACGGTCAAGGACGAAGGCTATCTGACGGTGCTCAACGAAGTGTCGGGGCACATTGCCGGTTTCAATGACAAACTTGCCGAGTACACCGGGTTGCTGGCCCAGGAAAAAACCGTCTACGAACAACTGCACCAGCGTGCCGCGCAGGTGGTGGAGCGGGTGGATCAGGCCTATGCCGCTGAAGACAGCGCCATGCAGGCAGAGCTGAAAAAGAACTCGGTGTTGATCATTGGCTCATCGGCCCTGGCCTTGTTGGTCGGGTTGATCGCCGCTTGGCTGATCACTCGCCTGATCGTCGCGCCCCTGCGCAGTGTGATTCAGGTGGCGCAGCAGATTGCCGCCGGTGATTTGAGTGCGACGGTGGACGTGACGCGGCGCGATGAAATCGGTCAATTGATGCTAGCGATGCAGCAGATGGGTGCCGGGCTGAGCCAGATTGTCAGCGGCTTGCAGGCGGGGATCGAGCAGCTGGCGAGTTCGGCGCAATCGCTGTCGGCGGTCACCGAGCAGACCAACCTCGAGGTCAGCAGTCAGAAAGAGGAAACCGAGCAGGTGGCCACGGCCATGAACCAGATGACCGCCACGGTTCACGACGTCGCGCGCAATGCCGAGGAGGCAGCGCTGGCAGCGCAGACTGCCGATGGCAAGGTCGAGAGTGGCCAGCAGGTGGTGCGTCAGAGCATGGCGCGGATCGGGCAACTGGCGGATTCGGCGACGTCGGCGAGTTCGAGCATTGAAAGTCTCAGTGCTGAAATCCAGAACATTGGTACGGTGCTTGAAGTGATCAAGAGTGTGGCCGAGCAGACCAATCTGCTGGCGCTGAATGCGGCGATCGAGGCGGCGCGGGCGGGGGAGCAGGGCAGGGGCTTTGCGGTGGTGGCCGATGAGGTTCGTGCGTTGGCCCGGCGTACGCAGCAGTCGACTGAGGAGATCGAGCGGCTGGTCAGTGCGTTGCGGTCGGCGGCGCATTCGTCAGTGCAGCAGATTCAGAGCAGCGGCGAGTTGGTGAAGCTGGCGGTGAGTGATGCTTTGCAGACCGAGAGTGCGCTGGGGAGTATTGCGGCGGCGGTTTCGTTGATTCAGCAGATGAATCAGCAGATTGCGGCGGCGGCCGAGGAGCAGAGTTCGGTGGCCGAGGAGATTAATCGCAGTGTGACGAGTATTCGCGCGAGTGCGGATCAGTCGTCGATTGCGATGCGCGGGAATGCGGCTTCGAGTATTGAGCTGGCGCAGTTGGGGAGTGAGTTGCGCGGGATGGTTGGGCATTTTCGGCTTTGACGCTTTTGACTTGGCGGCCTTTGGGCCGACCATGTTTTGGGTGGTTGGTGTGAATATCCGTTGCTTCGGNNGATCAAGATCAAGAGCGGTACTCGAGCTAACGCTCATTGTGGTGAGTGGGGCGGCATTCGCCGCGTTTGGGGTGTAGTCATTTTCGCGTGTGCGATGGCGGCTTGGCAGCCGACCAGTCTCTGGCTGGTGAGCCTGCTCAAACTGTGGGAGGGGGCTTGCTCCCGAAGAGGCCGGTTGGGGCTGCGGCTCTCTGCTGGGCTGTGCGAAAATTTTTGCCCCACAAAAAAGCCACCTTTCGGTGGCTTTTCTTCAGCATCTGCAATCAGTCGTAGATGACTTTTTTCTTCCAGTCCGCATCCGCCTCAACATCTTTGAGGCCGGCAGTAAGCTGGTTTTCTTCGCCTTCGACCGGGGCGATTTTGTCCATGACCTGGGCGTTGGCGCGGGCGAGGAGTTTTTCCAGGTATTGCAGTTGTTCGGCGTAGACCTGCGGGTCTTGCTGTTTGCGCAGGTATTGCACGCCGCGTTCGAAGGCGAGGCGGGCCTGGCCGGGCTGGTTTTGCTGGAGGGATTGCTGGCCGAGGTTGTTGAAGAATTCGATGTGCAGCAGGACCAGGATATGGCGGACTTCGCGGATCCAGTGTTTGGCTTCGTTCGGTGGCAGGAAGCCGTCGTGGGCGGCGCGGGTGATCTGGCCGTGGAGGGCTTCGAGCAGGAAGCGGACGTCTTTGGCTTTGGCTTCGGTCAGGATCGGGGCCGGCGGGTTGTTGACCGGGATCGATTCGCCCTGGGCGACCAGTGCGCTGAGTTCAGTGATGCGTGCCTTGGTCGTCGCGCTGGTTTTTTCCAGATTCAGCAGGCGCTGACAGACGTTCAGTTCCAGGCGGGTCAGCAACAGTTTGAGGGCCGGGGTCATGAACTGGCCGGGGAAGGTTTCGGTCAGTTCGCCGCAGCGGCGCAGGCGGTCGTTGAGTTCTACTTTGGTGCGGGCCTTCTCCAGTTTGTTGTTTTCCACCACATGGTTCATGTAGCCAATGGCGATCAGGATTGCGATCCCGGCTACGACGAGCAGGGTGATCATGAGTGGTGTCACCGGTAAGACCTCTTTATAGGGTTCGCATGCGAGTTTAGTGGCTGGGCATTTAGGCGCCTAGCGCCGCTCGACGAGTTGGATCGGCTGGTCAATCTGTATCGGCCGCGTGCTGCTTATATGAATGCTGGCGCTTGATGTGCAGATTGCCATCACTGTGCGGTGGACTATAACGTCTTGGCGAGTGGCGGAATATAGGCGTCAATCGCTGGACGACGGAAATGCCCGAATGGCTGCGTAAAGCAGGTCGAAGTCATTGATTTAAATAAATTTATATCTGGGGGTTGACGACCTCTCAATCCATCCATAGAATGCGCGCCACTTGCAGCGTAAAGCACACAGCGAAACGCGGCAGGGAGTGAATGTTGTAGTGTGTCCCCTTCGTCTAGTGGCCTAGGACACCGCCCTTTCACGGCGGTAACAGGGGTTCGAGTCCCCTAGGGGACGCCAATGCGGGAATAGCTCAGTTGGTAGAGCACGACCTTGCCAAGGTCGGGGTCGCGAGTTCGAGTCTCGTTTCCCGCTCCAATTTTAAACAGCACTGCTTTCGGGCGGGGCTGAGTGAAACCAGAACCCAGTCTTCGGATGCGGATCTGGACACCGAAACACACACCATGTGTTCCGGGTAGCGTGTCCCCTTCGTCTAGTGGCCTAGGACACCGCCCTTTCACGGCGGTAACAGGGGTTCGAGTCCCCTAGGGGACGCCATTTGCGGGAATAGCTCAGTTGGTAGAGCACGACCTTGCCAAGGTCGGGGTCGCGAGTTCGAGTCTCGTTTCCCGCTCCAAATTCGAAAACGCCGCTCAGTGAGCGGCGTTTTTATTAGTGAAAGTTGTAGCCTGTCCCCTTCGTCTAGTGGCCTAGGACACCGCCCTTTCACGGCGGTAACAGGGGTTCGAGTCCCCTAGGGGACGCCATTGCGGGAATAGCTCAGTTGGTAGAGCACGACCTTGCCAAGGTCGGGGTCGCGAGTTCGAGTCTCGTTTCCCGCTCCAAATTCACAAAAACGCCGATCAGTGATGATCGGCGTTTTTGTTTGTGCGTGATTCGTCGATGAAAAAAGGACCTCCGAGGAGGTCCTTCTTTCTGCCTGAACAATGATGGACCGCTGTTGGGCGGCCCATCGAGTTGTCAGAGCTTCGGCAACTGCCCGATACGGCCCATCATTTCAGTGACGATCTGCAGATCCAGCATGAACTGATCAACGGTCTTGAACTCGCCATCGGTATGCCCGGTGTATTTGACTTCAGGTCGTGCCAGACCAAATTGCACGCCATTCGGCAGTTCATGCACCGAGGTCGCACCGGCAGAGGTGCCGAACTCGTGTTTCATGCCGAGGTTTTCCGTGGATACCGCCAGCAGTGCCTTGACCCACTCACCTTCCGGATTGCGGTACATCGGTTCGGCGATCGAATAGTCGAAGGCTACAGCGACGTGGGTCTTCTTGGTCCAGGCGCTAAGCTTGTCGGCGATTTCAGCCTTGAGCTTCTCCGGCGACTTGCCCTTAGGCACGCGCAGGTTGACGGCCAGTTTAAAGGCTTTGTCGTCCTCGCCAACGTAAGTCAGCGAAGTGGTCAGCGGGCCCATGAAGGCGTCGCTGAAGCCTACGCCGAGTTTCTTGCCTTGGTAATCCAGGCCCCAGTTGTCGGCGGCGTAGCGGGCTGCGTCGGTGAATTGGTTGTGTTTGAGGGCGACTTTGCCATCCAGACTGTTGATAAACACCAACATGCGCGCCACCGGGTTAACGCCGGACTCCGGCTCGGAAGAATGCGCGGAAACGCCAGTGACGCTCAGTTTGACGTCCTTGCCGTCAACCTTCGCCGAAACCTGGAAGTCGCCACCATTGGCTTTGGCGTATGCCGTGCCGGCCTTTTGCAGGCTGGCTGCCAGTTCGGCAGGCTTGTCGGTCACCAGCGTGACAACAGACACCGACGGAATCTGGTTGGTCGCCAGGCCGCCGGTCATCGCAGTGATTTCCGCACCTTTGCCTTCACCTTTGCGCTTGGCGAAGTTGGCCATGACGGTGCCGTAGCCTTTTTCGGCAATCACAACCGGGTAACCACCATCCAGCGCCATGTTGTAGGCCGGCGTCGGGTTGTGTTCGAAGTAGTAAGGAATTGCGTCGCCAGTGGTTTCTTCGGTGGTATCGACCAGCAGCTTGAAGTTACGTGCCAGCGGCAGTTTTTCCTCCTTGATCACTTTCATCGCATACATCGCGACGACGATGCCGTTCTTGTCGTCCTCGGTGCCGCGACCGTACATGCGGTCGCCGATCAGGGTGACTTTGAATGGGTCGAGTTTGGTGCCGTCCTTGAGCACCCAGTTTTCCGGCGTTACCGGCACCACGTCGGCGTGGGCGTGAATGCCTACGACTTCATCGCCTTTGCCTTCGAGGGAGATTTCGTAGACGCGGTTATCGACGTTGCGGAAGTTCAGATTGAAAGATTCGGCAAGGCTTTTGATCTTGTCGGCAATCTTGATGAATTCCGGATTGTCGTGCTGGGCGACGCCCTCTTTGCGGAACGTCGGAATTTCGACCAGTTCGCGCAGGGTTTCCAGTGCGGCTTTGCCGTACTTGACGCGGGTGTAGAGGCCCAGCAGGCGATGGATTTCGTTCTGCTGTTCGGCAGTCAGGGTTTTGTTGTCGAGAAAAGCGCTGATGGCCGGGCCGAGATTATCGCTTTTGGCGATGTCGCTCTTGGCTAGGCTGCCCAGAAACTCGCGAAAATCCGTGACGCTTTTGTCGTCGAAGGATTTCAGGATGACCGCGCTCTGTTGTGGCGTGATGTTCGCTTGAGCGGCTGTGGTAAACGACGCGAGGCTGGCCAGCATCAGGGTAGCGGCGGCCAGTTGCTTGAGGGAGAAGTCCATTACGGAGGCATTCCTTGGCAGGCAGTTGATAAGAAGTTTCTGTCGGATGTGTCAGAAACGTTTTGCAAACTAACACCCCGAGGGAGTGCCAAGGGAGTCTTGAAACTTGATCTGTCGCACAGAAACGCAAAAGAGGCGCACAAATGAAAAGTCCCGGCAGGGTATGCCGGGACTTTTTTATGCGGGTTACATCGACAACATCAAGCGGCCGGCGAACAGAATCAGGATCACACCCATGCTGCGTTCGAACCAGTGCCCCATGCGCATGAACAACAGGCGCACTTTGTTGCTGGAGAAAAACAGCGCAACGATCACGAACCACAGTGCGTTCACGGCGCACATCCACACGCCGTACAGCGCCTGAATGTGCAGCGGTGTGTTGGCGCTGATGATTGTGGTGAAAATCGCCAGGAAAAACAGCGTCGCTTTCGGGTTGGTGGCATTGGTCAGAAAACCGGTACTGAACGCTTTGAACAGGGTTTGCTCGACCAGTGGTTCGTCGACGGTTTTTTCGCCTTCAAGTGTCGACTTCGGTTTGCTGCGAATCAGGCAGACCCCGAGGTAAAGGATGTAGGCGCCGCCGACCACTTTGGCTACTGTCAGCAGCCACGGCGTGGTGTGCATCAATGCGCCGACGCCGAGCAACGTGTAGAGAACGTGCACGGAAATCCCCGCGCCAATGCCCAGCGCCGTGCAGATTCCCACCCATCGGCCAAAGCGCACGCTCTGGCGAATGGTCACGGCGAAGTCCGGGCCGGGAGCGACGACGGCGAGAAAATGGATGGTGGCCAGCGCCAGAAATTCGCCCAGGTAATTCGAATACATCTCAGCTCCAGAAAGTCAGGGGTGAAGCATTGCCGCGATAGCCGACAAAGAACGAAAGGCTCAAGCGCGGATCCGCCACACCCGGGGTCACCGAATGCATGCAGCGCGAATTGAACATGATGAAATCGCCAGGTTGCGGCCGTACTTCGAGGGTTGGCGGGCCAAGCAACGCCGGGTCGATGCCATAGCTGTCGCCACGCATCTCGTCGAACTGATCCGGGGAAATATCGTCGTCCCACATCTGCAACGCGCCGCCCTCGGTCGGCATGTTCAGGTACACGTTGCAGGCGAACTGCGCCTCCAGGCTGCGCGCCTGAAAACTGTCTGGCGCGTCCTTGGCGAAAATGTCGTGATGGGCGAGGAAGCACACCCCCGGTTTCACCACGCGTGACAGGCCGACGTACATTTTGCGGCCGTAGAGGTTTTCCAGGTGTGCACCGGCCGGCCAGGATTCATCGAGCATGCAGCGCAAGGTGTCGATCGGCGAGGAGTAGGGCGCACAGCGATTGCGCAATTCGGCAATGTTGCTGGTGGCGCGTTCGAAATAATCCTCGATCAGCAACGGCTGGTTCTCCGCCTCGTAAAACGCCATGCCGATACGCCCGATACTGGGCGCGTTGATGTAGCCCTCAAAGCCTGGAGCGAGAATCTTGTCGCCAATCTGGATCGCCAGCGGTTCGGGCAAAAAGCCTCTGACGCGGAGGGCGAGGACTTCTTCGTTGGCCAGTTTTTTTATGCACGTCTCATCGAGACGCTCGACGTCTAGCATCATGTTATTTAGGTCCATCTATCGATAGTCAACGGAACCTGCGAGTGCGGTTCCCCGGCGCCGGACGCCGCGCGAGGCAGCGTCCGAAATGCTCAATCCACGCTGTAGTGGACGGACAACGTGCCCTTCTTCTGCGAAAGGGACGCGATCATGACTGTGCCCAGATCCTTCAGGCTGCGTACATGGGTGCCACCACAGCCATAGGCCGGGAGTTCACCGAAACCGATTTCCCGCGCGCCTTCGCGCAACGAGGTAAGACGTGGCAGATCGTGCTCGATCCACTGGTTGATGCCGTGTTGAACCGTGTCAGCGTCGATTTCCTGCGCGGCATCCCCCGGCTTGAATTGCACACGACCCTCGTCGGGCCAGTGGTGCGCCTTGATCGGCGTCCAGCCCATGGCTTGCACGAAGTGCCCGATCAGGTGGCCGGCTGAATGCATGCGGGTGTTGAAGCAACGACGTTGTTCGTCGACGCGAATACAGGTCATGCCGAGTGGCACCGGGCGGTCGACGAAATGAACGATCCGTTCGGGTTCCTGCACGACGCGCAGCACCTGACTTTCGCCGATCCAGCCGGTATCGCAGGGCTGGCCGCCACCTTGTGGATGAAACAGCGTGGCGCGCAGCACCACGGCAAACTCGTGCTCTTGGGGCGTGCAGTCGAGGACTTCCACATTAGCCTTGAGGTCATCACTATGGAAAAAGAGGCGAAGCGTCATATTCCATGCCCTTATTAAAGTTTCTGTTTTTATTATATGAATCGTGCAATAACGTGATAATCCGTTCAAACATCAAAGGACTTGTGCGCTGTGAGCATCAATCTCCCGCTGCCGCTGCTCGGTGAAATGGCAATCTTCGTCAAGGTCGTCGAGACCGGCAGCTTCTCCGAAGCCGCGCGTCAATTGGGCTCTTCACCCTCGGCGGTCAGTCGCAGCATTTCCCGTCTGGAAAAAGCGCTGGCCACGCGATTGTTGCAGCGCACCACGCGCAAATTGCGCCTGAGCGATGGTGGCGAGGAGGTGTTCAAGCGCTGTCAGGAAATGGTCAGCGCCGCCAAGTCAGTGATGGAAATCAGCGGCCAGTTCACCCATGAAGCGGAAGGCCTGGTGCGGGTCAGCGTGCCGAAAGCGGTGGGGCGCTTTGTGATTCATCCGCATATGCCGGAATTTTTGCGCCGTTATCCCAAAGTCGATGTCGAGCTGCTGCTGGAAGATCGACAAGTCGATCTGATCGACGATCACGTCGATCTGGCGATTCGCATCACCGAGCGGCCGCCTGCCGGACTGGTCGGTCGGCAATTGCTGACCATCGATCATCTGCTCTGTGCCACCCCGCAATACCTGGCCGAACACGGCACGCCGGCGCATCCACATGATTTGCTCAATCACGGCTGTATTTATCTGGGCGAAACCCCGAGCGATGCGCGCTGGAAATTCAAGAAAGGCAGCAAAGCGGTGACGGTCGGCGTGCGAGGTCGATATGCCGCCAACCATACCGGCGTGCGCCTGGGCGCGGTGTTGCAGCACATCGGTATCGGCAGCCTGCCGTATTTCACCGCGCGGTATGCTCTGGAGCAGAAATTGGTGGTGCAGGTGTTACCGGACTGGACATTCCTCGCGTCCTACCACGGCGGGCTTTGGCTGCTGCATTCGCCAACGCGCTACCTGCCGCCGAAGTTGCGGGTGTTTATCGATTATCTGGTGGAGTGCCTGGAGAAAGAGCCGACCCTGAGCAAACCGGGAAAGTCAGTCGAGGCGAGCAACGCCGCGATGGCCTATGAATTGCCCGAGAGCGAAGGGCTGCTTTAACCGCGCCAATAAAAAAGGCCCGCATGGACAACCATGCGGGCCTTTTCATGAGCGCTTGAAAATCAGTGCTTGCTGTCCTGAGCGGACATCGCCAGCAGTTGTTTTTCCTGATTCCAGTCGAACGGCTCATCGTTCTGTTCGGCTTCGTAGCGGCGTTCTTCCAGCGCCTGATACATGTCGATTTCTTCATCAGACAGGTAATGCAGGCAGTCGCCAGCGAAGAACCACAGCAGATCCCGCGGGATCAGGTGAGCAATTTGCGGATAGCGGGTAATCACTTGAGTCAGGATGTCCTGGCCCAGGTATTGGCTTTCGATGGGTTCGATCGGCAGCGACGCCAGCAGTTCGTCAAAGCGCTCCAGGAACAAGGCATGGCTTTCTTCGGGAACCTGATCGGCCTCACCTACGGCGACCAGGATACTGCGCAGGTGGTCGAGCAAAACCAGATGATCGGCAACGACATTGGACACGAGATAAGTCCTCAAGAGCAAAACGGGCGCAGGAGTATAAAGCCCTCGCGCCCGTTTTTCACAAATAACAGCTCTGTGGCTGTCGCACTCAGCGGACTTTACCTTCCGCCTGTTTCAGCTCTTCCTTGTCGAAATCATCGACATCAATCACTTTGCGCCGCGCCGCTTCGGCATCGCGCAGGCTCTGCGCTTCCCCGGGTTGCAACACGCCGGCCTCCAGCGCCGCGTCGATGGCGTGCTCGCCGGCGACCGGTTTGACCTGGCCGCTTTTCAGCGAGGTATGCAGTTTCTTATGCAGTGGTTGCGCGGCGTTCAATTGATCGCAGGCGTGCTGCAATGCGCCGACTGCATCGTCTGCCGATTGTGGGCGGTAGCAGCCGGCGAGCAGTTCCTCCAGCGCCGGATCACCTTTGGCCCGGCCAATTATACCGGCCACTTCTGCGCCGAGTTTGTCCGACGGGCCTTTGTGTCGACGGCCGAACGGGAACACGATGACTCGCAGCAGGCAACCGAACACCTTGTTCGGGAAGTTGCTCAGCAGTTCGTCCAGTGCGCGTTCCGACTGCCCCAGGCTTTCCTCCATCGCCCAGCGGAACAAGGGTTCCATGTACGCCGGCGAATCGAGGTCGTGATAACGCTTGAGCGCCGCAGACGCCAGATACAGATTGCTCAAGACGTCCCCCAGGCGGGCCGACAGGCGTTCGCGGCGTTTCAGCTCGCCACCCAGCAACATCATGCTGAAGTCGGCGAGCATGGCGAACGCCGCTGCCTGACGATTGAGTGCACGGAAGTAGCCCTGGCTGATTTTGTCCCCCGGCGCATGTTCGAAGTGGCCAAACCCTAGGTTCAGCACCAGTGTGCTGGCGGCATTGCTGACGGCAAAACCGATGTGCTTGAGCAGCAGACCGTCGAACTCTTTGAGTGCCTGGTCTTTGTCCTCGCGACCGGCCAGGGCCATTTCCTTGAGCACGAACGGATGGCAACGAATCGCGCCCTGACCGAAGATCATCAGGTTGCGCGAGAGAATGTTCGCGCCTTCCACGGTGATGAAGATCGGCGCTCCGTTCCAGCTGCGCCCCAGGTAGTTGTTCGGGCCCATGATGATCGCCTTGCCGCCATGAACGTCCATGGCGTGGCTGATGCACTCGCGACCGCGTTCGGTGAGGTGGTACTTGAGGATCGCCGACAACACCGACGGTTTTTCGCCCAGATCCACTGCGTTGGCGGTCAGCATGCGCGCGGCGTCCATCATCCAGGCGTTGCCGCCGATGCGCGCCATGGCTTCCTGAATCCCTTCGAATGCCGACAACGGTACGTTGAACTGTTCGCGAATCTGCGCGTACTGCCCGGTGACCAGACTGGTGAACTTGGCTGCACCCGTGCCAACGGCCGGCAGCGAAATCGACCGCCCGACCGACAGGCAATTCATGAGCATCATCCAGCCTTTGCCGAGCATTTCCTGACCGCCGATGAGGAAGTCCAGCGGGATGAATACGTCCTTGCCGGAGTTCGGGCCGTTCATGAACGCCGCCCCCAGGGGCAGATGCCGGCGACCGATTTCAACGCCGGCGGTATCGGTCGGGATCAGCGCCAGGCTGATACCCAGGTCTTCTTTTTCGCCCAGTAGGTGATCCGGGTCATAAGCCTTGAACGCGAGGCCAAGCAGCGTCGCCACCGGGCCGAGGGTGATGTAGCGTTTTTCCCAGTTCAGGCGCAGGCCAAGCACTTCCTGGCCCTCCCATTGACCTTTGCAGATGATCCCGGTGTCGGGCATCGCACCGGCATCGGAACCAGCGAGCGGGCCGGTGAGGGCGAAGCACGGAATATCGTCGCCACGGGCCAGGCGTGGCAGATAGTGATTGCGTTGTTCGTCGGTGCCGTAATGCAGCAGCAGTTCGGCCGGGCCCAGCGAGTTGGGCACCATGACGGTGGAAGCTAGGTCGCCGCTGCGGGTGGCGAGTTTCATCGCCACTTGCGAGTGGGCGTAGGCCGAGAAGCCTTTGCCGCCAAACTCTTTCGGAATGATCAGGGCGAAGAAGCCGTGTTCCTTGATGTGCGTCCAGGCCTCAGGCGGCAAATCCATCGACTGGCCGATCTGCCAGTCAGTGACCATCGCGCAGAGTTCTTCGGTCGGACCGTCGATAAAAGCCTGTTCCTCTTCGCTCAGTTGCACCTTGGGATAGGACAGCAGCTTGTCCCAGTCCGGGCGGCCGCTGAACAGCTCGCCATCCCACCAGACCGTGCCGGCATCGATCGCGTCGCGTTCGGTCTGCGACATCGGTGGCAGGGTTTTCTGGAACCAGTTGAACAGCGGCGCGGTGAAGTGTTTGCGGCGCAGGTCAGGCAACAGCAACGGTGCGGCCACAACCGCCAGCACCACCCAGAAAATCAGCAAAAGCCAGCCTGGCGCGTGACTGAGGATCCCCATCGCCAGCAGGTAAACGGCAACGATGCCCAGCGCGGGCAGCGGCGCGATCCGCCGGTGGGCGAGATACGCCACGCCAATGAACAAAACCAGTATCCACAACAACAGCATATTCAGTCCTCCGTGAACCAAGGCCAATCGACCCTCCAGAGCTTAGACGGCATCTGCAAAACCGGGCGGTCAGAACTTGGTGATTGAAATCGTGGGAAACCCCGGATGGTTTTCGTAGGTTCGGTGGGCAACACGCGTGGGAAATCGTTCGCCGATCCCGCGTCTTTGCGTCCAAGTTTGGCCGAAACGTCGTTATCTCTGTGCTGGAGCTGTCGTTAGACTCGGGACTCAACCAGGAGAACTGTCGTCATGCACGAGTATCTGAGCCCCGGCCGCTTCATCGATAGTGACCACCCGGCAGTGGTGGAGTTCGCCGAGAAACACCGAGGTGCCAGCCGCGACCCGCGCACGCAGGCGATCAATCTGTATTACGCCGTGCGCGAGGCTGTGCGTTACAACATGTACACCTTCAGCCGCGATCCGCAGACCTTGCGCGGCAGCTACGCGCTGGCCGCAGGGGAGAGTTATTGCGTGCCCAAGGCCACGCTGCTGGCCGGTTGTGCGCGGCACTGCGCGATCCCGGCGCGCATCGGTCTGGCGGATGTGAAAAACCATCTGTCGACGCCGCGTCTGCTGGAGCTGCTGAGAAGCGAAGTGTTCGCCATGCACGGCTACACCGAGCTGTTTCTCGACGGGCGCTGGGTGAAGGCGACGCCGGCGTTCAATCAGAAACTCTGCGAGATGTTCAACGTTGCGCCGCTGGAATTCGACGGCATTCACGACAGTGTTTTCCACCCGTACAACAGCGAGGGTGCGCAACTGATGGAGTATCTGGTCGATCACGGCCAGTTCGCCGATGTACCGGAAACCTTCTTCTTCGAGCACCTGCAAAAATGCTATCCGCACCTGTTCAACGATCAGCAGACGCCGCTGTCCGGTGATGTACGCGGTGACGTGCGCAGTGATGTCAGCGGCCGCTGATCCGGCGTATGCTGCTTGGCCACTTCATTTGAAAAGAGGCGGTCATGCTGAAGATCTGGGGACGTAAAAACTCATCGAATGTCAGGAAGCCATTGTGGGCCGCCGAAGAACTTGGCCTGGCTTACGAAGCGATCGATGCCGGTGGTGCGTTCGGTGTGGTCGACACACCCGAGTACCGGGCGATGAACCCGAACGGGCGGGTGCCGGTGATCGAAGATGATGGTTTCGTTCTGTGGGAGTCCAACGCCATCGTTCGTTATCTGCTGGCCAGACATGCGTCGAGCACGGCGTGGTATCCGGCGGATCCGCAAGCACGGGCCATTGCCGATAAGTGGATGGACTGGACCACTTCGAGTTTTGCCGGGCCTTTTCGCACGGTGTTCTGGGGCGTTCTGCGCACCCCCGCCGACAAGCAGGACTGGCCGGCGATCAACGCTGCAATCAAAGAGTGCAACGAGTTGCTGAGCATGGCCGACCAGGCTTTGGCCGGTCAGCCGTACTTGTCCGGCAGTGAAATCGGCATGGGCGACATTCCCCTCGGCAGTTTCATTTATGCCTGGTTCGAGATGCCCATCGAGCGCGCCCCGCAACCGCACTTGCAGGCCTGGTACGAGCGGCTGAAGCTGCGTGCGGCGTATCAAAAAGCAGTCATGACCGCGTTGACTTGATAATAACTATCGACACACTTGACTGTACTTGTGCGGCGGCGGCAAGCACCATTGCGCACTTGCGCTGCGGTTCGATCCATCGCCGCCGTCTCCTTTTATCCCTTCATGGTGCGTAAATCAGATATGAGTTCCGCTCTGTCCATCCGGCAGCTAACCAAAACCTACGGCAACGGGTTCCAGGCCTTGAGTGGTATCGATCTGGACGTCGCCGAAGGTGATTTTTTCGCCTTGCTCGGCCCTAACGGTGCCGGCAAATCCACAACCATCGGCATTCTCTCGACCCTGGTGAACAAGACCAGCGGTACGGTGAATATCTTTGGCAATGACCTGGACAAGAACCCGGCAGCGCTCAAGCGCTCGATCGGCGTGGTGCCCCAGGAATTCAACTTCAACCAGTTTGAAAAGACCTTCGACATCGTCGTGACCCAGGCCGGTTACTACGGCATTCCGGCGAAGATCGCCAAGGAACGCGCCGAGCAGTATCTGACGCAGCTCGGCCTGTGGGACAAGCGCGATGTACCGTCGCGTTCGCTGTCCGGCGGCATGAAGCGCCGTCTGATGATCGCCCGTGCACTGGTGCACGAGCCGCGTCTGCTGATCCTCGACGAACCGACCGCAGGCGTCGACATCGAGCTGCGCCGTTCGATGTGGACGTTCCTCACCGAACTGAACCAGAAAGGCATCACCATCATCCTCACCACGCACTATCTGGAAGAGGCCGAGCAACTGTGCCGCAACATCGGCATCATCGACCACGGCACCATTGTCGAGAACACCAGCATGAAACAGCTGCTGGGCCAGTTGCACGTGGAGACCTTCCTGCTGGACTTGAAGAACGACTTGAACGCCGCGCCGCAATTGATCGGCTACCCCGCCCGCTTGATCGACAGCCATACCCTGGAAGTCCAGGTCGACAAATCCATGGGCATCACGGCGTTGTTTACCCAGTTGGCGCAGCAGAACATTGAAGTGTTGAGCCTGCGCAACAAAACCAATCGCCTCGAGGAGCTGTTCGTGTCTCTGGTGGAGAAAAATCTGTCGAAGGTGGCGGTATGAGTTCCGAATTCCGTCCCAACCTTGTCGCGCTGAACACCATCATTTACCGCGAGGTCAAACGCTTCACGCGGATATGGCCGCAAACCTTGCTGCCGCCGGCGATCACCATGGTTTTGTACTTCGTGATCTTCGGCAACCTGATCGGCCGGCAGATCGGCGACATGGGTGGCTTCACCTACATGGAGTACATCGTGCCGGGGCTGATCATGATGTCGGTGATCACCAACTCGTACGGCAACGTGGTCTCAAGCTTCTTTGGCAGCAAGTTCCAGCGCTCGATCGAGGAGCTGATGGTCTCGCCGGTCTCGCCGCACACGATTCTGATCGGCTACACCTGTGGCGGCGTGCTGCGTGGTTTGATGGTTGGTGTGATCGTGACGATTCTGTCGCTGTTCTTCACCCATTTGCAGGTGCATCACCTGGGCGTGACCATTCTGGTGGTCGTGCTGACGGCGACGATCTTCTCGCTGCTGGGCTTCATCAACGCTGTGTTTGCGCGCAACTTCGATGACATTTCGATCATCCCGACGTTTGTACTGACACCGCTGACCTACCTGGGAGGGGTGTTTTACTCGATCACATTGCTGCCACCGTTCTGGCAGACCGTGTCGCTGGCCAACCCGGTGCTGCACATGGTCAATGCCTTCCGTTACGGCATTCTGGGCGTGTCGGATATTCGCATCGGGATTGCGATCACCTTCATGCTGGTGGCAACGGTGGTGCTGTACTTCGGTTGCGCACGGTTGCTGGTGAGTGGGCGCGGGATGCGTACTTGACGCCATACCGCACGAACACTGACAGCACAAAAAAACGGCCTCCATTGCGGAGGCCGTTTTGCATTCACGACATTCGGTTTTTCTTGCGCCGCGCCCACTGCCGCGCCACCCACCAGCGCCAATACAGCATCACCGCAAAGTAGGCGAGGGCGCCGAGTACCAGCCCGCACACTACCGAGCCCAGCAGAAACGGTTGCCACAAGGTCGACAGTTCACCGCTGATCCATTCCCACGTCAACTCGTCCGGCAGGTGCCGCGCGGGGACGTCCATCAGCCACGCCCCGGCCTGATAGGTGCAGAAAAATACCGCCGGCATGGTAATCGGATTGGTCAGCCACACCAGGCTCACCGCAATCGGCATGTTGCCGCGCACGGTGATGGCCAGCGCTGCCGCCACCAGCATTTGCGCCGGAATCGGCAGAAAAGCCGCGAACAGACCCACCGCCATCGCCCGGGCGACCGAGTGGCGATTGAGGTGCCAGAGGTTCGGGTCATGCAGCAACTTGCCGAGAAAGCGTAAGGATTTGTGTTCCCTGATGCTCGTCGGATCGGGCATGTAACGTTTGAATAAGCGCCGGGGCATAAGGCTTCTCGGTCGGTTAAGGCGGCAAGTATGTCTGGATTCTACGAACCGCCCATTCAGACTTTGTGACAATTGTTGACGACGCTCGTGCCCGACACCCGCTATGCCTAGGGAAGGAACTCTCAAGGACGGGCTTATGCGCACAGGGATGATGGCGCTGGCAGTCGGTCTGCTGGTTCCGGTTTTTATGCCGGCGTTACCGCCGGTCTGGTTAATGCTGTTGCTGCCAGTCGTGGCTTTGATCCTGCTGCCGTTTCGCAGTTATCCGCTGGCGCTGTTGTTGTTCGGTTTCACGTGGGCCAGCGTCAGTGCGCAATGGGCGTTGAACGATCGGCTGCCCGTTGAGCTGGATGGCGAAACCCGCTGGGTCGAAGGGCGGGTGATCGGTCTGCCGCAAAGCAGCGATGGCGTAGTGCGCTTCGAACTTGCAGATGCGCGCTCGCGGCACGAAACGCTGCCGACATTGATGCGCCTGGCCTGGTACGCCGGGCCGCCGGTCAACAGCGGCGAGCGCTGGCGTCTGGCGGTCAAACTCAAGCGTCCCGCGGGCTTGCTCAATCCTGACGCGTTCGACTACGAAGCCTGGCTACTGGCGCAACGCATCGGCGCAACCGGCACGATCAAGGATGGCGAGCGCCTGACACCGGCGCGCGGTGCCTGGCGTGATGGCATTCGCCAGCGACTGCTGGCCGTGGATGCACAGGGTCGGGGCGGTGCGCTGGCTGCGTTAGTGCTGGGTGACGGTTCGGGGCTCAGCCGTGAGGACTGGCAGATTCTGCAGGACACCGGCACCGTGCACTTGCTGGTGATTTCCGGCCAACACATCGGCCTGTTGGCGGCGGTGATGTATCTGCTGGTCGCCGGATTGGCGCGTTTTGGGCTGTGGCCGTTGCGCTGGCCGTGGTTGCCGTGGGCCTGTGGGCTGGCGTTCGCGGCGGCGCTCGGCTACGGATTACTCGCCGGATTCGATGTGCCGGTGCAGCGCGCCTGTGTGATGGTCGGGTTGGTGTTGTTATGGCGATTGCGTTTCCGTCATCTTGGGGCGTGGTGGCCACTGCTGCTGGCGTTCAACGCCGTGTTGTTGCTGGATCCACTGGTCAGCTTGCGTCCCGGTTTCTGGTTGTCGTTCGCCGCGGTGGCGGTGCTGATTTTCACCTTTGGCGGTCGCCTCGGGGCGTGGCGTTGGTGGCAGACCTGGACGCGGGCGCAATGGTTGATCGCGATCGGTTTGTGCCCGGTGCTGCTGGCGCTGAATTTGCCGATCAGTCTGAGCGGGCCGCTGGCGAATTTGCTCGCCGTGCCGTGGGTCAGTCTGGTGGTGCTGCCGCCCGCGTTGCTCGGCACGCTGTTGTTGCCGCTGCCCTATGTCGGCGAAGGTTTATTGTGGCTGGCCGGTGGCTTGATCGATTGGCTGTTTCAAGGACTGGCGGTGATTGCCGGGCAATGGCCAGCGTGGGTGGCTGCGTCGATTCCGAGTGGGGTCTGGGGACTTGGCTGTCTCGGTGCAGTGTTATTGTTGCTGCCGCGCGGCCTGCCCATGCGTCCGCTGGGTTGGCCGTTGTTGCTGATCCTCGCTGTGCCGCCCCGAGAACGCTTGAATGAAGGACTTGCCGATGTCTGGCAACTGGATGTCGGGCAAGGTCTGGCGATTCTGATTCGCACCCGTCACCACACCCTGCTTTACGACGCCGGGCCGCGTTTCGGTGATTTCGATCTGGGTCAAAGGGTGGTGCTGCCGGCGTTGCGCAAACTGCGTGTCGAGCGACTGGATCTGATGCTGCTCAGCCATGCGGATGCAGACCACGCTGGCGGTGCACTGGCGGTTGCACGCGGTTTACCGGTCAGTCGAGTCATCAGCGGCGATCCGCCGGGACTGCCAGCGGAATTGAATGCCGAAGCCTGCGCAAGCGGCCAGCAATGGCAGTGGGACGGCGTCCGCTTCCAGCTCTGGCAATGGGCGGATGCCGACGACAGCAATCAGCGCTCCTGCGTATTGCAGATCGAAGCCAATGGCGAACGCCTGCTGCTGACCGGTGATATCGACACTCACGCCGAACAGGTCCTGCTCGACAGCCCGCTGGCGGTGCCCACGCATTGGCTGCAAGCGCCGCATCACGGCAGTCGCAGTTCCTCGTCGATGGCTTTGCTCAAAGCCCTGAAACCCGAAGCCGTGCTGATTTCCCGAGGGCAGGGCAATTCCTTCGGTCATCCGCACCCGACGGTGCTCGCTCGTTACCGAAAGCAGGGTCTGCGCATTTACGACAGCGCCGAGCAGGGCGCCATTCATCTGCAACTGGGACGCTTCAAACCACCGTGGACGATGCGCCAGCAGCGGCGTTTCTGGCGCGATCCGCCGGCGCCCGCCCGTTGATCGGCAGGAGCAGAAATGCTCTATCACGGTCGTCGGGGAGTCGGGACTCAACGTTTACCCTATATGGTAAAGTGGCGCACTTTTTCGAGGGGACTGTCACTGTGTGGGAATTGGTCAAATCCGGCGGCTGGATGATGTTGCCGATCATTCTGAGTTCCATCGCGGCCATGGCGATTGTCGCCGAGCGCCTGTGGACCCTGCGCGCCAGTCGCGTCACCCCCGAGCATTTGCTGGGTCAGGTCTGGGTCTGGATCAAGGACAAACAGCTGAATAAAGAAAAACTCAAGGAGTTGCGTGCCAATTCGCCGCTGGGGGAAATCCTCGCTGCCGGCCTGGCCAACTCCAAGCATGGTCGCGAGATCATGAAAGAGTGCATTGAAGAGGCCGCCGCCCGGGTCATTCACGAACTCGAGCGCTACATCAATGCACTTGGCACCATTGCCGCGATGGCGCCGTTGCTGGGCCTGCTCGGCACCGTGCTGGGCATGATCGATATTTTCAGTGCATTCACCGGTTCCGGCATGACCACTAACGCCTCGGTACTGGCCGGTGGTATCTCCAAGGCGCTGATCACCACGGCGGCGGGCCTGATGGTCGGTATTCCGGCGGTGTTCTTCCACCGGTTCCTGCAACGGCGCATTGATGAGCTGGTGGTCGGTATGGAGCAGGAAGCGATCAAACTGGTTGAAGTGGTGCAGGGCGACCGTGACGTCGATCTGGCCGAGGGCAAAGCGTGAAATTTCGTCGCAAGCCTCGGGAAACGGTAGACATCAACCTCGCGTCGCTGATCGACGTGGTGTTCATTTTGCTGCTGTTTTTTGTCGTGACCACCACATTCACCCGCGAAACCCAGTTGCGTGTCGATTTGCCGGAGTCGGTCAGCGGCTCGCCGGCCGAAGATCAGCAGCTCAAGCAGATTGATGTGGCCATCAGCGCTGAAGGCGTGTTTTCGGTGAACAACAAGATTCTGCCGAAAAACGATCTGGCGACCCTGATGGAAGCCATGCAGAAAGAGTCCAACGGCGATACCAACATGCCGTTGTCGATCAGTGCTGATGGCAAGACTCAGCATCAATCCGTGATCACCGCCATGGACGCGGCCGGCAAGCTCGGTTTCAGCCATCTGCGCATGACCACGGTCGAGGCGGCGCCCAAATCCTGATGAGCCTGTCCGATCGTTTGCTCGCCGCGTGGTATCAGGGGCATCCGGCCCTGACGCTGCTGCGGCCGCTGGAATGGTTGTACCGCCGGGTGGTGGTCAAAAAACGCCGGCGCTTTCTCGAGGGCGAAGGCCAGATCTATCAGCCACCGGTGCCGCTGATCGTGGTCGGCAACATCACCGTGGGCGGCACTGGCAAGACGCCGATGATTCTCTGGTTGATCGAACATTGCCGACGCCGTGGTTTGCGTGTTGGCGTGGTCAGCCGTGGCTACGGTGCCAAACCGGCGCAATTGCCGTGGCGGGTCGAGGCCGAGCAGAGCGCCGATATTGCCGGCGACGAACCGCTGTTGATCGTCCAGCGCACCGGCGTGCCGCTGATGATCGACCCTGATCGCAGCGCAGCGGTCAAAGCCTTGATCGCCAGCGAACCGCTGGATCTGATTCTGTCCGATGACGGCATGCAACATTATCGTCTGGCCCGTGATCTGGAACTGGTGTTGATCGACGCCGCCCGTGGCCTCGGCAATAAACGTTGTTTGCCGGCAGGGCCGTTGCGCGAGCCGATCGAGCGTCTGCAAAGCGTCGACGGTGTGCTGTTCAATGGCGCCAGCGAGGATCGCGACGACGGTTTCGCTTTCCGTCTGCAACCCACGGCGCTGGTCAACCTGCTCAGCGGCGAGCGCCAGTCGCTCGAACATTTTGCGCCGGGGCAGCGCGTGCACGCGGTGGCCGGGATCGGCAACCCGCAACGTTTCTTCAATACCCTCGAAGCGCTAGACTGGCGGCCGGTTCCGCATGCATTTGCCGACCACGCCGAATACAGCGTGCAGGCCTTGAATTTCACACCGTCATTGCCGTTGGTGATGACCGAAAAGGACGCGGTGAAGTGCCGTGCCTTCGCGGCTGCCGACTGGTGGTATCTGGCGGTCGATGCCGTGCCGTCGCCGGCCTTCGTGGCCTGGTTCGACACACAGTTGATGCGCCTGTTACCGGATCGTGTTTTGCCTTAACTCTTCTATTTCTGGGAATGTTCATGGACACCAAATTGCTCGACATCCTCGCGTGCCCGATCTGCAAAGGCCCGCTCAAGCTCAGCGCCGACAAGACCGAATTGATCAGCAAGGGCGCCGGTCTGGCGTATCCGATCCGCGACGGCATCCCGGTAATGCTCGAAAGCGAAGCCCGTACCCTGACCACCGACGAGCGTCTGGATAAATGACCACTGCCTTCACCGTTGTCATCCCGTCGCGTTACGCCTCGACCCGCCTGCCGGGCAAACCACTGCTGTTGATCGCCGGCAAGCCGATGATCCAGCACGTCTGGGAGCAGGCGAGCAAAAGCAGCGCCTCCCGTGTCGTGGTGGCCACTGACGATGCGCGCATCGTTGAGGCCTGCAAGGGTTTTGGCGCCGAAGTGGTGCTGACCCGTGAAGATCACAACTCCGGCACCGATCGTCTGGCCGAGGTCGCCGCGAAACTGGGCCTTGAGCCCGATGCAATCGTGGTCAACGTGCAGGGCGACGAGCCGCTGATTCCACCGAGCGTGATCGATCAGGTCGCGGCCAACCTCGCCGCCCACACCGAGGCGCGCATGGCCACCCTGGCCGAGCCGATCGAAGACGTCGAAACCCTGTTCAACCCGAACGTGGTCAAGGTCGTCAGCGACCTCAACGGTCTGGCGCTGACCTTTAGCCGCGCTACGTTGCCGTGGGCTCGCGATGCATTTGCCAAGAGCCGCGAGCAATTGCCCGAAGGTGTGCCGTACCGTCGCCATATCGGCATTTATGCCTACCGTGCCGGTTTCCTCCAGGACTTCGTGAGTTGGGCCCCGTGCTGGCTGGAAAACACCGAATCCCTCGAACAACTGCGTGCCCTGTGGCACGGCGTGCGGATTCACGTGGCCGATGCGTTGATCGCACCGCCGACTGGCGTCGACACCGTCGAAGACCTTGAGCGCGTTCGACGCCTGCTGGAGGCCTGATGCGCGTTCTGTTCGTGTGCCTGGGCAACATCTGCCGCTCGCCCACCGCCGAAGGCGTGTTGCGCCACAAATTGCGCGAAGCGGGGCTGGCGGAGCAGGTTGAAGTGGCCTCCGCCGGCACCGGTGACTGGCACGTCGGCAATCCGCCGGACAAGCGTAGTCAGGCTGCCGCCAGGTCGCGCGGTTATGACCTGTCGGCGCAACGCGCGCAGCAAGTCAGCCGTGCCGATTTCGCCAGCTACGACCTGATTCTGGCCATGGACAACAGCAACCTGCGTAATCTCAAGGCGCTGCAACCGTCCACCGGCAAGGCTGAGCTAGACCTGTTCCTGCGCCGCTACGCCGGGGTTGTCGATGAAGTGCCGGACCCGTATTACGACGGCGATCAGGGCTTCGAACAGGTGCTGGATCTGATTGAAGCGGCTTGTGACCAATTGCTGATCGAAGTGAAGGGCCGGCTATGAGTTTGCAGGTACAGGCGCAGGTTTCCCTGAAACCGTTCAACAGTTTTGGCGTCGACGTTCGCGCGCAACTGTTTGCCGAGGCCCACAGCGACGCCGATGTGCGTGAAGCGCTGGCCTATGCCGCGTCGAACGCCGTGCCGTTGCTGGTGATCGGTGGCGGCAGCAACTTGCTGCTAACCGCCGACATTCCAGCCCTGGTGTTACGCATGGCCACTCGCGGAATTCGCGTGATCAGCGACGACGGCAATCGCGTGGTGATCGAAGCCGAGGCCGGCGAACCCTGGCACCCCTTTGTGCAGCACACCTTGGCGGCGGGTTTCTCCGGTCTGGAAAACCTCAGTCTGATCCCGGGCACTGTTGGCGCTGCGCCGATGCAGAACATCGGCGCCTACGGTGTCGAGATCAAGGATGTGTTTGCCGGTCTCACGGCGCTGGATCGCCAGACCGGTGAACTGCGCGACTTCAGCCTGGAAGAGTGCAACTTCGCCTACCGCGACAGCCTGTTCAAGCAGCAGCCTGGACGCTGGCTGATTCTGCGGGTGCGGTTCAAGCTCGACCGCGTCGCTCATTTGCATCTGGAATATGGCCCGGTGCGTCAGCGCCTGAGCGAGCAGGGCATTGACCAGCCAACACCCAGCGACGTCAGTCGCGCAATCTGCAGCATCCGCAGTGAAAAACTGCCGGACCCGGCGGTGCTCGGCAATGCCGGCAGCTTCTTCAAGAATCCGCTGGTGTCGACGGCCATCCTCGCGCAGATCAAAGTGCAGCACCCGGATGTGGTGGCCTACGCGCAGCCGGACGGGCAGATGAAACTGGCGGCGGGCTGGTTAATTGAGCGCGCTGGCTGGAAAGGCTTCCGTGAAGCCGATGCCGGCGTGCATAAATTGCAGGCGCTGGTGCTGGTCAACTACGGTGGCGCGACCGGGCTGCAATTGCTCGATCTGGCGCAACGTATCCAGAAAGACATTGCAGAACGTTTCAATGTCGAGCTGGAAATGGAGCCCAACCGCTATTGAGGCTACGCTTTCAAGCAGTCTCCAAAGCCCTGCACTGGTGAAAAAGTGCAGGGCTTTTTTGTTAACGCTGGGTTAACTTAGCGAGCTAACGATACCGATCATTTGCTCCACCAAAGGCCCGGTGCAGACATTCCCGTCAGCACAAGAGAGCCTCATTAGCCTGAGCCGATCTGCACGAACCCACCGCCGATTTTCCGGCGGCAGATTGCTCGACCCCATAACCTCCATGAATATGCGGGCGTGCCCATGATTACCCTGAAACTCAATGGCCAAGACCATTCACTCGATGTCACCGAAGACATGCCGCTGTTGTGGGCTATTCGTGACGTCGCCGGTTACAACGGCACCAAATTCGGCTGCGGCATGGGCCTGTGCGGTGCCTGCACCATTCATATCGATGGGTTGCCCGCGCGCAGTTGCATCACGCCGATCGGCTCGGTGGTCGGCCAGAACGTCACCACCATCGATAACCTGCACGCCGACCCGGTCGGGCAAATCGTTCAGCAGGCCTGGCTCGATACGGCGGTCGCCCAATGCGGTTTCTGTCAGGGCGGGCAAATCATGTCGGCCACCGCATTGCTCAAAACCAACCCGAACCCGAGCGACGAGCAGATCGAAGAGGCAATGGTCGGTAACATTTGCCGTTGCGGCACCTATAACCGGATCAAATCCGCGATCCGTCAGGCGTCCACGCATTTGAAGGAGGCGAAAGCATGAGCCGCCTTCCGAACGATTTCGCCCTGAGCAATCTCAGTCGTCGAGGTTTTCTCAAAGGTGTCGGCGCTACCGGTGCGCTGGTGTTGGCGGCCAGTTGGGGCTGGCAGGACGCACTGGCCGAAGACAAGCCCAAGCAGTTCGGCGCCGATGGCATGCCCAACGGCTGGATCGATGATCCGAAGGTCTACGTCAGCATTGCAGCGGAAGGCACGGTGACTGTGGTCTGCAACCGCTCGGAGATGGGGCAGGGCGTGCGTACCAGTCTGACCATGGTCGTCGCCGATGAGCTGGAAGCTGACTGGACTCACGTCAAAGTGCAGCAGGCGCCGGGCGATGAAGTGCGTTTTGGCAACCAGGACACCGACGGTTCGCGCAGCATGCGCCACTGGTACGAGGCGATGCGTCGTTGCGGCGCCGCAGCCCGAACCATGCTTGAGCAGGCTGCTGCCGAACAATGGAAGGTGCCGGTTGGCGAGTGTCATGCGCAACTGCACAAAGTCATTCACAAGCCGTCCGGTCGTGAGCTGGGTTACGGCGAACTTGCCGCTGCGGCGAGTGCTCTGCCGGTACCGGCGCGCGACAGCTTGCGTCTCAAGCAGCCGTCGGAGTTTCGCTACATCGGCAAGGAAAGCAGCAAAGCCATCGACGGTGCCGACATCGTCAACGGTCGCGCGGTGTACGGCGCTGACGTGCATTTCGACGGCATGTTGTACGCGACCATCGCCCGCCCGGCGGTGTATGGCGGCAAGGTCAAATCGCTGGACGACAGCACCACGCTGAAAGTCCCTGGCGTGCTCAAAGTGATTCAGATCGAAAGTCGCCCGTTGCCTTCGGAGTTCCAGCCGTTGGGTGGTGTGGCCGTGGTGGCCAGCAATACCTGGGCGGCGATCAAGGGGCGTGAGGCGCTGAAGATCGAATGGGACGATGGCCCGAACGCCAGTTATGACTCCATCGCCTATCGCAAGGAGCTGGAAGCCGCGTCGCTGAAGCCCGGCAAAGTGGTGCGCAATACCGGTGACATCGACAAGGCTTTGAGCGGTGCTGCCAGCACGCTTGAAGCTTCTTACTATTTGCCGCACTTGGCGCAGGCACCGATGGAGCCGATGGTCGCCATTGCTCGTTACAACAACGGGGTGTGTGAGGCCTGGGCGCCGAGTCAGGCGCCGCAGGTCACCCGTGAGCGAATCGCTGAACGCCTCGGTTTGCCGTTCGATAACGTCACTTTCAACGTCACGTTGCTGGGTGGCGGTTTCGGTCGCAAGTCAAAACCGGACTTCGTTGTCGAAGCGGCGATCCTCGCCAAGGAGTTTCCTGGTAAAGCGGTGCGGGTGCAGTGGACGCGCGAGGATGACATCCATAACTCTTACTTCCACACCGTGTCCGCCGAATATTTGAAGGCCGGGATCGGCAAGGATGGCATGCCGTCCGGTTGGTTGCATCGCACGGTCGCGCCAAGTATCACTGCGCTGTTCGCGCCGGGCATGAACCACGAAGCGGCGTTCGAATTGGGCATGGGCTTCACCAACATGGCTTATGCCATCCCCAATGTGCGCCTGGAAAACCCCGAAGCCACGGTGCATACGCGGGTCGGCTGGTATCGCTCGGTGTCGAACATTCCCCACGGTTTTGCGATCCAGAGTTTTGTCGACGAACTGGCGCACAAGGCGGGAGAAGACCCGCTCAAGTACCAGGTCAAACTGCTCGGCCCGGATCGGCAGATCGACCCGCGCACCCTGAGCGAAGAGTGGAACTACGGTGAATCCCCCGAGCGTTATCCGATCGACACCGGGCGTATGCGTACCGTGCTGGAAACGGCGGCCAAAGCGGCCGACTGGGGGCGCAAATTGCCCAAGGGCCGTGGTCTGGGGCTGGCGGTGCATTACAGCTTCGTCACCTATGTGGCGGCGGTGATCGAGGTTGAAGTCAAAGATGACGGTTCGCTGATCGTACACAAGGCGGATATCGCCGTGGATTGCGGGCCGCAGATCAACCCTGAGCGCATTCGTTCGCAGTTCGAGGGCGCCTGCGTGATGGGCCTGGGCAATGCGGTGCTGGGCGAAATCAGTTTCAAGGACGGCAAGGTCCAGCAGGACAATTTCCACATGTACGAAGTCGCGCGCATGTCGCTGGCGCCGAAGGAAGTGGCGGTGCATCTGGTGACGCCGCCGGGCGACGTACCGTTGGGCGGTGTCGGTGAGCCGGGCGTGCCGCCGATTGCGCCGGCATTGTGCAACGCGATCTTCGCGGCCACCGGCAAGCGCATCCGTAATCTGCCGGTGCGTTATCAGTTGCAGGGCTGGCAGAAGGCAGAAGCCTGATGGACAGCGTCGACCTCAATGTCCTGCGCAGTGTCCTCGAGTGGCGCCGTGCCGGACAGCGGGTGGTGTTGTTTAGCGTGGTGCAGACCTGGGGCACCGCGCCCCGGGCGCCCGGCGCGATGTTGGCGTTGCGCGAAGATGGCGTGGTGATCGGCTCGGTGTCCGGTGGCTGTGTCGAGGACGATCTGATCGCTCGCCTGCACGACGGGCGCATTGCCACCGAGGGGCCGCCGGTGCAACTGATTACCTACGGCGTCACCCGGGAGGAGGCGGCGCGGTTTGGCTTGCCGTGTGGCGGCACCCTGCGTCTTACCGAGGAACGAGTCGGTGATCCGGCCTGGGTTGCCGAGTTGCTGGCGCGTTGTGAAGCCCATGAAATCGTCGCCCGAGAGTTGAATATCGAAACCGGTGAAGTGGTGCTGACTGCCGCGAGCAAATCCGACTCTCTGGCATTCGACGGCAAAACCCTGCGTGCGATTTATGGGCCTCGCTGGCGGCTGCTGCTGATCGGCGCGGGGCAGTTGTCGCGTTATGTGGCGGACATGGCGCGGCTGCTGGATTTCGAAGTGCTGATCTGCGATCCGCGCACCGAGTTCGTCTACGGTTGGGAAGAGCACCACGGTCGGTTCGTCCCCGGCATGCCGGATGATGCTGTGCTGAGCATTCAAACCGATGAGCGCACGGCGATTGTCGCGCTGACCCACGATCCGCGACTGGACGATATGGCTTTGCTCACGGCACTCGACTCGCCAGCCTTCTACGTCGGCGCATTGGGCTCGCGGGTCAACAGTCAGAAACGCCGGGAGAATCTGGCTCAGCTAGGCTTGTCGGTACAGGCGATTGATCGTTTGCACGGGCCGATAGGCCTGCACATCGGCAGTCACTCGCCGGCGGAAATTGCCTTGTCCTTGCTGGCGGAAATTGTCGCGATCAAGAACGGCGTCGAGTTGAAACAGAAAAAGACATGGGAGGGCGCATGAGTCGATCCATCGCAGTGATTGTGCTGGCGGCGGGCGAGGGCAGTCGCTTTCGCGAAGTCGCGGGCGCCGACAAGGATAAATTGCTCGCCGATTGCACCGGGCGCGATGGCGCAGTGCGTTCGGTGATCGAGCAGGTGTTGGTCAATCTGCCGGCCAGTCTCGACAAGCGGGTAATGGTGACCACTGAGGCGCGACCGCAGGCCATGCGCATGGCCCAGGCTTATGGCTGCGAGATTGTGTCGATTGAGTCAACCGGGATGGGCGACAGCATTGCTGCCGGTGTGGCGGCATGCCCGGATGTCGATGGCTGGCTGATCGTGCTGGGTGATATGCCGTTTATCCTGCCGTCGAGTATCGAGCGGGTGGTGGCGGCGATGGCGGACGATGCGGTGAGCGTGCCGGTGCAGGACGGCGAGTTCGGCCATCCGGTGGGGTTTGGGCGTTCGTTCGCTGCAGGGCTGCAGGCGTTGAACGGTGATCGAGGCGCCAGGCCGCTGTTCAAACAGGGGCGGGTGGTTGAGGTGGCGGTGGAGGATCCCGGAGTGTTGTGGGATATCGATGTGCCTGAATCTCTGCTCTTCCCTCAATCCTGAGCCCTGCACAGATCCCTTGTAGGAGTGAGTGGTGTTGAGGGTTAAAACCGAGGCAAAAAAAGCCCCGCCAGGCTTTCACCTGGCGGGGCTTTTTATTGGCTTCTGGAATCAGACGAGCGGTTTAGGCTCGTGTTCTTTTTCCTGGGCCTCTTCGTGTTGCTCTACCGCGTCCTGAACGGAGCGTGGAGCTTCAGCGATCACCGATTCAACCACGGCTTCTTCAGTGACCGGGGCAGGTGCTGCCTCGACCACTTCAGCTACAACGGCTGGTTCGGCAGCTACTGGAGCGGCAGCGGCAGCCAGTTCGGCTTCTTTCGCCAGACGCTCTTCTTCACGCTTGCGACGACGCACTTCACGTGGGTCGTTTGGCGCGCGGCCGTTAGGCGTCAGAGCGCTGACTGGAGCAACCTCGGCAACCGGAGCCGGAGCTTCGGCAACCACCGGCACTTCGACGACCGGTGCTTCAACGACTGGCGCTGGAGCAGGTTCGGCAGCCTTGGCTTCCTCAAACACTGGCGCTTCAACCACTGGAGCTTCAACCACAGGCGCTGGGGTTTCAGCGACAACCGGCTCGGCTACCCAGTTGAATGCGGTCTGTTCTTCGCGAACTTCACGCACGGTTTCGGTCACGGTTTCAGCGACGGTTTCGACAACCGGCTCGGCAACCACAACCGGCGCTGGCTCTACCTGAGGCAGGGTTTCCTGCACCGGTGCCACTTCAACTTCCGGAGCTGCGATCACTTCCACCGGGGTGGTAGCTTCTACTACCGGTGCTTCTACTGCAGCAGTTTCCTGGACGGCAGCGGTGGCACGTTCGGCTTGCTCGTGAGCTTGTGCTTCAGCCGGGGCGCTGATCACGCTGCTGGCAACGGCTGCAGTGACAGCCAGGCCGGCGGCCAGATCGGCGGTGCTTGGCTCGGCAGCGTTTTCGCCGGCTTCGGACTCTTCCGAGCCTTCGATCACGTTGCCGTTGGCATCACGCTGACGCTCACGACGGTTGCTGCGACGACGCTGGCCACGGGAGCGACGACGTGGACGATCGCCTTCGGCGTTCTCCGAACCGTCTTCCGGCAGTTGCTCTTCGTTGCTGGTGATTTCTTCTTCAGCGACGGCAGCGACTTGTTCTGCACGCGGTTGACGCTCTTCACGCGGAGGGCGCGGCGCGCGTTCTTCGCGTGGCTGACGGGCCGGACGCTCTTCAGCGGTGGCGGCAACGGCAACAGCGGGGGCTGCGTCCAGAGGCTCGCGCAGTTCACGTACGCGTTCTTCACGCTCGCCACGTGGCTTGCGGTCTTCGCGCGGTGCGCGCGGTGCACGTTCTTCGCGAGGCGCGCGTGGTGCGCGTTCTTCACGAGCTACCGGTGCTTCGTCACGGGACTCACGCGGCTCGCGGACTTCACGAGGCTCACGGGCTTCACGTGGTTGACGCTCTTCACGCGGCTCGCGTGGAGCGCGTTCTTCACGCGGGGCACGTTCTTCGCGAGGCTTGCGCTCTTCATCGCGGCGACCGTTACGGTTGCGGCTCTGCTGGCGACCGTTGCGACGCTCCTCGTTACGAGCAGGGCGTTCGGTAGCCGGTTTTTCAACCACGGCCGGAGCGGCTGGCTCTTCTTTGGTGGCGAACAGGCTGACCAGCGACTTCACCAGACCCTTGAACAGGCTTGGCTCTGGTGCGGCAACCGGAGCCGGTGCAGCAGCGGCAGGTGCGGCGACTTCGGTCGGAACCGGGGCGTTGGCGCGGGCCGGAGCTGTCTTGACCGCAGCTTCCTGGCGAACCAGAGTGCGGGTCGCAGCGGCTGGCTGGACTTCTTCGACTTCAGCAGCAGCAGCAGCGATTTCGTAGCTGGACTGGTTGGTCGCAGCTTCCGGGCTGTCGTCACGCAGACGCTGAACTTCGAAGTGCGGGGTTTCCAGGTGATCGTTCGGCAGAATGACGATACGAGCACGGGTGCGCAGTTCGATCTTGGTAATCGAGTTGCGTTTTTCGTTGAGCAGGAACGCCGCCACCGGGATCGGCACTTGTGCGCGAACTTCGGCGGTACGGTCTTTCAGGGCTTCTTCTTCGATCAGGCGCAGAATCGCCAGCGACAGCGATTCAACGTCACGGATGATGCCGGTGCCGTTGCAACGCGGGCAGACGATGCCGCTGCTTTCGCCCAGCGAAGGACGCAGGCGCTGACGGGACATTTCCAGCAGACCGAAGCGCGAGATGCGGCCGATCTGCACGCGAGCGCGGTCGGCTTCCAGGCATTCGCGGACTTTCTCTTCCACGGCGCGCTGGTTCTTGGCAGGAGTCATGTCGATGAAGTCGATCACGATCAGGCCGCCGATGTCGCGCAGGCGCAACTGACGGGCGATTTCTTCAGCCGCTTCAAGGTTGGTCTGCAGGGCGGTTTCTTCGATGTCGCTGCCTTTGGTGGCGCGCGCCGAGTTGATGTCGATGGACACCAGGGCTTCGGTCGGGTCGATGACGATGGAACCGCCGGAAGGCAGTTCGACGACGCGCTGGAAAGCGGTTTCGATCTGGCTTTCGATCTGGAAGCGGTTGAACAGCGGAACGCTGTCTTCGTACAGCTTGATCTTGCTGGCGTACTGCGGCATTACCTGGCGAATGAAGGTCAGGGCTTCGTCCTGGGCTTCAACGCTGTCGATCAGCACTTCGCCGATGTCCTGGCGCAGGTAATCGCGGATGGCGCGGATGATCACGTTGCTTTCCTGGTAGATCAGGAATGGCGCGGAACGATCCAGCGAGGCTTCTTTGATGGCGGTCCACAGTTGCAGCAGGTAGTCGAGGTCCCACTGCATTTCTTCGCTGCTGCGGCCAAGGCCGGCAGTGCGCACGATCAGACCCATGTCGGCCGGTGCAACCAGGCCGTTCAGCGCTTCACGCAGTTCGTTGCGCTCTTCGCCTTCGATGCGACGGGAGATGCCGCCGGCACGCGGGTTGTTCGGCATCAGCACGAGGTAACGACCGGCCAGGCTGATGAAGGTGGTCAGGGCTGCGCCCTTGTTGCCACGTTCTTCTTTTTCGACCTGAACGATGACTTCCTGGCCTTCGCTCAGGACGTCCTTGATGTTGACGCGGCCTTCAGGCGCTTTCTTGAAGTATTCGCGGGAGATTTCTTTGAGGGGCAGGAAGCCGTGGCGCTCGGAGCCGAAATCGACAAAGGCAGCCTCAAGGCTTGGTTCGATGCGAGTGATACGGCCTTTATAAATGTTGGCCTTCTTCTGCTCGCGTGCACCGGATTCGATGTCCAGGTCGTAGAGGCGTTGGCCATCTACCAGTGCAACACGCAACTCTTCGGGTTGAGTTGCGTTAATCAGCATTCTTTTCATGTAGTACCGTCGGTTTCCGGGCTGCCGGAAACGGCGTTCGGCACACACGACTTCTCACGGTCGGTGTCAGGTGCGTCGGGAGTGGTTGGCCATTCCCGTGTCCAGCGATGTACGACCAATTGGGCCGATACCGCGACGTACGCGTCCTGCTTGCTGTGGCTACTTAAGCACTCAGTCAGGAGGAGGAATCAACCAGCGGCTGTGGACGAGATGAAGCGTCTTGATAAAGCCTATTGCTACACAGTCCGGCGGTTGTGCATCTCCACCCTACACGTATCCCTGATAATTCGGGTGCTGCCGCGCGCAGAATCCGCAGCGGGTTGGCATTTACCGTGAGCTCCGAAAGGGGAGGTCACGCATCATGGCTAATTCAGGCGGTGTTTCCGAAGCGTTCGCTCGGGGTCATCTGCAGCTGACTGCACTTTGTGAACTGGCCTCGAATATTTGCCTGCCAGGCGAGTAAAAACTCTGCTCGGCGGTGTGATTCAGGCCTCATGTCACCTGCGCTTGTTACAACCGCAAACTCCACCGTTACGTAGCGAAAGCCCCGTAGGACGGCCTCGCGTCCTGGTGAATTGCGTTGGTCAGGGCCGGTTTTTGACCGTGGTGCCGCTGTCCAGGCCGCTTTTGGCGGCGTTCGCGACTATAGCAGCAATGATTAAGTGCTTCAATTCCATAAAAATTGTTATCATCCGCGGCATGACAACTACTGCCCCTTCGACTCCAGGCGTTCAATTGCTTGAAGTCTCGCCGGAGTATGCCGGCCAACGAATCGACAATTTCCTCCTCGCCCGGCTCAAAGGCGTGCCCAAGACCTTGATTTACCGCATTTTGCGTAAAGGCGAAGTGCGAGTGAACAAAGGTCGGATCAAGCCCGAATACAAGCTGCAGGCCGGTGATATCGTGCGCGTGCCGCCGGTTCGCGTGCCGGAGCGTGATGAGCCGGTGCCTCTGGCCCAGGGTCTGTTGCAGCGCCTGGAAGCCTCGATTGTCTACGAAGACAAAGCCCTGATCGTGATCAACAAGCCCGCCGGGATTGCTGTTCACGGTGGCAGCGGCTTGAATTACGGCGTTATCGAAGCCTTTCGTCAGTTGCGCCCCGATGCCAAGGAGCTGGAACTGGTTCACCGTCTCGACCGTGATACCTCCGGCCTGCTGATGATCGCCAAGAAGCGCAGCATGTTGCGTCACTTGCATGCCGCATTGCGCGGTGACGGTGTCGACAAGCGCTACATGGCACTGGTTCGCGGCAACTGGGCGACCTCGATCAAACAAGTCCGTGCGGCGCTCGGCAAGAGCAATCTGCGCTCCGGTGAGCGCATGGTCGAGGTCGACGAGGAGGAGGGCAAGGAGTCTGTGACCGTGTTCAAGGTCCTGCGTCGCTTTGGCGATTTTGCCACGCTGATCGAAGCCAAGCCGATCACCGGTCGCACGCACCAGATCCGCGTTCACACGTTGCACGCCGGGCACTGCATTGCCGGCGACACCAAATACGGCGATGACGGTTTCAGTAAGGAAATCCGTGATCTGGGCGGCAAGCGCCTGTTCCTGCACGCCTACATGCTGACCGTGCCGCTGCCCGACGGCGGAGAGCTCAAGTTGCAGGCGCCGGTCGATGAAATGTGGGCCAAGACCGTGGAGCGATTGAGTGCGCCCATCTAATTACAAACTGCTGATTTTTGATTGGGACGGCACATTGGCCGATTCCATTCATCGGATTGTCGAGGCAATGCACTCGGCATCCGCGCGTTCGGGTTTCGAGCTGCGCGATGATTTTGCCGTCAAGGGTATCATCGGTCTGGGCTTGCCCGAGGCTATCCGTACCTTGTACCCAGACATCACCGATGCCGAGATGACCTTGTTTCGCGAGTATTACGCGGATCACTACATCGCTGCGGAAGCCGTACCTTCGCCGTTGTTCGAAGGCGTAGTCGAGTCGATGGCGTCGTTTCGCGAGCAGGGCTATCACTTGGCGGTGGCGACCGGCAAGAATCGTCGTGGGCTGGACCGGGTGCTCAAGGCCAATGGTTGGGAAGATTATTTCGATATCACCCGCGCCGCCGATGAAACTGCCAGCAAGCCGCACCCTCTGATGCTTGAGCAGATTCTCGCCCACTGCGGCGTGCCTCCCGAGCAAGCGCTGATGGTCGGGGATTCGTCCTTCGACCTTCTAATGGCGCGCAATGCGGGCATGGCCTCTGTGGCGGTCAGTTACGGCGCGCAATCGATCGAGTCGCTGCAGCAGTTCGAGCCGCGATTGTCGATCGACCGTTTTTCCGAATTGCATGCCTGGCTGGGGCAGCAGGCTTAATACGATTTTGCTGGGGTGGATGGCATGACCGATGAATGGAAGGCACCGGCCAAGGCAGAGGCTGACGGCGGTGACGAGAAAAGCTGGAAGCTGCTGGAAAAGACTTTGCTGGCTGGCGTGCAGGAGCAGCGTCGTTCGCGGCGCTGGGGAATCTTCTTCAAGCTGCTGACGTTTGTTTATCTGTTTATTGCCCTGATCCTGTTCACGCCGTTGATGGACATGGAAAAGAGCGCCACCCGTGGCCCGAACTACACCGCGCTGATCGACGTTACCGGCATGATCGCCGACAAGGAGCCGGCCAGTGCCGACAACATCGTTGGCAGTCTGCGTGCGGCGTTCGAGGACAAAAAGGTCAAGGGTGTGATCCTGCGGATCAATAGCCCGGGCGGTAGTCCGGTGCAGTCGGGTTATGTCTACGACGAGATCAAGCGTCTGCGCGGCCTGCACCCGGATATCAAACTGTACGCAGTGATTTCCGATCTCGGCGCGTCCGGTGCTTATTACATCGCCAGTGCGGCTGATCAGATCTATGCCGACAAGGCCAGTCTGGTCGGCTCCATTGGTGTAACGGCAGCGGGTTACGGTTTTGTCGGTACCATGGATAAGCTGGGGGTCGAGCGTCGCACCTATACGTCGGGTGAGCACAAGTCGTTCCTCGATCCGTTCCAGCCGCAGAAGCCTGACGAAACAGCTTTCTGGCAGACGGTGCTGGATACCACGCACAAGCAGTTCATCAATAGCGTCAAGCAGGGTCGTGGCGATCGCTTGAAGGACAAAGAGCATCCGGAGCTGTTCTCCGGGCTGGTCTGGTCGGGCGAGCAGGCACTTCCGTTGGGTTTGATCGATGGTCTGGGTAATGCCAGCTCGGTGGCGCGTGACGTGATCGGCGAGAAAGAACTGGTCGATTTCACCGTGCAGGAATCGCCGTTCGATCGTTTCTCGAAGAAGCTCGGTGCCAGCGTGGCTGAGCAGTTGGCGATGTGGATGGGTTTCCACGGGCCTTCGTTGCGCTAAGCGTTCGATGCTAAAAAGAACCGGCCTTGAGGGCCGGTTTTTTGTGGGTCAGGGAATCTGCACGCCTTCGGCCAGCAGCATGTCGATCAGGCGAATCAGCGGCAGGCCGATCAGGCTGGTGGCATCCGGGCCTTCGGTGGACTGGAACAGGCTTACGCCGAGACCTTCGGCCTTGAAGCTCCCGGCACAGTCGTAAGGCTGCTCGATACGCAGGTAGCGCTCGATGTGCGCCTGGTCGAGTTGGCGCATATGGACGGTGAAGGGCACGCAGTCGATCTGACAGTGGCCAGTCTGGCTGTTGAGCAGGGCCAGGCCGGTCAGGAAGGTCACGCTGGCGCCGCTCGCCGTCAGGAGCTGTTCGCGGGCCTTATCGAAGGTGTGTGGCTTGCCAATGATCTGCTCGCCGAGCACGGCAACCTGATCTGAGCCGATAATCAGATGAGCGGGATGGCTGTCGGCCAGGGCGCGGGCTTTTTGTTCGGCGAGGCGTTTGACCAGATCGATGGCTGTCTCGCCCGGGCGATGACTTTCATCGATATCCGGTGAGCTGCAGACGAACGGCAGGTGCAGGCGGGCGAGTAATTCCCGACGATAGATCGAGCTTGAAGCGAGTAATAAAGGCAGCATTCGCGTCTCCTGAGGCAGGTGCAGATTCTAGCGGAGGCGCGCAAGTGACGGACAGGGCACAATTTCCTTTGACATGGGTGGGTGCATCCCTATAATGCTGCGCCTATGTTGAATGACCCGATTCCACCTCACGTTGACCCGCGCAAATTGGCTGACCGTGGCACCACCCTTCAAGGTGAACTGCTGCTGGCCGATTTGAAGAGACTCTGCGACCCGCTTTCCGACGATGTCGGTACGGTGCAGGCGAAATTCGTTTTTGAACGAGATGAACGTAAATCTGTGGTGATCCACAGCTTTATCGACACCGAAGTCAAAATGGTTTGCCAGCGTTGTCTTGAGCTGGTCACCCTGCCGATCCACAGCGAATGCAGTTACGCTGTAGTGAAGGAGGGTGCGAATACCCAGTCGTTACCGAAAGGTTATGACGTGCTGGAACTGGGCGAAGATCCATTGGATCTGCAGTCACTGATCGAGGAGGAGCTTCTGCTCGCCTTGCCCATTGTGCCTGCTCATCATCCGGAAGAATGCCAGCAGCCGGCGGGAGCAGATGAGCCCGAACCGAGCGAGGACGAGGTAACGCGGTCCAACCCGTTCAGTGTATTGGCGCAGTTAAAGCGTGACCCAAACGTTTAGGAGTTAATCAATTATGGCTGTTCAGCAGAACAAAAAATCCCGCTCTGCCCGTGACATGCGCCGTTCGCACGACGCTCTCGAGGCTAGCACCCTGTCTGTAGAAAAAACCACCGGTGAAGTTCACCTGCGTCACCACGTATCGCCAGAAGGCGTATACCGTGGTCGTAAAGTGATCGACAAGGGCGCTGACGAGTAATCACTTGTCCGCTCAAGTCATCGCGATTGACGCAATGGGCGGGGACTTCGGTCCCCGCAGCATTGTTCAGGCCAGCCTTGCTTGCCTTTCTGCTACCCCCTCGCTGCACCTGACCCTCGTCGGTCAACCCTCCCTTCTTGAAGAATTGATCAACGGCCAATCGGCTGCCGATCGCGCGCGCCTGACAATTGTTGCGGCGAGCGAAGTCATCACCATGGACGAAAAGCCGACCCAGGCCTTGCGTGGCAAGCCGGACTCGTCGATGCGTGTCGCCCTGGAACTGGTCCGCGATGGCAAGGCGCAAGCGTGTGTCAGCGCCGGTAATACCGGTGCGCTGATGGCCTTGTCGCGGTTCGTTCTGAAAACCTTGCCGGGTATCGATCGTCCCGCCATGGTGGCGGCGATTCCGACGCAGAAGGGTTATTGCCAGTTACTCGACCTTGGTGCCAACGTCGATTGCAGTGCCGAGCATTTGTTGCAGTTCGCGGTGATGGGCTCGGTGGCGGCGCAGACACTGGGCATTGCTCGTCCACGTGTGGCATTGCTGAACATTGGCACCGAAGACATCAAGGGTAATCAGCAGGTGAAACTGGCAGCGACGCTGTTGCAGGCTGCTCGCGGCATCAACTACATCGGTTTTGTCGAGGGCGACGGCCTGTATCGCGGCGAAGCGGACGTAGTGGTTTGCGACGGATTTGTCGGCAATATCCTGCTCAAGTCCAGCGAGGGGCTGGCAACGATGATTGCGGCGCGGATTGAAGCGCTGTTCAAAAAGAATCTGGCTTCCCGCGCCGTGGGCGCCTTGGCGTTGCCGCTGATGAAGCGCTTGCAGGCTGATCTGGCGCCGGCGCGACATAACGGCGCAAGCTTCCTCGGCTTGCAGGGTATCGTGGTAAAAAGCCACGGTTCCGCCGGGGTTCAGGGCTTTCAGAGTGCGATTCAGCGCGCGCTGATCGAGATTCAGGAAAATCTTCCGGAGCGCCTTCATGGTCGTCTGGAGGATTTGTTGTCTTAGGCGTTTTCGTCGGACAATGCTTAAATGTGACCGCCCGGTTCAAAGGGCCATCCAACTGTCAGTTTCTTGCGTCCCTCTAGCGGGATGCCATTTTTCCGACGACAAGATCATTAGGGGCTTGTTACATGTCTGCTTCCCTCGCATTCGTCTTTCCAGGACAGGGTTCGCAGTCCCTCGGCATGCTGGCCGAGCTGGGCGCGCAACATCCGCTGATCCTCGAAACTTTCAAAGAAGCCTCAGATGCACTGGGCTACGACCTGTGGGCATTGACCCAGCAAGGTCCGGAAGAGCTGCTCAATCAAACCGATAAAACCCAGCCGGCCATTCTGACCGCCTCGATCGCCCTGTGGCGTCTGTGGCTGGATGAAGGTGGCGCGCGTCCGGCCTTCGTTGCCGGTCACAGCCTGGGTGAATACAGTGCGCTGGTCGCTGCCGGCAGCCTGACTCTGGCTGATGCCGTGAAGCTCGTTGAGCGTCGTGGTCAGTTGATGCAGGAAGCGGTTCCGGCCGGGCAGGGCGGCATGGCTGCCATTCTCGGTCTGGAAGATGCTGATGTGCTGGCAGCCTGTGCAGAAGCTGCGCAAGGTGAAGTGGTCAGCGCCGTCAACTTCAACTCCCCGGGCCAAGTCGTTATTGCGGGTGCCAAGTCTGCTGTCGAGCGCGCCATCGAAGGTTGCAAGGCGCGCGGCGCCAAGCGTGCCATGCCGCTGCCAGTGAGCGTGCCGTCGCACTGCGAGTTGATGCGCCCGGCGGCCGAGCGATTTGCCGAATCCATCGCCGCCATCGACTGGCAGGCGCCGCAGATTCCGGTGGTGCAGAACGTCAGCGCGCAAGTACCGGCCGATCTGGAAACCCTCAAGCGTGATCTGCTCGAACAACTCTACAAGCCGGTTCGCTGGGTCGAATCGGTACAGACGCTGGCGGCCAAGGGCGCGACCAATCTGGTCGAATGCGGCCCGGGCAAAGTACTGGCCGGTCTGAACAAACGTTGCGCCGAAGGCGTCGCGACTTCCAACCTCAATACCCCAGACGCTTTCGCTGCCGCCCGTGCAGCGCAAGCCTGAATCAGGAGAAACTTGCATGAGTCTGCAAGGTAAAGTTGCACTGGTCACCGGCGCAAGCCGTGGCATCGGCCAGGCTATCGCACTGGAACTGGGTCGTCAGGGCGCCATCGTCATTGGCACCGCTACCTCCGCTTCGGGCGCCGAGCGCATTGCTGCGACCCTGAAGGAAAACGGGATTCAGGGTGCAGGTTTCGAACTCAACGTCACCAGCGATGAGTCGGTCACTGCGGTGTTGGCAGGCATTCAGGCGCAGTTCGGTGCTCCAGTGGCGATCCTGGTCAATAATGCCGGTATCACCCGCGATAACCTGATGATGCGCATGAAAGACGACGAGTGGTACGACGTGATCGATACCAACCTGAACAGTCTGTATCGCCTGTCCAAGGGCGTGCTGCGCGGCATGACCAAGGCGCGCTGGGGTCGAATTATCAGTATTGGCTCGGTGGTGGGTGCCATGGGCAACGCAGGCCAAGTAAACTATGCAGCCGCCAAGGCCGGTCTGGAAGGTTTCAGCCGTGCAATGGCGCGTGAAGTCGGTTCGCGTTCGATTACGGTCAACTCGGTAACCCCAGGGTTTATCGACACCGATATGACGCGCGAGCTGCCTGAAGCACAGCGTGAAGCCTTGCAGACGCAGATTCCGCTGGGTCGTCTGGGACAAGCTCAAGAGATCGCCTCTGTGGTCGCTTTTCTTGCATCCGACGGTGCGGCATACGTCACTGGGGCTACAATCCCGGTGAACGGTGGGATGTACATGTAAGTAAAATGTGACGGATTGCTTCAAAAAAATGTCATACGAGCTGTCTAAAATCCGTTATAAAGCTGCAATCTATTTATAGGCAGAGGGCTGCAGGGTTTGAGGAGTGAAGCTTTCAGTTGAAAAGCTGAAAAGTCTTTCTATACACTTACCCACTGGCCAGCTGCCTGAATTTGTCCATTAGGAGTGAAAACAAGGTATGAGCACCATCGAAGAGCGCGTCAAGAAAATCGTTGCCGAGCAACTGGGTGTTAAAGAAGAAGAAGTGGTCAACACCGCTTCCTTCGTAGAAGACCTGGGTGCCGACTCCCTTGACACCGTTGAGCTGGTGATGGCTCTGGAAGAGGAATTCGAGACCGAAATCCCTGACGAAGAAGCTGAAAAGATCACTACTGTACAAGCTGCAATCGACTACGTTACTAGCCACCAGGCGTAATAGTTTGTAATCGTTGTTTGCTGTCATGGAAAAACCGCACTGCCATCATGGCGTGCGGTTTTTTCTTTAGGCCTGATGCAAAGTCGTCGTCATTTGAAAAAGGAGAGTGCTGTGTCGCGTAGACGCGTCGTAGTCACCGGTATGGGTATGTTGTCGCCACTGGGCACGGATGTGCCGAGCAGTTGGCAGGGCATTCTGGCTGGCCGTAGTGGCATTGGTCTGATCGAACACACCGACCTTTCTGCCTATTCCACCCGCTTTGGCGGCTCGGTAAAGGGCTTCAATGTCGAGGAATACCTGTCGGTCAAGGAAGCGCGCAAGCTCGACCTGTTCATTCAGTACGGTCTGGCGGCTGGCTTTCAAGCCGTTCGCAATGCCGGTCTGGAAGTCACCGACGCCAACCGTGAGCGCATTGGCGTGGCCATGGGTTCGGGGATCGGCGGTCTGACCAACATCGAAGAAACCAGCCGTACCCTGCATGAGACGGGCCCGCGTCGAATCTCGCCATTCTTCGTGCCAGGCTCGATCATCAATATGATTTCCGGTTTCCTGTCCATCCATCTGGGGGCACAGGGGCCTAACTACGCCATCGCCACTGCATGTACCACCGGTACGCACTGCATCGGTATGGCGGCGCGCAACATCATGTACGACGAAGCCGACGTGATGATTGCCGGCGGTGCCGAGATGGCCGCGTGCGGTCTGGGCATGGGCGGCTTTGGCGCTTCCCGTGCACTGTCGACCCGCAACGACGAGCCGACCCGTGCCAGCCGTCCGTGGGACAAGGGCCGTGACGGTTTTGTGCTGTCCGACGGTGCCGGTGCGCTGGTGCTTGAAGAACTCGAGCACGCCAAGGCGCGCGGCGCGACCATCTACGCCGAGCTGATCGGCTTCGGCACCAGCGGCGATGCTTTCCACATGACCTCGCCACCTGCCGACGGCGCCGGTGCAGCTCGCTGCATCACCAACGCGCTTCGCGACGCGAAGATTAATGTCGATCAAGTGCAATACATCAACGCCCACGGCACCTCGACGCCGGCCGGCGACCTCGCCGAAGCCAACGCAATCAAGTCGGTGTTCGGTGATCACGCCTACAAACTGGCGGTCAGTTCGACCAAGTCCATGACCGGTCACCTGTTGGGTGCGGCAGGCGCGGTTGAAGCGATCTTCAGCGTGCTGGCGATCAACAGCCAGGTGGCGCCGCCGACCATCAACCTTGATGAGCCGGATGAAGGCTGCGATCTCGATTTCGTGCCGCACACCGCGCGCAACATGGACATCGATGTCGTGTTGTCCAACTCCTTCGGTTTTGGCGGCACCAACGGCACCTTGGCGTTCCGCCGGTTCGCCGGCTGATGGACTGCTGGGTCGACGGTCAACCGGCTGACAGTCTGTCGCTGAAAGATCGCGGCCTGGCTTACGGCGATGGTCTGTTCGAGACCATCGCCGTGCATGACGGTCAGCCGATCTTGCTGGATCGGCACCTGACGCGACTGGCCGACGGCTGTGCGCGTCTGGCCATCGCCGCCGATATCGAGCTGATTCGCCAGGAACTGCTGAGTTACTCGGCAGCCATGGGCGAAGGTGTGCTCAAGTTCATCCTGACGCGTGGCGACGGTTTGCGCGGTTACGCACCCGATCCCGCGGCACCGGGCCGACGCATTCTGCAAGGCAATCCACCGGCGGCTTATCCTGCGGTTAACGCTGAACAAGGCATTCGCCTGTTTCCCTGCAGTAACCGTTTGTCCAGACAGCCACTGCTCGCCGGACTCAAGCATCTCAATCGACTTGAACAAGTCATCGCCCGTGCCGAGTGGCAGGACAGCGAGCACGCCGAAGGCTTGATGCTCGATCAGGCGGGGCGGGTCATCGAAGGCGTGTTCAGTAACCTGTTCATGGTGCGCGACGGCGTATTGATCACCCCGGACTTGAAGCGTTGTGGCGTCGCCGGTGTGATGCGCGCCGAAATATTGTTTCAGGCCGAGTCGTTGGCCATCCCCACCCAAATTACCGACATCAGCCTCGAACAGCTGCAATGGGCTGATGAAGTCTTTCTCTGCAACAGCGTTTATGGCGTCTGGCCGGTACGCGCCTGTGCTGCTCTGAGCTGGCCGGTTGGCCCGCTCACCCGTAAACTGCAAACCATTGCCCGCGCGCTACTGGATGCCTGATTCGTGAGACGTAAACTTTTGCTGCTGCTGGAAACCGGACTGGTTCTGGCAGGGCTGCTGATGGGCGCCAGCGCCTGGAAGATTCACTCCGCACTGGAACAGCCCCTGAACATCAAGCAGGAAGAACTGCTGGATGTGCCGAAAGGCTCTACACCGACCCGTACTTTCCTTGAGCTCGAAACCGACGGCGTCATCAAGGACGCGTTCTGGTTGCGGGTTTATTGGCGTTTCAACCTCGCCGGCACCCCGATCCACAGCGGTGAATACCGCATGCAGCCGGGCATGACCGTCAACGGTCTGATCGACTTGTGGAAACGTGGCGAAGTTGTTCAGTACAGCCTGACGCTGGTCGAGGGCTGGAATTTCCATCAAGTGCGAGCTGCGCTGGCGAAAGATGAAAAGATCGAGCAGACCCTGAATGGTCTGAGCGACAGCGACGTCATGGCGAAGATTGGTCATAAAGGGCTGTTCCCGGAAGGGCGTTTTTTCCCTGACACCTATCGCTTCGTTCGCGGCATGTCCGACGCCGAACTGTTGAAAAAGGCATTCGATCGTCTCGACGAAGTGCTGGCCAATGAGTGGGAAAAACGCTCGGCCGATGCGCCCTACAGAGAGCCGTATCAGGCATTGATCATGGCCTCGCTCGTCGAGAAGGAAACCGGTGTGCCACAGGAGCGCGGCGAGATCGCCGGGGTCTTCGTGCGTCGTATGGCACTGGGCATGCAATTGCAGACGGATCCGACGGTGATCTATGGTTTGGGTGATCGTTACACTGGCAAACTGACCCGTGCGCATCTGAAAGAGCCGACGCCGTACAACACGTACGTGATTCCCGGCTTGCCGCCGACGCCGATCGCGATGGTCGGGCGCGAAGCAATTCACGCGGCGCTGAACCCGGTGGACGGCACCAGCCTGTACTTTGTCGCCCGTGGCGATGGCAGCCACGTTTTCTCTGATGACCTCGATGCGCACAACAATGCGGTTCGCGAGTTCCAGCTCAAGCGCCGTGCCGATTACCGCTCCAGCCCGGCGCCGGCGGCAGCCCCTGAAGCGACGCCGACTGAGGACGCGATTCCTGCGGCATCCCCGGACACCGCGCCGGAATCGCTGCCTCAGGTTGCACCTCAGGAACCTGCCTCGACTCCGGAAGCCGCTGCCCCACAAAACGCGCAATGACTTTGATTAAGGACTGCCTGTGACTGGCTTGTTTATTACCCTGGAAGGCCCGGAAGGCGCCGGCAAAAGCACCAACCGCGAATACCTCGCCGAGCGCCTGCGCGCCGCCGGTATCGAGGTGGTGCTGACCCGCGAGCCCGGCGGCACGCCACTGGCCGAACGCATTCGCGACGTGCTGCTGGCGCCGGCCGACGAAGTCATGAACCCTGACACCGAACTGCTGCTGGTTTTCGCTGCGCGGGCCCAGCATCTGGCTGAAGTCATTCGCCCGGCACTGGTCCGTGGCGCGGTGGTGCTGTGTGACCGGTTCACCGATTCGACTTACGCCTATCAGGGTGGCGGTCGCGGTTTGTCGCTGGAGCGAATCGCCGCGCTGGAGGCATTCGTACAAGGAGATCTGCGTCCGGATCTCACACTGATTTTCGATCTGCCGGTGGAAATCGGCCTGGCCCGTGCCAGCGCCCGAGGTCGTCTGGACCGTTTCGAACTGGAAGGCCGTGAGTTTTTCGAGGCCGTGCGCAGTACGTTCCTCAAGCGCGCCGAAGCTGATCCGGCGCGTTACGTGCGGATCGACGCCGGTCAGCCGTTGGCCAAGGTTCAGCAATCGCTGGACACGTTGCTCCCGAACTTGCTGGAGCTGGCTCGTGGCTGAAGCCTACCCATGGCAGGACAGCCTTTGGCAGCAACTGGCCGGTCGCGCTCAGCATGCCCACGCGTATCTGCTTCACGGTCCGGCCGGCATCGGCAAACGGGCGCTGGCCGAGCGGCTGATGGCCAGCCTGTTGTGCCAGCGTCCAACGCCGGAAGCCTGTGGCGAGTGCAAATCCTGCCTGCTGCTCAAGGCCGGCAGTCACCCGGACAATTACATCCTCGAACCGGAAGAAGCCGACAAGGCAATCAAGGTCGATCAGGTGCGCGATCTGGTCAGTTTCGTGGTGCAGACCGCGCAACTGGGCGGGCGCAAAGTGGTGTTGATCGAGCCGGTCGAGTCGATGAACATCAACGCCGCCAACGCCTTGCTGAAAAGCCTTGAAGAGCCCTCGGGCGATACCGTGTTGCTGTTGGTCAGTCACCAGACCAGCCGTTTGCTGCCGACGATCAAGAGCCGTTGCGTGCAGCAGGCCTGCCCATTGCCGGGTGAGGAAATGAGCCTGCAATGGCTGGCCCAGGCGCTGCCGGACTGTTCCGAAGAGGAACGTGTCGAACTGCTGACGCTGGCTGCCGGTTCGCCGTTGATGGCGGTCAGTCTGCAATCCCAGGGCGTGCGCGAGCAGCGCGCGCAAGTGGTCGAGGGCGTGAAAAAACTGCTCAAGCAGCAGCAATCGCCGACGCAACTGGCCGAAGAATGGAAGAGCATTCCGATGCTGCGCCTCTTCGACTGGTTCTGCGACTGGTCGAGCCTGATCCTGCGCTATCAGTTGACGCAGGATGAAACTGGCCTCGGTCTGACGGACATGCGTAAAGTCGTGCAGTATCTGGCGCAGAAGAGTGCGCAAGGCAAAGTCCTGGAAATTCAGGACTGGATTCTCGCCCAGCGACAGAAAGTCCTGAGCAAGGCCAACCTCAACGCGGCATTGCTGCTGGAAGCGTTGCTGGTGCAATGGGCGGGATTGCCTGGCCAAAGATAAGAATGTGTACCTAGACTCTGAACATCAGCAGTGGAGGTCAACATGAATGAACCGATCAGCCCTGGGCCGCGCAACGGCATCTTGTCCCTGACCATCAAGGACAAGTCGGTGCTTTACGCCGCGTACATGCCGTTCATCAGGAATGGTGGCCTGTTCATCCCGACCAACAAGAGCTACAAGTTGGGCGACGAGGTGTTCATGCTGCTGAACCTGATGGACGAGGCCGAAAAGATTCCGGTGGCCGGCAAGGTCGCGTGGATCACGCCAAAAGGGGCGCAAGGCAATCGCGCCGCCGGTGTCGGCGTGCAGTTCAACGATGGCGACAACACCGCGCGCAGTCGCATCGAAACCCATCTGGCCGGAGCCCTCAAGTCCGACCGTCCCACTCATACGATGTAAGTAGCCGTATTTTTTATGCTCGTAGATTCCCATTGTCACCTTGATCGTCTCGACCTTGCCGCCCATGACGGCTCGCTGGATGCCGCACTCGATGCTGCCCGCGCACGCGGAGTGGGGCACTTTCTGTGCATCGGCGTGAGTGCCGACAACGCCGCCGACGTCAAAGCGCTGGCCGAGCGTTATGTCGACGTCGATTGTTCGGTCGGCGTGCATCCACTGGATGTGCAGCCGGGCGCAGCCCCTGCACTGGACTGGCTGCTGCACGAACTCAATCACCCGAAAGTGGTGGCGATCGGCGAAACCGGTCTGGATTACCACTACGAGCCGGAAGCGGCCGAGTTGCAGCAAGAGTCTTTCCGGCTGCACCTGCAAGCTGCGCAACAGACCGGCAAACCGGTGATCATCCACACCCGTGGCGCCCGTGCCGACACGCTGGAATTGTTGCGCGAAGCTGCGCTGCCCCAGGCCGGCGTGCTGCATTGCTTCACCGAAGACTGGGACATGGCCAAGGCTGCGCTGGACATGGGTTATTACATTTCCCTGTCGGGCATCGTCACCTTCCGCAATGCCGATGCGCTGCGTGATGTCGCGAGCAAGGTTCCGGCGGATCGTCTGCTGGTGGAAACCGATTCGCCGTATCTGGCGCCGATCCCTTATCGCGGCAAGCCGAACCTGCCGCAATATGTTCGCGAAGTGGCGGAGTTTCTGGCGATGCTGCGCGGTGAGAATTACGAGCGTTTTGCCGAGCAGACCACGGAGAATTTCAAGCGTCTGTTCCCGCTGGCGAGTGTTAAATCTGCCCTGTAAGCCCTGGCCAAATCGCAGGCAAAAAAAACCCGGGTTCTGGGGGGTGAATCCGGGTTAAGACCATTAGGAGTAAAACAAAGGCACGCGGTCCTTTGGTACCTTTACCGGCGCGGCACTTGGGGGAGATGCCGCCCGACAGTTCAAGTATTGATCAGTCTGGCGTGCAGTCCAGTTAGCCGGTCGGGGTTTTTAAACAAATTTGGAATACGTTCGCTTCAGTTGAGTTCTCATTGCGCCTCAAACGTTCGCAAAATGAACAAGAAACACAGATATGGTCGGATGATCCGTGCATTTTTGCGCAAGTTAGGCATAATACGCGGCTTCGAATTTTGACCCTTCAGACCTTTTCTTATGCACAAAGAACCTCGTAAGGTCCGTGAGTTTCGTCGCCGCGAGCAAGAAATTCTCGATACCGCGCTCAAGCTGTTCCTCGATCAAGGTGAAGACAGTGTCACCGTCGAGATGATTGCTGATGCCGTGGGTATCGGCAAAGGCACGATCTACAAGCACTTCAAGTCCAAGGCCGAGATCTATCTGCGCCTGATGCTCGATTACGAGCGCGATTTGAACGAGCTGCTGCATTCGGCCGATGTCGACAAGGACAAGGAAGCGCTGTCCCGTGCCTACTTCGAATTCCGCATGCGCGATCCGCAGCGTTATCGCCTGTTTGACCGCCTCGAAGAGAAGGTGGTCAAGGGCAATCAGGTGCCGGAAATGGTCGAGGAACTGCACAAGATCCGTGCCTCGAACTTCGAACGCCTGACCCTGCTGATCAAGGGCCGCATCAGCGAAGGCAAGCTCGAAGACGTGCCGCCGTATTTCCACTACTGCGCATCCTGGGCGCTGGTGCACGGCGCGGTGGCGCTGTATCACTCGCCGTTCTGGAGCAACGTGCTGGAAGATCAGGAAGGTTTCTTCCAGTTCCTGATGGACATCGGCGTGCGCATGGGCAACAAGCGCAAGCGCGATCCGGAAACCCCGAGCAGCTGAGCCATTCAGCTGCCTTATGGCGCCATTATTTCGCTACATGACGCCGTACCGCAGGAATATACTCAGGCATAGGGCTTGCTAAAACTTGAATTCTGAGTCAAGTTTTAGCCGCTCGATTTTCCACCGCCGGAGTGATCATGATCGTTGACCGTCAAGGCAGGCGTTTTCGCAATTTGCGCATCAGCCTGACCTCAGCCTGCAATTACGCGTGTACCTACTGCGTGCCCAACGGCAAGCGGCTGGTCGCTGCGCAGGATGAACTGTCGGCCGAGGCCATGGCACGCGGCGTGGCGTATCTGATCGAAGCCGCCGGCATCGAGCGTCTGCGCATTACCGGTGGCGAGCCGCTGGTCAGCCCCAAACTCGAAACCTTCATGACCGCCGTCGGCCAGATGGGCCTGGAAGACATCAGCCTGACCACCAACGGTCAACTCCTCGCGAAAAAGCTGCCGCTGCTGGTCGATGCCGGTTTGCGCCGCATCAACGTTTCCCTCGATACCCTGGACGCCGGTGCGTTCCGCAGCATCGCCCGTGGCGGTGATCTGGCGACCGTGCTTGATGGCATGGATCAGGCGAAAGCGGCGGGGATGAAGATCAAGGTCAACATGGTGCCGTTGCGCGGGCAGAACCTCGATCAGGTGATGCCGCTGCTGGACTACTGTCTGGAGCGTGGCTATGAGCTGCGTTTCATTGAGCTGATGCGCATGGGCCACCTGGCCAACGACTCCAACGCGTTCCTGCAACAGTTCGTCAGCCTGCAACAACTGCTGGAGTTGATCGGCGAGCGCTACGAGTACGCGCAAACCGACGCGCCGGTGGACGCCACGGCCGTGCGTTATGCGATTCCCGGCCTGGGCAATTTCGGCGTGATAGCCAACGAAAGCGTGCCGTTCTGCCGGACGTGCTCGCGTCTGCGGCTTTCGTCGACCGGTTGGCTGCATGGCTGCCTGTCATCGAGTAACCGTCACTATGTCGGCGACCTGCTCGACAAGCCGCGTCATCAGGCCCTGCCGGCGTTGCAACGCCTCTTGGTGAAAGCCTTGGGCGACAAGCAGGAAGTGGCGTTCTCCGGCGGCGCAACCATCATGAAAATCATCGGCGGCTGAACAATAGTCTTCGCGAACAAGCCCGCCCCCACCCTGGAATGCATTCCAGGGTGGG
>NZ_VXCA01000018.1 GCF_011369485.1 Pseudomonas atagonensis | reverse complement strand
CGCCGTTGTCCTTAAACCGGCATATCGTGAGCAGCGTCAGAGTGGTATAAGAGACAGCCGAAGCGACCGTGCGGCGCAGCCGCATGCATCGAGAGGAGGTGCAGCGAAGCAAACCGTAGGCGATGCGCCCGGATCGATCCCGGAGCGAAGGAATCCGAGCCCAGGCGAGGGCCGTACGTCAGGGCAAAGCCTTTTGGGTTACCTTTTCGGCGTTTGGAAAAGGTGACTCGCCGTAAGGGCGAAACCCTAGGCAGCCGTTACCGCAGCAACGGATATTCACAAAAAAAAACCACAACCTGGTCGGCCCAAAGGCCGCCAAGGCACAAAAAAAAGGGCAACCGAAGTCGCCCCAAAATGCCTTGCGTGCTCATCAATCCAGAAGAATCACTTCTTGCGCTTATTCGCGTCCTTCCAGATAAAAAATCCAAACCCTGCAAAAAACAGAACCATGAGACCTACAGTCAGGATCCCGGCAAACACCACGTTATCGAAAAACATGACTGGCCTCCTGGCCCCTGCTCTGCTGCGATGGGGCCAAGTTACCAAACACACAGGCGCACACATTGACCAGGATCAATGTCCGCGAGGAAGGGAATTAAAGGAGGGAAAATAACTGACCTGCATCAACGGATGCAGGGGGAGATCAACGCTTTTTCGGCTTGTTCTTCGACTTCTTCTTGGCTTTGCCCAACGGCATCGCCTGCTCGAACGCCTGGCGCACTTCGTTCAGGCGCTTTTCTTTAATGTCATGCACCCGTTTGGCGCGTTCGGTGCTGAGGTCGATCAGTTTGTCGTCTTGGCTCATGGCGTTCGGTGCATCGCTTGAATGAATCACAACTGCCGCATCACCGACAGGACTGGGTCAATAATGCAGCGTCACACCCGCGCTGACCAGCCGCCGGTTTAAACGCAATAAAACAATTCATGTAGCGAACCCGGGCCGGGCGGCCTCAGATCTCGATGTCGACCCACAACCCCTGACGCGGCTGGTCTTCCATCAGCGGCACCACCGGCACTGTGTTGTCGGCATTCAGCTCGGTGCCTGGCACGGCCAGATGCTCTTCCGGGTCTTCATCGGCCTCACGGCGGCGACGATCGCGTTCCTGCTGGCGACGCTGTTCTTCGCGCAGCAGCAAACCGTCCTCTTCCGGATCGCGTTTTTGCAGATCGATCGTGCTTTCGTTGGAGCTTTCCTGCACCGGCACCACCGGCGGGATGTCCGGCCGCTGGCGAACCGGATCTTGCTGGGAAGTGATCGGCACGGCGCTCAGAGGGAGCATCGGTGGCAACATATAAAGGGTCTCCTGTCAGCAGGCTATCGGCCCGGGCAATGATGGCTTGAGCCACCGGTCGCAAACTTGTGACCGGGTTGGCACTCACAGGTGCCGTAAACCCTCGAAAAACCGACACATGACCTAACCTTCCCTTTGCACATAAAAGCCGGGCGCGGCTCCTTATCCTTTGGCCTCGGGGCCTCATTCCGTTAAGATAGCCCGCTTTTTCAAGGTGGGAGTCAGGCAGCATGGCGCAGCAGTATCAACCGGGGCAACGCTGGATCAGTGACAGCGAAGCCGAGCTGGGTTTAGGCACCGTTCTGGCACAGGACGGCCGCTTGTTGACCGTGCTCTACCCGGCCACTGGCGAAACCCGCCAGTACGCGCTACGGAATGCGCCCCTCACCCGCGTGCGGTTCTCGCCGGGTGACACCATTACCCACTTCGAAGGCTGGAAGATGACCGTGCAGGAAGTCGACGATGTCGACGGCCTGATGGTCTATCACGGCCTCAACGGGCAGAACGAAGCGGTCACCCTGCCGGAAACCCAGTTGTCGAACTTCATTCAGTTCCGTCTGGCCAGCGACCGTCTGTTCGCCGGGCAGATTGACCCGCTGGCGTGGTTCTCCCTGCGTTACAACACCCTCGAACACACCAGTCGCCAGTTGCAATCCTCGCTCTGGGGCCTGGGCGGCGTACGTGCGCAACCGATCGCGCACCAGCTGCACATTGCCCGTGAAGTCGCTGACCGTATAGCCCCGCGGGTTCTACTGGCGGACGAAGTGGGTCTGGGTAAAACCATCGAAGCCGGTCTGGTGATCCATCGCCAACTGCTCTCGGGCCGCGCCAATCGCGTGCTGATTCTGGTGCCGGAAAACCTCCAGCATCAGTGGCTGGTGGAGATGCGCCGTCGTTTCAACCTGCAGGTCGCGCTGTTCGACGAAGAACGCTTCATTGAAAGCGATGCCACCAACCCGTTCGAAGACACCCAACTGGCGCTGGTCGCGCTGGAGTGGCTGGTCGATGACGAGAAGGCGCAAGACGCGCTGTTCGCCGCCGGCTGGGACCTGCTGGTGGTCGACGAAGCACACCACCTGGTGTGGCACGAAGACAAGGCCAGCCCCGAGTATTCGCTGGTCGAACAACTGGCCGAAGTGATTCCTGGCGTGCTGCTGCTCACCGCTACTCCGGAGCAACTGGGTCAGGACAGTCACTTCGCCCGTCTGCGTCTGCTCGACCCGAACCGTTTCCATGACCTGGCCGCGTTCCGCGCCGAAAGCGATAACTATCGCCCGGTCGCCGAAGCCGTTCAGGAACTGCTCGACAAAGGCCGTCTCTCGGCCGAAGCGCACAAGACCATTCACGGTTTCCTCGGTAACGAAGGTGAAGCCCTGCTAACCGCCGTCAACGATGGCGACAGCGAAGCCAGCGCCCGTCTGGTGCGCGAACTGCTCGACCGCCACGGCACCGGCCGCGTGCTGTTCCGTAACACCCGCGCCGCCGTGCAGGGTTTCCCGGAGCGCAAACTGCACCCGTATCCGCTGCCGTGCCCGGCCGAGTATCTGGAGCTGCCGCTGGGCGAGCACGCCGAGCTGTACCCGGAAGTCAGCTTCCAGGCCCAGCCGGACGCCAGCGAAGAAGAGCGCTGGTGGAAATTCGACCCGCGCGTCGAGTGGCTGATCGATCAGCTGAAAATGCTCAAGCGCACTAAAGTGCTGGTGATCTGCGCCCACGCCGAAACCGCGATGGATCTGGAAGACGCCCTGCGCGTGCGTTCCGGCATCCCGGCCACGGTGTTCCATGAAGGCATGAACATCCTTGAGCGTGACCGCGCCGCCGCTTACTTCGCCGATGAAGAGTTTGGTGCGCAAGTGCTGATCTGCTCGGAAATCGGCAGTGAAGGTCGCAACTTCCAGTTCGCTCACCACCTGGTGCTGTTCGATCTGCCGTCGCACCCGGACCTGCTCGAGCAGCGAATCGGTCGTCTCGACCGGATCGGCCAGAAGCACACCATCGAACTACACGTGCCGTACCTGGAAACCAGCCCGCAAGAGCGCCTGTTCCAGTGGTACAACGAAGCGCTGAACGCATTCCTCAACACCTGCCCGACCGGCAATGCCTTGCAGCATCAGTTCGGCCCGCGCCTGCTGCCGCTGCTCGAAGAAGCCGACGACGGCGAGTGGCAAGCACTGATCGACGAAGCGCGCAGCGAGCGCGAGCGTCTGGAAGCCGAACTGCACACCGGTCGCGACCGTCTGCTGGAACTCAACTCCGGCGGCGCAGGCGAAGGCGAAGCGCTGGTCGAAGCGATCCTTGAGCAAGACGATCAGTTCGCCCTGCCGATCTACATGGAAACCCTGTTCGACGCCTTTGGCATCGACAGCGAAGACCATTCGGAAAACGCCCTGATCCTCAAGCCGAGCGAGAAGATGCTCGACGCCAGTTTCCCGCTGGGCGACGACGAAGGCGTGACCATCACTTACGACCGCAACCAGGCGCTGTCGCGTGAAGACATGCAGTTCATCACCTGGGAACACCCGATGGTGCAGGGCGGCATGGATCTGGTGCTGTCCGGTTCGATGGGCAACACCGCCGTCGCGCTGATCAAGAACAAGGCGCTGAAACCGGGCACCGTGTTGCTTGAACTGCTCTATGTCAGCGAAGTGGTTGCACCGCGTTCGCTGCAACTGGGTCGTTACTTGCCGCCGGCCGCCCTGCGTTGCCTGCTTGATGCCAACGGCAACGACCTGTCGCCACGCGTTTCCTTTGAAACGCTGAACGACCAGCTCGAAAGCGTGCCACGCGCCAGCGCGAACAAGTTCATCCAGGCCCAGCGCGATCAACTGACGCCACGGATCAACGCCGGTGAAGACAAGATCACTCCGCGTCACGCCGAGCGTGTAGCCGAGGCTCGCCGTCGTCTGGCGGCCGACACCGACGAAGAACTGGCGCGCCTGACCGCGTTGCAAGCGGTCAACCCGACCGTGCGTGACAGCGAACTGGATGCACTGCGCAAGCAGCGTGAACAGGGTCTGGCGATGCTCGACAAAGCGGCGCTGCGACTGGAAGCGATCCGGGTGCTGGTGGCGGGCTAAACCGCCCTGCTCCACCGCCCAAAATGAAAAGGCCCGCAGTGATGCGGGCCTTTTTGTTTGCCTGATATTTATGCTGCGCGGCTGATTGCCTCTTCGCGAGCAAGCCCGCTCCCACAGTTGACCGGGTTCCTTCAGGAGGAAATGCGGTCGAATGTGGGAGCGGGCTTGCTCGCGAAGGCGATTATGCAGTCACCGCTGCGCCCTCTGGCTCAACCACCGCCACCAGCCCTTCCTTCATCCGCTGTGCATCGCGCACAAAACAGCGTGACGCCAGAAACAGAAACACCATCGTCAGGAACAGCGCCACCGGGATCAGGTACATCGCATCATGCAGCCCGACAGCCTTGAACGCTTCGGTCATCTGCTCGGCGCCGGCCGCGAGCATCGCGGTGTGGGCGAAATGATCCGACAGCCCACCCACCACCACTGGCCCCAGACCACCGCCCAGCAGGTACAACCCGGCAAAGAACAACGCCATCGCCGTGGCCCGCAGACGCGGCTCGACCACGTCCTGAATCGCCGTATAAACGCAGGTGTAGAAGTTATAGGCAAACAGCCAGCCGACACTGAACACCGCGACAAACACACCAATCTCGACGCGCCCGGCATGCAGCGCCCAGGCTGTACACAGTGTCGAGATGATCAGGCTGAACGCTGCAAACAGCAGACGTCCACTGGCCACACGCTGGTGGATCTTGTCGGCAATCCAGCCACCGAGGGTCAAACCGACCAGACCGGTCACACCGACAATGATCCCGGTCGCCACTGCAGCTTCCTGCAACGGCATCAGGAAATAGCGTTGCAGCATTGGCACCAGAAACGAGTTGCAGGCATAGGTAGCGAAGTTGAAGCACAGCCCGGCCAGCACCAGCCACAGGAACGTCGGCACGGCGAGCACGCGACGAATCGGCTTGTCGACTTTCTCCTGCGAGACCTGCACGGTTTCCGCTGCGCCGCGTTTTGGCTCTTTGATGAAGAACATGAAAATCGCGAGGATCAGCCCCGGTACAGCGGCGATGAAGAACGGCGCGCGCCAGCTATCGAAGGCCTTGACCATCGCACCGATGGTGAAGAAGGCCAGCAACAGACCCAACGGCAGACCAAGCATGAAAATGCCCATCGCCCGCGCCCGACGGTGCGCCGGAAACAGATCGCCGATCAGCGAGTTGGCGGCCGGTGCATAACTGGCCTCGCCGATACCGATGCCCATGCGCACGATCAGAAAGCTCCAGAAACTGCCGACCAGACCGTTGACCGCCGTCAGCGCGCTCCACGTCGCCAGGCCCCAGCCCATCAGTTTGCTGCGTGAACCGGTGTCGGCCATCCGCCCCAAAGGCAAACCGGCAATCGCATAAACGATGGTGAACGCCGTGCCGACGATGCCCAGTTGAAAGTCGCTGAGGTGCCATTCCATGCGGATTGGCTCGATGATGATCGCCGGAATGGTGCGATCGAAGAAATTGAACAGGTTGGCGAGGAACAGCAGGAACAGAATGCGCCAGGCATTCGCCGCTTGGGTCGAGTTCTGCATGGGTCCGTCTCTTTCTTGTTATAGGGCTTCACTGCCAACGCATCCGAGCCCGGAACCTGCAATCTAGTCAGCCGCGCCGGGGCTGTCTGTGATCATTCGTCTGCCTGATATCGGGCCATGGCACTGTAACGAAACGTAAGCCCTTGATAACGCTGAAGTCCCCGGAAAACCGGGGCTTTCGCGGCAAAACCTTGCCACAAAAAAATAGTTTCGCGCCCCCCTTCCCAAGTTCGTGGCGAAGCCTAGAATGGCCGCCGGATCCGTCCGGATCTCCCGATCAATCCCTTTGATACCCTCCCCCATGTCCGATGTCAGTCCGTGTCTGAATTGCGGTGCCTGCTGTTCCCATTTTCGCGTGTCTTTTTTCTGGGGTGAGTGCGCCTCCTCCGGGGGCACGGTGCCCGATGAACTGGTCACCCAGATCAGCCCCAGCCGGGTGGCGATGAACGGCACCGACTGCAAATCGCCGCGCTGTACGGCATTGGTTGGTGAGGTCGGCAGCAACGTGCAGTGCTCGATTTACGAGCAGCGTGCCAGCCCTTGCCGTGAATTCGAATCGTCGTGGGAAAACGGCGAACAGAATGTCGATTGCGACAAGGCCCGCGCACGCTTCGGCCTCCCGCCTCTGCAACCGGACTGGGCCGAAATCCCTTTCGAAAAGAGCGCCTGACCCTTAGCGCCAAACGCTATGAGGCTAATGTCGAAATCATTAGCGCCAATGTGCCACTACCGCTTGCTGCCCGAAAAGCGCCTCTATACTCCAGTCATTCGCCTGCGTTGATGACGCAGTAAGGACGACTTCAGAGACGGGGCATGCTATGGAGTGGCTTGGTTTGCAATTTGTTACCGAGCTGCCGCAGAGCGGGCAGGTCATTCTCGATTGCACACACAACCCCTTGCTGGTGCTGGTGGCCTATCTGGTCGCGTGCGCCGCGAGTTTCGCGACCCTCGACATGGCCGAACGCGTCGGCCACGCGGAAGATCCCGGCTCCCAGCGACTGTGGCGCTGGATCGGCGCGGCCTGTCTGGCGGGTGGCATCTGGGCCATGCATTTCATCAGCATGCTGGCTTTCCAGGCACCCATCGACATTCAGTACGACTTGCCGATCACTTTGTTCTCCCTGCTCATCGCCCTGCTCGCTTCATGGCTGGCCATGCACACGCTGAGCGAAGCACAACCGAGCCTGATGCATTACCTGAAAACCGCCATCGTGATCGGATTGGGCATTGCCGGCATGCATTACGTCGGCATGGCCGCGATGCGCTCAAGCGCCACCGCGTATTACCAACAGAGCCTGTTTGTGTTGTCGATCGTGGTTGCCATCGGCGCGAGTTTCGCCGCGCTGTGGGTCGCCGGTTACCTGCGCGAAGGCAGCGGCGTGTTTCATCAGGTACTCAAATACACGGCTGCGCTGATCCTCGGGGCGGGCATCATCAGCATGCATTTCATCGGCATGGCCGCGCTGCGTCTGGTATTGCCGGAAGACAGCGTGCCCTCCCTGGCCGCACAAAACGGCCATATGCAACTGGGCCTGACGGTGGCGCTGATCACCTTGTTGATCCTCGGCAGCGCAATCAGCGCGGCGCTGGCCGACAAAAAGCTGCAGAACAAGGAACACGACCTGCGTCGGGTCAACGCCCTGCTCAGCCAGCTCGATCAGGCGCGCATGTCATTGCAACAAGTGGCCAATTACGACGCCCTGACCAACCTGATCAATCGCCGTGGCTTCAACCAGATTTTCGCCGAGAAGCTCAACCAGAAAGCCAGCGAGGGCGGCATGCTCGCGGTGATGTTCCTCGACATCGACCACTTCAAACGCATCAACGACAGCCTTGGCCACGACGCCGGCGATGCGCTGCTCAAGGTCATCGCCGACCACATCAAGGGCTCGGTGCGCAGCCACGAAGACGTGGTCGCACGTTTCGGCGGCGACGAGTTCTGCATTCTGATCGGCCTGCATGACCGCGAAGAAGCCCGCAACATGGCCCAGCGCATCATGCTCAAGATGAAAGAGCCGATCGAACTGGCCGGCCGGCGCATGGTGATGACCACCAGCATCGGCATCAGCCTGTTCCCCGAGGACGGCACCACCTGCGAGGAACTGCTCAAGCACGCCGATCTGGCGCTGTATCAATCCAAGGGCGCCGGGCGCAACGGCCTGCATTTCTTCAATTCCAATCTGAAAAACCGTGCGTCCCTCGAACTGCAACTCGAAGAGGAGCTGCGTCATTCGTTGCGCGAAGAAAACGGCTTGATGCTGTACTACCAGCCGATCTTCGAACTGAAAACCGGTCGGGTCACCAAGCTCGAAGCGTTGATTCGCTGGCAACATCCACTGCACGGATTGCTGACACCGGATCGCTTTATCGGCATCGCCGAAAACAACGGTCTGATCGCCGAGCTGGACAATTGGGTGCTGCGCCGCGCCTGCAAGGATCTCGGCGAACTGTCGCGCCATGGCTGCGAGGAGCTGAAAATCGCCTGGAACTGCTCGCCGCTGAACCTTGCCCGGGAAGAACTCGCCAACGAGATCGAAAGTGCCCTGCGCACTGCCGGCGTCGCCCCGGAGCGCCTGGAGCTGGAAGTGACCGAGAACGCGCTGATGGGCAACATCGCCAATACCCTGGTGCTGTTGCGGCAGATCCGCGCCCTCGGCGTGTCATTGTCGATCGACGACTTTGGCACCGGTTATTCGTCGCTGGCCTACCTCAAACGCCTGCCACTCAACACGTTGAAAATCGACCGCTCGTTCATCCTCGACATTCCCAAAGCCACGGCGGACATGGAGATCGTCCAGGCCATCATCGTCATGGCGCACACCCTGCATTTGCAGGTGGTCACCGAAGGCGTGGAAAGCCTGGAGCAGTACGAGTTTCTTGAGCGCTCGGGCTGTGACTTCATTCAGGGTTACCTGCTCAGCCGCCCGGTGCCGTTGGACGAACTACGCCCGGTGCTGGAAGAAATCAATCAGCGCAAACATTCCCACGCGGTCAATCCGTTGAGTCTGGCGCGCGGTACATTTGCACCAGTGTTGCTGGATCCTTCGCCAAAAAGCCCTGCGCCCCATGCAGGCGCATCAATTGTGCGGCCAATCCGCTGATTGGCGTTGCCGAGCCTTGTTCGCGGGAGAATTTCACCGCCGTGTCGAGATCCTTGAGCAGCGTGCGCACGTGCCATTTGATCGGTTCGAAACGGCTTTCGGCCATTTGCGGCGCAAGAATCTGCAACGGTTTCGAATCGGCAAAACCGCCGGCCAGCGCTTCGGCAATGAGGCTGGCATCGACCCCGGCCTGCTCGGCCAGCGCCACCACTTCGGCAATCACCAGCGCGTTGCAGGCGACGATCATCTGATTGCAGGCCTTGGTTACCTGGCCGGCGCCGACGCCGCCCATGTGCGTGACGCGCTGACCGAGGGTGAGCAACACCGGACGTACGCGCTCAAGATCCCCTGCCGTACCACCGACCATGATCGCCAGACTGCCAGCCTCGGCGCCGACCACGCCGCCGGAGACCGGTGAATCGAGCCAGGCCATGCCAACCTTGTCCGCCAGTTGCGCTGCCATCTCGCGGGTCGCCGTCGGTTCCAGGCTGGAAAAATCCACCAGCAACTGACCGCGCTTCGCACCTTCGACGACACCGGCCGGGCCAAACACCACCTCGCACACCACTGCCGTATCGGCCAGGCACAACATCACCACGTCGGCGTGTTCGCACAACTGCGCAGGACTCGCCACCTGCCGCGCGCCAGCCTCGACCAGTGGTGCGCACTTGGACGGGTTGCGATTCCACACGGTCAGCGGGTAGCCGGCGGCCAGCAGACGACGACACATCGGCAGGCCCATCAGACCGATTCCGGCAAACCCCAACGAAGGTAGCGTTGACATCATTTAGCCTCTTTTTGATTAAAGATCGCCGAATAATGGCCGATTCATCAACGATCAGGAAAGGATTCCCCCGAGCGACAGTCAGGCCAAGTCCCTGACGCCCGGGCCAAATTCGCGCAAAAAAGACGCGAGATCTTATTCCGTGAGGTTCGCAGGCAACAGGTCCGCGAACCAACCCAGTCCAGGTAGATGGCGCACAATGACTTCTAAAAACAATTCCGCCACTGCGGTATCCGATCTGACGCTAAGTCCTGCCGCCAACAGCCCGTCTCCCTCCAAGTCATCGCCGCCGTCGCGACCGCTGGGCACTCAGCAATACCTGTACTTCACCGAAACCAATACCGACCGCATCCTCGACAACCTCGACGGCCTGCGTGATCTGGTGTTCCCGCGCCCGCTGCACCTGGAAGGCGACAACGAACAGCACAACGATCAGGAATTCCCGTCGGTGTGCCTGATCGGCCTCGGCCGCTGCGGCTCCAACATCGCCCTCGACGTGGCGGAGCTGGTGTACAACGCGCGCAAGTTCTACCTCAACGAATTCAACAACGAAGACCGCGCGACGGATCGGCGTCTGGCCGACAAGGGCTACAGCCCGGCCCAGTGGATCAAGCAAAACCTGCGGATCGGCCCGAACAAGTCGACCAAACCGGTGTTCCTCGTTGAACCACTGGTGATGCTCGGCGACCTCGACAAAGACATCGCCGGGCGCATCCGTTTCTCGCGCAAGGGCGAGAAAAGCGGCTTCCTGCGCGACTACAGCAAAATGAAGATCATGGACTTGTCCGAAGTCCACGCCGGTGGTGCCGGTAACGCGCCGATCCTCGGCCAGTACCTGGCAAAGATCATCCTCAACAAGGACACCCAGCGTTTCTCCAGCCCTGACTGGAAAATGATCCACTCGTACCTGATCGACAGCTGCGGCATCAAGGCCAACCAGTCGCGCCTGTATTTCTCGATCTTCAGTGCCGGCGGCGGTACCGGTTCGGGCATGGCTTCGGAGTTTGGCCTGGCTCAGCAGCACTCGTACATGAACAAGACGTTCGACACCAAACCGATGGACGAGCACGACGGCAAGAGCGGTCACTCGTTCGTCTTCGAGCCGATTTTCACCAGTGGCATCTGCGTGCTGCCGAACATTTCCGACCACCGCAGCGAAATGTCTGAGGCGCTGCACATCAACGCCGGTCGCCTGCTGTGCAAATACCTCTCGGAAGAATGGGATTTCTCTTACAACTTCGCCAACGAGGACAGCAGCGAAGCCAGCGTCATGGGCCGTATCCGCCCATGGAACGCAATGATGCTGATCTCCAACGACATCATGCGTTACGCCGAAGAGAGCGATGACGGCAACATCCAGAACATTGATGTCAATGCGATGGAGAAGCACGCCAACCAGTACATCTCGCAGCAGATCTTCAACATTCTGACTGCACAGGCAGTGACGACCGACTACGACCAGAACTATTTCCGTCGCGCCGGCATCGACATCGGCGAAACCATTCGCCTGGATGCCAACGACCTGTTCATGAGTCTGGCCGGCCCGGTGGCAATTGCCTACGCCGAATCGGTGGTGCCGGAAACGCCACCGCCGAGCAGCGACAAATTCAAGGTGTTCGACAAAGAGCCACAGCGCCTGAACATCGACGACCTGTTCTTCCGCTCCATCGACCTGCCGCACTTCAACAAAGTCACTCAGGCGATTGAAGGCATCAGCCTGCTGCCGATCGAGTCCAAGCGCTACAAGGCCTCGCTTGAGCAGTACAAGAATTCCGGTTATGACGCAGCAGCGCTGCACGACCTGCACTTCTTCAAGAATTGCTCGTCGGTGGTCTCGATCGTTTCGCTGCCGAAAGACTACAAGCTGTCGTACATGGACCTTAACCGGTTGAAGACCCACCTCAACAGCCTGTTCCCCAACACCACGCTCAAGCGTTACGCGCTGGTGATCGGTGCTTCGGCCAACCTGTCGCTGACCACCCTGATCGCCAAGAGCCCGTGCCTGTCGGACGACTTCCTGACGTTGATCGTGGCGTTCATCAAGCGCTGCTTCGCGAAGAACCCGTACCGTTTTGACGAGACGCTGGATAACTCGATCCTCGATTTCATCATCAACGAGGAGTTCGACGAAGACCGCATTGATGACCTGCTCAACGAATTCGAGAACCCGGCGAAGATCCTCGACACCAACTGGTACGCGATCAAACCGATGTACGAGAAGAAGTACCGCGAGCTGATCAACGACAAAGAGAAGTTTGTCTCGATCAACGACATTCGCCTGTCGCGCGATTGCGTGAAGAAGTCGATCAAATACCTGCGCGAAATCTATCGTCACCGCATTGGCAAGACCAAGGTTATTTCTCTGAATAACCATACTGGCAAATCGTTCTCGGTCTGATCGAAGACCGCGTCGCGGCCATCGCGAGCAGGCTCACTCCTACAATTGGAATGCGTTCCCCTGTAGGAGTGAACCTGCTCGCGATGAGGCCCATGAATTTCACCGAAAAATCCGGCACATCCAATATCCAGAAACAATTAAGCAGCCCGCAGGCTGCTCAATAAACTGTTCCCGTTACGTTTACGTCACCGTGATGCCACCCTCGCTTGTGGCATTTCTCTACGGCAACATGCCATCACGCTACTCGCCTACACACTTTCCGCTGATGACCGGTCGCACCATCACGGTGCGAGCTCAGCAGCGGCCGCCCTTTCCTGGATCAAAATCCACGGACTCACCACCACCGCCCACAGCTGCGGATCGCGTTCGAAAATATCCAGCGCCCGCGTTTCAGACAGCTTGGCGACCTTGTCTTCGGCCAGCCAGGCAGCGACTTTCTCGCCCTCATCCGACGCCACGGCCTCGGCGGCGGCGATCAAATCCAGCGCAGGGTCGACCCACAATAGGGCACCCTTGGCGAAGAACGGCTCCAGCTCTTTCCAGGTAATAGATGCGGTCTCGCCGAGCAGCTTGGCATAGAGGGTGCTAGGTTCTTGATTCATGGGAACTGTCCGGAAAAGAAATCGACGCGAATGATAACGTCGGTGGTCCGCCAGAAAAACCCGGTTGCAAATAGCTGAACCGAACGAAAAGAGCAGGAACGCCAAGGAATGCTGCTGATTGGGATATATGCCCACGAACGCCCCGCCGCAATTCTGTCTTTTTCATTCAAAAATGCGACACCCCCAAGTTTTGCCCCTCGGCGCCTGCTTCCCAGGCCAACAACCGGCGCTCTACACTGTACCGGTACAGTTGCCGGGGGCATTTCCGGAGGGTATCGCAAAGATATCTGACCCGGTTCTGCTGCTACGGCGCCAGAACTCAAAAAAATTACAACAGTAAGAGTGGAGCACTATGACTAAGGCTACTAAGCAGATTTCCAAACTGTTTGCCGCTATGGTTCTGGCCGGGGTTGCCAGCCATTCGTTCGCAGCTGACACCATCAAAATCGGTATCGCCGGTCCTAAAACCGGTCCAGTAGCCCAATACGGCGACATGCAGTTCAGTGGCGCGAAAATGGCCATCGAGCAAATCAACGCCAAGGGCGGCGTCGACGGCAAAAAACTTGAAGCCGTTGAATACGATGACGCTTGCGATCCGAAACAAGCGGTAGCCGTAGCGAACAAGGTCGTCAACGACGGCGTCAAGTTCGTGGTCGGTCACCTGTGCTCCAGCTCCACTCAGCCTGCTTCGGACATCTACGAAGACGAAGGCGTAATCATGATCACCCCGGCTGCCACCAGCCCGGACATCACCGCCCGTGGTTACAAAATGGTCTTCCGCACCATCGGTCTGGACAGCGCCCAGGGCCCTGCCGCCGGTAACTACATCGCCGATCACGTGAAGCCGAAAATCGTTGCTGTCCTGCACGACAAGCAGCAATACGGTGAAGGCATCGCCACCGCCGTTAAAGCCACCCTCGAGAAGAAAGGCACCAAGGTTGCCGTGTTCGAAGGCATCAACGCCGGCGACAAGGACTTCTCCTCGATCATCGCCAAACTCAAGCAAGCCAACGTCGACTTCGTTTACTACGGCGGCTACCACCCGGAGCTGGGCCTGATCCTGCGTCAGTCCGCTGAAAAAGGCCTGAAAGCCAAGTTCATGGGGCCGGAAGGCGTGGGCAACGACTCCATTTCGCAGATCGCCAAAGACGCTTCCGAAGGTCTGCTGGTGACCCTGCCGAAATCCTTCGACCAGGATCCGGCCAACGTCGCCCTGGCTGATGCATTCAAGGCGAAGAAAGAAGACCCGAGCGGTCCTTTCGTGTTCCCGGCCTACTCCGCTGTTGAAGTCATCGCCGAAGGTATCAAGGCCGCCAAGTCTGAAGATGCTGCCAAAGTGGCTGAAGCCATTCACGCCGGCACCTTCAAAACCCCGACTGGTGACCTGAGCTTCGACGCCAAGGGTGACCTGAAGGACTTCAAATTTGTGGTTTACGAGTGGCACTTCGGCAAACCGAAAACTGAAGTTTCGCCTCAGTAAGGCGTTGCCTGACTGACTGCCAATAAAGCCCACGGCGTGCCGTGGGCTTTGTTTTACGAATGTATGGGCCGCGCTGGCGTGATCCGCCAGTCTCCCCACCTGAAAATCTCAAAACCGTCATCAGCGGTTCGCTGGCAAAACCCGGATTCGAAGTGGATAAAGATCCACGGGGCCGGGCGGGAAAATGACTCCACCAGTGAAATGCGTATCAGGTTTTTAGGAGCGTTGTAATGCCTGACCTCTATCACTTCTTCCAGCAGCTGGTTAATGGTCTGACCATTGGCAGCACGTATGCCCTGATTGCCATCGGCTATACGATGGTTTACGGCATCATTGGAATGATCAACTTCGCCCACGGCGAGGTGTACATGATCGGTTCCTACGTGGCGTTCATCGCCATCGCCGGGCTGGCCATGATGGGAATCGACAACGTCCCGCTGTTGATGACCGCAGCCTTCATCGCGAGCATCGTCGTGACAAGTTCATACGGTTACAGCATCGAACGGATCGCCTACCGCCCCCTGCGCGGCAGCAACCGTCTGATCCCGCTGATTTCCGCCATCGGTATGTCGATCTTCCTGCAGAACACGGTTCTGCTGGCGCAAGACTCCAAGGACAAATCCATCCCCAACCTGATCCCCGGCAACTTCTCCATCGGGCCAGGTGGCGCACATGAAGTGCTGATTTCCTACATGCAAATCGTGGTGTTCGTGGTGACCCTGGTCGCCATGCTCGGCCTGACGCTGTTCATCTCCCGCTCTCGCCTGGGTCGCGCCTGCCGCGCCTGTGCCGAAGACATCAAGATGGCCAACCTGCTCGGCATCAACACCAACAACATCATCGCCCTGACCTTCGTCATTGGTGCTGCGCTGGCGGCAGTTGCCGCTGTACTGCTGAGCATGCAATACGGCGTGATCAACCCGAACGCCGGTTTCCTCGTCGGCCTCAAAGCCTTCACCGCTGCGGTACTCGGCGGCATCGGCAGCATCCCCGGCGCCATGCTCGGCGGGCTGGTGCTTGGGGTGGCGGAAGCCTTTGGTGCCGATATCTTCGGTGACCAGTACAAGGACGTCGTGGCATTCGGCTTGTTGGTTCTGGTGCTGTTGTTCCGTCCGACCGGCATTCTGGGCCGTCCGGAGGTTGAGAAAGTATGACTAGGAATCTTAAACAGGCACTGTTCAGTGCGCTCTTGGTTTGGGCAGTTGCGTATCCTGTGCTCGGACTGAAACTGACCATCGTCGGCATCAATCTGGAAGTGCACAACACCAGCCCGGCCATCCTGGCGACCATCGCCATCTGCTCGGTGCTGATGTTCCTGCGGGTGCTGTTCAATCAGCAGATCAGCAAGGCGTGGAAATCCTCACCGGGCATGCCGCTGATCCCGGCCAAGGCCAGCAACTTCCTGACCCTGCCGACCACGCAACGCTACTTCATCATTGCACTGATCATCGGTGCCCTGGTGTGGCCGTTCTTCGGCTCGCGTGGTGCGGTGGACATCGCAACGCTGATCCTGATTTACGTGATGCTCGGCCTCGGTCTGAACATCGTGGTCGGTCTGGCCGGTCTGCTCGACCTCGGTTACGTCGGCTTCTACGCCGTCGGCGCCTACAGCTACGCGCTGCTGTCGCACTACTACGGCCTGAGCTTTTGGATCTGCCTGCCGATTGCCGGCCTGATGGCGGCGACGTTCGGCTTCCTGCTGGGCTTCCCGGTATTGCGTCTGCGCGGTGACTATCTGGCAATCGTGACCCTCGGCTTCGGCGAGATCATCCGTCTGTTCCTGCGTAACCTGACCGATATCACCGGTGGCCCGAACGGCATCAGCAACATCGAGAAACCGACGTTCTTCGGCCTGACCTTCGAACGTAAAGCGGCGGAAGGTCTGCAGACGTTCCACGAATACTTCGGCCTCGAATACAACTCGATCAACAAGGTGATTTTCCTTTACCTGGTCGCGTTGCTGCTGGCGCTGGCGGCATTGTTCATCATCAACCGCCTGCTGCGCATGCCGATCGGCCGTGCGTGGGAAGCGCTGCGTGAAGATGAAATCGCCTGCCGTGCACTGGGCCTGAATCCGACCGTGATCAAGCTGTCGGCATTCACCCTGGGCGCGAGCTTCGCCGGTTTCGCCGGTAGCTTCTTTGCCGCCCGTCAGGGTCTGGTAACCCCGGAATCGTTCACCTTCATCGAGTCGGCGATCATCCTCGCCATCGTCGTGCTGGGTGGCATGGGTTCACAACTGGGCGTGATTCTCGCGGCCGTGGTGATGATCCTGTTGCCGGAAATGATGCGTGAGTTCAGCGAGTACCGCATGTTGATGTTCGGTGCCCTGATGGTGTTGATGATGATCTGGCGTCCACAAGGTCTGCTGCCGATGCAACGCCCACACATGGAGTTGCGAAAATGAGCCGCGAGATCCTTAAAGTCGAAAACCTGAGCATGCGCTTCGGCGGCTTGCTGGCGGTCAACGGTGTGGCCCTGACCGTTAAGGAAAAGCAGGTGGTTGCCCTGATCGGCCCGAACGGCGCCGGCAAGACCACCGTGTTCAACTGCCTGACCGGTTTCTATCAGCCAACGGGCGGCAGCATCCTGCTGGACGGCGAGCCGATTCAAGGCCTGCCGGGCCACAAGATCGCCCTCAAAGGCGTGGTGCGAACCTTCCAGAACGTGCGTTTGTTCAAGGACATGACGGCGGTCGAGAACCTGTTGATCGCCCAGCACCGTCACTTGAACACAAACTTCCTGTCCGGCCTGTTCAAGACCCCGGCGTTCCGTAAAAGCGAGCGCGAGGCCATGGAATTTGCCGAGTACTGGCTGGAAAAGGTCAACCTCAAGGAGTTCGCCAACCGCACCGCCGGCACCCTGGCTTACGGTCAGCAACGGCGTCTGGAAATCGCTCGCTGCATGATGACCCGTCCGCGGATCCTCATGCTCGACGAACCGGCCGCCGGTCTGAACCCGAAGGAAACCGAAGACCTCAAGGCGCTGATCAGCGTGCTGCGTGAAGAGCACAACGTCACCGTGTTGCTGATCGAGCACGACATGAAACTGGTCATGAGCATTTCCGACCACATCGTCGTGATCAACCAGGGCACGCCCCTGGCCGACGGCACGCCGGAACAGATCCGCGACAATCCTGAAGTGATCAAAGCCTACCTGGGGGAAGCGTAAATGCTGCAGTTCGAAAACGTTTCCACCTTCTACGGCAAGATCCAGGCCCTGCACAGTGTCAACGTCGAAGTCCGTCAGGGCGAAATCGTGACCCTGATCGGCGCCAACGGTGCCGGCAAGTCCACGTTGCTGATGACGCTCTGCGGTTCACCGCAGGCGCACAGCGGCAGCATCCGTTACATGGGTGAGGAACTGGTCGGCCAGGACTCGTCGCAGATCATGCGCAAAAGCATCGCTGTGGTGCCGGAAGGTCGGCGGGTGTTCGCCCGTCTGACCGTTGAAGAAAACCTGTCCATGGGCGGATTCTTCACCGACAAGGGCGACTATCAGGAGCAAATGGACAAGGTTCTCGGCCTGTTCCCGCGCCTGAAAGAACGCTTCAACCAGCGCGGCGGCACCATGTCCGGCGGCGAACAGCAAATGCTCGCCATCGGCCGTGCGCTGATGAGCAAGCCCAAACTGCTGTTGCTCGACGAGCCGTCGCTGGGCCTGGCACCGATCATCATCCAGCAGATCTTCGACATCATCGAACAGCTGCGCAAGGACGGCGTGACGGTGTTCCTGGTCGAGCAGAACGCCAACCAGGCGCTGAAAATCGCTGACCGCGCGTACGTTCTCGAGAACGGCCGCGTGGTCATGCAAGGCACCGGTGAAGCCCTGCTGACCGACCCGAAAGTACGCGAGGCGTACCTCGGCGGTTGATGAGTTTCGCTTAATAAAAAAACGGCCCTCGGGCCGTTTTTTTGTGCCTGCCCAAAACCTCAAACCCACCAAAAATCCACTGTAGGAGTGCGCCTGATCGCGATGGCGCTGTGTCAGACGCCGGTAATGTTGAATGACACGACGCCTTCGCGAGCAGGCTCATTCCTACATGGGGAGGCTTGTGCCAGGAAAAATTCTGGAAAAGATTCAAGCCCCGCTGTAACGCATCGCCATGAGCTTTCTCTAGAGGGGTAAGCAAGCGCAAAAGCGCTTGTAAAAACCCTGACCAAGACTGGAGAAACATCATGACTGCTACCACCCGCACCCTGTCCGCCACCGCCCTGGTTCTGGCCCTCGGTTCCGCGCTGAGCATGGCCGCTGTCTCCACCGCCCACGCTGCTGACGCCGACATGGAAAAATGCTTCGGCGTGGCCATGAAAGGTCACAACGATTGCGCCGCAGGCGCAGGCACCACGTGTGCCGGCACCGCCAAAATGGATTACCAGCCGAACGCTTGGAAACTCGTTCCAAAAGGCACCTGCGCCACCACCGAAAGCAAGACTTCGCCGACCGGTTTCGGTCAGATGGAAGCCTTCAAAGCCAAGTCCTGATCGACGGTCTGCCTGAGTGACGATCATGTTCTCATCCCGCGAACCTGTCCTCCCCTGCACTCAGGCAGCCCCTGGCGGGCTGCCGCCCAGTGCGGGGCTGGGGCTCAAGACCGAACACTTTGGTGAAGTGCTCGATACTCGCCCGGACATCGGTTTCTTCGAAGTCCACGCCGAAAACTACATGGTGGCCGGCGGCCCGTTTCATCATTTTCTCGGTTTGATCCGCGCGCAGTATCCGCTGTCGTTGCACGGCGTCGGTTTGTCCATCGGCGCTGAAGGGCCGCTGAATGTTGACCATCTGCAACGCCTCAAAGCACTGATCGAACGCTATCAACCGCAATCCTTTTCCGAACATCTGGCCTGGTCGAGCCACGGCCCGGTGTTCCTCAATGACTTGCTGCCATTGGCCTATGACACACCGACACTCAATCGCGTCTGCGAGCATATCGACCAGGTGCAGAACAGCCTCAAGCGACCCATGCTGCTGGAGAATCCCGCCACCTATCTGGGCTTCGAACGCTCAACCTTCGATGAGCCGGACTTCATTGCCGAGGTGATCCGCCGCAGCGGCTGCGGCTTGCTGCTCGACGTCAACAACGTCTACGTGTCATGCATCAATCATCAACGCGACCCGCTGGCCTATCTCGATGCCTTGCCCCTGCAGGCAGTTGCCGAGATTCACCTGGCGGGGTTTGCCGAAGACGCCGACAGCCTGGGCGACCGCTTGCTGATCGACGATCACGGTGCGCCGATCGATCAAGCGGTCTGGGCCTTGTACCGGCAAGCGCTGCAGCGCACCGGGCCGATGGCGACGCTGATCGAACGCGACAATCAGGTACCGGTCTTCGATGTGTTGCTGGCCGAGGCGCGACAGGCTGATGAAATCCTGCTTGGCGCAGGAGGTCGCTCATGAGCACGCAAGCCGCTTTCGCCGCCGCGCTCCTCGATGTCCGACTGCCCTGCCCCGAGGGTTTGTGCAGCGCCAACGGTGCCGATCCCGCCAGCCGTTTCGCGGTATATCGAAACAACGTGCAGAGCTCGCTGATCAACGCTCTAGCCGACAGCTACCCCGTCGTCACGCAACTGGTCGGCATCGAGTTTTTTCATGCCATGGCGGCCATTTTCATCCAGAACCAGCCACCGCTGAGTCCGTTGCTCAGTGGCTACGGCGAAGGGCTGGCGACTTTCATTGAAGCTTTCGAACCGGCGTCCAGCGTGCCGTATCTCGCCGACGTGGCGCGTCTAGAGCGCCTGCGCACCCTCGCCTACCACGCCGCAGACGTACCGCCTGTGCGTCCGGAGCAGATCACCGCCGCACTCGCCGCTCCGCACACCCTGGACGAATTGCAGATCGAGTTTCATCCGTCCCTGCAGTTGTTCGATTCCGCTTATGCCGTCGTTGCCATCTGGGCCGCGCACCAACAGGACGCAACGCTGGCCGGCATCGATGTGAACCTCGCGCAGCACGCGCTGGTGCTGCGCAATGGCCTGGAGGTTGAGGTATTTGCCCTTGAGCGCAATGCCCGCGACTTCATCCGCGATCTCATCGACGGCCGGTCACTGCTGTCAGCCGCCGAACACAGTTCACCGTTCGATCTCAGCCAGACACTTGCGCTGTTGATCAGCCGCAACGTCATCACTCACTTGCACAACAACAAGGTATCGCCATGAACAACCTCATCACTCGCGCCATTACGCTGCTGGAGAGGATTCCCCAGAGCCTGATCGCCTTCATTGCGCGTTTCTCGATTGCCGCGGTGTTCTGGAAGTCCGGGCAAACCAAGGTCGAGGGGCTGGCCATCGACCTGATCGACGGCACCTTTCAACTCGGCTGGCCGCATTTGGCCGACTCGACCATTCCGCTGTTCAAGAGCGAATACCACGTGCCGCTGCTTTCACCGGAAGTCGCCGCCCATTTGGCTGCCTTCGCCGAACATTTCTTCCCTGTGCTGATTCTGATCGGCTTCGCAACACGGTTTTCGGCACTGGCGTTGCTGGGCATGACCCTGACCATTCAGATATTCGTCTACCCGGACGCCTACCCGACCCACGGCACCTGGGCGGCGGTGTTGCTGTACCTGATGGTGACCGGGCCGGGCAAGGTGTCGATCGATCATCTGATTGCCAGACGCTATCGCTGAAGCCGGTCCAACGCTTCGCCGCTGCGTTTGAACCACCCCATCATGTAGTCCGCCAGCACTTGCGTACGTTTCGGCAAACCGCCCTGATACGGATGTACCAGGTACATCGGCATGCGCCGGGTCTGATAATCACGCAGAAGCCAGCGCAATCGGCCGTCAGCCAGTTCCGCTTGCAGTAAATAGGACGGCAGACGGGCGATGCCGGCCCCGCTCAGCGCGGCTTTCTTGAGCAAGCTGTAGTGATTGCTGGCGAACGGCCCTGATACCCGCACCCGCAGCAATTCGTGTTGCTGGTGATACAGCCATTCTTCGCGACCGCTGTAGTGGCTGTTGAGCAAACAACGGTGATCGGCCAACGCTTGCGGAGTCAGCGGCTCACCGAAGCGTTCGAGATAGGCCGTGCTGGCGCAGGTCATTTCCTGCCAGGCCAGCAACGGCTTGGCCACCAGTCGCTCGTCATTCGCCACTTCACTGCGGATCGCCAGATCGAAGCCATCCCGGGACAGATCGCGGTAACTGTTGTTCAGCTCCAGTTCGATCTGCACCTCGGGGTACTGCTGCGAAAACTCCAGCAGCAGTCCGTCAAAGAAGGTTTCGCCCAACGACACCGGCACCGTCATCCGCACCGGGCCGGCCATGTCGTCCTTCAGCCGCGCCAGTGCCTGCCGCGCTCTTTCAACCTGAACGACCAGCGCCTGAGCTTGCGGTAACAACGCGGCGCCCGCAGCGGTCAGGCTCAAACGCCGGGTGGTGCGCTGCAACAACACCACGCAGAAACGCGCCTCCAACTGGCTGATGCGCTTGGACAACTGGCCCTTGCTGCAACCCAGCTGCTGCGCCGCCAGGGTGAAACTGCCCGCTTCGATCAACACCGCAAACGCTGCCAGATCATCCATTTCGCTCATGGATTGTTTCCATTTGAAAACCAAAGGTTGCCCATTAGCACGCTTATCCAAAGAAAAAACCACTCTAGACTGAAACCTCGTTCAATTCACTTGAGGCACAGCACGATGAAAATTCTGTTGATCGGCGCAGGCGGCACCATCGGTTCGGCCGTGGACAAAGAACTGTCGCAACGCCACGAAGTCATTCGTATCGGCCGCAACAGCGGTGATTACCGCGTGGATATCAGCGACAGCGCATCCATCCGCAAGCTGTTCGAGCAGACAGGAAAATTCGATGCACTGGTGTGCGCCGCCGGTAACGTGACCTTCGCGCCGCTGGGCGAGATGAGCGAAGAAAGTTTTGCCCTCGGTCTCAAAGACAAACTGATGGGCCAGGTCAATCTGCTGCTGATCGGTCGCGAGTTCGCCAACGATGGCGCCTCGTTTACGTTCACCACTGGCGTGCTCAGCCACGACCCGATCCGCAGCGGCGCCTCGGCTGCGCTGGTCAACGGCGCTCTCGACAGCTTTGTGCGTGCGGCCGCCATCGAACTGCCGCGCGGTTTGCGGGTGAACTCAATCAGCCCGACCGTTCTGCTCGAAGCCATGGGCAGCTACGCCCCGTACTTCCGTGGCTACAAGCCGGTTCCGGCAGCGGATGTGGCGCTGGCCTACGCGAAAAGTGTCGAAGGCTTGCAAACCGGCCAGACGTTTCACGTCGGCTAAGCCCTTGTGATGAGCGGTCAGCCTGCGTAACGTGGCGGCACTTGTCTGGAGAGCCGAAGATGCGTGTTGCCCGTTCCTTGATCGTTGTTGCCCTGCTCCCGTTGTTTGCCGCGTGCCAGTTATTTGATGGCGCGCGGGAAAGCGCCTCCCACGTCGGCCAGACTCGGATGCAGGGGCAACTGACCGCCGCCGACGGCAAACTGGTGTTTCAGCCGTGTCAGGAACAACGTCAGTTGGTGGTCAATGACATCGGCGGCACCAGCGTCCTGCAAGAGGCTGCCACCCTCGCCGACGAGCAGGGCAAACTGTTCGCCGATGTGCGCGGCAAGGTTGCCGGCGACCGCCTCGACCTGTCGCAGTTGTATCGCGTCGAACGCTCCGGCACTGCCTGTGACGATCCGAACTTCAAACAGCTGATCCTGCGTGCCGCCGGTCATGGCCCGGAATGGAACGTCAAGGTCAGCGGCAAAGGCATGGTCATCGACCGCGAAGGCCAGCCGCCGCTTGCCGTGCCGTATGTTGAAGAACAACTGGGCGACGGTCGCTTCAACCTCAGCAGCGAAGCCAATAACCAGCGCATCGAGCTGTGGGTGGCGCCGCAGCGCTGCGTCGACAGCAGCACCGGCAGCGTGCAACACATGAGCGCCGAACTGCGCATCGACGGCAAGGTGCAGCGTGGCTGCGGGTATTTCGGCGGATCGCGCAACGACTGAGCGTTTTAGCCTCACCGGATCCGGCCTTTGCGGCTTATAATCCCGGCCTTCAAACGCCTTGGCGCAGTTGTGCGCCCCGCGAACCCGGATCCTCGCCATGTTACGAATCACTGAACTCAAGCTGCCAATCGACCATCCCGAAGAAGACCTGCGCGTTGCCATCGTGCAGCGCCTGGGCATCGCCAGCGATGATTTGCTCGATTACACCTTGTTCAAGCGCAGCTACGACGCGCGCAAAAAGTCCTCCGAACTGTGCTTCATCTACACCATCGACCTCAACGTACGCGACGAGGCCAAGGTGTTGGGCAAGTTCGCCGACGACCGTAACGTCAACGTGGCGCCGGATGTCAGCTACAAGTTCGTCGGCCAGGCGCCAAGCGACCTGAGCCAGCGTCCGATCGTCGTCGGTTTCGGCCCGTGCGGAATCTTCGCCGGCCTGCTGCTGGCACAGATGGGCTTCAAGCCGATCATCCTCGAACGCGGCACCGAAGTCCGTCAGCGCACCAAGGACACCTGGGGTCTGTGGCGAAAAAGCGTGCTCAACCCCGAGTCCAACGTGCAGTTCGGCGAAGGCGGCGCGGGGACGTTCTCCGACGGTAAGCTGTACAGCCAGATCAAGGATCCCAAGTTCCTCGGCCGCAAAGTCCTGCACGAGTTCGTCAAGGCCGGCGCGCCGGAGGAAATCCTCTACGTCAGCAAACCGCACATCGGTACGTTCCGTCTGACCGGCATGGTCGAGACCATGCGCGAAGAGATCCGCGCCCTGGGCGGTGAAGTACGCTTCCAGGAACGCGTCAGCGACGTGCTGATCGAAGACGGCCAACTGGTCGGCGTGCAACTGGCCAGCGGCGAAACCCTGCATTCGAAGCACGTGGTTCTGGCCCTCGGCCACAGTGCCCGTGACACCTTCCGCATGCTCCACGGCCGTGGCGTGTTCATGGAAGCCAAGCCGTTCTCGGTGGGGTTCCGTATCGAACACCCGCAATCGCTGATCGACCGTGCACGGCTGGGCAAATACGCCGGTCACCCGAAACTCGGTGCTGCCGACTACAAACTGGTGCACCACGCCAAGAATGGCCGCTCGGTCTACAGCTTCTGCATGTGCCCGGGCGGCACCGTGGTCGCGGCGACTTCCGAGCCGAATCGCGTGGTCACCAACGGCATGAGCCAGTACTCGCGTAACGAGCGCAACGCCAACTCCGGTATCGTCGTCGGCATCACCCCGGAAGTCGATTATCCGGGTGGCCCGCTGGCCGGCATCGAGTTGCAGGAACGTCTGGAATCCCACGCGTTCATCCTCGGCGGCAGCGATTACAAGGCGCCGGCGCAACTGGTCGGCGACTTTATCAACGATATTCCTTCGACCGAACTGGGTGAAGTCGAGCCGTCGTACAAACCGGGCGTGGCGTTGGGCGACCTGTCCCTGGCACTGCCGGACTTCGCCATCGAGGCGATCCGCGAAGCGTTGCCGGCATTCGAGAAGCAGATTCGCGGTTATTCACTGCACGACGCAGTGTTGACCGGGATCGAGACGCGCACCTCGTCGCCGCTGCGCATCACGCGGAACGAGTCGTTGCAGAGCATGAACGTGAAGGGGCTGTTCCCGGCCGGTGAAGGCGCGGGTTACGCAGGCGGGATTCTGTCGGCGGGTGTTGACGGGATTCGTATTGCTGAAGCCGTCGCGCGCGACATCCTCGGTCTGGAAGCCTGATCAGTTAAATCTGCAACAATGCAAATCCCTTGTGGGAGCGGGATTGCTTGCGAAAGCGTCAGGTCAGTCGACATCTTCGTTGACTGACACACCGCTTTCGCGAGCAAGCCCGCTCCCACTTTGGTTTTTGCGTTATTTCAGATATTGGCGCGCAGCACCGAAGCAGGCAGCGCCTCGCCGCGTTCGGCACTCGCCGCTACCGCAGCAATCAACTCTTCCAGCTCATACCCCTGCGCCTTCAACCAGGCCTGATCGTAATAGGTGTCTGCATAGCGCTCGCCGCCATCGCACAGAATCGCCACGATCGACCCCGACTCCCCCGCCGCTTTCATCTGTTGCGCCGCCATCAATGCGCCGATCAGATTGGTGCCGCTCGACCCGCCGACATGCCGGCCCAGGCGCTGCGCCAGATAATGCATGGCCGCCAGCGACAAGGCGTCCGGCACCTTGACCATCGCATCGATCACCTTGGGCAGGAACGAGGCTTCCACCCGAGGCCGGCCAATCCCCTCAATTCGCGAACCGCAATCCAGACGCAGACTCGCATCGCCGGTCTGGTAGTAATCAAAGAACACCGAACGCTCGGCATCGGCGCACAACACGCGGGTGCAGTGCTGGCGATAACGCACGTAACGGCCAAGGGTCGCGGTGGTGCCGCCGGTGCCGGGGCTGGAAATCAGCCAGCTCGGCTCGGGATGCTGTTCGTAACGCATCTGCTGGAAGATCGACTCGGCGATGTTGTTGTTCGCCCGCCAGTCGGTGGCACGTTCGGCGTAAGTGAACTGATCGATGAAGTGGCCGTCGTGTTCGCGAGCCAGACGCTCGGATTCAGCGTAGATCTGCGTCGGATCTTTCACCAGATGACTCTTGCCACCATAAAACTCGATCTGGGCGATCTTCTCCCGGGAAGTGGTCGCCGGCATTACCGCAATGAAGGGCAGGCCGAGCATGCGCGCGAAATAGGCTTCGGAAATCGCCGTAGAACCGCTGGACGCCTCGATCACCGGCGCCCCAGGCTTGAGCCAGCCGTTACACAACGCGTAGAGGAACAACGAACGGGCCAGCCGATGCTTGAGGCTGCCGGTCGGGTGGCTGGACTCATCCTTGAAGTACAGCTCGATGCCCGGGAAACCCGGCAGCGGCAAAGGAATCAGATGGGTGTCGGCGCTGCGCTGAAAGTCCGCTTCGATGAGACGGATGGCTTCACGGGCCCACTGTCGGTTGTCACTCATGGTGTTGGTTCTCGTTGAGTCAGGCAGGGTTCGGCCTGCGCAAAAGGCGTGTACGTCAGCTTAGGAAAATTCCTGCAGCGCGCAAAGATACAGCTGAGTCCCAATGTGTCAGCTAACTGCTAGGCTCAGCGTGGCTTGAGCCAGACACCTTGTAACGACATATAACAAAAAAGAATATAACTTTTGTTTTAACAACTAACAGTACGGGTTAGGGTGTTCCACCTTTTTGACGATTCGATGGAGAGCGACCTTGCCTCTGCGTAGCACTTTCACGCGTTTCTTTCAGTTGGAAGCTGCCAGCGGTCTGTTATTGATCGCCGCAGCCATCCTGGCTCTGATTATCAACAATTCGCCACTGTCGTGGCTGTACACCGGCCTGCTCGACACCCCGGTGGTCGCGCAGATCGGTGCGTTGAAAATCGCTAAACCCCTGCTGTTGTGGATCAACGACGGCCTCATGGCGCTGTTCTTCCTGCTCATCGGTCTGGAAGTGAAGCGCGAGGTGCTCGACGGGCAACTGTCGAAGCCGTCGCAGATAGTCCTGCCCGGCGCAGCGGCCATCGGCGGCATGCTGGTGCCAGCGTTGATCTATTGGTTCCTCAACCGCGACAACCCGGCAGCCCTCGACGGCTGGGCGATTCCGACCGCTACCGACATCGCCTTCGCCCTCGGCGTGCTGGCCCTGCTGGGCAAGCGTGTGCCGGTGTCACTGAAGCTGTTCCTGATGACCCTGGCAATCATCGACGACCTCGGCGCCATCGTGATCATCGCGATCTTCTACTCCGGCGAACTCTCGACCCTGTCGCTGGGCCTCGCGGCCGCGTGCATCGCCGCACTGGTAGCGATGAACCGGCTCGGCGTCGTCAAGCTCGGGCCATACATGATCATCGGTTTGATCCTGTGGGTCTGCGTACTCAAGAGCGGTGTCCATGCGACGCTGGCCGGCGTGACCCTGGCCTTCTGCATCCCGCTGCGCACGAAAAACGCCGAGCCTTCGCCGCTGCTGACGCTGGAACACGCCCTGCACCCATGGGTGGCCTACGGCATCCTGCCGCTGTTCGCCTTCGCCAATGCCGGCCTGTCGCTGAGCGGGGTCACCGTCGAAAGCTTCACTCATGACGTTCCGATGGGCATCGCGGTTGGCCTGCTGCTGGGCAAAACAGTCGGCGTGTTCGGCCTGACCTGGCTGGCCGTGAAAATCGGCATCGCCGCCCTGCCCCAGGGCGCCAATTGGGGCCAGGTACTGGGCGTGGCCATCCTCTGCGGCATCGGCTTCACCATGAGCCTGTTCGTCGGTTCGCTGGCGTTTGAACCGGGCGTAAGCGACTACGCCGGCATGGATCGAATGGGCATTCTGACCGGATCGTTGTTCGCCGCGTTGATCGGTTATGCGGTGACGGCGGCGGCGAGTCGACGCAACCCATTACCGAATCCTGCGTAGAACACCTGTGGCGAGGGGATTTATCCCCGTTGGGCTGCGAAGCGGCCCCAAAAAAGGGACTGCTGCGCAGTCCAACGGGGATAAATCCCCTCGCCACACATACCCCCACGCTCATAAACAGCGACCAATCTCCACTTCTTTAGAGAAGCGTCCTACAGCCACAAATTTCCTGCTTCGTTAACGTTGCTCAGCCCTTTGCGAAGGGCTGTCGACGGATGAACGAAAGGACGATCAGTGGCTGGCAACAAGGACATTCCCCGGGTTCCCAACCCACCGCAAGGCGACGGCCACCACGTCACCTATCGCTATATGACGGCCACTGAACTGGCCGAACGTGAGGCCAGACAAAACGCATATGACGCTATGCTGGCGCGGCAGGACGCCTTTGAGCGTGGCCGCGAAGTGGTCGTCAACAGGCCTGAAGCGGTACGTGCCGGATGTACGTTCGCCAAGTCCTGCAAACTGCCCGACGCCATCATTGATTACGCCAATCCTTCCGGGATGGTGCCGACTGACAGCCTGAAGGATTACGGCGAACTGATCCTGCTGGGTGCGCGTGAAACCGATGAAAACGGCGGCCTGCCACTCAAGAAAATCGGCGCAGCGGCAGTTCCCACCGGGCTGGGAACCTTCGCCTTGGCCGGCGCCGCGTTCGAGGCACTACCCGCCATTGCCGCCGGCACAGCTGCCGCCACCCTGGCCGGGTTGGTGGCACTGGTCATACCTTCCAGCCTCGGCGACAGCGCCCTCTACACCGACGACCAACTCCGCGCCCTCAAACAGGCCCGCACTCGCGTACGCCTGCGCATCGAGCAACAGGCCGACGGCAGCCTCAAAGGCTATGGCTTCTACACCGGAAAGAACCGTGACTGGGAGATGGTCGATGTCGTGCAGTTCTCCACGCGCGGCAGCCAGTTCATTGCTGATCTGGGTGAAGGCATCGAACTGATCTGGACGCCCGCCGTGGATGGCACCGACATCCTTGGCATTCCTGCACTGGAGGCCGCTCCGCAGACGCCGCATATCTGGGTGTACCCGCCGACGAAAGCGGCAGACGGGATTCTGGTGAATCCGGTTTATCCGCCGGAGTATCGGGATTTCATTTTGGTGTTTCCGGCGGATTCGGGAGTAAAACCGGTTTACATTGTGCTCAACACAGCACGCAAAGGCTTGGCGCCTTCTGGCCATAGCTACCATAAACCGCCAAAAGCAGAGGAAATTACTGCGTTTCCCGGTCTGAAAAAGGTACAGAAAATGAATCCCGTCCAAGGAGGAGGCGGACTTCGGGAGCGGTGGAAAGATGCAAAGGGCAGGAGAATTTATGAGTGGGACTCGATGCACGGAGAGCTGGAAGTTTACCGTGCCAGTGACGGAACTCATCTAGGCGCGTTCGACCCTTTTACAGGAGAGCGACGCGAGGCCCCGAAAGATGAAAGAAGCATCAAAAAAAAATATTTGTGAGGGTGATGATGGGATTAAAACTGAGACTGGAGTGGTACGACAAAAAAACCTGTCTTTGCGAGGACGAAGAGTATTCAAAGGATTTAGGCGATGATGAAACCGTATTGAACGCCTTGGGTATACCGGTAGAAAACAACATAAATAATGGCGGCTTCAACGTGTTAGAAAAGTGGACGCCTATCATTCAACCTTACTTTCAACACAATATTTCCCTCATGAGTTACGACTATCAAATTTCGTTTGACTACAGCGATGTCTGGTAACTGACACCTGTAATCAAAAAAAACCCCGACCAGCTAGCCTGATCGGGGTTTTCTTTACCCTGTATTCCGCTTAGTGCGAAACGCGGCTAGTCCCGCCAACAGTGGAGATGCGCACGCGCTCGCCAACACGGAACACTTCATTCTCCTGAACCTGCTGCACGTAGGCGCGCATGCTGCCGTCGTCTTCGCGTACGGTGATTTCCACGCCTTGAGTACGGGTCAGGCCTTCTTCGGTGGCCGAGCCGATCAGACCACCGGCCACAGCACCGATGACCGCAGCTACGATGCTGCCTTTACCACCGCCGATGGCGCTGCCGCCGACACCGCCGACCACTGCGCCTGCAGCGCCGCCAATCGGAGTTTTGGTGCCTTCGATTTTCACCGGACGCAGGGATTCGATGGTGCCCATGCGAATCGTCTGCACGCGACGCGCTTCGTCACGGGAGTAAGAGTCACCGGTCAGGCTCGATTGGCAGCCGGTAAGCAACATCGCCATCGTGGAAAAGGAAGCAACCAGCAGAACAGACTTACGCATAGCATCAACTCCAAAGAAACATATATTCATTAAACTCCGTGGCTTGATGCCTGTCACGACACCGCCCGGATAAATTGGCTTTCATTCAGGCGCGGTACAGACACCTGCGTTACCTGAGATAGCCACTACAGTAGCGCCAAATTACCGATTCTGCGCCACGGACACCAAGGATTTTCATGGATTACTTCATCATCGTCGTCACCACTGTCGCCGGTTTGTACTTCCACGGGTGGCTGTACGTGCGGATCAAACGCTGGATGGATCGCGACCTGGCGTTGTCGCTCGCCGGCAAGGATGAAGGCAAGCGCACCTTCATGCTTGAACAGTTGGCGAAAGCTCAGGCGCAAAAAATCAAGCGCCGGGATCTGCCGAAGTGGCTGGAGGCCGCTGCGGCAGGCTATCCCGCTCGGTAGACTGCTCAGGGTGCCAGTCGTTCAAGAATCCAGTCGGCGCCCTGCAAGCGGTAGTTGAGCCGATCGTGCAGACGGCTCGGACGCCCCTGCCAGAATTCGATGCGCTCCGGCAGCAAGCGATAACCGCCCCAGTGTTGCGGGCAATCTGGCTGGGAATCGGTGAAACGCTGTTCGGTTGCCTTGAGCAGGTCTTCCAGCTCTCCGCGTCCATTGATCACGCGGCTCTGCGGTGATGCCCAGGCGCCAAGGCGACTGCCCAGTGGACGCACCTGATAATACGCGTTGGACTCTTCAGGCGTGACCTTCACCACCCGCCCCTCGATGCGCACCTGACGCTCCAGCGTTGGCCAAAAGAACGTCATGGCGGCAAACGGATTGGCCGCCAGATGCTGGCCCTTGGCGCTTTCGTAGTTGGTGAAGAAGGTGAAGCCCTGCTCGTCCAGGCCCTTGAGCAGCAGAATGCGGCAGTGCGGACGCCCGTCCGTATCGACCGTCGCCAGCGTCATTGCGTTGGCCTCCACCGGTGCCTGCTCGGTTTTCACCGCGTCGGCAAACCACTGGTGAAACAGCGCAAACGGCTCGGCCGGGGCTTGCGCCTCGGTCAAACCATCCCGGGTGTAATCACGACGCATATCTGCCAGAGCCTGGGTCATGGCGCATTCCTTTTCGTTAGCGGATCACTTTTTGGTGGCGTCGGCAGCGGCGACTTTCTTGTCGGTCGCGGCGGCTTTGGCGGGTGCAGTCTTCTTCGCTGGTGCCTTGGCCGGGGCCTTTTTGGCTGGCGCCTTGGCGGCAGCTTTTTTCGCCGGCGCCTTTTTGGTGGCCGGTACCGCGGCTTTCTTCGCGGCTGGCGCCGGGGTCACAGGTTTGGCGACTGGCTTGACGTCCTGCGCCGCGACCATGGTCACTGGCTTCGGCGCCGGCATGTTGTATTTGCTCAACAGCGCGACCATGGTGTTTTGCGGGGTCACCAGCAGTTCAACGCGACGGTTGAGGGCACGACCTTCAACGCTGTCGTTGGCGGCACGCGGTGCTTCGGAGCCCATGCCGCGCAGCATCAGGCGATCACGCTGCAGGCCACTGAGGCGGAAAATCGCTGCGATGGCCTGGGCACGTTCCTGACTCAACTTGATGTTGGCCGGGGCGGCGCCACTGGAGTCGCTGTGACCGAGCACCAGCACGGCGGTTTTCGGGTCAGCTTCAAGGATTTTCGCCACGCGGGTGAACGGTCCCAGGGTCACCGGCAGCAACATGGCCGGGCGATCCGGGTTGAACGAGCCTTCTACCGGCGCCGTGACAACCAGCACGTTTTCACGGCGTTCAAGCTGCAGATTGCTGTCCTTGACGGCCTCGCGCAGGCGCGGCTCGTAATCGTCGAGCCAGGCCTGGGTGACTTTCGGGTCAGGCATCGGCACGGCTTTGGTCGCCGGCTGATCCTTGCCACCGAACGGCCACCACCATTTGCTGCCCGTGTCGGCATCAGCCTTGGCGACGGCGACCGGTTTGGCTTCAGGTTTGACTTCCGCCTTCATGTCAGCCTTGACGGCCTCATCATCGGAACCGAACGGCCAGTACCACGGGTTGCTGCTTTCAGCCTTGGCCACCGGTGCAGTGGCAGCCGGTTTCAAAGGGGCTGGAGCCGGTGCAGGCTCTTTGCCTGCAACTTTGTCGGAAGAACCGAACGGCCACCAGCTGCCGCCGTCCGCGTCGTTTTTTGGGGTCTGTGCGCAACCGGTGATCGCCACACACAGGGCCAGGGCGAGAGTCTTTTTAGATGACATTGAAAATCCACAAAATGAAGTAATGAAAAATCAGAGCACTTTCGCCCGGATAAACAGTCGCTTTGAATCGAAAATTGCATCGAGGTTCCGGCCCTGGAACCTCGTTTGCTGCTTTACAGACAAGTGGCAAGCACCCGCGCGAGCTTCTGCGCGCGCGGATCCATCAAGACGTACGGCCCCAAGGTATTTGTCACAAAACCAAACGCGACGTCATGCTCGGGATCAGCAAAACCGATGGAGCCGCCCGCGCCCGGATGACCGAATGCCCGTGGGCCGAGACCATAGGTCGCATTAGGTACGTCCGGTTGATCGAGCATGCAGCCGAGACCAAAACGGGTGCGGGTCAGCAGGGTTTTGTCTTCGCCAAGGCTGTGCTCGCGGGTCAGCTCTTCGAGCATGTCGCTTTCGAGCAGGCTTCCGTCGAGCAGACCGGCGTAGAACCCGGCCAGACTGCGCGCATTACCGTGACCGTTGGCCGCCGGTTGCTGCATGCGCCGCCATTCCGGTTTGTTGGTGCTGGTGAGCACCGACGGTGGATTGGTGAAGGCGCGAGTGGTCATGGCTGTCGGTTCGCGCATGGTGACTTGCAACAGGCGCTGAGCGGCGGCATCGCCTGCGTTGCCTTTGCCCCGGGCAATGTGCGCTACGCGGTGGAATTCTTCGTCGGCCAGGCCGACATGGAAATCCAGCCCCAGCGGTTTGGCCACGCGGGCAACAATGGATTCACCCGGCCCGCGACCGTCAGCACGACGGAGCAATTCGCCGATCAGCCAGCCGTAAGTGATCGCGGCATAACCGTGACCAGTGCCCGGCGTCCACCACGGCGCTTCCGCCGCAAGGGCGTCGACCATGGTTTGCCAGTCGTAAAGTGCTTCCGGCGCCAGCAGTTCGCGCAGGGCCGGCAGACCGGCCTGATGGCAAAGCAATTGGCGCAGCGTCACGGACTCTTTACCGGCGGCCGCAAATTCCGGCCAGTAGCGGGCGACGGGAACGTCCAGTTGCAACTTGCCTTCGGCAACCAGTTGCAGCGCGGTAACAGCAGTGAAGGTTTTGGTGCAGGAGAACAGGTTGGCGATGGTGTCGCTGTGCCAGGCCTCGGCGCCGTCCTTGTCGGCAGTACCGGACCAGAGGTCGAGGACAGTTTCTCCGCCGACCTGAATGCACAAGGCTGCGCCGCGTTCCTGGGGATCGTCGAACAGTGCGGCGAAAGCCTCGCGCACCGGCTCGAATTGAAGCTCGTAATGTCCCTGAATCTGCACCCGCAACTCCCCCGCGAAAACGCTCTACAAAGTGGCCCGCATTGTTCCAGCCCTTGAGGGATTTGGAAACAGCGGCGGGCCCGACGGTTATTTCAGAATTTTCGCTGAGGTGGCTGACGCCTTCGCGAGCAAGCCCGCTCCCACAGGAGATCTTCAGTGATACACAGATCCACTGTGGGAGGTGGCTTGCTCGCGAAGAACGATGACGCGGTCTAAATCTTAATGACCATTGCCCGAATGCCCACCCGCATGCCCGGCACCCGGCCCCTTGCCAGCCTCGCCCTTGCGCCCGCCTTCAGCCTCATGCCCGGCTGCGGCGGCCGCTTTCTCAGCCTCTTTGCCGAGCTGATCAATGGCCTGCAGATTGCTCTTGCGCACCGCCTCGACAAAACCCTGATACGGCAGATCAGTGACGCCGACCAGACCGAAATGCCCGTTCTCCCCATCCAGCAGACGGCCGGTCACCGGTTGATCCAGATACTGGAACCAGTGCACGCCGACAATCGACGGCTCGCTCAACGCCTGTTTGAGGAAGTTGGCGTAGGCCGCGCCGCGATCTTCTTCCCTGGCCAACTGCGTCACGCCACCCCAGAACGGGCCACGGTCGGTGGACCCGAAGTTAAACTCGGTGATCAGCACCGGTTTGTCCAGCGCGTTCAACGCAGCAAAGTCATAACCGTCCTGGGGTTTCAGCGTGTACATGTTGAAACTCAGCACATCGCAATACTGCGCGCAGGACGCCACGGCTTCCGGCGTGCTGATGGCGAAGCGACCGCCGAGCAGCAACTGGTTCGGTGCGTGCCATTTCAGCGAGTCGGAAATGGTCTTGAAGTAGGTGTCGGCAAACACCTTCTGAAAGTATTTGAAGTCGGCTTCGATTTCCGGGTGCTCGGGGTTCGGCAATGGCGGCACGAAGCCCGGATCTTCCATCAATTCCCACGCCGGCAGATCAATGCCCCACGCCTTCGACAGCCCCGCCTGATTGCGATATTTGTCGCGCAACTGCTTGAGGAACGCGCGTTTGGCCGGCACGTCGGTAGTCATTTTCAAGGTGCCGTAGGCCAGCGCATAACGCGACTTCGGATCGTCGCCGGGGCCGGCCCAGGCCAGTTCGTTGTCGGCGAAATAACCGATCAGCCACGGATCGTCGCGGTGGTCGCGTGCGGCAATGGCCACGGCGCGTTCGGTGGCCATGGCAAAACGCGGATCGAACGGATCCGGCATGCCGCCCCACCAGTCGCTACCGGTGCTGATGCTGGTGTAATCGCCGACGATCGACAGCGGCAAGGTGTACGGCACGCGATCGGCGTCGGCCAGCGCATCGGCACTCCAGTTGCCGACAGTATTGAAACCCCAGGCTTGCAGGCGATCCAGCGTGTGGCTGGCCCACTGCTGCTCATCGAGGGTCGCCTTGCACGGCGCGGCGACTTTTTCGTTGGTCTCTTGCACCGCGCCAGTCCTGGCGGCTTCAGCAACGCCGGATTTCGACTCGGCCGGCGCAGTAGCCGGATCCGTCGCATTGACGGCGGCGGTTTCAGCCGCTTCGGACTTCGCCGCTTCTGCTACGCCGGACTTGCTGTCGCTGCGGTCTTTGCAAGGATCGCCATTCAACCGTTGCAGGTTGGCGCCGTAGAAATCGTACCAGCGCCCGTTGCCATAACCCCGGCCCTGATCGGCACCGTTGCCGCCCCGGTTGTCGCCTTCACCGAAGTGGATGGCGAGAGGATCACCGGTTTTCGGCAAGGATTCGAACATGTATTCGCGACCCGCCACATAGGTCTGGTTGACCTCGGGGCTGACGGTATTGACGCCAAGGGAGTAGAACGGATGCCCTTGCGGTGTCACCAAATACCAGCGACCGTCGCGCTTTTCCGTGCGGAAGAAGCCACTGGCCTTGAACGCCGGGCCTTTGTTCCAGCCACCGAACGTGTCCAGCGAGGACTTCTCGCGCTCGGCCAGCCAGGTTTTCAGCTGTTGCTGCTCCTTGGCGGCGGCGGATTTGAGTTGTTCGTCATTGCTGATTTTTTCCGGCCACTTGCTGCGGGTCGATTGACCGTAAGCGTCGACCAGATTGCCGTACACCGCTTGCGTCACCGCTTCGCCGTCCTGCACGCCGAAGCGCTCAAGCAGCAAACTCTGAGCGACTTTCGGCTGATCCATCGACAGGCTCACCGACACCACCTGGCTGCGATCCAGTTCACCGGCGCTGCTGGCCAAAAGAATTCGTTGGCCATCGATGGTCATCGGCATCGGCGGCCCGGCTTTCATGCCCTGACTCAAGGGCGCGGTCGCCACCAATGGCACCAATAGGGTTTGCGCCGGGCCGGCCGGCAGGTCGACACGGCTAGTCAACGTCTGGCCGTTGTTGCTCTGGATCTGCACGTAAACCGTCACGGCCCAGTTCATCGCGCTCTGAATGCGCAGGCTCATCATGCCCGACTGCGACCAGTCCCAAGCGCCGGTTTGCGGGGTCAGGCGCAAAGTCGGGCGGGTCACCGGGTTGAACGTCACCCGACGCAACACTTCGCCTTCCGGGGTCTGTTCGGCATTGGCTTGCGGCAGGTCGGCGTTTTCCGTGGCGATTTTCACCACGTCAGCGGGGCGGACAAAGTTGAACAACGTCTGCTGGCCAGCAGGCGCCGCCAGCAACGGGGCGGCAAAGATCAAGGCAAATACGGCAGGCAACGAACGGCGGATCATAAGAACGGAGTTCTCCCTAACGACCAACAAAGGCCAATGGAAAAGCATGGCAGAGAGATAGACAGCGCGGCGGGCAAAACTGCCCACCGATGTCTCAGGATATTTCACGACGGAATGGAGGCAACGCATTGAGGATCGCCTTGCCGTAGCGCTGGGTCACCAGACGCCGGTCGAGCAAGGTGATGGTGCCGCGATCTTCTTCGGTACGCAGCAGGCGGCCACAGGCCTGAACCAGTTTCAGCGAGGCGTCGGGCACCGAGATTTCCATGAACGGATTGCCGCCACGGGCTTCGATCCATTCGGACAATGCGGCCTCGACCGGATCATCCGGCACCGAAAACGGGATCTTGGCGATCACCACGTGCTCGCAGTACGCACCCGGCAAGTCAACGCCTTCAGCAAAACTGGCGAGGCCGAACAACACGCTGGAATCACCGCCATCGACCCGCGCCTTGTGCTTGTTCAGGGTTTCCTGCTTCGACAGGTTGCCTTGAATGAACACTTGTTTGCGCCAGTCGCGGTCGAGGCCGTCGAACACGTCCTGCATCTGTTTGCGCGAAGAGAACAGCACCAGCGTGCCGCGCGAACCTTCGACCAGATCCGGCAACTCACGGATGATTGCCGCAGTGTGAGCAGCGGCATCACGCGGGTCGGCCTTCAGATCCGGCACCCGCAACACGCCAGCGTCGGCATGGTGGAACGGGCTCGGCACCACGGCGGTGACGGCTTTTTTCGGCAGGCCGGCGCGCATGCGGAAACGGTCGAACGTGCCCAGCGCCGTCAGGGTTGCCGAGGTCACGAGGCAGCCGTACGCAACGTTCCACAGGCTGCGGCGCAAGGTTTCGGCGGCGAGGATCGGACTGGCGTTGACCTCGATGTCGAACAGCGAGCCGCTTTCGGCCAGGGTCAGCCAACGCGCCATCGGCGGGCTGTCTTCCGGGTCTTCGGCGGTGAACGCCGTCCACAATTCCCAGTTGCCGGAAGCACGGGACAACAGGCTGCCGAACAGCGGATACCACTCTTCCGCCTGATTGCTGGCGATGCCGATATTGACCTCGCCATCCATGCCTTCCTTGAGCAGGTCGGTGAGGCGGGTGAATAGGTCATTGAGGCGCGAATAGCCCTTTTTCAGCTCGATACCCATTTCGCGCATGTGCTCGGGAATCACCCCGCCGACGAAACGATGGCGCGGTCGCTCGCGACCTTCGACGTCTTCCCCGGGTTTGAAATCGGCGATCTGCTCGCAAGCCGTAAACATGAACTGTTGCTGGGTCTTGATCTCCCGCGCCAGCTCCGGCACTTGCTCGATCAACTTGCCGAGATCGCCCGGCAACGGATGCTGGGCCAGCAGTTTGGTGAGGTTCTTGGCGGTGGTTTCCAGCCAGTCGGCGGTGGAACGCAGGCGCGTGTAATGAGCAAAATGGCCGATCGCCTTGTCGGGCAGGTGATGGCCTTCGTCGAAGACATAAATGGTGTCGCGCGGATCGGGCAGAACCGCGCCGCCACCCAGCGCCAGGTCGGCCAGCACCATGTCGTGATTGGTGACGATCACATCAACCTTGCCCATGCCTTCGCGGGCCTTGTAGAAGGCGCACTGGCCGAAATTCGGGCAATGACGGTTGGTGCACTGGCTGTGATCGGTGGTCAGGCGCGCCCAGTCGGCGTCTTCCAGCGCGTTGGGCCAGCTGTCGCGGTCGCCGTCCCATTTATTCCCGGCAAGCTTTTCGATCATGCTGGTGAACAGCTTCTGACTGGCCTCATCGACCTCGATCTTGAAGCCTTCTTCTTCGAACAGTTGCGCGGTGGCGGTTTGCGCGTGGCCTTCCTGCAAGAGCATGTCGAGTTTGGACAGGCACATGTAGCGGCCACGGCCCTTGGCCAGGGCGAAGCTGAAGTTCAGCCCGCTGTTGCGCATCAGGTCAGGCAAATCCTTGTAGACGATCTGCTCTTGCAGCGCGACGGTCGCAGTGGCGATCACCAGACGTTTGCCCGCCAGTTTCGCCGTCGGAATCGCCGCCAGGCTGTAGGCCACGGTCTTGCCGGTACCGGTGCCGGCTTCCACCGCGACAATCGCGGGGTCGCCACTGCGCCGGCCTTCGTCGTCGGTGTCGATATCTCCGAGGACTTTGGCGATTTCAGCGATCATCAGGCGCTGGCCGTAACGCGGCTTGAGGTTCTTGGCCTCTAGAAAACGCGAGTAGGCGCCCTGGATCGTGGTTTTGAGTTCAGTGCTGATCATGGATTGTCGGGCGCAAAAAACGCTGGATAAATTTTCAGTGGTTTCGGATGGCGGCTATCATACCCCGCTAATTAATCCCGCGCAGAACGGAGTGCCCCAATGACACCTTTTAGCCTCGTTTATCCCCTGCATGTCCTCGCCGCCCTCGTGTGGGTCGGCGGCATGTTTTTCGCCTGGATGGTCTTGCGCCCGGCGGCTGTGAAGGCTCTGGACGGCCCTGCCCGGCTGACGCTGTGGGTGGAAGTGTTTCAAGGTTTTTTCCGCTGGGTCTGGGTCGCCGTGATTGTGTTGCCGATCAGTGGCGTGGGCATGCTTCATCTGCAGCACATCGGTTTCGAGACTGCGCCCAAGTATGTGCAGGTGATGATGGGGTTGTACGTGGTGATGACGGCGCTGTTTATCCGTATTCAGGGGTTGATGCTGCCCGAGTTGCGCAAAGCGGTTGAAGCGAAAGACTGGCCGGCGGGTGCGGCTGTGCTCGGGCGGATTCGCCGGGTGGTGGGGATTAACCTGATTGTCGGGCTGGTGCTGGTGGCGATTGCGGCGGCGCGGCCGATGTTCTGAGCCGTATAGGTTTTCGAGCTGTGAACACTGTGACTGATCGTTCCCACGCTCTGTGAGGGAACGATCAAGAGCGGGGCCGCTTCGCGACCCAACGGGGATAAATCCCCTCGCCACAGTTGAGTCGTGTTGTTCTTTAGAGACGTTGCACGGTCACCGCACCCGCCGCTCCCACCGGCCCTGGCTGACCGTCTGCCCCGGCCTTGCCATTTTTGCCACCGTCGGCGCGATAGATCAGGCAACCCTTGGACTTGCCGCCCTTACCGGCCTTGCCGCCCACACCCGCTGGGCCACCGGCACCGCCAGCGACATTGACTTTAATCGACTCTGCCGGGAATTCGCGCGGCACTTCGATGCGTACCAGCGCACCCGGTGCGCCCGGTTGCCCATCGGTGCCGTTGCTGCCGTCAAAGCCGTGACCGGCCGAGCCATAGGTGCAGCCCGGGTCTTCACCGTTGCCACCGTCCAGCCCGACAAAACCCGGTGCACCGGTACCGCCACGGGCATCAACGGACAACTTCGGCGCGTTCAACGTCTTGAATTGCAGATTCAGATTGCGCCCGGCGCGGGCGGCTTTTTCAAAAGTCCCCGGCGCACCACGTGCGGTGATCTGGCTGCCCTCACTCAGTTCGGCGCGCGCCACTTTCAGCTCCAGCGCCTGTTCGGCCGGAACAATCGCAATGCGCGCTTCATGGCCAAGGCGCAATTCGCCCACGGTCAACTCGGTCACGTTGGCAGGAATCAGCAAGGTGCCGTAATCGGCCACTTCAAGCTTCTCCAGCTGCAAAGTGCTGGCCGTGTTGGGCAGGCGCATCAGGGAATTGGTTTCGACACTGACCACCTGGGCACAGGCCAAAGGGCTGATAAAAGCAGCGAGCAGACACAGTTTACGCATGAGAAGAAGCCTCCGGAGCGGCCGGGGCCGGGATGGATTGCAGGTGGAAGACGCCGAACAACAGGATGCGGGCACGGTCACGCCAGGGATGCGGGCGACCTTTGAGGCTGCGATTGCACAGCAGCACTTCGAGTACGTGAAGCAGCAACAGCAGCGCACCGGCCAGATTGACCAGCAGGTGCAACGGATGTACGAACGGCACCAGTTGATTGGCCAGCACCACGCAGCAGAACAGCAGGGTCAATAACCGCCCCAGCCCCCAGAACACTTTCATACGCTCCCCCGTGTTGCGAATTATTCTTTGGGCGCACAGTAACGGCTTCCGTGGGGGAGAAGCCAGAGGGATAAATGAAAAATCTTTGTTCGACCGCCCGATGGCTGCCGGGGCGCCAATGATTATCGCCCGGCAGCTCTAGCCCGCGGACTACAGCCATGTCCTAACGGTTGATGTGTAACTCCACGCGACGGTTCTTCGCACGTCCCTCGTCGGTGGCGTTGTCGGCGACCGGTTCGCTCTCGCCGCGGCCTTCGCTGGTGAGTTTGCTTGGCGCCAGCCCCTGACTCAGCAAGTAAGCCGCGACACTGCTGGCACGGCGTTCAGACAGCGCCTGGTTGTAGGCATCCGAACCTTTGCTATCGGTGTGACCGACCACCTTGATGCTGACTACGTCGGCATTGCGCAGTTTGTCCATCAGCGTATCGAGCTGGGCTTTGGCGGCCGGCGTCAGGTCGGATTTGTCGAAGTCGAACAGCACGTCGCCTGCATCGCTCAACGTGATGACTTCAGTTTGCGGGGCCGGTTCTGGCACTTTCTCGGTGACCGGATATTGCGGCAGTGGACAGCCGCGGTGATCGACCGGCGTGTTGGCCGGGGTGTCCGGGCAACGGTCGCGGCGGTCAAAGACGCCGTCGCCGTCTTCATCGCCGTCCTGGGCATAACAGATCAGTCCGCCGGTAAGAATCCCCAGCGCTGCGCCGCCACCGGCCCAGCCGCCACTTTCAATGGCGCCAAGACCGCCACCGACCAGCCCTCCGATAAGGCTGCAGATCGGCCACGTACGTTGATTCAGGGGTGCAGTGCCATCGCTGTGAGTGGCGCAACCGGTGAGCAAGCTGCCTAGCAGCAGCACCGGCAAGACGGACCTTGAGAAAACAGTCATTGTGAAAGCTCCTGTGTCACCGGCCCATACCGGTTACACAGGAGTAAAGACCCGCATCCGCGACTGCACAAGCCGTGGATGCGAGAGGACTAGCGGACGATTTTGATTTCGGTACGACGGTTTTGCGCGCGACCGTCAGCGGTTTTGTTATCCGCCACCGGCTGGCTTTCACCCATACCGGACACCGAAACGAAGCTGGCGCGTGGCACACCTTGCTGGATCAGGTATTCCACCACCGAGTGCGCACGACGGTCCGACAGTTTTTTGTTGTAGGCATCGCTGCCCACGCTGTCGGTATGACCGGTGACGGTCAGTTGCGCAGTGGAGGATTCCTGTTTCAGGCGGGTGGCGACCTTGTCGAGCACTTGCTTGTCAGGGCCGGTCAGTGTGGCTTTATCGAACTGGAAGTGAACATCGCGAATGACGATGGTTTCTTCCTTGACCACGACAGCCTCTTCAACCACAGGTGCAGGGGTTGGTGGAGGGCAACCGTCAGCATCGACTTGCACGCCTTTCGGAGTGCCCGGGCACTTGTCGCGACTGTCCGGCACGCCGTCGCCATCTTCGTCGCCATCACCGTGTACCCAGCAATACGCGGCGGCCGTACCACCGACCAGCAATGCGCCGTAACCGGCCCACGCCGAACTCTCCGTCGCGCCGAGACCGGCACCGACGACACCCCCGACGGCCGCACAGGTCGGCCAGTCGGTTTTCTGCAAACCTGCACAACCAGTCAACACACTGGTTAGCAGAATCAAAGGTAATGCTGTCCGAACTATGCTCATCTGGTTTTCTCCTGAGGGATCGGCTTAGAACCGATTCAGGGAGTAAAGACCGGAGTTTTAATCTCCGCCAGCAATAGGCCATTGCTGTTTGCGACCGTGTTCACAGGACTTCGCCGCCGTTGCCGCAAAGCCGCGTCACAGGGCACTTTGCCGACGCAGTCAGGCACGCTAGTCTTGGCGCTCAGATTGAGGAGTTTCGATGAACGTCGCCATTTCTTCCCGCACGCCGCAACAGGCGTTGGCCGCTTTGCTGGATCGCTACGCCCCGGCGCGACTGCTGCTGATCGGCGCCAGTGAGTTCCCCGCGCTGAGCGCTTTCAAGCAAGCGCATCCAGACACTTGCGTGGCACACGCCGGGCCAGGTGTCTTGCCAGCGGAACTGGCGGCAAGGCGTTTTGATCTGGCGCTGGTAGTCGATTGCCTCGAGCACTTGCCCAAACGCGACGGCCTGAACCTGTTGGGCGGTATTCGCAATCTCAACGCCAGCCGCATCGCGGTGCTGGCGGATCTGTCGGCCAGCGGCTGGCAGGAAACCGATTTCTATTCGCTGGCGCTACAGGCCAGCGAACGCTTTCAGCGCGACGATCAAGTGCTGACCCTGTTCACCTACGATCTGCTTGACTACAAACAAGTCCCCGACTGGCTCAACTCACGTTTTTGGGCCAATCCGGAAAACTTCGGGAAATATTGGTGGTAATGCAATGAGTACAGCCATTTGCCCCTGCGGCAGCGGCAATCTGCTGGAGGCCTGCTGCGGCCACTATCACGAAGGCCTCCCGGCGCCCTGCGCCGAGGCCTTGATGCGCTCGCGCTACAGCGCCTACGTGCTGGGCCTGATCGACTATCTGGTGGTGACCACCCTGCCCGCTCAGCAAGCGGGGCTGGATCGCCAGTCGATCAGCAACTGGAGCGCACAAAGCACCTGGCTCGGACTCGATGTCGAAAGTTCGGAAGTCTTCGGCGGCCAGCCGGAACACGCCTTCGTCACCTTCACCGCGCGCTGGCACGACGATCAGGGCGAACACAGCCACCGCGAACGCTCCTCGTTTGTGCAGAACGCCGGTCGCTGGTACTTCATCGACCCGACGGTGCAGTTGAAGCCGGGCCGCAACGACGCCTGCCCCTGCGCCAGCGGGCAGAAGTTCAAGAAGTGCTGCGCGGGGTATTTCAGCGCTTAGATTCGACCACGACTAGACTGGGGCCAAAGGGAGTTTTACTCGATGCTCAGTCAATGGCGCACATTCCGGTTTTTTACGCTGATGCTGATCCTGAACCTCGGCGGTTGCGCGTCGTGGTTCAGTGAAGACAGCGTCGACCCCGCCGTGCACCTGGTGAAAGTCGAAGTGGTACGGGCCAAACTGCTCGAACAGAAATTCATCCTGCACTTTCGCATCGACAACCCCAACGACAGCGACCTGACCGTGCGCGGTCTGGAATACCGCGTGCATCTGGCCGACATGCTGCTGGCCGAGGGAGAGCATGAACACTGGATCACCGTCGCGCCGAAAAGCAGTTCAACCTACAAAGTGCCGATCCGCACCAACCTCTGGCCCAAGGTGAAGGACGTGGTGAAAATGCTGAAAAACCCCAATCAGCAGATTCCCTATCGACTGCAGGGCGAAATGGAAACCGGTTTATTCATCGCTCACTACGTGCACCTGGAACGCAATGGCGTGATAATCCCCGCCGATTTGATTAAGGAGTGACCCCGATGACCCAGCAACCGCATGTTCATGGCCCTGATTGCAACCACGACCACGACCATCATCACGACCATGACCATGGCCACGTTCACGGCCCGAACTGCGGCCACGCCCACCAGGAACCGGTGCGCAACGCCCTGAAAGACGTCGGCCGCAACGATCCTTGCCCATGCGGCAACGGCAAGAAATTCAAGAAGTGCCACGGCGCTTGATGTGTCAGGCGAAGAATCTCTTCGCCTGACACATCGTCTTCGCGAGCAAGCCCGCTCCCACTTTCGACCGTATTCCTTCTGACGGAATGCAGTCAAATGTGGGAGCGGGCTTGCTCGCGAAGGGGCCGGCCCATTCACCTAAAGTTTTTCAGCCTGCCGCCAGAATCCGCCCGGTGCTGACCACCGTCGCATATTCGCCGTGCAGATTCCCCAGCGACATCCCGTGCACCTCTTCAGCCGTACGCAACGTACCGAAGTAGTCAGCCTTGTCGAAGGTAAAGCACGCATCCTCCGCCACCCACGCCTCGAACCCCAGATTGCCCGCCGTGCGTGCCGTGGACTCCACCGAGTTATTGGTCGCCACACCGACGATGACCAACTGCCCGATCCCCACCTCGTGCAAACGTGCTTCAAGGCCCGTGGCACAAAACGCATCCGGCACCTGCTTCTGAATCAGCCACTCGCCGTCCTGCGGTAAAAACCGCTGCTGAAACTCCACCCCTTCCTGTTCGGGCCAAAAAACAGAATCCGGCTCACGGGACAGATGCTGCACGTGGATGACTGGCCGCCCGCTGCGCCGCCAAAGCCCCAACAAATCGAGGATTTGTTCTTCAGCCTGCGGATTGTTGCGGCGCCCCAAACGCGGCTGCAGGATGCCTTTTTGCTGGTCGATGATGATCAGTGCAGCGTTGGCCCGAAGCTCCATGGCGATTTTTCTCACGCAGGGTCATTGAATTTTGCGCAGTTCAGCATCACCTCAACCTCTCAGGCAAGCTATCGATCGCACACGGGATCACCTGACGCCGGCGTTTGCTGTCCGCACGTAAGCCAATTTCTGTTTTGGAGCGTTCCATGATCGACCTGTATTACTGGACCACCCCCAACGGCCACAAGATCTCGCTGTTTCTCGAAGAAGCCGGACTGCCGTACAAGGTGCACCCGATCAACATCAGCCAGGGTGAGCAGTTCCAGCCGCACTTTCTGAAAATCGCCCCGAACAACCGCATCCCCGCCATCGTCGATCACCAGCCGGCCGATGGTGGCGAGCCGCTGTCGCTGTTCGAATCCGGGGCCATTTTGTTGTATCTGGCGGAGAAGACCGGCCAGTTCCTGCCCAAAGACCTGCGTGGTCGGCAAACGGCGCTGCAATGGTTGTTCTGGCAAATGGGCGGATTGGGGCCGATGGCCGGGCAGAATCATCACTTCAGCCAGTTCGCACCGGAGAAAATCCCCTACGCGATCAAGCGCTACATCGACGAAACCGCCCGCCTCTACGGCGTGCTGAACAAGCAATTGGCCGATAACGAATTTGTTGCGGGCAGCGAGTACAGCATCGCCGACATGGCCATCTACCCGTGGATCGTCTCGCACAAATGGCAAAGCCAGAACCTTGAAGACTTCCCGCACGTGCTGCGCTGGTTCAACCACATCAAGGATCGTCCCGCGACGGCGAAGGCGTATGCACTGGTGCAGAAGATCAATCCACCCAAATCCTGATCCCGAGTGAGGGGCTTTTGTGGCGAGGGGATTTAGCGAAACGTCGCACCGCCCCGTTGGGATGCGAAGCGGCCCCGATTCCTGCTACCAGGATGTGTCTGACACACCAAGATTGCAGGTTTTGGGGCTGCTGCGCAGCCCAACGGGGGATAAATCCCCTCGCCACAGGTCTTGTGTTGTCCTCAGGTGAACGGTTTATCAGACAAATCCTGAAATAACCCCCGCCCCCGCTTGCGCGGCTTCCTCCTGCTCACTAACGTAGCGGCTTTATTGCGCCCCCAGCCTCTACACCCCCGCAGGAGCTTTGCCATGGCCTCGCCAGCCCTTACACATTTTCTTCCCCGGTTCGGCGTTGCCGCAGCAGTGGCCGGTGTCTTGAGCCTGTCCGGTTGCCAGACCTGGAACGCTCAGGACACCCTCCCGCCAACCTCCGGCGTGCAACCGCTCAAGGGCCTGGCGCAGAACGTTTCGGTACGCCGCAATGCCATGGGCATGCCGCTGATCGAAAGCAACAGCTTCCACGATGCGCTGTTTACCCTCGGTTACGTCCACGCCAGCGACCGCATCAACCAGATGGTCACCCTGCGCCTGTTGGCTCAGGGCCGTCTGGCGGAAATGTCCGGCGCCTCGATGCTCGACGCCGACCGTTACATGCGCGCCGTCAACCTGAAGAAAAGCGCCAGCGAGCTGTACAAGGCCTCGTCGCCACGGCTCAAGCGCTTCTTTGAAGTGTATGCACGGGGCGTCAACGCCTACCTGTTCCGCTACGCCGATAAGCTGCCGGGTGATCTCGCTGCCAGCGGCTACAAGCCGGAATACTGGAAACCGGAAGATTCGGCGCTGATTTTCGCCCTGCTGAACTTCAGCCAGTCGGCCAACCTGCCGGAAGAAATTTCCTCCCTGGTGCTGGCGCAAACCGTGACCAGCGACAAACTGGCGTGGCTGACACCGTCCGCGCCCGACGAAAACCTGCCGCTGGCCGAAGCCGACAAACTGCAAGGCCTTAAGCTGAACGGGCAGATCCCCGGTCTGAGCGAATTGAGCAACGCCAGTCAGCAACTGTCAGCGCTGAACCTGCTCGGCACTCAGACTTCAAACAACTGGGCGATTGCCCCGCAACGCAGCCGCAGCGGCAAGAGCATTCTGGCCAGCGACAGTCATGGCCCGCTGGCCGCGCCGTCGCTGTGGAGCTTTGTGCAGATCCGCGCGCCGAAGTATCAGGCGGCCGGCGTCACCGTTGCCGGTCTGCCGATGGTGCTGGGCGGTTTCAACGGCAAAGTGGCGTGGAGCATGACCAGTGTGCTCGGCGACAACCAGGATCTGTTCCTGGAAAAAACCCGTCGTCAGGGCAGCAGCTTGACCTACGAGGTCAACGGCAAATGGCAGCCGTTGAGCGTGCGCAACGAAACCTATTTCGTCAAAGGCCAGCGGCCGATTCGCGAAGCGGTGTACGAAACCCGTCACGGCGCGCTGCTCAACAGCGCTCAGGCTGCCGCACAAGGTAACGGCTTCGGTTTGGCGTTGCAGACGCCAAGCTTCACCGATGACAAATCCCTCGACGCGTTCTTTGATCTGAGCCGCGCGCAGAACGTCGAGCGCGCCTCGGACGCGAGCCGGGAGATCCGAGCCATCGCCCTGAATCTGGTGTTCGCCGATGCCAGCAACATCGGCTGGCAGGTCACCGGACGTTTCCCCAACCGCCGTGAAGGCGAAGGCCTGCTGCCGTCGCCGGGCTGGGAAGGTCGTTACGACTGGGACGGTTACGCCGACCCGATGCTGCACCCCTACGATCAGGATCCGGCGCAGGGCTGGCTCGGCACCGCCAACCAGCGCGTGATCCCACACGGTTACGGCATGCAGTTGTCGAATTCCTGGGCGCCGCCGGAACGCGGCGAACGCCTGGCGGAACTGGCCGGCAGCGGCAAGCACGACGGCCGCAGCGTGATCGCCATGCAGTACGACCAGACGACGACCTTTGCCGCCAAGCTGAAGAAAGTCTTCGAAGCCCCGGGCATGAAGCAACCGCTGAAACAGGCGATCGATGCCCTGCCGGAAGCTGATCGCAGCAAGGCCCGCGAGGCTTTCAGCCGCTTAATGGCGTTCGACGGCAAGCTCAGCCCGACTTCGGCGGACGCGGCGATCTACGAACTGTTTTTGCAGGAAAGCATGAAGCAGATCTTCCTCGACGAACTCGGCCCGCAAAGCAGCCCGGCGTGGAAAGCGTTTATTTCCAATGGCGACTTGTCCTACGCGGCGCAAGCCGATCATCTGCTGGGGCGTGAAGACAGTCCGTTCTGGGACGACATCCGTACACCGCAGAAAGAAGACAAAGCGGTGATCCTCGCGCGCAGTCTCGCGGCGGCGATCAGTGCCGGCGATAGCCAGTTGGGCAGCGATCACAGAGCCTGGCAGTGGGGCAAGCTGCACAGTTATGTGTGGACCAACGCCAGCGGCCAGACCGTTCGCGGGCCACTGGCGGCCGGCGGCGATCACACGACGCTGAACAGCGCTGCGTTCGCTTGGGGTCAGGACTTCGCGACCACGCGCGCGCCGTCGATGCGCTTTATCGTTGACTTCGGCCAGAGCGAGCCGCTGATGGGGCAGAACGGTACGGGGCAGTCGGGTAATCCGGTCAGCCCGAACTACCTCAATGGCATCGATGCGTGGCTGAAAGGGCAATACATCGGCCTGCCGATGCAGCCGCAGAACTTTGACCGGGTTTATGGGAAGAACCGCCTGACCCTCACTCCTGGGAAATGAGCTCAAAGATCAAGAGCCCCTCACCCTAACCCTCTCCCTTAGGGAGAGGGGACTGATCGGGGGATGCTTCAGCCTTACATCGACCTGACAGTGCGTCACCGAATCCATAGTCGATTAGATCTCACAGGTCGATGTACCTCGCAAAACACCTCGGTCGGCTCCCTCTCCCCCCGGGAGAGGGCTGGGGTGAGGGCTGGTTTTTCCCGCCAGCCAAATTCTTCGCTCCCACCGCAAAATCAATAGAACTTCTGACTTCGCGCCAACCTCATAGCTAACAAGTCCCTCCATTCCGGTAACGCCATGGACCTTGTTATCGCCCGCCCCGAAGGCTTGTACTGCCCCGCCGGGGACTTCTATATCGACCCGTGGCGCCCCGTTGAGCGTTCGGTGATCACCCACGCCCACGGCGATCACGCCCGCACCGGCAACCAGCACTACCTTTCCAGCAGCGCTAGCGAAGGGATTCTGCGCGCGCGTCTGGGGCAAGACATCAATTTGCAAACCCTCGACTACGGTCAGCGCCTGACCCACCACGGTGTCACCTTGAGTTTCCACCCGGCCGGCCACGTGCTCGGTTCGGCACAGGTGCGTCTGGAATACGGCGGCGAAGTCTGGGTCGCGTCCGGCGATTACAAGATCGAACCGGACGGCACCTGCGCGCCGTTCGAACCGGTGCGCTGCCACACCTTCATCACCGAATCGACCTTCGGCCTGCCCATCTACCGCTGGCAGCCGCAAACGCAGGTGTTCGGCGAGATCAATGAATGGTGGAAAGCCAACACCGCCGCCGGCAAGGCCAGCGTGTTGTTCTGTTACTCGTTCGGCAAGGCTCAGCGGATTCTCCACGGCATCGACGAAAGCATCGGACCGATTCTCAGCCACGGTGCCGTCGAACCGCTGAACCGGGTCTACCGCGACGCGGGCGTGTACCTGCCGCCGACGATCTACGCCGGTGACGTGGAGAAAAATGACCCGATGTTGCGCCAGGCCCTGATCATCGCCCCGCCTTCTGCCGGCGGCAGTAGCTGGATGCGCCGCTTTGGCGATTTCAGCGACGCGTTTGCCAGCGGCTGGATGCGCCTGCGCGGGACGCGGCGCCGGCGCGGGGTGGATCGCGGCTTCGTGCTGTCCGATCACGCTGACTGGCCGGGCCTGCTCTGGGCGATCGAACAGACCGGCGCCGAACGGGTGATGGTCACCCACGGTTCGATCGGCGTCCTCGTTCGTCATCTGCGCGAACAAGGTCTCGATGCCCAAGGCTTCAATACCGAATACGGCGATGACGAAGAAGACAACGTCACTGCCGAACCGTCCATTGCCGAGATACCCGCATGAAAGCCTTCGCCGAGTTGTACGCCGAACTCGACGCCACCACGTCAAGCAACGCCAAACTGGCGGCGATGCAGAGCTATTTCGCTCAGGCTGCGCCTGAAGACGCCGCCTGGGCGGTGTACTTTTTGTCCGGTGGACGACCCCGGCAACTGGTGCCGGTGCGAATCCTGCGCGAACTCGCCGTCGCCGTGTCGGGGCTGGAGCCGTGGCTGTTCGAGGAAAGCTATCAAGCCGTCGGTGATCTGGCGGAAACCATTTCGCTGGTGCTCCCGGAAAACCCGCACAGCTCCGACGCGGGTCTGGCCGAATGGATCGAAGACAAACTGCTGCCGCTGCGGGGTGAAACCCCGGAATATCTGGCGCGGCAACTGCCGGCGCTGTGGGCGCAACTGGATCGGCCGAGCCTGATGCTGTGCATCAAACTGATCACCGGCAGCTTCCGCGTCGGCGTTTCAAAACTGTTGGTGACCCGCGCGCTGGCCTCGATGGCCGGCCTGGACAGCAAACGTGTGGCGCAGCGACTGGTGGGGTACACCGATTTGTCCAATCGGCCGAACGCCGCCAGTTATCTGAAACTGATCGCCGCCGAGTCGGCCGACGAACACGCCCAGCGCGGCGGCCAGCCCTATCCGTTTTTCCTCGCGCATGCGCTGTCGCAACCGGTCGAGACATTTGAAGCGCTGCTGGGGCCGGCCTCCAACTGGCAAATTGAATGGAAGTGGGACGGCATTCGCGCTCAAGTGGTCAAACGCGACGGGCGCTTCTGGGTGTGGTCGCGCGGTGAAGAGTTGGTCACCGAGCGTTTTCCCGAACTCGACGTGCTGGTGCATGGCTTGCCCGATGGCACGGTGATCGACGGCGAAATCGTCGTCTGGAAAAGCAGCCATCCCACCACCGAAGACGCCTTCGATCCGCAATCGACTGAACCGCCTGCGGTGCAACCCTTCGCCTTGCTTCAGCAACGGATCGGCCGCAAAACCCTCGACAAGAAAATCCTCGAAGACGTACCGGTGGTGGTGCTCGCCTACGACCTGCTGGAATGGCAGGGCGAAGACTGGCGCAACCAGCCGCAAATCAAACGCCGGGCGCAACTGGAAGAACTCATCGCCCAGAGCAACAGCCCGGTGTTACTGCCCTCGCCGGTGCTGACCGGCAACGACTGGTTCGACCTCGCCCGCCAGCGTGAAGCGTCCCGGCGTCTGGGCGTGGAAGGCATGATGCTCAAGGCCCGCGACGCCTTGTATGGCGTGGGCCGCACAAAGGACATGGGCGTGTGGTGGAAATGGAAGGTCGACCCGTTCAGCGTCGATGCGGTGCTGATTTACGCGCAACGCGGCCACGGTCGCCGCGCCAGTCTGTACAGCGATTACACCTTCGCCGTGTGGGACGGCCCGCCCGAGTCCAGCCAACGCGCATTGGTGCCGTTCGCCAAGGCCTATTCAGGGCTGACCGATGAGGAAATGCGCCAGGTCGACAGCATCGTGCGCAAGACCACAGTCGAAAAATTCGGCCCGGTCAGCAGTGTGAAACCCAGCCTCGTGTTCGAACTGGGTTTTGAGGGCATCGCTCTGTCGCGGCGGCACAAGAGCGGGATTGCCGTGCGTTTTCCACGGATGCTGCGCTGGCGCCAGGATAAAACCGTGGACGAGGCAGATAGCCTTGCCACCCTGCAAGACCTCCTTGCCTGACCCCTTTTCCCGGGACAGAGAACTGCAGGGAAATCAGAAGACAGTCACTTTGTGGTGAGGGGATCACCTGACCTCAATGGCGCTGTTTGATCCGAAACAGTGCAACGAAATCGCCATGCCCATTTCCGGGCATTCAATCGCCCTCATCCCTACCCGCTCGACCTTTTAAAACACTTGTTCGGGACTCTGGTTCGGAAATTGCTACTTTCTATAGGTCGTACGCGTTCCAGTAACAATAATTCTGCGCCACAAGCGCTCATATTGGTTCTTAGGGATTGAATAATGAAAAAAGCATTGCTGACCCTTTCTGCACTGGCGTTGTGCATGGCCGCCGGCTCCGCGCTGGCCAAGGAATACAAAGAGCTGCGCTTTGGCGTTGACCCTTCGTACGCACCGTTCGAGTCGAAAGCGGCCGACGGCAGTCTGGTGGGCTTCGACATCGATCTGGGTAACGCGATCTGCGCCGAACTGAAGGTCAAGTGCAAGTGGGTCGAAAGTGACTTCGACGGCATGATTCCGGGCCTCAAGGCCAATAAATTCGACGGTGTGATCTCGTCGATGACCGTTACCGAAGCCCGCGAAAAAGTCATCGACTTCTCCAGCGAGCTGTTCTCCGGCCCGACGGCGTACGTGTCGAAAAAAGGTTCGGGCATCACCAACGACGTCGCCTCGCTGAAAGGCAAAACCGTCGGTTACGAGCAAGGCACCATTCAGGAAGCCTACGCCAAAGCCGTGCTGGACAAGGCCGGCGTAAAAACCCAGGCCTATCAGAATCAGGATCAGGTGTATTCCGACCTGACCTCTGGCCGTCTCGATGCGGGCATTCAGGACATGTTGCAGGCCGAACTGGGCTTTTTGAAGTCGCCACAGGGCGCCGAGTATGCCGTCAGCGAGCCGGTCGACAACCACTTGCTGCCAGCCAAGACCGCTGTCGGTATTAAGAAAGGTAACACTGAGCTGAAGGCGCTTTTAGATAAAGGTATCAAAGCGTTACACGACGACGGCAAATACGCCGAGATTCAAAAGAAACACTTTGGCGATCTGAATCTGTACAGCGGCAAATAATGCCCCGGCGCCCATCCTCGATGGGCGCCTTTCCCATCCGCTCAGGTTGCTGATTTATGTTCGAAACCCTCTTACAAAATCTGGGGCTCTCCGCCTTCAGCCTCAAGGGCTTCGGCCCTTTGCTGTTGGAAGGCACCTGGATGACCATCAAATTATCGGCGTTGTCGCTGTTGGTGGCCGTGTTGCTCGGTCTGCTCGGCGCCAGTGCCAAACTGTCAAAAATCAAACTGCTGCGCTTGCCCGCCCAGCTCTACACCACGCTGATTCGCGGGGTGCCGGATCTGGTGCTGATGCTGCTGATCTTCTACAGCCTGCAAACCTGGCTGACGACGCTCACCGACTACATGGAATGGGAATACATCGAAATCGACCCGTTCAGCGCCGGGGTGCTGACCCTGGGCTTCATTTATGGTGCGTATTTCACCGAGACTTTCCGCGGGGCGATCCTCGCCGTGCCGCGCGGTCAGGTTGAAGCGGCCACCGCGTATGGCCTCAAACGTGGCCAGCGCTTTCGCTTTGTGGTGTTCCCGCAAATGATGCGCTTCGCCCTGCCGGGCATCGGCAATAACTGGATGGTGATGCTCAAGGCCACCGCACTGGTGTCGATCATCGGCCTCGCCGATCTGGTCAAAGCTGCGCAGGACGCCGGTAAAAGCACCTATCAACTGTTCTACTTCCTAGTCCTCGCTGCCTTGATCTACTTGCTGATCACCAGTGCCTCGAACTTCATCCTGCGCTGGCTCGAACGCCGCTACGCCGCCGGTGCCCGGGAGGCCGTACGATGATCGAACTTCTGCAGGAATACTGGAAAGCCTTCCTTTATACCGATGGCCAGAACATTACCGGTCTCGCGATGACGATGTGGCTGCTCAGTGCCTCGATCTTCATCGGTTTCCTGGTGTCGATTCCGTTGTCGATCGCCCGGGTCTCCAGCCACTTCTACGTTCGCTGGCCGGTGCAGTTCTACACCTACCTGTTCCGCGGTACGCCCCTGTATATCCAGTTGCTGATTTGCTACACCGGGATTTACAGCCTCGCGGCGGTGCGTGCGCAGCCGATCCTCGACAGCTTCTTTCGCGATGCGATGAACTGCACGATCCTCGCCTTCGCCCTGAACACTTGCGCGTACACCACAGAGATTTTCGCCGGAGCGATCCGCAGCATGAGCCACGGCGAAGTCGAAGCCGCCAAGGCTTATGGCCTGACTGGCTGGAAGCTGTATGCCTACGTGATCATGCCGTCGGCGCTGCGCCGTTCGTTGCCGTATTACAGCAACGAAGTGATCCTGATGCTGCACTCGACCACCGTGGCCTTCACCGCGACCATCCCCGACATTCTGAAAGTCGCCCGGGACGCCAACTCGGCGACCTTCCTGACCTTTCAGTCGTTCGGCATCGCCGCGTTGATCTACCTGACCATTACCTTTGCGCTGGTCGGCCTGTTCCGTCTCGCCGAACGCCGATGGCTGGCCTTCCTCGGGCCGACACACTAGGAATCCTTGTAATGCGACACCAGATCCATGACCTGCTGGCCCCGCTGCCGGGGACCGCACGACAGATCCACAGCTTCCACTTCGGCCCGGAGCAGGCCAAGGGCAAGGTCTACATTCAGTCCTCGCTGCACGCCGATGAGCTGCCCGGCATGCTCGTCGCCTGGCACCTCAAACAGCGTCTTGCGGAGCTGGAAGCCGCCGGGCGCCTGCGCAGCCAAATCGTGCTGGTGCCGGTGGCCAACCCGGTCGGCCTCGAACAAGTGTTGATGGACGTGCCGCTGGGCCGTTACGAACTGGAGAGCGGGCAGAACTTCAACCGCTGGTTTGTCGACCTCAGCGAAGAAATCGGCAACGACATCGAGGGCAGGCTCAACGACGATCCGCAGCACAACCTCGAGCTGATCCGCGCCAGCCTGCGCAACGCCCTCGCCCGCCAGACCGCCACCACGCAACTGCAATCCCAGCGTCTGACCCTGCAACGGCTGGCCTGCGACGCAGACATGGTGCTGGACCTGCATTGCGATTTCGAATCGGTGGTTCACCTCTACACCACGCCGGAAGCGTGGCCGCAGGTCGAGCCGCTGGCGCGTTATATCGAGTCGCAGGCGAGTTTGTTGGCCACCGACTCCGGCGGCCAGTCGTTCGATGAGTGTTTCACCCTGCTCTGGTGGCAATTGAAGGAGCGCTTTGGCGAACACTTCAACATTCCGCTCGGCAGTTTCTCGGTGACCGTCGAGTTGCGCGGTCAGGGCGATGTCACCCACCCGCTGGCCAGTCGCGACTGTCAGGCACTGATCGACTACCTGATTCAGTTCGATGCGATCGTCGGCGAGACCAAACCACAACCGCGCTTGCCTTACTCCGCCACGCCACTGGCCGGCGTGGAACCGGTGACCACGCCGGTCGGCGGCCTGCTGGTGTACACCGCCACGGCGGGACAGTACCTGGAAGCCGGGCAACAGATTGCCGAAATCATCGACCCGATCCACGACCGGGTCACCCCTGTTTATTGCACCGCGGCCGGCCTGATGTACGCCCGTTCGCTGCGGCGCATGGCCACTGCCGGCATGGTGATCGCCCACGTTGCGGGCGCCGAAGCCTATCGCAGCGGCTACCTACTTTCGCCTTGAGGATGTCTGCCCCATGTACAAACTGACCGTTGAAGGCCTGCACAAAAGCTATGGCGACCATCAGGTGCTCAAAGGCGTTTCGCTCAAGGCCAGAACCGGCGACGTGATCAGCCTGATCGGCGCCAGCGGCTCGGGCAAAAGTACCTTTTTGCGCTGCATCAACTTTCTCGAACAACCCAACGACGGCGCGATGAGCCTCGACGGCCAGGCGATCCGCATGGTCACCGACCGCCACGGCATGCATGTCGCCGACGCCGATGAACTGCAACGCCTGCGCACCCGCCTGGCGATGGTGTTCCAGCATTTCAACCTGTGGAGCCACATGACCGTGCTGGAAAACATCACCATGGCCCCGCGCCGGGTGCTGGGTTGCAGCAAACAGGAAGCCGATGATCGTGCGCGGCGCTATCTGGACAAAGTCGGCCTGCCGGCGCGGGTGGCGGATCAATATCCGGCGTTTTTGTCCGGCGGCCAGCAACAGCGCGTGGCCATTGCCCGGGCATTGGCGATGGAGCCGGAAGTGATGTTGTTCGACGAGCCGACTTCGGCGCTCGACCCGGAACTGGTGGGCGAAGTGCTCAAGGTGATTCAGGGCCTGGCCGAAGAAGGCCGGACCATGATCATGGTGACTCACGAAATGAGCTTTGCCCGTAAAGTCTCCAGTCAGGTGCTGTTTCTGCACCAGGGTCTGGTCGAGGAAGAAGGCGCGCCGGAAGACGTGCTCGGCAATCCGAAAAGCGAACGCCTGAAGCAATTCCTTAGCGGCAACCTCAAATAACGGCTAGCGCAGAACCCTGTGGGAGCGAGCTTGCTCGCGAAAGCGGTCTGTCAGTCAACGACGCAGTTGAATGTGACGACGCCTTCGCGAGCAAGCCCGCTCCCACAATGGATCTTCATCGTCTACAAAAATCAAACTTGTGCGGCCACCGTGCGGTCACTGGAAGAACACCTCCAGAGCGCGCGCAGCCCGCATGGCGATATCCTCCGACCTCGCAAAAATCTGGTTCAGCGCTCGCGATTGGAAGCCCTTCGCCTTTCAGAAACAGGTGTGGGCGGCGGTCAAGCGCGGTGAGTCGGGGCTGCTGCATGCCAGCACCGGCGCCGGTAAAACCTATGCGGTGTGGTTTGCCGCCCTGAATCGCTTTGCCAAAACCACTCCCGTCGATGCGCCCCCACGCAAACGCAAACAGCCAGCCGAAGCGCTGACCGTGTTGTGGATCACGCCAATGCGCGCACTCGCCGCCGACACTGCACGCGCGCTACAAACACCCATCGACGATCTGCGACTCCCGTGGAGCATCGGCCTGCGCACCGGCGACACCAGCAGCAGTGAGCGTGCCCGCCAAAGCCGCCGCCTGCCGACCACGCTGATCACCACCCCGGAAAGCCTGACCCTGCTGCTCGCCCGCGCCGACGCGCAAACGGCGCTGTCGACATTGCGAATGATCGTCGTGGATGAATGGCACGAACTGCTCGGCAACAAACGCGGCGTCCAGTTACAACTGGCCCTCGCCCGTCTGCGGCGCTGGCAACCCGACCTGCTTGTCTGGGGCGTGTCCGCCACGCTCGGTAATCAATCCCACGCCGAACAGGTGTTGATCCCACAGGGCGGTGGCGTCAGCGTCCAGGGTCAGAGCGAAAAAGCGCTGAAGATCGACACCCTGCTCCCGCCCACCCTCGAGCGTTTTCCTTGGGCCGGGCACATTGGTTTGAAAATGTTGCCGCAAGTGGTCGCCGAACTGGACGTTTGCGCCAGCAGTCTGGTGTTCACCAACACGCGGGCGCAGTCGGAGATCTGGTATCAGGCACTGCTTGAGGCGCGACCGGACTGGGCCGGATTGATCGCGTTGCATCACAGTTCTTTGTCACGCGACACCCGCGACTGGGTTGAGCAGGCATTGAAAAACGGACAGTTGAAAGCGGTGGTCTGCACCTCCAGCCTTGATCTGGGGGTGGATTTCCTGCCCGTGGAGTGCGTACTGCAAATCGGCTCGGCCAAAGGCGTCGCCCGCTTGATGCAGCGTGCCGGTCGCTCCGGCCACGCACCGGGGCGCACTTCGCGGGTGACACTGGTGCCGACGCACAGCCTTGAAGTGATCGAAGCCGTCGCCGCCCGTGATGCCGTGGAGCAGCGACGCATCGAACCGCGACTGTCACCGCACAAACCGCTGGATGTGCTGGTGCAGCATTTGGTCAGCATGGCGCTGGGCGGCGGTTTTTTACCCGCTGAGCTGTACGAAGAAGTCCGTGGCGCCTGGGCCTATCGTGATCTGACGCCTGCGGATTGGGCATGGGCGCTGGCTTTCGTACGTCATGGCGGGATGTCTCTGACGGCCTATCCGGATTACCGTCGAGTCGAGCCTGACGAGCACGGCGTCTGGCGCGTGCCGGATGCACGTCTGGCGCGCCGTCACCGAATGAGCATCGGCACCATCGTCAGTGATGCAAGCATGCAACTGAAGTTCTGGAGCAAGGGCGGGGGTGGCAAACAGTTGGGTAGCGTCGAAGAGGGTTTTATCGCAAGGCTGAAACCGGGTGATGGGTTCCTTTTTGCCGGTCGCTTGCTGGAACTGGTCCGCGTGGAGAACATGACCGCTTACGTCAAACGCAGTACGGCGAAGAAAGCCGCCGTGCCGCGCTGGAATGGCGGGCGGATGCCGCTTTCCAACGAACTGGCCGAGGCGGTGGTCAGGCGTTTCAGCGCTGCGGCTCAGGGGGAGTTTGTCGGCGCGGAAATGCAGGCTTTGCGCCCGTTGCTGGAAACCCAGACCCGCTGGTCTGGCCTGCCCACCCGAGAAAAACTGTTGGTGGAAGTGCTGAAATCCCGTGAAGGCTGGCACCTGTTTCTCTATCCGTTTGCCGGGCGTCAGGTACATCTGGGGCTCGCCAGCCTGCTCGCCTGGCGCGTCAGTCAACGGCAGCCGGTGACCTTCTCGATTGCAGTCAACGATTACGGCCTGGAGTTGCTCAGTGCCACGCCAGTGGACTGGTCGCAACAGCTCGACGCGGAACTGTTCAGCGCCGAGAATCTATTGCGCGATGTGCTCGCCAGCCTGAACGCAGGTGAACTGGCCTTGCGGCGTTTTCGCGAAATCGCCCGGATCGCCGGGCTGGTGTTCTCCGGTTACCCCGGTGCCCCGAAAAGCACCCGGCAGGTGCAGGCCTCCAGCGGTCTGTTCTTCGAAGTATTCAAACAATACGACGCCGACAATCTGCTGCTGGCACAGGCCGGGGAAGAAGTCCTGCGCGAAGAACTGGATATTCGCCGGCTGGAACAGACGCTGGAGCGCATCAACCGCATGAAAATCGACGTGTTTCTGATCAAACGCCCTACACCGCTGGGGTTTCCGCTGCTGGTGGAACGCATGCGCGAAAGCATGAGTTCGGAAAAACTCGCTGACCGCATCAGAAGAATGGTCGGCGATCTGGAGAACACCGCCGATAAGGATCAATCGTCGTGAGTGCGCCCTATCCGGTTCGCCTGGCGGGCGAAGAACTCTGGCTGCTGCCGGAAAAAGCCCTGTACTGGCCGGCGCAACAGGCGCTGCTGATCGCCGACGTCCACTTCGGCAAGGCCGCGGCTTACCGCAGCCTGGGTCAGCCGGTTCCGCAAGGCACCACGGCGAGCAATATCGAAGTACTGGATCGCTTGTTGGGCAAACTGCCCTGTCGGCAGCTGATATTTCTGGGTGATTTTCTGCATGGCCCCGGCTCGCACGCCGAAGGCACGCTGCGTGCTCTGGCGCAGTGGCGGGCGCGCCATAGGGATCTGCCGATGACGTTGATTCGTGGCAATCACGACAAACGCGCCGGCGATCCGCCGGCTTCGTTGAATATTCGTGTTGTGCCCGAACCGCTGCTGCTCGGGCCGTTTGCCTTGCAGCATGAGCCGGATCCGCATCCTGAGCGTCATGTGCTGGCGGGTCACGTGCATCCCGTCTATCGGCTGCACGGCAAGGGGCGACAGCGTTTGCGCCTGGCGTGTTTCCGACTGGCTGAACGGGTGAGCCTGATGCCGGCGTTTGGCGCCTTCACCGGCGGTTACCCGGTCGAGCGGGATGACAACTGCAGGATTTTTGTCATTGGCGATAACGAAATATGGCCAGTCAGTTGAAGTCTTGCCGGACTTCATCTGACTGGCCATTCATTTCCCTTGGGGATCAGGCAACAGGCGCCGGAGGTGGCTCGTCGGGCAGGGTCGGTTCGCCTGGCTCGGTCGGTTGTTCGTTGGGGGTATCGGGGTCGGGCTGACCGGGAATGCCGCCGGCCATGTTCAATTGCGGATGTGCCAACAAGGACCAGGCCAATACGCCAACCTGATTGGGCTCAAGCCTTGCCAGTTCGGCAGTGATATGCGGATCGATCTTCATGGGACACTCCTCGGCGAAGGCCCGTTTTGCCTGAAACAAAAACGGGCAGTACACCCCATAGAGTGTCTGCCCGCCAAAGAATTCCCGGCAACCGCCGGATGGACAAATCAGGTACGAGGCAAGGTCACGCCACGCTGGCCCTGATACTTGCCGCCGCGATCCTTGTAGGAAACTTCACATTCCTCGTCGGATTCAAGGAAGAGCATCTGTGCGACGCCTTCGTTGGCGTAGATCTTCGCCGGCAGGTTGGTGGTGTTGGAGAATTCCAGCGTCACGTGACCTTCCCACTCAGGCTCGAGCGGCGTCACGTTAACGATGATGCCGCAACGCGCGTAGGTGCTTTTACCCAGGCAGATGGTCAGCACGTTACGCGGAATGCGGAAGTATTCGACGGTGCTGGCCAGGGCGAATGAGTTCGGCGGGATGATGCAGACGTCGCTGTGGACGTCGACGAAGCTGCCCGGGTCGAAGTTTTTCGGATCGACGATCGACGAGTTGATGTTGGTGAACACCTTGAAATGATTGGTGCAACGCACATCGTAGCCGTAGCTCGACACACCGTAGGAGATCACACGACTGTCGTCGCTGCCGCGCATCTGGCGCTCGACGAAAGGCTCGATCATGCCGTGTTCCTGCGCCATGCGGCGAATCCACTTGTCCGATTTGATGCTCATGGCGGGGTGTCCTGAATAGCGAGGTGGAAAAATTCTGTCCGGCATCTTACCGGGCGCGCCGCCGGGTTCAAAGTGCGCGCTGCAATTCTCGCCGAACACGCAGGAAATACGCGGTCTGGCGATGAACAGTCACACCGCCGATCCCTAAAACAGAGAAACCTTCGCAAGAAGCATTGGCACGTCCCGGAAAAAGGGTTAAGGTGGCGCCACTGTGCTGCTTGTGTCACTGAGAATCTCTACACGATATGTTGAATTTCGATCCAACCATCTACAAGAATTTTTCCTGCTCTTTGCACTCAGTCTCGGCCAGGGTTCTTCCTGAGTCGCAGTTATCTTTGTTCAAGGAGTTACACCATGTCTAATCGCCAAACCGGTACCGTTAAGTGGTTCAACGATGAAAAAGGCTTCGGCTTCATCACTCCACAATCCGGTGACGACCTGTTCGTTCACTTCAAAGCTATCCAATCCGACGGCTTCAAAAGCCTGAAAGAAGGCCAACAGGTTTCTTTCATCGCTACCCGCGGTCAGAAAGGCATGCAAGCTGAAGAAGTACAAGTTATCTAACTTGTAGCTTCTTTAGAAAAGAGCCTCGCCCTTAAAAGCGGGGCTTTTTTGTGGGCGTCTGTTTTGTACAGGCAAAAAAAATCGCAGCCCGATGGCTGCGATTTTTTTGTTTGGCCTTACCAGGCCACGCCAAACCCGGCGGTGTAACGGGTTTTGCTCAGGTCAGCATCGTTGGTGCCGCTGATGATGTCGCGCTCGGCCTTTAGATTGAGCGACGCCCAATCGGTGACCTTGTAGCGCAGGCCCATCTCGGCATCCAGCGCATAGTCCGCCACGCCGGACAATGGCTTGCCGACTTCACCAGTCGTGAAGAACTCGACCTTCTTGCCGATCAGGTAACGGTTGTAGTCCCACTTCATCGCGACCGAATAGAAATTGTCCTTGCCGCCATCGCTGTATTCGTAATCGGTGCGGTTGAGCAGCGAGCCCAGCGAGAACGCACCCAGTTCGTCATCCCAAAACTGATAACCCGGGCCCGTACCGACCACGCGCTGACGGGACAACTCTTCGACGTAGTCACGCTTGTAGTTCAAACGTCCCTGCCAGAACCACTTGTCAGTCAGGAAGCGGTCAAGCGAGTACTCGGCGCGCCAGTTATTGGTGGTGACTTCGTCGTCCTGCACTTCGCGGTTGTACTCGCCTTCGGCGGTGTGACGCCAGCGGCCATGGCGCGCGGATGTCTTGAAGCCGACGTCGTAGTCGTCGGTGTCCTTCTCGGCGCGCTGATAATCCAGTGCCAGGTCGACATTACCCTTCCACACCAGATCCTCGACTATCGGTTTCGGCTTGAGAATCTGCTGGATACTGGCCAGCTCGACCGTTTTCGGCGCCTCGCCATTGGCCAGGGTGACCTTGCCATCTTCGGCGGCCGTCAGCGACTTGGAGACTTCACCGGTATAGGCGTCCTGCTTGACGAGCAAGTGCTGATCACTGTCCAGCGTCTTGACCTCTTTCCAGTCAATCGTGACCGCACCGGCATATTTGGTCTGGATCAACAGTTTGCCGCCATCGAACACGGTGATGGTGCCGCTCAACTTGTCACCGTTCTTTAACCAGACGGTGTCGGCAAGCAGGGGCGTGGACGCACTGAAAACAGCAAGGCACAGCAAGGATCTGGACAACATAAGCGAATCGAAGGCTCAAGTTTGCGAAAAAAGGTCGGCATTATCCGTAGGAATAAGTCCCTGACAAGGACTGACCGGACTATTTCTATTGAGTTCATTTCTCAACTGGCCGATGACGGATTACCCTTAGGGCATCAACAGGACGATGTTCAGGAACCACGCCCGTGACAGACCCGATTCACGAAGGTGAGAGCGAAGCGCAAATCCGACGCACGGCGCTCTACTCGACGCTCGCCCAAGTGCCCGAAGGCAAAGTCGTCAGCTATGGTCAGTTGGCCGAACTCGCCGGGTTGGGGCGCGCCGCCCGCTGGGTCGGCCGGACTCTAAGTCAGTTGCCTGGCGATACCAAGCTGCCCTGGCACCGTGTACTGGGCGCCGGCGGTCGGATCAGCCTGCCGGTGGGCAGTCCTTCCGGGGACGAACAACGGGCGCGATTGCGCATGGAAGGCATCACCGTCCTGAACAATCGTGTGGATATTCGGCGTCATGGCTGGCGTCCGGTAGAGCACAGCGGTTAGAGTGCGCGCTTTGTTTTCGCAATCTTGAGGCAGACTTCAGCCCATGCCCCGTAAAACCTGGCGCGCCGCGCTCGCCGCCTATGCCAGTCCTTCGACGCTCGTGCTGTTGTTGCTCGGTTTCGCTGCCGGCCTGCCGTACATGCTGGTGTTTTCAACGCTTTCGGTCTGGCTGCGTGAAGCCGGCGTGGCTCGGGAAACCATCGGCTACGCGAGCCTGATCGGTCTGGCCTACGCCTTCAAATGGGTCTGGTCCCCCCTGCTCGACCAATGGCGCCTGCCGCTGCTCGGCAAGCTGGGTCGACGACGTTCGTGGCTGGTGCTCTCGCAAACACTGGTGATTCTCGGCCTGATCGGCATGGGTTTCTGCGATCCACAGAAGCATCTGTCGTGGTTGATCGCCATTGCCGTGATCGTCGCCTTCGCCTCTGCGACCCAAGACATCGCGGTGGATGCCTATCGCCTGGAAATCGCCGAAGACAATCGTCAAGCCGCCCTCGCCGCCAGCTACATGTCCGGTTATCGCGTCGCCGCCCTGCTCGCCACCGCCGGTGCCTTGTTTTTCGCTGAAGGCTTTGGCTCCACCGGCTTCAACTATAAGCACTCGGCCTGGACCGGCACGTATGTGCTGTTCGGCGCATTGATGGTGCCTGCGCTGCTGACGACGCTGTTCATGCGTGAGCCGCCGGTGCCGCTGCGTACTCAATTGCAGGCCGGCCGCTACACATTCATGCATCAATTAATGTCGGTGTTCGTGCTGATCGTGTTGCTGGTGTCCGTACCGGCGATGTTCACCCAGCTCTACAACACCGATTTCGCCAGCGTGCTGTTCGAAGGCGTCAGCCCGCTCGACCTGCTGCTCGAAGACCGCGCCTTCCTGCGCGCCATTCTCTACACGCTGCTGACCGGCCTGTGCCTGTCGACCATGGGCCGTCGCGGCCTGGCGCCAGTGCTGACACCGGTCAACGACTTCATTCTGCGTTACCGCTGGCAAGCGTTGTTGCTGCTCGGCCTGATCGCCACGTACCGGATGTCGGACACGGTGATGGGCGTGATGGCCAACGTGTTTTACATCGACCAGGGTTTCACCAAGGATCAGATCGCCAGTGTCAGCAAGATCTTCGGCCTGATCATGACCCTCGTCGGCGCCGGTATGGGTGGCCTGCTGATCGTGCGCTTCGGCATCCTGCCGATCCTGTTCATCGGCGGCGCAGCCTCGGCAGCCACCAACCTGCTGTTCGTGATGCTCGCCGACATGGGCCCGAACCTGAAGATGCTGGTGGTGACCATTTCCCTCGACAACTTCAGTTCGGGCCTCGCTACGTCGGCGTTCGTTGCGTACCTGTCGAGCCTGACCAACCTCAAGTTCTCGGCCACGCAATACGCCCTGCTCAGTTCGATCATGCTACTGCTTCCGCGCCTGATGGGCGGCTACTCGGGCGTCATGGTCGAGAAGTTCGGTTATCACAGCTTCTTCCTGATCACCGCCCTGCTCGGCGTGCCGACACTGCTGCTGATCGCCCTGCACTGGTTCCAGGAAAGCCGCCGCGAAGGCCCGACGCCAACGCCCGAGCCTGTGCCGACGCCAGTTGCGGAAGAATCGTAAGACGTTTCGCCAACGGCGGGAGGATTCCCGCCGTTGAACCTCTCCGCCGGCCACACGCCTGTACGTCAGCAAAACTCGCCGGTACACTGCTCCGTCATTTCCAGTCATAGCAACCGACAACGGCCAACCATGCGCACCAGTCAATTTTTGCTCGCCACACAGAAAGAAACGCCTTCCGATGCGGTCGTCATCAGCCATCAGCTGATGCTGCGCGCCGGCATGATCCGCAAACTTGCCTCGGGCCTGTACACCTGGCTGCCGATGGGCTTGCGAGTCATGCGCAAGGTGGAAGCCATCGTTCGCGAAGAGATGAACGCCGCCGGCTCTCTGGAAGTGTTGATGCCGAGCACCCAACCGGCCGAGCTGTGGCAGGAGTCGGGGCGCTGGGAAGAATACGGCCCTGAGCTGCTGCGCATCAAAGACCGCCACGGTCGCGACTTCTGCGCGGGCCCGACCCACGAAGAAGTGATCACCGATCTGATGCGCAACGAGTTGAGCAGCTACAAACAGCTGCCAATCAACCTGTACCAGATCCAGACCAAATTCCGTGACGAAATCCGCCCGCGCTTCGGCTTGATGCGCGGCCGCGAATTCATCATGAAGGACGCGTACTCCTTTCATGCGGATCAGGCGTCGCTGCAGATCACCTATGACCGCATGCACGAAGCGTACTGCAACATCTTCACGCGTCTGGGTCTGAAGTTCCGTCCGGTGGAAGCCGACAACGGTTCGATCGGTGGCGCCGGCTCCCACGAGTTCCACGTACTGGCCGAGTCCGGTGAAGACGATATCGTTTTCAGCAACGGTTCCGATTACGCGGCGAACATCGAAAAAGCCGAAGCGGTGCCACGCGAGAGCTCACGCCCTGCACCGACCGAAGAGCTGCGCCTGGTCGATACACCAGACACCAAGACCATCGCCGCCCTGGTGGAAAAATTCAATCTGCCGATTGAAAAGACCATCAAGACCCTGATCGTTCGCGCCGAGGAAGAAGGCAAGCTGATCGCGCTGGTGATTCGTGGCGACCACGAACTGAACGAAATCAAGGCAGCCCAGCAACTGGGCGTGGCCAGCCCGCTGGTCATGGCCACCGATGCCGAACTGCGTGACGCCATTGGCGCCGGCGCAGGTTCCCTCGGCCCGCTGAACCTGCCGCTGCCGATCATCATCGACCGTTCGGTCGAGCTGATGAGCGACTTTGGTATCGGCGCGAACATCGACGACAAGCACTACTTCGGCGTGAACTGGGAGCGTGATCTGCCGGTTCCGACCGTGGCTGACCTGCGTAACGTTGTCGCCGGCGACCCGAGCCCGGACGGCAAAGGCACGCTGGAAATCAAGCGCGGCATTGAAGTCGGACACATCTTCCAGCTGGGCAACAAGTACAGCAAGGCGATGAAGTGCGAAGTGCTGGGCGAGAACGGCAAGCCTGTGACCCTGGAAATGGGCTGCTACGGCATCGGCGTATCCCGCGTGGTGGCTGCCGCCATCGAGCAGAACAACGACGAGAACGGCATCATCTGGAGCGACACCCTGGCGCCGTTCCAGATCGCTCTGGTACCGCTGCGCTACGAAACCGAGCAGGTTCGCGAAGCCACCGACAAGCTGTACGCCGAACTGACCGCGGCCGGCTTCGAAGTGCTGCTGGACGATCGCGACAAGAAAACCAGCCCGGGCATCAAGTTCGCGGACATGGAGCTGATCGGCATTCCACACCGGATCGTGGTCAGTGACCGCGGCCTCGCCGAAGGCAACCTGGAATACAAGAGCCGTACCGAAGGCGAAGCGCAAGCGCTGCCTGTGGCTGACGTGCTGTCCTTCCTTCAGGCCCGTATCCGCCGCTGAAACCAGATAGAGACGTCATGTTCAAGCGAAACACCTTAGGCCTCGGTGGTGCCGCCCTGTGCGGCACCCTGCTGGTCAGCGGCTGTGCCAATCACATGTCACAACGCAGCGAGCACGAGGAACGTGTCGAGCGCAAACTGCTCGATCACAGCCTGCAGATCGATGTCGGTGAGCCTAAGGTGCTTGAGCTGCCGCAGCGACGCGTGAAGATCAACGAGCAGAAGACTTTCGAAGTCACCGAGTTCGAAGTCACCCGCCATTACGATCGCTACACCCCCTACCAACCCTGGCGCGAAATCTATGAGATCCCGCTGGGCGCAGTGGCGGTGGTAGCCGGTGTCGGCGCGAACGTGGTCAACGTTTTCGCCCTCGGCAACCTGCCGGACAGTGTGACCAAGGACTGGCTCAGCTACGGTTTCGCCGGGCTTAACCCGTTCATGAACGTGCAGTCCCACGGTCGTGCGCAGCAAAACCTGGCCGGTATCGATGAAGTCCAGCGCGACAAGCGTACGGAGTATTCGAGCCTGCCATGGAGCGAACGCGCGGTGCAGGTCAAGGCTGGCAAGCAGACCTTCGACATGACCACCGACCGTAACGGTGTGCTGCGCCTGAACCTGCTCGACAGCCCGTTTGCCGAAAACGACCTCAATCACGTCGGAAAACTGCAGATCAGCGTCGAAGACGCCAAGGACGACGTGCATTCCGACTCATCGCTGATGATCAGCAGTCACCTGCGCGGCAAGTTGCTGGAAGCGCACGGGCTGATCTACGACGATCTGGAGGACGACGAAGTGAGCGAGTGGGTGCACCGGGTCAAGCGCCTGTCGGAGCTGGGTCTGGAAGAAGAAGCCAGCGAGCTGGAACAAAGCCTGATCGAACTGACCCGCAATGATCCTGAGTTGCAGACGGAGTTTCTCAAGTCTCTGACCAAGGATGCCGGGCGACTGGTGGCGGATCCGGGACCGAATTAAAAGCCAAAGCTAAAAGCTTCGCGAGCAAGCCCGCTCCCACATTGGATCTGTGTCGCACACAAAACCAATGTGGGAGCGGGCTTGCTCGCGAAGGCTGACTGACAAACACCGCAGAACTACCGCTCAAACAACTCCATCTGCTCAAACCCGCCGCGCAAATCCTCCAGCCGCACCCCGACCCCAAGTAACCGCACCGGTTTGCCTCCGCGATTGAACGCCTGCGTCAGCATCAACTGATAACTGCCCAAGTCCCGCCCTGCCCCGGCCTGCTCCAGCGTCGTCTGGGTAAAGTCATGGAATTTCACTTTGACGAACGGCTTGCCCGGCCGATAACTGCTGTCGATGCGCGCCATGCGGGTTTTCAGGGTTTCCAGCAACTCAGGCAGCTTATCGAGACAACTGCGCAAGTCAGGCAGATCAACATCGTAGGTATTTTCGACACTGATCGACTGACGCCGACTGTCGTTGTGCACCAAACGGTCATCAACCCCACGGGCAAGACTCCACAGTCGCTCGCCGAAACTGCCGAATTCGCGCACCAGCGCCAGCTTGTCCCACTCGCGCAACTGCAAACAGTCGACGATGCCGAGTTTGCCCAGCTTGTCTGCGGTCACCTTGCCCACGCCGTGCAATTTGCTCACCGGCAAGCCGCTGACGAAGTCTTCCACTTGATCAGGCGTGATCACGAACAAGCCGTTGGGCTTTTTCCAGTCGCTGGCGATCTTCGCCAGAAACTTGTTCGGCGCCACGCCGGCAGAAACCGTGATGTGCAATTGATTGGAGACCCGACGGCGGATGTCCTGAGCAATGCGTGTGGCGCTGCCACCGAAATGAGCGCTGTCGGATACGTCGAGATAAGCCTCATCCAGCGACAGCGGCTCGATCAGGTCAGTGTAATCGGCAAAGATCGTGTGAATTTCCTTCGACGCTTCGCGATAGGCATCCATGCGTGGCTTGACGATGGTCAGGTCCGGGCACAGTTTCAAGGCATGCCCCGAAGCCATCGCCGAGCGCACTCCGTAAGCCCGCGCCTCGTAATTGCAGGTGGCGATCACCCCGCGCCGATCTGCCGAACCACCCACTGCCAACGGTTTGCCCGCCAGACGCGGGTCATCACGCATCTCGATGGCGGCGTAGAAACAGTCACAGTCGATGTGGATGATTTTTCGCTGAGTCATGTCAGAAAAGGGAACGTGGCGAGCCGGATCGGCAGTATCTCACTGACAACTGTATATAGCACCAGTGGTCTGAATGTTCTTTCCAGACGGTAGGAAAAGTCCTTTGAATTTATTTTCTCAATCGAAAATCATCAACCAATAGAGCTGAAAGCCTTGCCCTACCTGACTTGCAGCCTCTAAAACGGCCGACAAAAATCGCTAACCGCTTGAACCTCAACAGATTTTATTCAGATTGAAGGTTGACACCCCGGCGTTCCTCTGTAGAATGCCGACACACAGACGCGGGATGGAGCAGTCTGGTAGCTCGTCGGGCTCATAACCCGAAGGTCGTCGGTTCAAATCCGGCTCCCGCAACCAAACATCAAAAAAGGCTACTCGAAAGAGTGGCCTTTTTTGTGCACGTCGGTTTTGTCGATCAGCGCCTTTAGAGGAAGCAGTCGTCAAACAGGAATTCTTTGCATTTCCAAAACTTAACGCGTCACCTGCGACCGTTTGACGCGATTTCACACTTATTTGACCCTTTACGGGATTAGCGGTTGACACCTCGGCGTTCGCCTGTAGAATGCCGCCACACAGACGCGGGATGGAGCAGTCTGGTAGCTCGTCGGGCTCATAACCCGAAGGTCGTCGGTTCAAATCCGGCTCCCGCAACCAAACATCAAAAAAGGCTACTCGAAAGAGTGGCCTTTTTTGTATCTGTGGAAAAAGTCCTTTCGCAACAATGATCTGTCACTGTGCAGTGAATCGTCCAGGATCATCAGACCCGCCGAGTTGCGACTATGCTTGAGTCGCGGACAAGGCGTCTGCAATCCATGACTGCCCTCGCCGAGACCCGGTGAGAGGCGTAGTATTTTGTGATTATTTTTTTCTACAGGGATTGGTAACTTGGCTGGATACCTCCATCCTGTCGCGCACAATCCAAGAGGTGATTGATGCGCGCCAACTCGTCTGATTCACAAGACACCGTCACAGCGAACCAACCGATCAAGCCTGAGCGTTTGCGCTTGCTGGATCGCTTGAGCAAATACCGTCAGCCGATCGGTCTGGCGGTTACCCTGTTGCTGTTTGCCATTGCGCTGATTGCCTGTCGTCATCTGCTCGCCGAACTCGATCTCGACGCGCTGCACGACTCGATTCTCGACGTGCCTAAACCTGCCCTGCTCGGCGCATTTGCCGCGACCGTGGTCGGTTTCATTATTCTGCTCGGTTACGAATGGTCGGCCAGTCGTTATGCTGGCGTGACGCTGGCGCCGCGAACCCTTGCCCTTGGTGGCTTCACTGCATTTGCGATCGGTAACGCAATCGGATTGTCGCTGCTGTCCGGCGGCTCGGTGCGTTACCGTTTGTATGCACGTCATGGTCTGGGGGCGGCCGAGGTCGCGCACATGACCCTGTTCGCCAGTCTTTCACTCGGCTGCGCCTTGCCGCCACTGGCGGCGCTGGCCACGCTGAGCGACCTGCCGGCAGCCTCTCAGGCCCTTGGCTTGTCCGAAGCATTGCTGGGCGGCGTCGCAGGCGCGGTGCTGGCACTGGGCGCGATTCTCGCCATCGGCATCTATCGCCGGCGTCTGCCGGAACAACCTTATCGCGATAACCTGCTGGTTCGCGCCGGCCGCCGCACCCTGCGCCTGCCGGGTCGTCGCCTGACCTTTCTGCAACTGGTCATCACCGCCCTCGACGTCGCCGCTGCCGCAACCGTGCTCTATCTGTTGCTGCCGGAAGCGCCACCCTTCGGTGCGTTCCTGCTGGTGTACCTGCTGGCGCTGGCGGCGGGCGTGCTCAGCCACGTGCCGGGGGGTGTCGGCGTATTTGAAGCGATTCTGCTGGCTGCCTTTGCCGACAAGCTCGGTGCCGCACCACTGGCTGCAGCGTTGTTGCTGTATCGCCTGATCTACGTGGTGTTGCCGTTGCTGGTGGCCTGCGTGCTGCTGCTGATCAATGAAGGTCAGCGCCTGTTTCAATCACAAACCATGCGCGCGGCTTCCGGCCTGGCCGCACCTGTACTCGCGGTGCTGGTGTTCCTGTCCGGCGTGGTGCTGCTGTTTTCCGGGGCGACACCGGAAATCGACACCCGTCTTGAGCACATCGGCTTTCTTATCCCGCATCGTCTGGTTGATGCCTCGCACTTTGGCGCCAGCCTGATCGGCGTGTTGTGCCTGCTGCTAGCACAAGGCCTGCGCCGGCGCCTGTCGGCGGCGTGGATGCTGACCACCATTCTGTTGCTGGTCGGTGCCCTGCTCTCCTTGCTCAAAGGCTTCGACTGGGAAGAAGCCACACTGATGACGCTCACCGCCGCGCTGCTCGGCGTGTTCCGTCGCTCGTTCTATCGCCCGAGCCGTCTGACCGAACTGCCGTTCTCGCCTCTGTATCTGGTGGCCAGCCTGTGCGTTCTCGGCGCTTCGACATGGCTGCTGCTGTTTGCCTATCAGGACGTGCCGTACAGCCATCAGTTGTGGTGGCAGTTCACCCTCGATGCCGATGCTCCGCGTGGCTTGCGCTCGCTGCTCGGCGCCGCCGTCCTGCTACTGGTGATCGCCCTGACCTGGCTGCTGCGTACCGCGCGCCCGGTGATCCACCTGCCGACACCCGATGAACTGGAACGCGCCGCGAAAATCCTGATGGCTTCCGCGCAGCCCGACGGCGGCCTCGCGCTGACCGGCGACAAGGCGCTGCTGTTCCATCCCAACGATGAAGCGTTCCTTATGTATGCCCGTCGTGGCCGCAGCCTGGTCGCGCTCTACGATCCGATCGGCCCCGGCCAGCAACGGGCGGAGATGATCTGGCAGTTCCGCGACCTCTGCGACATCTACCACGCGCGCCCGGTGTTCTATCAGGTTCGCGCGGAGAATCTGCCGTACTACATGGACATCGGCCTGACCGCGATCAAGCTTGGCGAAGAAGCCCGGGTTGACCTGCATCGTTTTGACCTCGAAGCCAAGGGCAAAGAGATGAAGGATCTGCGTTACACCTGGAACCGTGGTACCCGCGACGGCCTGTCGCTGGAGATCCATGAGCCGGGTCAGGCGCCGATGGACGAACTGAAAGTGATTTCCGATGCGTGGCTGACCGGCAAGAACGTGCGTGAGAAAGGCTTCTCCCTCGGCCGTTTCAGCGACGATTACCTGAAGCATTTCCGCATCGCGGTGATTCGCTTCGAAGGTCGCCCGGTGGCGTTCGCCAACCTGCTCGAGACCTATGGCCACGACCTGGCCAGTCTCGACCTGATGCGCGCACACCCGGACGCCCCCAAGCTGACCATGGAATTCATGATGGTCGGCCTGATTCAACACTATAAGAGTCACGGATACGCGCGCTTCAGCCTGGGCATGGTGCCGTTGTCGGGGTTGCAACCCCGGCGTGGTGCACCGCTGACCCAGCGTCTGGGCTCGATGGTTTTCCGCCGTGGTGAGCAGCTGTACAACTTCCAAGGCTTGCGCCGCTTCAAAGACAAGTTCCAGCCTGACTGGGAACCTCGTTATATGGCTGTGCCCGCCGGACTCGATCCGCTGGTGGCGCTGGCCGACACTGCTGCCCTGATCGCGGGCGGCTTGACTGGATTGGTGAAACGCTGATGATTCAACGCTCCCTGAAGTACATCCTGGCCGCACTGATCGTGCTGGCCGTGATTGCCGGCGGCGGTTACTGGTACCTCAAACGCCCGGCACCGGAACCGACCGTCGAACAGCTCAACCCCGCTGACGGCGCGGCCATGACCCGCATCATTCCCGGCACCAAGGCCAAGGCTCAGGTGCTGATCGCGGTCAACGACGATCAAAAACTCAGTGAAAAACAACTGACCACCCTGAGCCGCAGCGCTTCGGCGCAGATCGTTCAGGTGATCCTGCCCAAGGACTGCCTGCTGCAAAGCCGCGCGCTGCAATCGGGCCTGCGTGAACTGAACGGCCCGGCCACTCTGGTCAGCGGCATCGGCCCGGGCGCCGTGTTGGCGTGGCGCTGGTTGTCGGAACAGAAAGACGACAAGGCCCAGGCCGTTTCCGTCGACCTGGCGCTGGAAAAGGGTGGCTGCACGCACCTGCTGCCAAAATCTGCCGCCCACGGCCATTGGCTGGTGGCGTGGAACGACAACCCGGACGACGCCAGCGCAGGTTTCGTGCGCGATCAACCGAACGCCGAAACCAGCATCAGCGACTACGACATCAATCTGCCGCAGGTGCTGAACAACGAACTGCGCAAAATCCTCGTCGGCGGCGACAAGGCCAACGGCGGTCTGGCGATCCCGGTGGTTGAAGTCCCGGCCGGCCAAGCCAAAGACACCGTGACCCTGTTCCTCTCCGGTGACGGCGGCTGGCGCGACCTCGACCGCGACGTGGCCGGTGAAATGGCCAAAATCGGCTATCCGGTCGTCGGCATCGACACCCTGCGCTACTACTGGCAGCACAAGAGCCCGGAGCAGAGCGCGCTGGACCTGACCGAACTGATGCAGCATTACCGGCAGAAATGGGGCACCAAACGCTTCATCCTCACCGGTTACTCCTTCGGTGCCGACGTTCTGCCAGCCATCTACAACCGCCTGCCGGATACCGAGCAGCAACGCGTCGACGCAATCATCCTGCTGGCCTTCGCCCGCACCGGCAGCTTCGAAATCGAAGTCGAAGGCTGGCTGGGTAACGCCGGCAAAGAAGCCGCCACCGGGCCTGAGATGGCCAAGCTGCCACCGGCCAAGGTCGTGTGCATCTACGGTGAAGAAGAGACAGATGAAAGCGGCTGCACCGACAAGACTGCGGTGGGTGAGGCAGTGAAACTGCCGGGTGGTCATCACTTCGATGAGAACTACCCGGCGCTGGCCAAGCGTCTGGTGGATTTGATCGAGAAGCGCCAGAACACGGCGCAGGTGGCGGAAGAGTGATCTGAAGCGCACCAACGAAAAGCCCCCGCAACCTTAGGGTTGCGGGGGCTTTTTTACGCAAACTTGAAGCACTTCCTGCCAGTCAAACCTTGTATCGATGCCAGGACTAGAACTGAACATCTATCCATGTGATGTCATCTTCAACATCGATACAGCTGCCATCCGGCGATGCTAACAAGCTGCTTTGCTGCGACTCGGTTAGCTCCGCCCAAAAGCCATCGGTTGCAAACACCAGTCGCTCACTTAACGCTAATGGATGAAAAACAAAATCAGGGTTCGGCGCGCGACTCGCCTTCAAACATCGAGTCACCCGGTGCCGAGCCGGATCCTGCGCCAGCTCGAAGTGGGAAAGGTCACGCCTCCAATTGGCTTTACAGTGCGGCGACGTCATCCATTCGATCGCGCCTGCCGACGTCACAACACCGCACGAACAATCACCCTCATACGCAAGCGTGAGTTTGCCATGAGCAGCGACACCCACCACATAACAAGCGGCGCCTGTCTGGCTTGCAAACAAGACGGGATGGAGGTCGGCCAGCATAGAAACCAGTACCTGTTCAACCGCTCCGTACTCAGTGATATCGAGGCCCTGATCAAAGTGTTTTGACCAGACCGCTAAAACACTTTTCACAAAGGATTCAGCCAACTGGCCACTGCCAATCCTCGAAGTACCGTCTGTGATAACAAATACGCCGCTCTCTCCATCAAAAAGCGCTCCAGCAAAGTCATGATTGGTTTTCCTGGCTCGCCCTGTTACCGATCTGGTGTGGTATTTCATGCGCTGCCCAGTTCTTTCATGCGCCTATGAATGATTTGCCCTCTTCCTGGATTGGCCTGTACCGAACCCGAGCTTTCAATCACATAGTCGATGCCAGCGAGCCCCCTGAGTGCTCGAACCCCAGTCGTGATGAACTCCTTGAGCTCGGACTCCGCTTGCCGAACCTCTTCTAAAAGCTCTGGACGTCCATCAATCAAGATAATGATGTCTTCGACATCTTTATGGTATGGATCGCCACCACCCCGACCGCTGAAGGCTTCCAGTTTTGTCGCGAGAAAATAGGTCGGTTTGAATATCTGGATGACGGTACCGCTGGGCAACGTAAATTTATCAGCCCGTGCCAACCCCTCTACAAACCAGCGGTTGGCATATCCAAGAACTTCGGGATCAGAAGGCATCACGTCAACGACGATATCGTTGAAGCGGAAACGACAGTTGACTTCATCCTCGCCGGTAATCTTGAAATTCCTGGCCGACAACCGTTCGGTAAGCTGCTGCCAGGCGCTAATACCTGCCAGCTCGATCACCAGATCAACGTCATCGGTGAAACGAATGTCGTCCAGCACAACAGCATCTGTTACCAGCATGGCTGTGGTGCAACCTCCGACAAACGCGACCTCCGCGAGAAACGCCTCTCCCAAGCCTTCGGCAACAAACTCTATAAGCTCGTAGTTGTGATAAGCGTTTGATGACATGTTATTTCAGTCCCATCCCTGCTTTTAGAATGTTGACCGCGACACCGCACTCTCGCGGGCCTCCAAGGCGGATCGCATCAGCAAGCGCAAGATAGTGGTAAAGAATCCTGTCCTTCTTCACGGCTTCCGGCACTGTCTTGTAGAGCGGCTCTATTGCCTGACCACGCTCCGTTCCAAGTGCATCTGGCCAGACCGGAATCAGTCCACCAGCACTTTTGATGCTTTTGGACAGTGCCGGTGCTGCGAAACCCGTCGGGATACCGCGAACCATTGCGCCGGGTTTTACAGGGAAAAAGTACTTCAGAGCGTGCTCAGTGATGCTTAGTAGCTGCCGCCGATTAACTTTCGCCAGCCCTGTCTCATAGTCATTGGTGAGCAGGCCGGACTCACGACATCTGGCGAGGGAATTTGATACCTCGCTTTTGCTTAGCCCGAGAGCGGCAGACAACGCACGCAACGAGTAGGCTTCACTCCAGCTTGCCAGCGGCGGGACAGCTACCGGCTCCGACCACCCTTCCCACCCCGCCTCATCGTCCAGGGGCGAATCGAAGTCCTGTCGACTGAATACAGTATCTTCACCGTCAGTGGAGTAGGTGACCAATGGCTGCCCCACCCGCCCACCTGCGGTCATTTGGCTGACCACATAGGGCTTCAACAGCTCCTCAACCCTGTTCGAATTCGACTCTGACTCCATTACACCAAGGAGGTTTTCCTCCTGAGCGTGAAGGCTGGCCATCTTGAACAAAAGTAAAATGTCTTGACTCTTCATGAAGCCTAAAACCCCCAAGTGTCCACATTCCATAAAACGTGGACACTTGTCTCATTCAGAATATCTGATCGTCAAGCCCTTTATTCGGCCTCACTTTCTGTGGCGCCCACACAAAATCCACTGTCCCTGAAATTGCTCTTCACCTTAGTTCCGCCGACCGGTGTCGCAATATCAGATGACGTCCGCATACCTTGTAGGCAAACTCCTAATCTCGTGTTTGGGCACTTTGCCGCCCTATTGCGCTGTTTTTCGACGGGATACTCTCTGGACGTCGCTGACCCTTTCAGCGATCGGGCGTGGTAACCCGGATAAACCAGCGCAACAGCGCCCTCATCTCAATCACAGGCACTTTCATGTCTGTGATTTCGAGTTATGGCAGCTGTGCGTGGGACGCCTTCGGGCGTGCCGGTTTCCTTGGTTCCCGGTTTACCACCCTGCGTACAGCTGCCTCCCTTTCGTGTGGTAACGGAAGTCGCAGCTCCTCGAACCAAGGAGTAGCACCATGACCGAAACGAAATCGCTGTCCCCCGCAGACCTCACAACCATCGGCTTCACCTCTTTCCTCTACAGCTCGGATCAGGCGTTACTCAACGTTCGCTCCGGCGTCCCCATCGTCGAAGCACTGTCCCAGGCTTCAGACCTGTTGTTCCTCGCCAAATCCTTCGCCGAGGACGCCGCCTACGACAAGGAAAGCGACCGCCACGCCTGGGCCGCGCATTACCTGACGATAATCGGCAAGGCTTTGGTCGACGACGTGATGAAGGCCCTGATGCCGCGACCCGCGAGAACGAAAACCGAGTCTGAAGCAGAGTTGCCCGAAAGCATGTAACGGCACAAAAACGAAAAAGCCCCCGCCAGCCACAAGGCTGATGGGGGCTTTTGATGACGCCGGTTTACATCTCCACCTGCGTCCCCAACTCAATCACCCGGTTCAGCGGCAGATTGAAGAACCGCAGGTTCCCGTTGGCGTTCTTCAACATGAACGCAAACAGCGCCTCACGCCAACGGGCCATGCCTTCAAGTTTCGAGGCGATGACTGTTTCGCGGCTGAGGAAGTAAGTCGTACGCATCGGGCTGAAGTCGAGGTCGTCCAGATGGCACAGCTTCAGTGCTTGCGGCACGTCCGGTTCGTCGGTGAAGCCGAAGTGCAGGATCACCCGGAAGAAGCCTTCGCCGTGGGCTTCGACTTCGAAGCGGCGCGATGGCGGGACGCGCGGGATGTCTTCGTAGACCACCGTCAGCAATACGACTTGTTCGTGCAGCACCTGGTTGTGCAGCAGGTTGTGCAACAGCGCGTGCGGCACGGCGTCGGAGCGCGCGGTGAGGAACACGGCGGTGCCCTGCACCCGATGCGGCGGTTGCACGCGGATGCTGCCGATGAAGATCGGCAGCGGCAACGCACCTTCGTCGAGGCGCTCGACCAGCAGTTGCTTGCCGCGCTTCCAGGTGGTCATCAGCACGAACAGGGCAATACCGGCGATGACCGGGAATGCGCCGCCCTGGACGATTTTCGGCACGTTGGCGGCGAAGTACAGGCCGTCCACCAGCAGGAAGCCGAGCAGCACCGGAACCGCGAGGATAGGCGGCCATTTCCACAGCAGCAGCATGACCGCCGACACCAGAATGGTGGTCATCAGCATGGTGCCGGTCACCGCCACGCCGTAGGCCGAGGCCAGTGCGCCGGAGGATTCGAAGCCCAGCACCAACAAGACAACGCCGACCATCAGCGCCCAGTTCACCGCGCCAATGTAAATCTGACCCTGCTCGTCGCTGGACGTGTGCTGGATGTACATGCGCGGAATGTAACCAAGCTGAATCGCCTGACGAGTCAGGGAGAACGCGCCGGAGATGACCGCTTGCGAGGCAATCACTGTCGCCAGAGTCGACAGACCGACCAGCGGAATCAGCGCCCAGCTCGGAGCCAGTAGATAGAACGGGTTACGCGCCGCTTCCGGGTTGTCCAGCAGCAAAGCGCCTTGACCGAAATAATTCAGCACCAGCGCCGGCAAAACCAGAATGAACCATGCACGGGCAATCGGCTTGCGACCAAAGTGGCCCATGTCGGCGTACAGCGCTTCGGCACCGGTCAGCGCCAGCACCACGGCGCCGAGGATCGCCACGCCCATGCCCGGATGCACGGTGAAGAAACGCACGGCCCATGCCGGGTTCATCGCATGCAGCACTTCCGGGGTATGGCTGATGCCATACACACCGAGGGCGCCGAGAACGAGGAACCAGGTGACCATGATCGGCCCGAAGAGGATGCCGATCCGCGCCGTACCGTGACGCTGGATCAGGAACAGTCCGACCAGCACCACCAGCGACAGCGGCACGACCCAGTGGTCGATGCCATCAAACGCCAGCCCCAGACCTTCTATCGCCGACAGCACGGAAATCGCCGGGGTGATCATACTGTCGCCGTAGAACAGCGCCGCGCCGATGAGTCCGCAAACCACCAGCAACGAACGCAGTTTCCTGCGCTGCCCCGCCGCCCGCCGTGCCAGTGCGGTGAGCGCCATGATGCCGCCCTCGCCTTGGTTGTCGGCACGCAGCACGAACATCATGTATTTGATCGACACGACCCAGATCAGCGACCAGAAGATCAACGACAGAATGCCCAGCACCCCGTCGTGGTTGACCGGTACGCCGTAACCGCCGGAAAACACTTCTTTGAGGGTGTACAACGGGCTCGTGCCGATGTCGCCGTAAACTACCCCGACTGCCGCGACCAGCATGCTCAGCGGCTTGGTGGCCGAACCCTCGGCGCCCGCCGCATGACTACTTGCCTGACCCATCCAACACTCCTGATTCTCGAACCGGCTTCTTTGAATGAAGCACTATGCTTTGTGGTGCAGCATGCGCTGTTTTACCCGTTGTTACAGACGTTTTCTTGACTGTAAAAATTCAGTAAAGCGCAACGGCGCGAAGCATAGCGCAGCACTCGTCGTATTTCCCTGCATAAAGCTGGTCAAGTGCGTTGCTCGCCGCTAGAATTGCGCACTTTTTGATCAGAGGCGCGCCCTAAGCGCCCATCCGTCGGCTTTTCGCATCAGGAAAGCGGCGTCACAAAATACCGAGGTTAGACATGTCCACCACTCCTGCGCCGGCCAATCCAAAGGTTGGCTTTGTATCTCTGGGTTGCCCGAAAGCACTGGTCGACTCCGAGCGCATCCTGACCCAGCTGCGCATGGAAGGCTATGACGTGGTGTCCACCTATCAAGACGCCGACGTCGTGGTCGTCAACACTTGCGGTTTCATCGACTCGGCCAAGGCTGAGTCTTTGGAAGTGATCGGCGAAGCGATCAAGGAAAACGGCAAGGTCATCGTGACCGGTTGCATGGGCGTGGAAGAAGGCAACATCCGCGACGTGCACCCGAGCGTGCTGGCCGTGACCGGCCCGCAGCAGTACGAGCAAGTGGTCAACGCTGTGCACGAAGTCGTGCCGCCGCGTCAGGATCACAACCCGCTGATCGACCTGGTGCCGCCGCAAGGCATCAAGCTGACTCCGCGCCACTACGCCTACCTGAAGATTTCCGAAGGCTGCAACCACAGCTGCTCCTTCTGCATCATCCCGTCGATGCGCGGCAAACTGGTCAGCCGTCCGGTTGGCGATGTGCTCGACGAAGCCCAGCGTCTGGTCAAATCCGGCGTGAAAGAGCTGCTGGTGATCTCGCAAGACACCAGCGCCTACGGCGTTGACGTGAAATACCGCACCGGTTTCTGGAATGGCGCGCCGGTGAAAACCCGCATGACCGAACTCTGCGAAGCGCTCAGCACCCTCGGAGTCTGGGTTCGTCTGCACTACGTTTACCCGTACCCGCACGTTGACGAACTGATCCCGTTGATGGCCGCCGGCAAAATCCTGCCGTACCTGGACATCCCGTTCCAGCACGCCAGCCCGAAAGTGTTGAAGTCGATGAAACGCCCGGCGTTCGAAGACAAGACCCTGGCGCGGATCAAGAACTGGCGCGAAATCTGCCCGGATCTGATCATCCGTTCGACCTTCATCGTCGGCTTCCCGGGCGAAACCGAAGAAGACTTCCAGTACCTGCTGAACTGGCTGACCGAAGCGCAGCTCGACCGCGTCGGCTGCTTCCAGTACTCGCCTGTGGATGGCGCGCCTGCCAATGACCTGGATCTGGAAGTCGTGCCGGACGACGTCAAACAGGATCGTTGGGAGCGCTTCATGGCTCACCAGCAAGCGATCAGCTCGGCACGCCTGCAAATGCGCATCGGCCGTGAAATCGAAGTGCTGGTGGACGAAGTTGACGAGCAAGGCGCAGTGGGCCGCTGCTTCTTCGACGCCCCGGAAATCGACGGCAACGTGTTTATCGACAACGGCAGCAATCTGAAGCCGGGCGACAAGGTCTGGTGCAAGGTTACTGACGCTGACGAATATGATCTGTGGGCTGAGCAGATCTGATCTGAGCGTCAAAAGCCCCTCACCCCAGCCCTCCCGAAACGTCGGACCGCCCGTAGGGAGAGGGAGCTGACCGTGTTGTTCTTTCGAGGTACATCGACCTGAGCTATCCGGTTGAACTCAGGTTTGAACAGCATGAAGATCAGCTCCCTTCCCCCTCGCCCCCTTGGGGGAGAGGGTTGGGGTGAGGGGGAGAGATCTTGCTGGCGACAGATGTATCCAGCCAGACACCGTAACAAATTCAAAAAGCCCCGCTCTTTTTACGAGATGCGGGGCTTTTTTACGGCTATCGTTTGTGAGGGGAAGGACTCCCCTTATCAATGACAAAGAGGCTATCGGGCATGCGTCACCATTCGGTCATCCACACACCGAAACTCAGTGATTACCAGGAACTGACCCGGGTCTGGGAGGCCTCGGTTCGCGCGACCCATGATTTTCTGCCGGACAGTTATATCGAACTGCTGCGCAACCTGGTGCTGACCCGCTATCTGGATGCCGTGATGCTGATCTGCACCAAGGATCGCGAACAACGCATCACCGGTTTTGCCGGCGTGGCGGCAGGCAAGATCGAAATGCTGTTCATCGATCCCGAGCATCGCGGTCAGGGGCTAGGCAAGAAGCTGCTCAATTACGCGATGCAGCACCTGAACGCCGATGAACTGGACGTCAACGAACAAAACCCGCAAGCCCTGGGTTTCTACTTCAAGCAGGGGTTCGAGGTGATCGGGCGGTCGGAAGTAGACGGCATGGGCCAGCCCTATCCATTGCTGCACATGCGTCTGAAACAGCCGGAACAGCGCGCCGTACGCGGCTAAAAGCCACACGGTACAAATGCAATCGCGATTAACCGGCGCCACACAGGTACAATGCCCACCCCTTTTTTGTTACGGCCCTGTCATGACTGACCCGATTCGCCTCTCCAAACGCCTCATCGAACTGGTGGGTTGCTCCCGCCGCGAGGCCGAGCTGTTCATCGAGGGCGGCTGGGTCACCGTGGACGGCGAAGTCATCGACGAGCCGCAATTCAAGGTCGGCGACCAGAAAGTCGAGCTCGACAAGGACGCCAAGGCCACCGCGCCGGAGCCGGTGACCATCCTGCTCAACGTGCCGGCCGGCATGGACGTTGAAAGCGCCATGCAGTCGCTGAGCGCCGACACCCTCAGCGAAGAACACCGTTTCAGCAAACGCCCCTTGCGCGGACATTTCCTGCGCCTGACCGCCAGTGCCGACCTGCAAGCCAAGGCCAGCGGTCTGCTGGTGTTCACCCAGGACTGGAAGATCCTGCGCAAGCTCACCGCTGACGCCGCCAAGATCGAGCAGGAATACGTGGTCGAGGTCGAAGGCGATATGGTTGCCCACGGCCTCAACCGCTTGCAGCACGGCCTGACCCACAAGGGCAAGGAGCTGCCGCCGGTCAAAGCCAGTTGGCAGAACGAAAACCGCCTGCGCTTCGCTATGAAGAATCCGCAGCCGGGGATCATCGCCCAGTTCTGCGAAGCGGTTGGCCTCAAGGTTGTCGGCATCCGCCGTATCCGCATCGGCGGCGTCTCGATCGGCAAGGTCCCGGTCGGCCAATGGCGCTACCTGTCCGGCAAAGAGAAGTTCTAAGGCTTCCACTGCCGCCACACATTTCGGCAGCGCGCCGGCGCGCTGCCCACAACGCATCAGGATTACCGACATGATTCACAACGACGTATTGCGCAGCGTGCGCTACATGCTCGACATCAGCGACAAGAAAGTCGTCGAGATCATCAAACTTGGCGGCATGGACGTCACGCTCGCCGACGTGATCACCTGGCTCGACAAGAAAGAAGAAGACGAAGAAGGTTTCGTCCGCTGCCCCGACGAAGTCATCGCGCACTTCCTCGACGGTCTGGTGATCTTCAAGCGTGGCAAGGACGAAAGCCGTCCGCCGCAGCCAATCGAAGTGCCGGTGACCAACAACATCATCCTGAAAAAGCTGCGCGTGGCCTTCGAATTGAAAGAAGACGACATGCACGCGATCCTCAAGGCTGCCGAGTTCCCGGTGTCCAAGCCTGAGCTGAGCGCGCTGTTCCGCAAGGTCGGCCACACCAACTATCGTCCGTGCGGCGACCAGTTACTGCGTAATTTCCTCAAGGGTCTGACCCTGCGCGTTCGCGTCGCCTGATCCCTTTTGCGGCGGCGACTGATGGTCGCCGCCGCAGCGCATGACCGCTCATTCCCTGCAAAAATAGTGGCTCCGCTTTTCGCGGCTGACGACTAGGGTGTACTGATCCCTAATCCTCAGGACTCGCCATGCTCCCGTATTTCTCCCTGCAAGGCCGCATCGCTCTGGTGACCGGCGGCACCCGTGGTATCGGCAAAATGATCGCCAAGGCCTATGTTGAGGCTGGTGCGCGTGTTTATGTGTGCTCGCGCGACGCGGAGGCCTGCCATCAGACGGCCGAAGAACTCAGTGTTCTGGGCATTTGCCACGGCGTGGCGGCGAATCTGGCGACCGAAGAAGGTGTACAGGAGCTGGCTGCGCGCTTGGGCGAGCAGATCACCCATCTGGACATTCTGGTGAACAACGCCGGCACCACGTGGGGTGCGCCGCTGGAGAGTTACCCGGTCAAGGGCTGGGAGAAAGTCATGCAGCTCAACGTGACCTCCGTGTTCACCTGCATCCAGCAGTTTCTGCCACTGCTGCGCAAGGCCGGCTCGGCGGCGAATCCGGCGCGGATTATCAACATCGGTTCGGTGGCAGGGATTTCGTCCTTTGGCGAACAGGCCTATGCCTATGGCCCGAGCAAAGCTGCCCTGCATCAGTTGTCGCGAATTCTCGCCCGGGAGCTGGTGAGCCAGCACATCAACGTCAACGTCATCGCACCCGGGCGCTTTCCGAGCAAGATGACTCAGCATATCGGCAATGATCAGCAAGCATTGGCCGAGGATACGGCGCTGATCCCAATGAAACGCTGGGGGCGCGAGGAAGAAATGGCGGCGCTGGCGATCAGTCTGGCCAGTACCGCCGGGGCGTATATGACCGGGAATATCATCCCGCTGGATGGAGGGTTCAGCCTCTGAAATCGGCGGTGCGGCCATCGCGAGCAGGCTCACTCCTACAGAGACGTCGGTGGACACAAAATCTGTGTTCGCTGAAATCACCTGTAGGAGTGAGCCTGCTCGCGATGGCGTCCGACCTGCCACCACCAGAATTGGGAGCTGACGGGTTATCATGCCCACCCCGCTCCGCTTCGAATGCACACCATGACTTACAGCGTCTCCCCTATCGGCTTCGTCCGCTCCTGCTTCAAGGAGAAGTTCGCCATCCCGCGCCAGCCGCAACTGGCCCCCGCCGCCCGCGGTGTGCTGGAACTGGTGGCGCCGTTCGATCAGGGAGACGCGGTGCAAGGTCTGGAACAGGTCAGTCATGTCTGGCTGCTGTTCCTGTTTCATCAGTCGCTGGAAGACAAGCCGCGACTGAAGGTCCGCCCTCCGCGCCTCGGCGGTAACAAGTCCATGGGCGTGTTCGCCACCCGCGCCACGCACCGGCCAAACGGCATCGGCCAGTCGGTGGTGAAGCTGGACAAGGTCGAGGCCAATCGCCTGTTTATCTCCGGCATCGACCTGCTGGACGGTACGCCGATTCTCGATATCAAACCTTACGTGCCTTACGCCGACATCATTCCAGAAGCCTCCAACAGCATCGCCAGCGCCGCGCCGCAACTGATTGTCGTGCAGTGGACGGACTCGGCGCTGCAACAAGCGCACACACATGCTCAGCGCCTTGACGAGCCGTTGGTCGAGTTGATCGAACAGTGCCTGGCGCAGGATCCGCGTCCGGCCTATCAGACGCCCGTGCCTGAACGCGAATATGGCGCTCAGTTCTGGGATCTGGATGTGCGCTGGCATTACCCGACGCCCGAGCAGATCCGCGTGCTGGAAGTGATTTCCGCCGCTGAGTAAATCCCGGAAACGAAAAAGCCCGCGTTGCCTTCTCAGGCAACGCGGGCTTTTCTATTGGCATCGTCGGAATTATTTCTCGACGAACGCACGCTCGATCAGGTAATCCCCCGGCTCGCGCATCCGCGCCGAGATCTTCAGGCCGAAGCTGTCGAGCACTTCGCTGGTCTCGTCGAGCATGCTCGGGCTGCCGCAGATCATCGCGCGGTCGTCCTGCGGGTTGATCGGTGGCAGGCCGATGTCGCTGAACAGCTTGCCGCTGCGCATCAGGTCGGTCAGACGACCCTGATTTTCGAACGGTTCGCGGGTCACGGTCGGGTAGTAGATCAGCTTGTCACGCAGCGCTTCGCCGAAGAACTCGTTCTGCGGCAGGTGCTCGGTGATGAATTCGCGGTAGGCGACTTCGTTGACGTAACGCACGCCGTGCACCAGGATCACTTTCTCGAAGCGCTCGTAGGTTTCCGGGTCTTGGATCACGCTCATGAACGGCGCCAGACCGGTGCCGGTGCTCAGCAGGTACAAGTGCTTGCCCGGGTTCAGGTCGTCGAGAACCAGCGTACCGGTAGGCTTCTTCGAGATGATGATTTCGTCGCCTTCCTTCAGGTGCTGCAGTTGCGAGGTCAGCGGACCGTCCTGCACCTTGATGCTGAAGAATTCCAGATGCTCTTCCCAGTTCGGGCTGGCGATCGAGTAAGCGCGCATAAGCGGGCGGCCGTTGGGCTGTTGCAGGCCGATCATCACGAACTGACCGTTCTCGAAGCGCAGGCCCGGATCGCGGGTGCACTTGAAGCTGAACAGAGTGTCGTTCCAGTGATGAACACTGAGGACACGCTCGTGGTTCATGTTGCTCATGTACGTTTGACTCCTGGATATTGGGTCTGCGCGGGCTTTTAAAGCTGACGGTGCGCAATTGCATCGCATTCTAATAGCGACGACAATATCTGTTAACTGGATTATTAAGATAAGGGTTATCGGTTATATCGATATGCGATTTACTCTCCGTCAACTGCAAGTCTTCGTCGCCGTCGCCCAGCAGGAAAGCGTATCCCGTGCTGCGGGTCTGCTCAACCTCTCGCAATCGGCGGCCAGCACCTCTATCACCGAGCTTGAGCGCCAGTGCAGTTGCCAGTTGTTCGACCGCGCCGGCAAACGGCTGAGCCTCAACGCCCTGGGCAAACAACTGTTGCCGCAGGCGGTCGCGCTGCTCGATCAGGCCAAGGAAATCGAAGACCTGCTCAACGGCAAATCCGGTTTCGGCTCGCTGTCGGTGGGCGCAACCCTGACTATCGGCAACTATCTGGCGACCCTGCTGATCGGCGGTTTCATGCAGCGCCACCCGGAAAGCCAGGTGAAGCTGCACGTACAGAACACTGCCAATATCGTGCAACAAGTCGCCCACTACGAAATTGATCTGGGTCTAATCGAAGGCGATTGCAGCCACCCGGACATCGAAGTGCAGAGCTGGGTCGAGGATGAACTGGTGGTGTTCTGCGCCCCACAGCACCCACTGGCCAAACGCGGCAGCGCGACCATGGAAGAGCTGACTCACGAAGCGTGGATTCTACGCGAACAAGGCTCCGGCACGCGCCTGACCTTCGATCAGGCCATGCGTCACCATCGCAGTGCGCTGAATATCCGTCTGGAGCTGGAGCACACCGAAGCGATCAAACGCGCGGTGGAATCGGGACTGGGGATTGGTTGCATCTCACGCCTTGCCCTGCGTGACGCGTTCCGTCGCGGCAGTCTGGTGCCGGTGGAAACACCGGATCTGGATCTGGCGCGACAGTTCTATTTCATCTGGCACAAGCAGAAATACCAGACCTCGGCCATGCGCGAGTTTCTCGATCTTTGCCGCGCTTTCACCGCCGGGGTGCAGCGCAGCGACGAGATCGTTCTGCCCAGCATCGCTTAAAGCAGAATCACCGCCCACACCAGCGCGATCATGCTCAGCGCGACGAATTGCGCGGCGCTGCCCATGTCTTTGGCGTTCTTTGACAATGGGTGCAATTCCAGCGAGATGCGGTCAATGGCCGCTTCCACTGCCGAGTTCAGCAACTCGACGATCAGCGCCAGCAAACATACGGCGATCAGCAGCGCCTGCTCGACCCGGCTGACATTCAGGAAGAACGTCAGCGGAATCAGCACCACGTTCAGCAGTACCAATTGACGGAACGCGGCTTCGCCGGTGAAGGCTGCGCGCAGGCCGTCCAGCGAATAACCGGAGGCGTTGAGGATACGTTTCAGGCCGGTCTGGCCCTTGAAAGGTGACATAAAGTAGAAACCAACCAAAAAGGAGTGGGAAAGCTAGATCAACAAAAGTCAAAAAAGCGTGAAGACGCCAGCCATTATTGGCTCGGAATTGACTCAAGTTGTTGCAGGAGCAGTGCAGCCTGGGTGCGGGTGCGCACATTCAGCTTGCGAAAGATCGCCGTGACGTGAGCTTTGATGGTCGCTTCCGACACGCTCAACTCGTAAGCAATCTGCTTGTTCAGCAGGCCTTCGCAGACCATGGTCAACACGCGGAACTGCTGCGGCGTCAGGCTGGCCAGGCCATCGCTGGCGGCTTTGGCTTCGTCGGAAACAGCGACCGCTTCAAACGCTTGCGGCGGCCAGAACACATCGCCATCGAGTACTTTTCGCACCGCTTCCTGAATCACGCTCAGGTCGCTGGACTTGGGAATGAAACCACTGGCGCCAAATTCACGAGACTTGACCATCACCGAAGCTTCTTCCTGCGCCGAAACCATTACCACGGGAATCTGCGGGTATTGCCCGCGCAACATCACCAGCCCGGAAAACCCGAAAGCGCCGGGCATGTTCAGATCCAGCAATACCAGATCCCAGTCAGCCTTTTCAGTCAGACGCGCTTCCAGTTCGGCGATGCTCGCCACTTCCACCAGGCGTACATCCGGACCGAGGCCCAGGGTCACGGCTTGATGCAGGGCACTGCGAAACAGTGGGTGATCATCGGCAATCAGGATGTCGTATGTGGCCATTTTTCAAATGATCCTGTTTTTTGATGGCAGTCCCGGTGTATTCGGGTCGCGCCAAAGCAACTCAAGATGCCGCTTCGAAGCGGTATCCACAGGGGCACGTTCAACGCCAATAACCAGCAAAACACGGCGTTTCAAACCTTGGCCGCACCTTAATCGGCGCCAAGCATGCCCAGCGAAGACGGGGTGGTCAAGCCGCACGGCCACCGCTGCGTACAGTATGGGCCACTATTGGGCCAACTCCGCTTGCGGCTTTCGTATATAGGGCTGCAACTCGGCGTGGGCCGGCGTGGATTCATTCACGTCCAGTTGTTGCTTGGCCCCGAGGTAATGCTGGCTGAACACATCGAAATAGGCGTCCAGCGCCGAAGCGGCATCACTGTCGCCCGCCAGCTCCAGGCACAATGCCGCGACTTCGGCGGTGCACAGATGCTCGCTGCGGGTCGAACGACGCAAGCGGTAGCGCGACAGTTTGTCGGGCAACAGGCTGAGAATCGGCAAACGGTCGAAGTACGGACTCTTGCGGAAAATTTTGCGTGCTTCGGTCCAGGTCGCATCGAGCAGAATAAACAGCGGGCGCTTGCTGCTATCGAGTTCGACAGTGTTGGTCACCCGCGACGGCTCGACGTATTCGCCGGGAAACACCAGATAAGGCTGCCATTGCGGGTCGTTGAGCAGCGCCAGCATCTGCGGGTCAGGCTCGGTGCGCGACCAGATGAACGCATGGTTGTCGCGCACCACGTCGGCGATCAGCCATCCGGTGTTGCTCGGCTTGAACACTTCCTTGCCGGTCATGATCAGGCACACGCCAGAGCGGGTTTCGACGCTCGGCCGCCAGGCGCAGAGGCAATGGCTGATGATCACGCGACAGTCGCGGCAACGCTCGGAGCGAAAGCCCCGGGCCTGAATCGGCTTGATGCCCTCATCCTCGCGCTGGTCGCGCAAGCGGGCTACGGCGTTGGGGGCGTGACTCATCGCGGGCTACGCCGAACAGCAGGAAAACTCGACACGAACAAAACTCGGCAGGGCAATAAAGGCAGGCAGTTTACCAGAGCGACGGGGACAAGCCTGTACCGTCCAGACCGGCTCCCCTATAATTCGCCGCCACTGAACGCACAGCCCCGTGGCTGGTCGAACCACCAGTCACCGAATCAGGAGAGTTTCATGCTGCGCCTTATCGTTCCCACCGCTGCCATTCTGCTGGCGTCGTCCTTCACCGCTCAGGCTGCATCCCTGAGTGAGCAGAATCTGAACCGAGAGCTGCGCAACGTCGCCGCCCAGAGCAGCGTCGGCACACCACGGGCGATCAACGAAGACATTCTTGATCAGGGCTACACCGTTGAAGGCACTCAATTGATCAACCACCTGAGTGTGCAAAAGAGCCACGCCGACAAAATGCGCGCCGATCCCAAAGCCGTGTATTTCCAGCTGGGCGCTTCGGTCTGCAACAACCCGTCGTACCGCAAGCTGATGGCCAAGGGGGCGATCATGCGTTACGACTTCACCGAAGTGAAAACCAACAAAGCGATCGGCTCGGCCAGCTACCAGGAATCGGATTGCCCGAAAGCGGCCCCGGCGAAGAAGAAGTAATCATCGCGAATTGGCGCGCCGCTGTTCATCCTCGGCGCGCAACTCGGCCAACAAGGCCTGAAGATAATGCGAGCGGCGCTCTCCTCCCGCCAGACGCCGACAACACTCCTCCTCGAGACTGACATGATGGGTCTCGGCTGATGCCTTCAATATTCGATACAGCTGCGTATCGATCTCCAGAACCACTCTGGTCATGTGTCCCGCCTCCTTGCCACCCGCAAATCCTTGAATAGCGTGCACCTTGCGTACGTTTTTTGACGCAAAGCTGTCGTACGGCGCCTGTAAGTTAGTTAATCAGAGGGAATGCTTGCCGGTGCACGTTCGGACGAGCGGCGCGGCGTTTGGCTCAAATCGATAAGCGGTTGCCAGTCAGGACGTCGCGGCGCAATGATCAAGTCAGCGCAAATGCGCGCAAGGGTCTAAATTCAGAGTATTCCCGATCACCTGTCACCGGCAGCCAAGGAACTGCCGTTCGTGTGTGTGTTATTGCAGCGCGGCACTGACGCCGCTCGTCAGGGCCACCCGCTCTGTGCAGAAGGAGACGTTGAATGCCTTACCAACCGAATGACCTCTTGAGCCGTCATTTTCAGGAAAGCGGTCCCGACCTCATCAGCAAGGTTGAAGAACAACTCAACCGTGTTTCCCCCAACAGCCCGAATATTCCGATCTACCGCGACATGATCCTGACCGTGCTGCGCATGGCTCAGGAAGACCATAACCGCTGGAACGCCAAGATCACCCTGCAGGCCCTGCGCGAACTGGAGCAGGCCTTTCGGGTACTGGAACAGTTCAAGGGGCGACGCAAAGTCACCGTGTTCGGCTCGGCGCGAACGCCGGTGGAACATCCGTTGTATGCCATGGCCCGGGAACTCGGCGCTGCACTGGCGCGCTCGGATATGATGGTCATCACCGGTGCTGGTGGCGGCATCATGGCTGCCGCCCATGAAGGTGCCGGGCGTGATCACAGCCTTGGATTCAACATCACCCTGCCCTTCGAGCAGCACGCCAACCCGACCGTGGATGGCACCGCCAATCTGCTGCCCTTCCACTTTTTCTTTACCCGCAAGCTGTTTTTCGTCAAGGAAGCCGATGCCCTGGTGCTGTGCCCGGGTGGCTTTGGCACGCTGGATGAAGCGCTGGAGGTGCTGACGCTGATCCAGACCGGCAAAAGTCCACTGGTGCCGGTGGTGTTGCTGGACACACCAGGTGGCACCTTTTGGCAAGGCGCGATGGATTTCATTCGCCAACAACTGCAGGAAAACCACTACATCCTGCCGACTGACATGCAGTTGATGCGGCTGGTCTACACCGTCGAGGAGGCGGTGGAGCAGATCAACCAGTTCTACAGCAACTTCCACTCCAGTCGCTGGCTCAAGGGGCAATTCGTGATCCGTATGAATCACAAGCTCAGCGATCTGGCGCTGGAGCAGATGCAGGAGGCCTTTGCCGATTTATGCCTGAGCGACCACTTTCATCAACACGCCTACAGCGGCGAAGAGCACGATGACGCGAAGTTCAGCCATCTGGCGCGTTTGGCTTTTGCCTTCAACGCCCGTAATCATGGGCGCTTGAGGGAGCTGGTCGATTACATCAACGTGCCGGAAAACTGGGCTCATTACAAACCGCAAACCGCGCAACGCAACCGGGAACCGTCGAAGGTAATCTGAAGGCAAAAAAAAACGGCCCGCTATTTTCATAGCGGGCCGTTTTTTATTGAATCGTCTTAATCGTCCATGCCTCTGCCGCTGAACAAGCGGTTGATCATCTCCATCGAGAACCCCCGATACGCCAGGAATCGACCTTGTTTGGCCCGCTCCTTTGCATCGATGGGCAAATGCCCGGAGAACTTCCGCTGCCACGTTTCCTGAAGTTGCTCCTGCCAACTGATACCGCTTTCGCGCAGGGCGAGCTCGATATCCGCGCGTTGCAAACCGCGCTGGCTCAGTTCCTCGCGAATCCGCAGAGGACCATAACCAGATCGGGCACGGTAGGAAACAAAGCTTTCAAGGTAACGGGCTTCGGAAAGCAGACCCTCTTCCGTCAAACGGTCGAGGGCTGTTTCGATCATTTCCGCCTCAGCGCCGCGCTGACGCAATTTACGCGTCAGCTCGACTCGGCCATGCTCGCGACGTGCGAGCAGGTCCATGGCGGTTCGTCGCACCGCGACGAGGGTATCAAGTACAAGTGTCATTCAGAGACTCAAACGTCGATGTCGGCCTCAGCCATATCGTCGATTTTGTCCTTGGCCAGCGAAGCCTTGACGTCTGCCGCTGGTGCCAGCAGCTTGTCACGCAGTTGCTTCTCGAGCTTGGCGGCGATTTCCGGGTTGTCTGCCAGGAACTTGGCCGAGTTGGCTTTGCCCTGACCGATCTTGGTGCCTTCGTAGGCGTACCAGGCGCCGGACTTCTCGACGAAGCCGTGCAGCACGCCCAGGTCGATCATCTCGCCATTCAGGTAGATGCCCTTGCCGTAAAGAATCTGGAACTCGGCCTGACGGAACGGCGAAGCCACCTTGTTCTTCACAACCTTGACGCGGGTTTCGCTGCCGACCACTTCGTCGCCTTCCTTCACCGCGCCAGTACGGCGGATGTCGAGACGGACCGAAGCGTAGAACTTCAGCGCGTTACCACCGGTGGTAGTTTCCGGGCTACCGAACATCACGCCGATCTTCATGCGGATCTGGTTGATGAAGATCACCAGGCAGTTGGCGTTCTTGATATTACCGGTGATTTTACGCAGCGCCTGGGACATCAGACGGGCTTGCAGGCCCACGTGCATGTCACCCATTTCGCCTTCGATTTCAGCCTTCGGCACCAGTGCAGCCACGGAGTCGACGATGATCACGTCAACGGCGTTGGAGCGCACCAGCATGTCGGTGATTTCCAGAGCCTGTTCGCCGGTGTCCGGCTGGGACACCAGCAGGTCGTCGACGTTGACGCCCAGTTTGCCGGCGTACTCAGGGTCGAGGGCGTGTTCGGCGTCGACGAATGCGCAGGTCGCGCCGGCTTTTTGAGCCTGGGCGATCACGGACAAGGTCAGTGTGGTTTTACCGGAAGATTCAGGACCGTAGATTTCAACGATACGGCCTTTTGGCAGGCCGCCAATGCCGAGCGCGATGTCCAGACCCAGAGAGCCAGTGGAGATGGATGGGATCGCCTGACGGTCCTGATCGCCCATACGCATTACGGCACCCTTGCCGAATTGACGTTCGATCTGACCCAGGGCCGCAGCCAAGGCTTTCTTCTTGTTGTCGTCCATTAAAGTCCTCACGTAATCAATAAGGCCTGACGGCCAACACCTGTATAAGTAGCCAGTATTATTCCACAGCGTTCGCGGATCGCCTACCCCTGATTTTCGATTTCTCGTGCCGCCAGTCGCAGCAGCCCCTCTAGCGCGGCCTTCACCGTTTGTCGGCGGACTTCGTCGCGGTTGCCGGCGAAGTGTTGAACCTCGCTGGAAACCGCATCGCCCACGCCCCAGGCCAGCCACACCGTGCCCACCGGTTTGTTCGGCGTGCCGCCGTCGGGGCCGGCGACACCACTGACCGCCACGGCGAACCGCGCCAGGCTGTTTTTCTGCGCACCGACCACCATCGCCTCGACGACTTCACGGCTGACGGCACCCACGGTGCCGAACAGTTCTGCCGGGACATTCAGTTGCTGGGTTTTCTGCCGATTGGAGTAGGTCACGTAACCGGCTTCGAACCACGCCGAACTGCCGGGAATGCGCGTGATCGCTTCGGCGATCCCGCCTCCGGTACAGGATTCGGCCGTGGTGACGTGGGCATTGAGCACCTGCAGACGTCGGCCCAGCTCGGCAGCCAGTTGAGTGATCTCTTTCACGGTACGCTCCGGATCAGATGGAATGCGTACCACCGTACACGAGCCGGTTGCGCTTTCAATACACAGACTCATTCAAAATGTTCGGGCGCCAGCGCTCTGACATAGGCCTGACAGGCCTGCAAGGCGATCAGTCCCCGGTCCCCGCTGTCGGTGATGGCAACAATTCGTTGAGCATGCGCCGAGTCAAGTCGGGCGCGTACGGTTGCATGATCCACGCCGCCGGTGCCGGCGGCGGCTGGCAGCGCACAGCCGGCGGCAACGTCGCCGGCGTCGAGGAGGACTGACAGGCGCACATCAGCAGTGGCAAGGCGATCGCGCAAGCGATCCTGATCACGTTGGGCATCGCTCATCGCTCGAAAGTGTGTGTATTCACTGGTCGCGAGCCGCTGCTCCAGCGCCAGACGTTTGTCCTGCTCGGCCTGTTGCGCGGTGGCGGCCGTCAAAGTCAGTTGATTGAGGGTTTCGGCGTTTAAGCGAGACTGCTCGGCCAATTGCTCGCCGTAACGCCAATCCTGAAACTGCCAGGCCACGGCAAAAACACCGAAACCCAGCAACAAGACGCCAATCATTCGCCAGGGGATTGGCATAACACCGCCCTCGCCCGCGCCCAGATTTCCAGCCGATCCTGCAATCCGTTCAACCCACCGTTGATGCGACGGGTAATCGTGTTGAACTGGTCGCGGTCGGCCAGTTCATTCAAGCCGTTCTGCTCCCAGAACCATGCGGCCGATTCAGCCGCCCATTGCGGTTGCTCGAGCAGTTCGGGCAGGGCCAGCAAACGTTCATCGCCAAACAACCCAAGACTGCATTGACGGTAATTGCTGCGACCGGTGATTTGAATCAGCCCACGCCCCCGGTACTTCTGGCCGTCGCCATCGGCTTCAGGTGTATTGCCCAAACGCAGAGCCAGCGTACCGGTGTCGTATTTGCTTAGATATTGGTTGTTGCCCAATTCACGCACATACTGCAATTGCCCTGACTCGTGGCCGATCTGCGCAAGAAACGCAGCAATGCGTTTTGGCGAATCGATGCGCCGGCGCGCCATCGCAGTGTTGAGCGCAGAAACAAAAACGCCCGCTTGGGAGCGGGCGTTGGGCATGATGGTTGAAAGGTTGTTTTCAGTTATTTGCATAATGCTTGATCCTCCCTGGATATCCCCGGATTGAACCATGACTTGCCGCCTCTGCCTGCCAGGCATTTCTTTCCGGAGTTTTCCGCCGACAACGTTCTCATCTTGATTCAAAGCGCCACTGCCAGCCAGCGCGGTGCCGCCGGTCGATGTTCGCTGAACGGAAAGAAAGAACCCTGCGGCCAATCACGTAACTCGCGCCGATAAGTTTGCAATTCAGCGTATTGCGCGGTGGTGAGTGTCGTACCGCCGCCGTCTTCGAGTTCATCACGGTCGCGCGCGACCAGACCATCGGTGGCGGCCAGTTGTGCGGTGCGCCAATTGCGCTCGATATCTGCCGCTTGTTCTGCCGAAGGAGGCGGCGGATCAATCAGGATCGGATAACCGGTTTCCACATGCACACCAATTACTTTCGCGGTGACTGCCAATTGCTGGAGCAACGAAATCCAATAGGCCTGAGGAATTTCGATGACGTCGTCCGGAATGTCCGATGAGTTGATACCCGGTATGTACGCCCCTCGGGTACTCGCACTGAAGAAAACGTTGAAGGTATTCATTTAATAGCCCTTGGCGAAGTAAAACACGGTCCAACCTGCCGCGACCCTGTTCATCGAGTCACGCACTTTCAAGCGAACACCTTGTTTGGTAGCGGTGCCTCCAACAACAATCACCATGGCGCCATCACCGCCGACATGGTTGGCGACGCACGAGAAAAAAGCATTCGGGAAGGAGATCGGGAAATTCACCCACATTTCACCGTTGACATCTGTAGTCCCGAATCCCCACTGATCAATGTTTCCACTGGCGTGTTTCTGGTATCCGGGATTACCGGCCAAACCGGAAAACAGCGCGGCATATTTCAAACTGGCCGTCCCGTGAACAGTCCAGACCCCACTTTCTTTAACAAGGGTGGCGCTCTCTCCACCGTTCATCACAATCGAATTCAACAAAACGCCTTGCGGGCTTATTCGTGGATTGCCGGGGTGCGCAATCGTGACGGGGGCATTGCTACGGCAGTGAAAGCCCAATGTTGCGCCATTGGGAACCGTGGTGACATCTGGCAACGTCACGGTGTAAGACGAGTCGCCTCCCAGACCTATCGAACAGCCCACATCGGCTATCGTCAGTTGCGTGGCGCCAGCGATGCCTCGCGAACCTGCATAGCTACCCAGCGCTCGTTGTACGAACTCGCAAGTAGCTGCCGAACGGCTGACATCGAATGGCGCAGCAGTCTTGAACAACTGGGTGCTTCGAAGTGCGCCAAGCAATTGAGTGTTGGACGCTTCACTTGGCGTCAGTCCGCCCGCTCGTACAACACCCAGAATTTCCTCAGTAACGCCGTTGCCCCAACTCGCCGGAATCAATGATCCCGGTTTGCCCGTCAGTGGGTCTTCATCAACAAACTTGCCGTTCACCAAACCCGCACTGGGAACGCTATTTGGATAGTCCAAGACTCTTATCCTTATCTGAAAACATGAACAAAGGGCGGTATCAACGACCCGGTGCTCCGAGCACCGTTTTTTTTGCGACAAAGCTACCGTTGACCAGGTCTGCACCTGGAATGCCTTTGGGATAGTCCACGTCAAAATTACGCTTTTTACAGGCAGCCGAATGCCGACAGCACAAGGCCACCTGCAAGGTTTTCGATGGGTTTGTTCAGTTATGCAGCGGGGGTGACAACCACTTTGGCAGGTGCAACGGGCCAGTCGATTGTCGATGGGTAACCCGATTGCAGTTCAACCAGGCTCAACTTCACTGCATAGCGCTTCCACGCCTCCAGATAAGTCACTTGATAGAGGCTCGCTTCGTTCAGATCAACGGCATATTGCAAAGGCGCCACACGAATGACGACCTCACGCAGTCGATTGTCGCGGTTGATTTCAACCTGCGCGATCAAGCCTGCTCGCTCAGCTTCTGTGTCCAGTACCCAGTCATCATTTCTCCAGACATAGTAAATGCCCGGACGCGGTTTTTCCGTCAGATGGTCAGGCAGTGGCCCCACTTGAAACAGCATTTCGGAAGCACCATCACTTTTGCGATACAGAGGTTTGCTTCGCAAGTCGATCACCTGGACCGGTACCCCGTCACGCAACGACCATGCATGGCCCGGTTCGGCGGGCGGCAGCTTTTCGGCCAGCGCAATATCACTGTCCTCGTGCGTAGTGTTCTCCGGCACATAGATCAGTTCCAGCGAGTATTGTTGAAAAGCGTAATAAAACATAAGCACCTCATTGAGAGTTTAATTCGACCCGATAAGCAGGAGTTTTTGGGTTGGGTCAGTTCCCGGGGGTATCGCCGAGCGTTTTGAAAACGCAACGGACGAAAAAACGTCAGAGCACCGGGGTGTCTGAATCACCTTGATTTGCGGCAAGCCATTTCACGGTTCACTGCACAGAGGCTGAGTGGTGATCAGCCTTCTGCGTGCGCTACTGGCACCCGCGGCCATTTGATCAACTGCGGGAAACCAGGCTGTTTGTCGACACGATTCAGCTCTACGCTGTAGAGCTTCCACTCCATCAACAGCAACTGCTCGTCATGACTGGCATCGCCGATGTCTTCGGCGTATTGCAGGGGAGCGATGCGCAGGACGGCGTCGCGTAGCAGTGCGTCGCGCTGGGAGAGACATTGTTGTCGGACGCTCGACAAGCGAGCCTGCTCATCCAGCACCCAAGCGTTGTCGCGCCAGATATGGAACTCACCTGGCCAGGGTTGAGCAGTAAAGGTGTCGGGCAATTCCCCTAGCTCCGTCCAGAGCTGTTGGGCACCGCCGTCCTTGCGGTAAACCACTCCCCGTTGGTCAATCACTTCACGGGGAACACCTTTGATCAGCGCCCAACTGCGTCCTGCTTCCGGCTCTGGTAACTCATACGCCAGTTCAATGGCATTGCCCGGGAGCTGGACGCCAATGCCGGGCGTGACAATGAACTCGACGGGCCCCGACAGAGCGCCCGCGCCATCAAATAGATAATTGAACATAAAGTGCCTCAGATGAGTTTGATGCGGCCGGGATAGGCGATGTTGCGAGGTCGGGATTTAAAGGCGTAGAGCAAAGTGGCTGCAGGATCCATCTGATAGCTGGTACCTGCTGGATAGATCGGGCCGCCATTGCTGAGTCCCGAAATGTACTGCGGCTCCTCTCGAGTATCGGCCCCTACAGCGGTCAGGCTGTCCGTCCAGCGGGATCCGACGGCGCCACCACCATTCGCCCCCATTGCATACGAATGGGTGGATCCGGGCTGGAAGGTTCCCATGACGCGCCCGGCGTCCACGCCGCGACCTTCGTCCAGAACCCGTAGAAATTCCCCTCGTCCTTCAGGGCCACGAAACGTCGTCGCACCGTCACCTGTGGTCCACTTCCCCTCGGTGCCCACGCGTAAGGCTTCTGCTCCCAGCATTCCCGATTGTTGGGCGTGATCCCACAGCCACGGCCATTCAGCACGCTTCATGACGGTGCCATTGAGCGCACCGTATCCACCGGGGCTGAGCATCAGGGTCGTTTCGAAAAACGGCCGTCCCAACGGGGTATTGTCGAAGCGACCGACCGGCCACCAACTCCCCGCCCCATCACTGCGCAAGTGCCACCAGTCACCGCCACCCATCAAAACGAAGAACGGATAACCGCTGGCCGACAGATGCGTATGAAAGCGGATGCGATCAGTACCGGACGCCTGAATGACCATGCGATTGCCGCTGTTGTCCACCCGACGCACAATCACGTCGCGCACACCGAGTGCGACGTTGGCCGGTGGCAGCAACAAGGTCACGGGCCCCGGGCTGCCATCGACCAGCACAAGACCAAGTTCTGCCTCGGTGAGCGTCCTGGACGCAGCCAGCCGAGTGACGATCGAACGCATAGGACTCGCGTTCGCGATGATCGACTGAATCGCCTTGTACAACTGGCCGGTATCGGCTTCCGAAGCCACCAGTCCACCGCCAGTAATTACACTCAGAATCTCTTGAGTAACGCTGTTGCCCCACACCGCCGGAATCAACGATCCCGGCGTGCCTGCCACCGGATTTTCATCGACGAAGCGGCCATCGACCAGGCCGACGCTGGGGACGCTTTTTGGATAATCCATAAGTTGTTCGTACCTTTGAAATGACAAATTACCGGCGTCGACACAACGTTTTCTGTGTGTCTGTTCACGGTCTGTTTTCTGAAAATAAAAAGCCCACAGTGAAGTGGGCTTGAGTGACGCGCGAGGAAGTTATAAAGCAGCTATCAGGACATCTTCGCTAACCACTTGGGTGGTTGCGGGCGCGATTCGGGCTCGACAGTGTCTCTGGCGCCAGGCCAATCGCGCAGAGCCTGACGATAGGCCAGCAACTTTGCGAACTGCTTGGTACTCAGGCTTGTCGGTACTCCGGCATCCAATTCGTCGCGATGGCGGGTCACCAGCCAATCAGACTCTACAAGAACAGCGGCGCGCCATTGACGCTCCGCTGTGGCTGCGGCGTCCTGCGAAAGGGTAATTGCGGCGGGCGCACTGAAGGTGTCTCCCTTATAGATCCAGCCAGTCAAGACCGTCTTGCCTGCTGGAATCGCGACGCCGCAATCGACGTCTCCAGTTACAAGAGCTGTCACCAAGCCGTTTTCGATAATGGCTTTCATCGTCAAACCTCCCACCGTACGCGCGCGTTGATAACACCTGCCGTACTAAGATTCTGCGCCCAAGCATTAATGATCACGCGCCCCATGTAACGGTCCGTAAATCCACCTTCCGGCACTATCTGCGCGCCCGACAGGCCTACTCCGATTTCCTCACTGACCACGCCGTAATCGGTTTTGACATTGCCGTCATAATCGTAGATCCCTGCGATATACGCGCGTGGTTTGCGCGCCCAGTTCAACGTCACCGAATAATTGCCGTTGGCAGCCGACCAGACCCCGACGGCTTCAAGTCGCGCCTTGTTCGCCAGCAGCGTCAGCTTGGGCAGTGTCCCTGCGCCGGCAGTCACCACTTTGGCGACCAGCATGTCGATACAGGTGGAGTCGAACCCGCCACCGCTGCCCCCTGTTCCGCCCTTCATTGCTGCTGGGATCGCATCGGTATCGGCACCTTTTTGCGTGTAAAAAACCAATGCCCCGTCACGCACCTGTAATCGCAGAAAATAGGTGCTGTTGATGTCAAGGGTAGGCGATGCCCACGCTGTCGTACTTAACCCACGCGGACGAGCTGTCAGGCCAACGGTCACTTCCTCGCAGAGACTGATGAGAACCCCACCCGGCACCGACACGATTCCACCCGCCAGGCCGCTGGCAGCAGTCACGGCAACGCGCCCATCTACCGTGGCCACCGTCGGAAATGCCAATGCAGCAAAGGGCAAGGCATCCTGCGATAACACACTCTTGAGTGCCCTGAGCAGTTGATTCGACTCACTCTCGGAAGGCACCATTCCCGCCGCACGAATCACAGTCAGCAGCTCCTCGGTGACTGCATTGCCCCAAGTCGCCGGAATCAGAGATCCCGGCGTGCCGGTCAACGGATTTTCATCAACAAACTTCCCATTCACCAACCCGGAACTGGGCACACTTTTCGGATAATCCATCCCGTCATTCCTCCCTAGTCATAATTGATATGCACCTTGGTATGCGCCGGTGCACTGCGGTGAATCAAACACTCCAGTGCCGAACCCGGATTGACGCCAAAGCGCTCGCCCCAATAGCTCGCGCCGAAGCGCCGGCCGAGAAGCAAGCGGCCGCCGGTGTTGAGCGTCCACATTAATTGCGCTTCCCAGGTGCCGAAATGCGCCGCGCCGAAACGTGCGCGGCCCATGCGTGGGGCTTCGAGTTCGGTGATGGTGGCGTTGGGGTAGCCCTGGCTTTTGGCGATTTCGAGGTAGTAGCCGACCGCCTGACTGCCGACCGCGAGCAAGCGCCGGCGTACGGCGAGGCGGCGGTCGTCGAACAACGGAGTGGCGCCCAGGCACGGGTCAGGCAGATCCATCACCCGCTCCCAGTCCGGCACCAGTTCGCTGACGCCGGCCGGGTCCATTTCGTTGAGCAGATCGGCGGCGCGGGCATCGAGGCGTGCCAGTTCGAGGGCGACGCCTTGCAGGACTTCTTCGAGTTCCGGGACTAGCTCCGGATCCCACGCCGGGCCGCTGGGCAGCAACGCACGCAATTGCGCCTGGTATTGCGCGGCGGTTCTTATGCCCCCCATACGCAACCTCCGAACGTCAGCAGTTCGCTCTTGCCGGCAGGCACGTCAGACGCCGGTGCGGTGAGCGTGTGATCGTATTCGCCGCCGGCACTGCTGATGGCTTCGCGGATATGGCTGATCAGCAGCGGCGTGCCGAGATCGGCCTCGCGGTTGTGCAGATCGCGCAATTGCGCTTCGACCGCCGCACGTACGGCGGTGGTGTCGGGATTGACGCTTTTGAAGCGATAGACCACCGGCACCTGAATCGGTCGCTGCACATGCACTTCGGCGGTCACCGGGCGCAGTGGTTCGATGTAGTCCTGCACCTCGGCCAGTTGCTCATCGTTCGGCACCGGTTGCGGATCGTCGTCGCGCATGATGAACACCGTCACCGTGCCCGGCCCGAGCAAGCCGCCACGGCACCAGGCGCGCGTCACACCCGGCACTTCCAGCGCCCAGGTTTCGTAGTCGCTGGCGGAGCCGCCGTGGGGGATCACGCGGTAGGAGCGGATGACCCGCGAGCGCAGCGACTCCAGACTTTCACGGGCCACGCCGCCGCTGAGGCCCGGCGCCAGCACCACGAAACTGTTGCCGACAATCCCGGCAACCGGCTGCACCGGTGTCAACGCCAGACCGGCGTCGGCATTGCCCACGCTGCCCGCTTCCAGCGCAGCAATGCTGGTGCTGTTCGTACCGTTGGCGGCGGTGCGTGACGCGGTGACTTTGTAGGTGCGTCCATCGCTCGACTGCAACAGCGTATCGACGTCCAGCACCGCACCGGCAGTCGCGGTAAAACTCACGCTGCCGGTGGCCACTTGCGCCGGTTTGCGCGGCTGGTTCAGGCGCAGCGCGGCGATGCGTTCCAGGGTCGATTCGTCGGCCTTGTCGGGCAGAATCTGCTCGGCGATCCAGTCGAGGTAGCCGTACAGACCATAAGCAGCGCCGCCCAAGGTGCGGGCCAGTACTTGCGCATCGGACTGGCGCAGCGAATCGCCGGCCAGGTCGCTTTGGGTGCGCTTGATCAGCACCGGCAGCGAAGGGGTTTCAAACGGCATAGATCACCTGCCAACTGTTATCAGGGTTGATGTCCAGACGTTCGCCGTCGGCCAGGGTCAGGACCGTGCGCAGGTTCAGGCGCTGAGCGTCGAGGCGTTCGCTGATGATGTCGATGGCGCGGCAGTGGCCGTCGTCGATCAGCCATTGCAAGGCTTCACGGGCATAGAATTCGGCGTCCATCTGGGTCTGACGGGTTAGCTTGACCCGGCGCAGCAGCCACAACCGCGAACCGATCCGGTCGTCGGCGACGGTGGGAAAGGTGTCACCCCACCAGCCGAAACGCTCCTCGTCGTCGAGGGCATCGTCATCGGCAGCGCGGCGCCAGGTGAACAGGCTGATGAGTACGGAGCGGGTCATTGCGGCGTGGAGGTTCTGACTGATAAACATCACTTGCCTCCTGCCGGCGCACCGGTCTGGCCGCTGCCGGCCTGCACGCCGACGTGCACGTGTTTAATCTGGCTGATGCCGCCAGCGAGCTGGTCGCCAGTGGAGACGATCTTGCCGGTCTGATTGATCACCGGCGTGTCGAAGTTCACCGCGCTGCTGGCGCGAATGTTCAGCGTGGCGGTTTCGATGTCGATGATCCGTCCGCGCTTGAAGTGAATCCGGTCGCCTTCGTCGGTGTAGATCGCCACTTCACCGGCCGCCAGCGATTGCAGGCGATAACGGCGGTCGGCGACCACCAGCGCGATGGCGTGGGAGCGGTCGCCGCCGAGAAAGGTGACGATGCCCTCGGCGCCCGCCAGCGGGTTACTGGTAAAACCGTAGGGTTCGAAGTGCTCGAGGTCATCGTTGACCTCGCCGGCGGTGAGGCGCATTTGCAGCGATTGCAGCCTGGAAGCCGAGTTGGCGAGCACGACAGTGCCGCGCGCCAGCAGGCGTGTCAGTAGGCTCATGAATTGTCCTCAGGGAGCAGACCCGACACCGAACACATGTGGGTTGGGTGTCAGGCCTGGGGTTTCTTCGGTGGAGTGGGATCGGGATCGAAGGTCTGTGGCGGCGCCACTTGCAGGGTGGTCACCGAACCTTGTGCCGACAGTGAATACGTCACTTTGGAAATCAGCATGTCGCCATCAAACCCGAGTACCGGATCCGTGACCTTGACCAGCGTGTTGTGGCGCCACAGGTCGCCATTGGACTGACGCCAGCCCTGCACCTGATAAGTAGTGGTTTGCGCACGGCCCATGCGGGTCGCGCTTTCCCACTGCGCACGCTGCTGGGCCAACTCGAAGGTCAGCGCGGTGCCCTCGTTGATGATCGTGGTACGCCGACGTTTGAAAGACAGATCGGCAGCCGTTGATTCAACTTCGCTGACCGCCGCCCCGCTCTTTTTGTCCGAGCCTTTTTGCTGGCCGATCACCCGGTATTCGGAGAACACCTGGCTGTAATCCATCGCCGCGCTGGCCGACAGCACATTCTTGCCCAGCTCCAGTGCATCACTAGCCCGCCCGCCGCTGCCGGGTTTGGCCAGCACCAGCCGGCCTTGTTCGTCATCGGTGGAAAACACGCGGAACAGCGAGAGCAACCGGTCGATCGACTGGAAAACGGTTTCACCCGGCACGATGGTGTGTTTGGCCAGTCGCGCGGTCTCGGGAATTTCGTTGACGACCTGCAACGAATACTCCATCGCCAATCCCTGAACGATGCGCAGCAGCGGCTGTTCCTGCCACTGATTCGGCCGGTTGGTGGCCGCGCAATCGACCAGATCCTGGGTCTTGGAACTGCCTTCGATACTCAGGCTGATCTGCCGGCCGTCGTAACGGATCGGCGCCTTGAACACGTAGCCGGTGAGCACCAGATCGTTGCCGATCTTCACTTCGCACGGGTCGCCGGGTTTGATTCGCTGGTCGACCGTCTGCCCCGGCCATTGCCAGGTGATGTCGAGTTTGAAGGTACGAAACTGACGCTCCAGATCCGCGCTGATTTCCACGTTTTTCCAGCCGCCGTATTCCATGTTGTTAACCGTCAGCGTGACGCGGTTATCCATCTCGCTCATGGTTCACTCCCCGGAGACTTTGACATCGTTGGGCGAGAACCCCGGATGGGTAATCCCGTTGCGCTGAGTGATTTCATCGACCCGCGTGGCATCGCCGAATTGCTTGTACGCGACGACCAGTGCCGGAAAGCTTTCCTGAAACGACTTGCTGACTTGCCGCACACCGGAGGACGCCACTGCCTTGAGGTGCGCCACCAGTGCTTCTTTCACATCGTTGATCGCCTGAAAGTGCGCCGGGCCGGCCTTCGCCAACATTGGATCGATGGCAGCCGACACGGCTGCACGCAGGGCTTTCATGTCGTCACTGACCGGCACTTCCTGGCGGGTCACCGGGCTCGTAGCCTGTTGCCCCAACGACGGTGTCGATTGCAGCTTCACCGGGGTGGTCGCCACCGGCATCGACGCAACCCACTGCGCCACTTTGACCAGCACCGTGTCCTGCACCAGATCGGCCATCGCCTGCGCTGCTGCGTTGGTGTCCTTGCCAGTGGTGATCTTCGGCGCATCCGCCTTGCGGATGGCTTCGAGTTGTTGGGACACGTCGGCAATCACGCCACGGTAGCCCTCCTTCGCGAACGCCTTGAGCTCCTTGATATCACCGAGCAAACCCTTGAATTCCGCTGCCACTTCCTTGGGCAGCTCCTTGACGGCTTTGACCAGTTCGGTGATCTGCCGGTATTGCTCGATCAGCGGTTTGAGCTGTTCCTTGATTACCTCGTAAACCCCGGTGAGGCTGTTGCGCAGATTGGCAATGCCGATCCGCGCAGCCTTGATCAGGGTCATTGCCTGTTCGAAACGCGCCACCGCCGAACCCAGCAACGTGTCGGCTTTGACCAGCAAGACTTTCTGCGTGCTGACCGTCGCGGTGGGGAACGGCAGCGGCTGGTCGGGATAGAACTTCAGCGCAAAGGTCACCAACCCGCCGTCCTGGCGGGTGTGGGTCATGTCGCATTCGCCGACCTTGACTTGCAGGCGTCCAAGCCATGGATGCACCAGCTCACCACTGCCCGCCTCCAGCGCCTTGAGCAGCTTGTCGCGCTGCTCCAGGCAATCGGGGCCGATGATGAACGCCGTCAGATCGTGGGTCTTGGCCTGCTGGCCGAGGTCCTCGAAATACGGCAGGTCGCGTTGCGGGTATTCGTGTAACTGACCTTTGCGACCGACCGGGGTTTTCGCCTGATCGATCCAGAACCCGACACCGCGAAAGGATGCCGGCAACAAACGGTCACGCCAGTTCATTGGAACCTCCTGCCGACAGCGAGCGATAGCCGATGCGCGAAGACAGCGCCAGCCCCGGTTGATTGGTTTGCGGTTGATCGGTGCGCAATCCGGCCGGCGCATTTTCGAAGCGCACCGTCAGGCCGCCTTCGAGTTGTGTGCGGTTGTTGATTGCGCTTTGCTGGATCAGGGTGTTGGAGGTTTGCGACAGTGAACCGGTTTGCAGTGGTGGCTTTTCCGGCAAGGTGCCCGGTGCGGACAACTTGCTCGCTGGCGACTCGCTGCTGCCTTTGAAAAACACCGGCGCCAGCTCACCGTTGCCTTCAGCGTTGGTTTTCAACTGGGCCTGCGTGAAGACATCCACTCGGGCCTTGGCGTCGGCTACCAGCTCACCGAAACCGCCGTTGAAAAATGCCTTGATCGGTGCGATGGCCTCCTGAAACCTGTTCGACCACGTTTCAATCCAGGCCGTGACGGGCGCCCAGTTCTCGATGATTTTCTCCAGCGGCGACCATCCCAATTGCTCGCGAATAATCGCGTACATCGCCAGGAACGGCAGCTTGATGTAATCCCAGATCGCCGTGAACACACTGACCACCCCACCCCAGATCGCCTGGATCACTTCAAGCGGTGACCAGTCAAAAAACTGCTGAAGGAAGGTTTTCGCCGGCACAGACACCGCTCTGAGCAGATCCCAGATTGATGAGAACAAACCCACCAACGGTCCCCAGTTATTGAGGATCAACCCTTGCGGCGAGTAGTTGAACAGCGTCTTGTAGAACTCGATCACCGGTGCGGCAACGGCTTTGACGCCGTCCCACAATGTCGCGAAAAACGCTGTGACAGGCTCCCAGTTGCTGATCAATTGCCCCAACGGCGTATAACCGAACATCGTCTTGAAAAACTCGGCCATCGGCATGACCACCGGGGCGATCTTCTGCCAGAGACCGGCGAAAAACGTCGAGATCGGCTTCCAGTACGCCACGATCAAACCGGCTGCCAAGGCAATGCCAGTGGCAATCAGCATGATCGGGTTGGCCTTCATCACCAGGCTCATGACATCAAGCACTTGCGTCGCACCGGTCACTGCGGTTTGCATCGCCGAAAACGCGATAGCGCCCGCGGCCAGGCCTTGCACCAGTTCAGGGTTGTCATCGAGCAAACTGCCGAAACCCGTCAGCATCGGCTCAAGTCCAACGACCACGGCCCCGACTGCCGGCACCAGGGCGGCATTCACCGCCGTGGAGACCTTCTCCATCGACGCACTGAACACGTTCATGTTCTGCGCGGCGACTTTCGGTGCAGCCGGCAGGTCGACGGTTTTCGCCGTCTCGCTGACTTCAGTCAACTTGCCCTGAAACGCCGCCGCCGATTTGATGCCGTCGACGAACGGCGTGATCACGCTGCCACCCTTGAACAGACCGCTGATGTCGAGTTTGCCGAGGCCGGTCTGCTCGAGGTTTTTCTTGAAGCTCTCGACCTTTACTCGCAGGGCGCCGAGTTTGGGCGACAGCTCGTCGATGCCGGTAATCAGCACCGACGTTTTTGGTTTGTTATCCGTGTCTGCCATCACTGCACCTCCTGCATCGCATTGATCCGTTGCGCGTGCTCCAGCGATTCGCGGAGCACATCCAGTGGCCTGGCCATCATCTGTTCGGGGTCAACCTTCCAGAACCAGGCCAGGTCATAGGCGACGGCGATCAGGTCGGTGATGGCGCCGACGCCGCACTCATGAAAAAACTCGCAACGGCCCAGCTCAGCGCGTTGAGGTCAGCCAGATCCAACTGGTTGACCGACGACGGCGGAATGCCGGCGCACACGGCGATGTATTTGGCCGCGACGTCCATGTCGAGGCTGACCTCTTCGCTCTTGTCGATCTTGTACGGCAGCGCCTTGATCGCTCGCACTTCCTGCACCGTCGGGCGGCGCAGGACGAGTTCGGTCAGGGGCTCGCCGTGAGCTTCGATCGCAACCTGAAGCTTCACGGCGCCGCTCATTGCCAGGTTCCCTTGATGCCTTCGAATTTCAGTTCGATGGTGGCGTCATCGCCTTTGGAGACTGGCTCTTCGACCAGATACGCGCCGGCCAGTACGTAGACTTTGCCGTTGCTGAATTCGCAGGTGACGGTGATGTCGGTGCCTTCGATCAGCTTCTTCAGCGGGAAGTCGGCGGTGTGCAGCGCAGTCACTTTGAACGACGGCGCGATGTCGGTTTCCTTGTAGAAGCCGGGTACGACGGTTTCGCGTTTGACCGCCATCAGCGGGGCTTCGCAGCCGCCATTGATAGTCAGTTGTGCGCCGTCGACCTTGACGTAGCAGGTGCCTGCAATCAGTTGACCCATGGTGTTACTCCCTTCAATAAAAAAGCCCACGCGCGGTGGGCTGAATGCTTGGCGTCAAACGCGCTTATCAGGCCGCGTCGTCGTACTGCAGACGGAATTGGTTGAGCAGTGCGAACACGCGCAGCCCGTTGATGTAATCCGGCGGGAACAGCACGTTCACGCGGCTCGGATCCTGCACGTCGCGCTCGACGATCAGGTGCTCGGCGAACAGTTCGGCGTTTTCCACGTGGCCTTCCAGTTCGAGCTTGGCGTACTGAGCGATCAGCTCGCCGCGAATGGTCGCCGGGGTGACGATCGGCTGACCGGCGCCAAAACGGGTACCGTCGGAAGCCAGTTTGTGGCGACCGTACTTGCTGGTGATCACGCTTTGCAGACGACGCACGATGAACGCCGACTGGTGCATGGTTTCGCTGTCCAGGTAGGAGTTGTCGGCCTGGCCGTAAGCGTTCTTCTGGTAAGTGGTGATCGAACGCTGGATGCGCACGTAACCGCCTTCGTAGTACGCGGTGGCGATGCCGTAATTGAGCAGCGACTGACGCTCGGTCAGGGTGAAACGCTCGCTGGCCGGAGCCGGATCGACACCTGGCAGGCTGCCGCTTTGGGTCGGACGGCTGGCGTCGGCAGAGATGAAAACCGAAGTACGTGCCGCCAGTGCCGCAGCCTGCACCCAGACCGGTTGCGGAACACCCGGTTCCAGCGCCTGAATGGTCATGTGCTGGTCGTTGCGCGCCTGACCGGCCGCCACCAGAGTGCCGACGGTGCCGCGCTTGGCGCTGTAGACGTGACCGAACAATTGCTTGGCCCACGACCAGCGACCGGTGCTGTCATCCATGACCGCTTGCCAGGTGTTGAGGGTGGCCAGATCCGACCACGGCAGCGCGATGAACTCGAACGGCTCGTCACCCAGCGCCGCGACGGCAGCGATTTGATCCGGTATGCCGACGCCGCCCGCCATGGCGGTGATCGCGGTGGTCAGGCCCGCCGGGGTTTCTTCGCCGTTGCTCTTGCCCAGGCGATTGAATTGCAGGCTGATGTCGTTGCCGCTCTCGCCCGTCCATTTGGCGTTCAGGGTGACCACACCTTCAGCCGCCGCAGCGCTCACCGGCAGATCGGCGGTGGCGTTGATTTTCTGCGCCAGCGCGGTAGCCGCTTGAGCGGCGGTGGCTCCATTGACCACGGTGGCTTGTACGCGAACGCCACCGACATACAAGTTGAGCATGCCAGCCTGAGTGGCAGTGCCGGTCAGGGTCAGCACGCCTTTGGCGATGGCCCCTTCAGCGTTGTGCAGCGGCAGGCACCAGATCTCGCCGATCGGGTCGGCCTTGCGGAAGGTTTCGTACATCGAGGCAAGCATCGAGCCTTGGCCGCCGATGCTTTTCGCCAGTGCCACGCTGGACACCAGCACCAGTTTGCCGACTTCGCTCGGAGCGATGTTGTCGTTGACCTGAGCGACGATCAAACGGCGCATGGCCGAGGTCGCGCTATTGGCTGCCGAGTTGTCCATTTCGGCATAGAACAGCGGCACACGAATGTCCGCGGGGATGTTGCTGAATCCGATCGCCATTATTTGGCTCCCTGTGGTTTAGCTTTTACGGTTTTGAGGGTGATATCGCCGTCGGCCAGACGCCGGCGCCACCAGGCGCTGTCCAGCACTTCACGGCCTTCTTTGGGCAGCAGATCGCCCGCTTCCGGGTCAGGTACGACACGGCCGGCGGCCGGCAGTACGGTGATGCGATTGCTCATGGGGTTACGTCTCCAGAGAAAGTCAGTTCCACGCGCCCATCGGGGCCCGGGTGTTTCAGATTGGGGTCGGCCGGGTCGATCGCATCGACCCGCACGGTGGCCCCGGTAAAGGACGACAAGCCGTCCAGTTCACGTTCGTGCCAACTCTGCGCAGGCTGGCTCGGCAGATTGCGACCGAGCTGGAACTCGGCAAAAAAGCGCAGCCGGTAGAGAACGCGGCTGCTGTTGATCGAGACCAGTTCGCCGCCGTCGTAAACGATGGCGTTGTAGTCGGTGTCCGGTTTGAAACCGACCAGCGCACGCCACAGTTCGGCGCGCAGGTCATGCAACAGATCCAGCGCTTTTGTGGCGTCGGTGGCGTCAAGCGCGAGGACGACTTCGAAGCGGTCGCGGATCGGTTGGGTGATGAGGTTTTGCGCGGTGCTGTTGCTGGCCACATCGGCCAGCGGCGTGACATGGGCAGAAGGTGTCGGCAGATCAGGGTTGCCTTGCAGCAACGCCAGATCGACACCCACCGCGATGTGGTTGGCCAGACCAGGGCATTGCGCACGCAACTGCGTGAGGATCGGGGTGATCTTCATGAGGGTGTTCCAGAATGGGGTAGATTGAGGAAGACACCGCGGCTTCCACAGGGATATCTGTCGCTGTGGGGGCGCGCGGGATCAGGCCTTGGCGTCGAGACCGGTTGCCTCGATCAGGCAGCGATAGCTTTCCTCGCGCTTGCCGCTGGCGGTGACCTTTTTGATCGACCAGCGACCGCGCATGAAGTCCGGCCAAGTGTCATCGAGCACCAACAGGCCTTCGGCAGCCAGCAGCGGATCGCCCGGGCAGGTGACTTTCAGCGTGTATTTCTCGCGCAGCATCTTGCGCACTTCGGCTTCACCGATGGCTTTGGCTTCTTCCTCACTGGCCTGTTTCTGGCGAATGACCTTGTAGGGTGCGGAACCGGTGATCACCTCCCGCAGCTCGCCAACAGCACCGTCCCAGAAGCAGGTCTTGCACCCCTGGTTCTGGGTGCGAGCGGTCTCTTCCAGCGTGGCGCTGATGAAGGCGTGATCGCCCGGACGATTGTTGCGGGTCACCGCCAGCCTGACGTCCGGTATCACTTGGCCCGACAGCGATTTGAGCTGCGCCGGTTTCGCCAGCACGTAGAGATCGTTGAACGGTTTGGCCACCGCGTCGTACTTTTTTGCCAGTCGTGTGATGAAGCTCATGTCGGTTTCATTCGACTGGTCGACATGGGCAATTCTGATCAGCGCCAGTTCGGGATCGACGCGCGGCGAGAAACCGTGTGGCTCAACCAGTGTCCGAAACAATCCGCCGAGGGTCGTGGGGCCATGACTGGCCGTGCGTCGTTCCTTGAATTCGCTCTCGTCCTTGCCACTGAAGGGCGCTGCGGTAGCCACCAGCGTCAGACGTAATGGAAACAGCGTCGGTGTCAGTCGAGTCACCTTGAACTGACCTTTTTCGACCAGCCCGGACTCCCGATAACCCACCCGCAGGCCGATCGTTCCACCCAGGCTCGGCAAGCCTTCGAGGCCTTCGAGGTCGAGCACCAGCGTCAGTTGATCGGACTCCATGCCTGCGGCATCGATGTGTTCCCAACTGATCAGCCGCTGGTTAAGCAGGTCCTTGTTGGCCCCGTAGATTTCGATTGCCGGGGTAAATCCCTGTGCCATGCAGCCTCCTTAATCCCAGGCCAGAACCGGTTTGATCGCAGCGGGTTTGCTGTCGAGCTCCGGCAGTGTTACCCAGACGCCCGCCGGCAAAACCGGGCCGTATTCGGCCAGCGTCGGATTGAGTTTCCACAACGCCTCTTCGGCGGCGTCATCACTGCGAGCGGTTTCGCGGTAGAGCAAAAGATTCACCGAATCACCGGCCACGCTTCGTACCTTACGCATTGTTGAACTCCGCCAGTTCGATGACCCAGTCGACGACCATCGCCGTGCCGTCATCGATGATCTGGGTCTGGGTTTCCTGCACGCTGTTGATTCGCCACAAGCCCCAATTGCGACCGATGCCGTCGATTAACGGCAGCGGAATGCGCAGAGCCTGCAGTGCCCGAAGTTCGTCGAGCCGATCCATGGCCACCGCGTACATCGACTTGCCGGTGATGGTCAGGGTTTCGGGTTTCTGTCCCGTCTGGTGGGACTTGGGTTTGCTGGTGAGAATCTGCAGCTCGGTCCAGCCACCGTCGGATTTGCGCAACAACTGGTGGTACGCAAAGTTACGCGACAGGCCGAAAATGAAACTGCCCAGTGCCATTTGTTGTTTCATCAGGCGACTCCATCGGTCAGGGCTGCGTCGCGGCGGGTGGCGAGGGGGTTGGTGCTCATCGTGGAGACGAATTGGCTGCTGAAATGGTTTTGCAGGACTTGCGAAATCACCGCGCCGACCTTTTCGGAACTGGCGATTTCACTGCCGCTGATCTGAATCGACGGCGCATAGGTGAGTTGCTGGTTTTGTGTCTGCGCACTGGACAGGTCTCTGGCGACCTGCGCGGGCGGAGCCAGTTTGTCCTCGGGGGGCGTCGCCAATTGTTCTCCCAGATAGGAACCGAACATTCCACCCAGCGTCCCACCGATGAACGTACCGATACCCGGCGCAATGAACGTACCGATTGTGGCGCCAATGGCGGTTCCGGCCAGTTCACCGGCGGCACCTTTGACGGCTTTGTCATCGCCTTCGCGCCAGCCCTTCAATCCCGTGTAGGCGGCGTGGGCAATGGCCAGTGGCGCACCGATTTTGATGGCGGGCAAAGCCTTGGCTACCGATGGCATGACCCTGGCGCCAACACTTTCGACCATGGGCATGAGTCTGGCGACCGGTCCCCTGGTCAGGGGGGCCAGTTTGCTGGCAGCCCCATCACCCCAAAGCTTGAACCCGACTTTCACATCGTCAAACAGAGGCGTGAGCTTCGCCATCGCCCCTCCCAGGCGCCCCCTCGGAGCTGAACGTGAAGCTGCCGCGCGAGATCCGCTCGACGGGTGTCGTCGAGCGGGTCGACGGCCAGCCCGTTTCTTCTTGCGTCCACCATTGTCATCGTCATCGCCGACAATCATGTCGCCCATTTCGGTCGGCAATCGCGTAGCCGCCAGGCGTAACAGCCTGTTGGATACAGCGTCGAGCACCGAGGCCACGCCGGACTTCAATGCACCGCCTACAAAGGGAAGAGCTGCCGCCCCCAGTAAAACCAGTCCAGCCGTGAGCGCCGGAAACGCTTCGGCTGCTGCACTGACACCATTGACCAATGCCGTGAGTACCACCGCGGCGCCATCAGCCAAAGGCGCCAACGCAGTGCCAAATGCCGTGGACAGTCGGGTCAGGCTTGCATCCAGTGCATTCCAGCGCCCCTGCGAGGTAGCGCCGAAAGCCTCAGCAGATTTCGCCGCTGCGCCTGCGTCTGCGCCAAGCTCCGATGTGGCGTATTTGCCTTTGTCTGCCACCCGAGAGAAGGCGCTTTGTACATCCTCGGGCTTCTTCAGCAGCTCCAGAACCCGGGCGTCGTTTTCGCCAAACAGCGTTTTCGTCAGTGCCGCCCGTTCTTGCACAGGTTGTTTATTGAGTGCCGCAAGAACCGAGTTGATGGCTGCCGGGGCGTCCGTGTGCATCTCGCCAGCCAGCGCTTCGGGGTTTAGCTCTAGACGAGCCAAGGCCGCACGCTGCTCGGTCGATGCCGCTTCACCCTTGGCCAGCACCGAAGTCATTCCCTTCAGTGCAGCGCTGGCGCCCTCCTTGTCTGCGCCACTGTTGAGCAACGCCGCCGCGAATGCAGCCACTTGCTCAGGCGTCATTCCGGCGCTGATTGCAGCCTCGCCGGAACGTTGTACAACCGAGCCGATATCAGCTGCCTTGGCATCAAGGCCACTGCTGCCGAGGTAACTCGTTGCATCGGCCAGATCCTGACTCTGGTATTGATCGAGCTTCAGCGAAGAACGCCAGGCGGCCAACATCTCGCCAGCGGTTTTGACATCCGTCCTGAACGCCGACGCGTTGATCGCGGCGTCACGGGAGAACCACGTCAATACATTCGCCCGCTGGTCACCCTTGGCACCCTCGCCAATACCGGATCGGGCGCCGATGAGTTGCACTTGCAACAGATCCGCGTTGGTCGCACCACTGGCTGCAACCTGCTTCTCGCTGGCGAGTTCCAGCGTGCCCCGGGAATGCGCCTGCAACTGTTCATGGCTCATCTTGAGCAACTGGTTGAGTTCGACCAGCGCCGTTTCGTTGGCCATCGCCGGTTGCATGAGCTTTGGCGGCGAACGCTGCTCGATCTCGGCCTTGAGTTTTGACTTCGCTTCACTGCTGGCAGCCGGGGCCGAACCGCTGGCCTTGAACAACGACTGCTGGTTGACCAGTAACTCCCGAAGCTTGATCTGTTCCTGCGTCAGCAAGCGAATGTCGACACTCGCCACGGCCAGAGTCAGGTTCAAATCCTGCAGCGGTCTGCCGAGGCCATCCGGGCTCGTCAATCCGCTTGCTGCGTTGCCACTCTCATTGGCGTACGTGAGCGCAAATTTGCTCTCTGCCATGCCGCTCTACTCCTGTTTAACGCCAAGGCGAGTGATCGCTATGTCGTAGCGGCGCAACGCCTTTTCGGCGTCCCATTCCAGAATCTCCGCTTCACTTACCGGGTAAATGAGCGGGACGATATCGAGGATTACTTCGATGTCGCGTTCCGAAAGTAGGCCGCCGGCTGGTTTAAAAAATCGTCGATGCGCACCTGCAATTGCGTCCAGTCCGGGACGCTCAACAGGGCCAGATCGGGGATCATCAGGCCGGTGCAATGGGCGGTGATGAATTCGGCGCGTTCCTTGGCCGTTTTCAGTTTCTTCATCACTTTGGTGGCGCGCAGCACCGGCATTTCCAGGCTCAGCGAGGTCACGGTGCGGCCGGTGACTGCCAAGGGTTGCAGCAGCTGGATCTGATCGGGATCGTTCGACTTTTCCGCGTCCTCGACCTGATCGAGAAAGTACGCCGCCGGGCGGGTCGACATCTCGTGCACGTACTGGGCGATGCTGACGTAGTCCGGGCGTTTGAGCTGGTCGAGCTCCTTGACCGACAGGCCAGTGGCGAGCAGCGCCAGTTCGAAAAACTGATCGTCTTCGTCATCGCCGGCGCGCTCCAGCGCTTCTTTTTGCGCGGCGTAGAACAGCGGCTTGAGCTGGATCTGTTCGATCTGCGAACCGTCATCGCCGGTGATTGGCGACAACAGATCATGCTTGGGTGGCATCCACGACATGAATGAATTCCTTGGTGATTCTTGAGGGGGTGTTGCTAAACATCTGCCAGTCACACTGACCCATTGTGGGAGCGAGCTTGCTCGCGAAGGCGGAGGGTCAGAAACACATGCTTCGACTGACACACCGCATTCGCGAGCAAGCCCGCTCCCACAGGGTCATATGCCCGGCGGACTTACTGCGTTAAGGCATCAGCACCGCACGACGGGCATCACCGAGAACGTCGACGCCGTTGAGCACGAACTTCTGGGTGCGTACATCGATGTCGATCACCGGCACGCCGTTTTCCAGGCGGTTGTAGGTGCGGCAGGACAGCTCGAGGTTGGTCTTGGGTTTCTCACCCATCTTCACCGCAGTCTCCTCGAGGGATTTCAGCTTGCCGCCGACGGTGTGGTAGGTGAACCAGGTGTTGCCGTCCTGATCCTGACCGGCTTCACGCACGTTCAGCAGGATGTCGTCGCCCAGCTTCACGCCCAGCGCCAGCATCACTTCGGTGCCCATGCCTTGCAGGGTCAACTTGGCGGCAAGGGCTTTGCCGCCCTTGGCCATTTCTTCGACGATGAAGCGGCCGCCGCGCATCTCTTCCATGTCGAATTCGATTTTCGGCGGGGTGAATTCCTCCACGGTCGCCGACAGCGGCAGGCCTTGCAGGGTGGCCGCGATGGCCTGGCGATTGCGGTTGGTAAACATTAGAGAACGTCCTCCAGGAACTGCTCGATGATTTCATCGCGGGCGTTGAGTTGATAAACCATGTGCTCGTTCGGCGCGTAGCGGCCGTAGTCGATGACCACGTACCAGGTGCCGTTCTTGTACTTCTCGACGCTGTTGAGCTCCGGGTGCAGATAGACGCTGCCGCCCGGAATGGTTTCGTCGGCGACCAGGGTCTGCAGCCAGTCGTTGATGCGCTTGACCTCTTGATCCATGAACGACTTGGTCAGGTTCTTGGCCATGGCTTTCTGGCCGGCCTTGACCAGCTTGCGGCTGATCGCATCTTCGAGGCCGACGTAGCTGATGAACTTGCCGGTGATCGAGCGGTTACCCAGCAGCGAGAAGCCGCCGAGCACAGTGCGAGCGTAATAGCTGACGCCGTAGCGGTTGAGCAGATCGCCTTCGGTGGAGGTGTCGAGGATGTTGTATTCAACGACCCGCGAGACGTCTTCGGCGTAGGTCACTTGGTTGCCCGGGCTCTCCCACTGTTTGACCTTGGCCAGTGCGGCAATCGCCAGACTGGACGGCGACAGGAAGACGTTTTTCTTCGCCGCTTTCGAGTACACGGCCGGCATGTTGTGCACCACCAGGCAACGGTCGAAACCCAGATCCGCACCGCCGAGTTCCTGGCTGTACAGCACTTGATCGGCGACGGACGCGTCCTTGCCGTCCAGCACCACACGGGCCTTGATGCGCTTGCCGAACGAGGCGAACTCGCTGGCCACAGCCTTGGTGCCGGTGAAGCCCGGCGCGCCGATGATGGTCAGGTCTTCCGGGACACTGCCCAGCGCCGCCAGACCGAGCTTGCGGCCGGTCGCCGGCTCAACACCGCCGATCACTGCGTTAACGGTGTCGGCCGGGGTCGCGCCCGCCTCGACGATCACCACGTAGACCGGCACCTTGACCACTTTGAGGATCTGGTAAACCGCGTGGTACAGGGTGCCCTCTTCCGAACCGGTCGGATCGAGCAGCGCGTGGGTGGTGAAGCTGTTGATGCGAAACGGGGCGTTACGCGGAATCAGCGGATCAGCCTTCGGCGCGGTGCCGACCAGACCGATGACGTTGTCACCCAGGCCACCCATGGCCTCGGGGGATTCAGTGGCATTGACGGTAATGCCGTTGTGCTCGAAGTTCAGAACCTCAGCCATATTCAGTCAGCCTTCTTGGTAGCGGCCTTTTTGGCCTGGGTGGAGGGGGCTTTCAGTTCCAGTCGACCGGCGAAGTGCAAGGCACTGGCCTCGACGTCGAGCAGATCAAGGTCTTGACCGACGCTCGACCAGTGCCCACCACCGGTGGGGAATGGAACGAGCACGGTGTAGGTTTGGCGGGTTGCCATTTTTCGTTTCTCCATAAACGGGAAAGCCCCTCAGAGGGAGGGGCTTTGGCGGGTGTTGAATGTTTTAAGCGGACAAGAAAACGCCCCGGGGTGCGGGGCGTTTATTGAGGCTGCTCAGCGATCCAGGAAGGCACGATCGGACGTGCTTTTGCCGATGGAAAATCTGGCGATTGGGGCCAATCGCGCAAGTTTCGAATGTAGATCAACAGTCCGCTGAATTGCTCAGTTGTCAGCGATGGTGTCTGGTTCAGATCGAGTTGGTCGCGATGACGCTCACGCAACCAAAGAACAGTGTTGATCTGTTCATCTCGCCAACTGCGTTCCAGCTTGTCTCTCTCTTCTGAAGTCAAACCCGGCGGATCAATCAAGATCGGCAGTCCGCTTTCATCCACACTACGGACTTTTCCGAGCATGGGATTGGCGAAGACTTCCTGATAGAGAGCGTCACTGATTTCAATCACGTCATCCGGCATCACCGAATGCACACGATCCAGATAAGTGCAGTCTGTTGATTTGCTGTAATAACGCATTTTTAGTTACCTATGGCCAGATAGCGGAAGTTCGTTGTCGCCACATTGCCCCAAGCGGTGAAGCCGGTTGTTCCTGGACTCACACCCAATGAATGGGCACCACCGCCGCCATCGGTAGCTATCATTTGAAAAACATTGTTGCGGAAGGCAATCGGGAAACTGAAGTTTGCGGATGTCCCCGGCATATTCGCCAATCCCCATTGCAACATCAGGCCGCCAAGCCACGATGGGAAAATGATGTATCCATTGGCGGCAAGACTGATCTCGAATCCGAGGCGCAGTTTTTTCGGTGAAACAATAACTGTGTCGTCGGTTCCGGCGTTGGTTTGAATCTGCGTGGCAACCTTAGCGGTGCCTTGACTCGTTTCAGTCGCTTGCTGTGCCAAAACGGCCAACGCAGCAATGTCGATACTTCCCTGATTGATCGGCGCGTTCCAGGCCTTGATGCACCACATGACCGCAAGGTTGCGGGGACGTGCTTCAGCTCCACCCGACGCCTTTGTTACGACATCGTCAACATTGTTGTATTGCTGAAGATAATTACGTCTGACGTCTCCGGCCGCGAAAATATCGGCGATGACGTCATAGGTAGTCCCGTGAATGTGGGATTTATTGTCGTCAGCTTGCCAAGTGCCGATGCCACGCCCAGCGTCCACGCCGCGTCCGTGATCCCAGCCACGAAGGAACTCAGCGCGCGATTCCGGCAAGCGGAAGTTACCGGCACCCTCATTGCCCTTGTTGTATGTCGTACCGAGATACGCCGCCAAATCCGGATAGGTCGCGATGCTTTGCACACTGCCATCCAACTCTAGATAACCAGGCGCAACAATTCCCGTTGGGAATGCCAGAACAGCACCCACCGGAACGGCGGACTTCAGCCGTTCGACTTCTTTGGCCAGCGCGGCGACGTCGATGGTTCCCTGATTGACCGGGGCGTTCCAGGCTTTGATGCACCACATGACGGCGATGTTGCGAGGACGGGTTTCACCTCCTCCCATCGCCGAACCATCAAGAGCTTCAACTCCCGTCGTTTTACTTTGAGTGTCAGGCTGACCCGAAAGTCCCAACTGCACCGTCGCGGCTATTGATGTGCCAGTTCCACCGCCATATTTCGCGGAAAGAAAATGCAAGTGCTCTTTGACTTCATCCGGCTGCCAGTCACCGATCCCTCGACTGAAATCCACCCCACGCCCATGATCCCAACCACGCAAGAATTCCCCACGCGCCTCAGGCAAACGGAAATTCCCGACACCCTCATCACCCTTGTTGAACTTGCCGCCCAGATAAGCGCTCAAGTCCGGGTAAGTCGCACTGCTCTTGACGCTGTTATCCAGTTCAAGAAAACCCGGCGGCGGTGCATCAACGGGGAACGCAACAATCGAACCCACCGGCAACGCCGACGCCTTGGCAATCAACGCTTCAACTTCAGCCTTGGTGTACGAATCCTTGATGCCAAATCCGGCCAGCGTCTCAGGGTTCGCACCCGCCGTCGCCCGACCATATTCATCAACAGTCAAACTCTTGTAAGTCCCGGCAGCAATCCCGGTGCGCCCGGCCAACATCTTGAACGTCAGCGCAGTCGTGCCGAGGGTAATCGGTGCATTGGTGGTCAGGTGCCACAACGAATCACCGTTCGCCGTGCCCTCCTCCACCATGACCGTCAGACCCGGCTTGACCTTGGCGCTGCTGTTGGCATCGGTTGCCCGCACCCAGTCACCATTGGCGACAATCCACAGGCCGTTGTCCTTGGCCAGCGTCTGATTCGCCAGCAACACGCGGTCGCCAGCAATCACAGCCACACCGTCAATCTGCTGCGCGCCGTTCAACACCACGTTGCCCGTTGCGGCGACACGCACCGACTGCTTACCATCCAGCTTGCCGAGTTCTTCGGCCAGATAACTCATGACCCAGGCACGCGTGGCTTTGACCACCGTGTCATCAATCAACAACGTCACCAGCGACGCATTGCTGGTCTCGAAAATCGAGCGAATATAGAACTCTTTCCCCGAGCCCGACGTCGCCAGAACCGGTTTGAACGACTCCGGGTATTTGACGATGGCGTAGAGAATCCCGGTGTCAGTCCACAGCCCGGCTTCCCGTACGTACCAGCCACCAACATCAGGCGGGATGGTCACTTCGGCGAGCAGCCAGCTCGGATTTTTTTCGTCCTGGAACAGTGCATTGAGCGGCCCGCGCCAGACTTCGCGTTTCAGCGCCGTGGCGGTTGCGGCCGGGTTGTAGACGGAACCACCGCCGTCGCCGACGGAAATCTGCGTCAACTTGATCGGCGTGCCCGCGGCTTTGCACGCCGTTTCGTAGGCAATCCCTGCGTTGGTGAGCAGGGTGTAATAGTCAGCCATTCAGGCCCCCTGAGGATAAATAGTGGATGTTTCGACGGTGTACATGCCGGCGGCCATGAATGCCTCTCCCGAAGTTTCGAGCCCTTCGACGAACACCGGATAAACCGTGGTCAGCTCGCCGCAAAAAGTCGCGGCGCCGATGACGTGATTGCCGAAAGCGCTCAGGCCGACCGAGACCGACAGCACGTCCCGTTCGCTCTTGGCATCGGCCAGTCGTCGATCAAGACGCGCGTCGATTTCTTCGCTGTAGGGTTGTTCGCTGAAGGCCCGCACAGAAAAGCTGTACGGCGCGCCGGGGGGTAACTGTTCGTACCAGGCGCGGACTTCCGGGCGCAGTTGCAAACCCTTGGCAGCGTTTTCCAAAGCCTTGCGGGTGCCAGCCTGGCGCGCGGTGGGCCAGGCGAGTTCGACGGTGAGGCGTTTTTCCGCTTCCGCTGCGGTGCTGCTCCATTCGGCGACACCGCGATCCGCTGCCAGATACGGCAAAAACGCGGCCGGGGTTTCACTCGGGTTCATCAGCTCGGGAAACGGCGGTGCGATGCGATCAAGCAGCGCACCGAAGCCCAGATCCAGTCCGCGTTCAAGCGCCGAGCTGTTGGCTGGCAGCAACGTCGGCCGCTGAGTTGGCTCACTCATAGCGTCAGCACCTCGACTTCAACTGCGGTGCAGTACGGTGCTTGAAAAGCGCTGCACACGATCGGCGCCATCGGTTCCAGAATCTGCAATTGCACGGCACCGGCGCTGTGCAGCGTGTAGTCGATCCAGCTCGGATCGACCCGCCCTTCAAGGCGATGACAACTGTCGGCGTAAGCCTGCAATTGCTGCTGCGCAGCGACTTTGGTCAGGCCTGAATCGGGGCCGGAATTGATCTTCGCCACCACGCGAATCTTGTAGCGCTGAATGTCAGCGCCTTTGACGGTGACCTTGTCGGTTTCCGGGCAGACGTCGGGGCGGGCGAAGTGCTGGCGGACGCCGTCGAGCAGTGTGGCGGTCGGCGTGCCGTCGCCCTCGCGGGACAACACCGTGACCTGAACTTCGCCCGGCGCCGTGCGCCGACCGTTGCCATCCTTGACCTGCGCAGCGAGGCCATCCGGGTTGAAGGTGTACGTGACGTTGACCACACCGGCGTCGGTGGATTCGACCTTCACCGTCGGCCGTTCGCCAAGGGTGAAGACTTCTCGGCGATACTGCATTCGCGAGCCCGCCGCCGGAGCATGGGGCGCGAGGTAATAACGCAGCCGGGCGTCGTCGTCGCTTTCATAAATCGCCGGCACCGGCGGGAATGCCGCCGGATCACCCGGATCGAGCAACTGCCGCTCCAGGCCCATGTCCGCCAGCCGCGCATCGAGGTTGCTGCCGGTCGCCCACCACGCCAGCATCTGCTTGATGCGAGCGTTGTATTTGCGTTCATGGGTTTGCAGGCGCACGCAGAACGCTTCCAGCGCCAGCGTCAGCAGTTCGCTTTCATTTTCCAGGCTGGTCTTGAGTTTCGCCGCGCTGTCCGGCGAACGCGCGCCGACGTATTCGATGACGAAAGTCTTGAACTCGGCGAGCAGGTCTTCGAAGGCTTCGACGGTGATCAGCGCGGGTTCGGCCAGTTGGTTCTGGCCGGGGATCAACATACTCATGTCACGACCTCGAAGGTTTGTTGACGGTTTTTCCAGGTACCGGCGAAACGCAGCAGCAGACCGGCTCCCTGACGGCTGGCAACAATCACGCTCGGCTGAAAATCATCGATGCCGTTCTGCCGGTTGTAGAAGGCTTGCGCGGCGTGGCTCTGGGCCAGAAGCAGTACGTCGTCGCCAAGGTTCTGCCCCAAGAGCGAGGGGATCAGCGAGCCGTACAAGGGGCGTTTTTGCCGGGTGCCCAGCGGCGTGGTCAGGGCCCGGGTCGCGCGCTGCACAAACTGCAGCCAGTCGTCGACCGTGGCCCCGCTGTCTCTATCGATTCCGATCATGGGAAGTTTCTTAATCAGGGGCTGATGACGCGGCCCTGGTGATCGACCAACGGGCCGCTGAAGTGCACGCCCGAGGCGTCGATGGTCAGGCCGACCGCGCCCAGTTGCAGGTTGATTGCCTGTGGGCTCATCGCCAGGCGCGCGGGGCCGATTTTCAGTTCCAGCGACTCGCGGTTTCCGTTGAAGGCTGCGGGGCCGTTGAGCCATTGCAGGGTGTGCGTGGCGTCGTCGTAGCCACTTTCGCTGCCGTCCTGATGCACGCGGCGGGTCAGCGTCGGCACAGTCGAAGTCGGCGGAAAACGGTCACTGTTCAGACCGAACAACGCCACGCTCTGGGCGCCGCTTTCACCGCTGCCGTAGTTGAGCAGCAAACACTGCTCGCCCACCGAGGGAATCCGCGACTCGCTTTGCGCGCCGGCACTCGGGTTGAAGAACTTGATGGCCGGCGTCAGCAATCCGCCGTGGCTGACCTGACAGGTGTTGCTCGCGGGATCGACTGACTGGCAAATGCCGATGCGACAAAAACTCTCGGCGCGACGGTGCAGGTCATCGATTTCCGCTTCCATTTCGGCCAGGCGCTCGATGAGCGGACCCAGTTGCATGCGCAGTAATGCGTCGAACATCGGTCAGGCCTCCAGCGCGGTGTATTGGTCGGGGTCGTCGATGCTGCTGACTTCCCAGGTGCGGGCAAATTTCGGTGTGCCGAGCGGATCGTCGAGCAGCGTCGGGCCGAGGTAGAGGGTCTGGTTGAACGTCAACGTCCAGGCCTTGTATTGCTGCTCGGCACGGATAAGCGATGACGGCAAACCATCAATGTTCATTGGCAGATCGCATTGATCGCCGGGCAGGTTCCAGCGGTTGTCGGTGATCAGGTTTTTCAGCACTGCGATCAGATCGCACGCGGCAAATGCGCTGGCAGACAGCGCCGGAATCACTTGCAGCGACACCGTCATGACGTGTGCGATGCGTCCGTCAGCGGCGCGCACTCCCGGCGCGTTGCGGTCGAAGTCGATCAACACCCAGGCTTGATCGCCCGGCGCGGCGAAATCATCGTTATTGCCGACATTAAGGTTGAGTCCGGCAGTGTTTCGCAGCGTCGTCGCGATGGCTGTGAACAATTGCGACGGCTGCTGAATCGGTGTGGGCATACATGACCTCCTTTTCAATCGTCCACGCGAAGCCCTGCCGCCAGAACGGCGGCATGGAAACAGTCAAGGTTAAGGCTGGTCGCGCGGCGGGACTTCGCAGACGCCGATGCGCTTGGCGGCCCAGCGCTCGTACAGACCGATGGCGACATCGGCGCCGGCCATGGCGGTCAGGCAACCGAATGCGCCGGCAGCCCAGATCGACATGCCGGCGGCGTACAGCAGCATGATCGCCGAGACGCCGCAGATCATGCAGGCGCCGGAGCGCAGGGCCAGACGCCGCAACAGCGGCCAGCCGCGAGCGCCCTCCTTGTCGGCGCGCCACATTTCGCCGGACACCCCGCCCACCACGGCAAGGAGGATGACCAGCCAGATCGGCATGTCCGCCAACGCTTGTTGCTCGTTTGTCATGTCACGCCTCCCGGGAGCATTGATGAAAGTAGAGGTGGTGCGCAGACAGCACCCGTGCGCTGCTGCTTTTCACTTTGGTAGTAAGCGCAGCTCCCTGGCGGAGGGTGTTACAGGCGCTCAACAATGACGTTATCGATAAAGGCATAGTTGGCGTACGGATTCTGCTCGTTGGAAAACGCCAGGGTTGTCTGCGCGGTAATTGCGGTGAACTCGTAGGTTAAGGTGCTCCATTCAACCGCAACGCCTTTGGCTGTCGGTGTGTTGAACGTGGCGGTTTGACCGGCCACTTTCAGTTGAATGACACCGTCTCCCGAACGACTGGCGTAACGGGAGTTACCGGCGCTGAAGGTCAGTCGGTATCTGGCGCCCGGGGTAGTGGCAAAATTCTGCTGGATCCCGCCGCCGTTACCGTAAACATAGTTGGCCAGGTCAACGATCATCACGCCGTCCGCGGCAACAGAGCCGCCAATGGCATTCGGCATGTTGAAGTATTCAGCACCGGACAAGAACGTCGTCCAGCCCGTGATGGCATTGGCTTTCGCCGGGGTGTCCAGAATGCAGCCGCCAGCGCAATCCGATTGTTCAAAACTGCCGTTGACCAAAAGGTTGGCTGCCAGCACGTGTGTGCCAGTGCCGAACAGCACCGCGGTGGCCAGGAGTGGAGCGAGGTATTTCTTCAACATTGTGTGGCTTCTCATCTATGAATGATTGGTTGGTAGTAATGCCTATGCGAGCAAGGCAGGCATTCCAAAAAGCCCGGCGCAACGGCCGGGCTTTTCAGTAATGCGCTCCTTCGCCTTCCTTCAATCCTGTGTACGTGAAGGAAGCTGACTTTTCGGCGCTACTGGCGCGGTACGAGTCCATTCAGATTGTTTTTCCGACCGCGGTCCCTGCCCGCCGGATAACTGCTTCTGGTGCTTTACGCTGCACACCCGGGTCAGTTGCCAACCCTCTGAACCGTTGAGGCCGGTTCATCGCTGCCTGTTCTTGTGGAACTAAAGAGCTTGTCTTGCCAGCCGCTGTGTCGAGCGGCTTGGTGGCAATAATATGCATGGATGCATATACAGTCAATGCACGAATGCATTTATTTATGCGCAAGAAATGCACGGACGCATGAAGACCCCGCGATTCAAGGGTTGACCTGTTTCATCCAGGCGAAAAAAAACCCGCCGATGGGCGGGTTTTTCTGAAAAGGTCGGGTTAGCGGGCGTACATGCCCCACCAGAAGACATGACCGAGGATGACAATCTGCTCTTCCTGGATTTCCTGGAAGCTGTAGTCCTCATCCGGGTGCTCGTCACGGTTGAAGCTGCGCAGACGAATGCCGGTAGGCAGACGATAGAGCTGCTTCACACGAAGCTGGCCGTTGTGATTGATCGCGTACAGGTCGCCATCGATGATGTCGCCGATGCCGCACTTGCCGGCGTTGACGCCGACGGTGGCGCCATCACGCAAGACCGGCAACATGCTGTTGCCGCGTACGGTCACACATTTGGCCTGGTCGAACTGCACACCGTTATGGCGCAGGCTGCGCTTGCCGAAGCGCAGGCTAGAGCGCTCGCTCTCTTCGATGACGAATCTTCCTGATCCAGCAGCCAATTCAACCTCGCGAAGGAACGGCACCGATACTTCGTCATCATCGACAGGCGTATCGTCGTCCCACAGCATTATGTCCTTGAGTTCCGCGTGTACGTCATCACGCACGGCACCGGCCGACGCCGCGACATCCGCGCGCCCGCGCAATTGATCGGTGCTCACGGCGAAGTACTCGGCAATCTTCGAAATATGTTTATCCGAAGGATCGACGATCTTCCCGCTGAGAATCCGCGAGAGAGTGGATTGAGGCACGCCGGTGCGACGGTGGAGCTCCGTGGGGGAGATCCCGTGCTGGTCGAGCAGTGCTCTTAAGACGGAGGATACGTTGCGTTTTTGCATAACGCGCATAGTGCTTGAAGTCTTTCCCGAAGACAAATGCTGATTTGCATAAGTAATGCATAAATCAACTTTTCGATGAACAAAACGCTTGGTCGCCCGCGATGCCTGCGCCCGGAAGACTGCCCATGGTAACCTTGCGCCCATCGCGGAAAAGCCCGGCGGTTGCCGCGCTTTTGCCCTACATCTTTAAACCGAGTTGCCTGACAATCCGATGAATAAAGCCGTCTCCGACCTGTCCTCCCACACTCCGATGATGCAGCAGTACTGGCGCCTGAAGAACCAGCACCCGGTTCAGCTGATGTTCTACCGCATGGGCGACTTCTACGAGATCTTCTACGAAGACGCGAAGAAGGCGGCCAAATTGCTCGACATCACGCTGACGGCGCGTGGGCAATCGGCGGGGCAGGCGATCCCGATGTGCGGGATTCCTTACCACGCGGCAGAAGGGTACCTGGCGAAACTGGTCAAGCTCGGCGAGTCGGTGGTGATCTGCGAGCAGGTTGGCGACCCCGCGACCAGCAAAGGTCCTGTGGAACGTCAGGTCGTACGAATCATCACGCCGGGCACAGTCAGTGACGAAGCACTGCTTGATGAGCGCCGCGACAACCTGATCGCTGCAGTACTGGGCGACGAGCGTCTGTTTGGCCTCGCCGTGCTGGACATCACCAGCGGCAACTTCACCGTGCTCGAGATCAAGGGCTGGGAGAATCTGCTGGCGGAGCTGGAGCGGGTCAACCCGGTGGAACTGCTGATTCCGGATGACTGGCCGAAAGACTTGCCTGCGGAGAAACGTCGCGGCGTGCGTCGTCGTGCGCCGTGGGACTTCGAACGCGATTCGGCGCTGAAAAGCCTCTGCCAGCAATTCTCGACCCAAGACCTGAAAGGCTTCGGCTGCGAAACCCTGACCCTGGCCATCGGCGCCGCCGGTTGCCTGCTGGCGTACGCCAAGGAAACCCAACGCACCGCCCTGCCCCACTTGCGCAGCCTGCGCCACGAACGTCTCGATGACACCGTGGTGCTGGACGGCGCCAGCCGTCGCAATCTGGAACTCGACACCAACCTGGCCGGTGGCCGCGACAACACCCTGCAATCGGTTGTAGACCGTTGCCAGACCGCCATGGGCAGCCGATTGCTGACCCGTTGGCTAAACCGTCCCTTGCGCGACCTGACCGTGTTGTTGGCGCGCCAGACGTCGATCACTTGCCTGCTCGACGGTTACCGCTTCGAAAAGCTGCAACCGCAGCTCAAGGAAATCGGCGACATCGAGCGGATTCTCGCGCGGATCGGTCTGCGCAATGCGCGTCCTCGTGACCTCGCTCGTCTGCGTGACGCCCTCGGCGCCCTGCCTGAATTGCAAGTGGCAATGACCGATCTGGAAGCGCCGCATCTGCAACAACTGGCCATCACCACCAGCACCTACCCGGAACTGGCGGCACTGCTGGAAAAAGCCATTATCGACAACCCGCCAGCGGTGATCCGTGATGGTGGCGTGCTGAAAACCGGCTACGACAGCGAGCTCGACGAGTTGCAATCGCTGAGCGAAAACGCCGGCCAGTTCCTGATCGACCTGGAAGCCCGGGAAAAGGCCCGTACCGGCCTCGCCAACCTGAAGGTCGGCTACAACCGCATCCACGGCTACTTCATCGAGTTGCCGAGCAAGCAGGCCGAGTCGGCGCCCGCGGACTACATCCGTCGGCAAACGCTGAAGGGCGCCGAGCGATTCATCACGCCGGAACTGAAAGAGTTCGAAGACAAGGCGCTGTCGGCCAAGAGCCGCGCACTGGCGCGCGAGAAGATGCTGTACGAAGCACTGCTGGAAGATCTGATCAGCCAGTTGCCGCCACTGCAGGACACCGCCGGCGCTCTGGCCGAGCTGGACGTGCTGAGCAACCTCGCCGAACGTGCGCTGAATCTGGACTTGAACTGCCCGCGCTTCGTCAGCGAGCCGTGCATGCGCATCAATCAGGGCCGTCACCCGGTGGTCGAGCAAGTGCTGACCACGCCGTTCGTGGCCAACGACCTGAGCCTCGATGACAACACGCGCATGCTGGTGATCACCGGCCCGAACATGGGCGGTAAATCCACCTACATGCGCCAAACCGCTTTGATCGTCCTGCTCGCGCACATCGGCAGCTTCGTGCCGGCGGCCAGTTGCGAACTGTCACTGGTGGATCGAATCTTCACCCGGATCGGTTCCAGCGATGACTTGGCCGGTGGCCGGTCGACCTTCATGGTCGAAATGAGCGAAACCGCCAATATCCTGCACAACGCCACCGAACGCAGCCTGGTGCTGATGGACGAAGTCGGCCGTGGCACCAGCACTTTCGACGGTCTGTCCCTGGCGTGGGCGGCGGCCGAGCGTCTGGCACATCTGCGTGCCTATACTCTATTTGCTACGCACTATTTCGAACTCACCGTATTGCCGGAAGCCGAGCCGCTGGTGGCCAACGTGCACCTCAACGCCACCGAGCACAACGAGCGCATCGTATTCCTGCACCACGTGCTGCCGGGGCCCGCGAGCCAGAGCTACGGCCTGGCTGTGGCTCAACTGGCCGGCGTACCGAGCGAAGTGATCGTGCGTGCCCGTGAGCACCTGAGCCGACTGGAAGACACCGCATTGCCCCATGAAGCGCCGAAGCCTGCCGTCAAAGGCAAGCCTGCCGCTCCGCAGCAAAGCGACATGTTTGCCAGCCTTCCGCATCCGGTGCTGGATGAATTGGCCAAGTTGGACCTCGATGATCTGACCCCGCGTCGAGCGCTCGAAATGTTATATGCACTTAAGAACCGGATCTAAGCACTAAAGAACCGGATATAACGCAAACGGCTTCAAGCTGTTAGAATCTCGCGCGGTTTGGGATGCTGCTGGCTAATAGCCTGGCTGGCAGACATCGCTCCCGAACCTGGCGACCCCAACCGTGAAGGGGCAACGCTGCCGCCGCCTGAGGAGAAAATTAGAAATGACCTTCGTCGTCACCGACAACTGCATCAAGTGCAAGTACACCGACTGCGTAGAAGTCTGTCCGGTGGACTGCTTTTACGAAGGCCCGAACTTCCTGGTGATTCACCCGGATGAGTGCATCGACTGCGCCCTGTGCGAACCGGAATGCCCGGCCGTCGCGATTTTCTCCGAGGACGAAGTTCCGGAAGAGATGCAGGAATTCATTCAGCTGAACGTTGAACTGGCCGAAATCTGGCCGAACATCACCGAGAAGAAAGAATCGCTGCCGGATGCCGAAGAGTGGGATGGCGTCAAAGGCAAGATCAAAGATCTCGAACGCTGATCTGTCGCGCGTTTTCAAAAAGGCCCCTTGCGGGCCTTTTTGCTTTTCCGGGTTTTGCTTTTCTTCAGGCGAAAAAAAGGGGCGGTTTGACCCGCCCACATTTTTTCCCTATTCCCTGTGTTCCTTTTCATCGTCCTGATGAATCGCTTCCTGCGATGTCCGTTCCCCTCATCCTTGATGGGCGTGTCTATCCGTCGACACAACCCAGATACTAGAGAGTTCCCGGCCAAGAGCAATCGGGCCTCTCGCCTGAAAAGCGCTGTAATAAGCACTTCACATTAAAAAATAAATATCAAAATCAATAAGTTAGGATCAAACAATCATCTCGATAGACGTCTACTGCACTGTAAAAATAACGAACACTTACGAAAGAGTAAGCCAAGGCTTACAGCGAGAGACTACAAACGATGGAAACGCCGACCGTATGTCCGACAATGATGTTTCTTTTCGAGCCAGCCACTGGTGGACAGCAAAAAGCCCCGAACCAGTCGGGGCTTTTGGCGGGCGATCGTTAAAGGCGCTTACTGGAACAGCGACTCGCTCGACAGGCCGTTTTTCTCAAGGATTTCGCGAAGACGCTTGAGGCCTTCCACCTGGATCTGGCGCACCCGTTCCCGGGTCAGGCCGATCTCCAGGCCTACATCTTCCAGCGTGCTGCTTTCGTGGCCACGCAGACCGAAGCGGCGTACAACCACTTCACGCTGCTTGTCGGTCAGCTCCGACAGCCACTGATCGATGCTCTGCGACAGGTCGTCGTCCTGCAGCAGTTCGCATGGATCGGTCGGACGATCATCGGTGAGGGTGTCCAGCAGGGTTTTATCCGAATCCGGACCCAGCGAGACGTCGACCGAAGAAACCCGTTCATTCAGGCCCAGCATGCGCTTGACCTCACCTACCGGTTTTTCCAGCAGGTTGGCGATTTCTTCGGGTGAAGGTTCGTGGTCGAGCTTTTGCGTCAGCTCCCGTGCGGCCCGCAGGTACACGTTGAGCTCCTTGACCACATGAATCGGCAACCGGATGGTCCGGGTCTGATTCATGATCGCGCGCTCGATGGTCTGACGAATCCACCATGTCGCGTAGGTCGAGAAGCGGAAGCCGCGCTCGGGATCAAACTTTTCCACCGCGCGGATCAGCCCGAGGTTGCCCTCTTCGATCAGATCCAGCAGCGACAGCCCCCGATTGACGTAACGCCGGGCGATTTTGACCACCAGCCGCAGGTTACTTTCAATCATGCGCTTGCGCCCCGCCGGATCACCACTTTGCGACAAGCGCGCAAAATGAACTTCTTCTTCCGGAGAGAGCAATGGGGAAAAGCCGATTTCGTTGAGATACAACTGCGTGGCATCAAGTGCACGCGTGTAATCGATGTACTTATGTTGTTTAAGTGAAGCGGAGTGTTTGGATTTGGAACGAACGGAAGGTGGAGCAGCCCCTTCATCATTCGACATCGAAGAATCCGAATCGATGCCGGTCTCCATAAGGAGAACCTCATCGTCGATGTCAAACTCCGGCACTTCTTTACTGAGAGCCATTGTTATAGTCCTTTGGTGAGTTCGACCCCAAGCTCAAGCGACGCCTTTATCCTTGGCAACGCTGGAGCCTGTCCCCTCTACGCGACGGAACAGGCTGGCCTACAAATCAACGTCTTGGCAGGAACTGCAGTGGATCTACAGGTTTACCTTGTCGGCGAATCTCAAAATGCAGTTTCACCCGGTCTGTACCCGTTGACCCCATTTCGGCAATTGTCTGTCCGACCTTGACCTGCTGCCCCTCCCGTACCAACAGCCGACGGTTGTGTCCGTAAGCACTGACGTAGGTTTCGCTGTGTTTGATGATGACTAATTCGCCGTAGCCCCTTAAGCCACTCCCGGCGTATACCACCGTCCCATCAGACGCAGCTAAAACAGGCTGTCCCAAATCTCCGGCGATATCAATTCCTTTATTCAAACTACCGTTTGAAGAGAATTTTCCAATCAGAATGCCATTAGATGGCCATCCCCAGCCGGTCGGGGCCGGGCCTGCCGGAGGTAGTGGCGCTGGGGTTTGCTTGTTGGCGACGGACGGTACTGCACCCGTGGAACCAGTGGTTGTCGTGGTCGTCGTGCCATTCGCCTGGCGCCGGATTACCGTGGTTTTGCTCGACGATGAAGGCGAAGAACCGGCGTTGCTCACCACCGCTGTCGACGTTGAACCGGTACGGCCGTCGAAGCGAATCGTCTGACCCGGATGGATCGTGTACGGCGTAGGAATATTGTTCCGGGCAGCGAGGGCTTTGTAGTCCCAGCCGTAGCGAAAAGCGATCGAAAACATCGTATCGCCCGGACGGACTACATACTGCCCGGTGGTTACCGCAGGACGCTGCGCGACCGCATTGTTGCGATCGACCACCCGAACGTTGCTCGATTTGGTGCTGGAGCAACCGACCAGCAAGGTGCTCAAGACAAGGCCAGTCACCAGGCGCTGAAAGCTCGTGTTACCTATACGCTGCGCAATGACTGTGAGACTCACCCGCCGCTCCCTTTGTGGTGGCTGAAAAATTTGGAATGCCGGATTCCGGCATGAGGTGTCGCAAGTATAACGGGCCGGATCGGCTTTACCTTTAATGAAGCGAAATCGCTTCGCGCACACGTTTGCAAGTGGGCAATCCGCTGCGTTTAAACCAATGTCGCCGGTGTAAGACCGAAGCCAGCGAAAGGAATTCAGCGCCGTTGAACAAATGCTCAGGCCAGCGGCCCGTTGAGCAATGGCACGAAACGAACAGCGCCCAGAACATGCCGGGAGAAGCCGTTTTCTTCACGCACGATCAGCATCAATTGCTGCACTTCACCAGAGCCGACCGGGATCACCATGCGCCCGCCGGGAGCCAGTTGATCAAGCAGCGCTTGCGGCACATCAGTGGCCACGGCAGTGACGATGATGCCGTTATAAGGCGCCAACGCCGGCCAGCCTTCCCAGCCATCGCCCCAACGAAAGACGACATTGCGCAGGTTCAGCTCGACCAGACGTTCCTTGGCCCGATCCTGCAGGACCTTGATGCGCTCGACCGAAAACACCCGCTCCACCAGTTGCGACAACACGGCGGTCTGGTAACCGGAACCGGTGCCGATCTCCAGCACCTTGTCCAGCGGCCCCGCCTCCAGCAGCAGCTCGCTCATGCGCGCCACCATATAAGGCTGGGAAATCGTCTGGTTGTGGCCGATGGGCAGCGCGGTGTCTTCATACGCGCGATGCGCCAGCGCTTCATCGACGAACAGATGACGCGGCGTGCGGCGAATCACTTCCAGCACCTTGGCGTTGGACAGGCCTTCTTCATAGAGACGCTGGATCAGTCGTTCCCGCGTGCGCTGGGACGTCATGCCGATCCCGCTGCGCAGGCGATCTTCGTGTTCACGAGCCATCAGCGCAGTCCCTCCAGCCAGCCGTCGAGACTTCTGAAGGCGTCATTGAAGGTGCGATCAAGTTGTAGCGCAGTGATGGAAACATAACCTTGCATCACCGCATGAAAGTCAGTGCCCGGGCCGCCGTCTTCGGCATCGCCGGCGGCAGCAATCCAGTAACCGGCCTTGCCACGCGGATCGACCACTTTCATCGGCGCCGCTGCCCGGGCGCGATGGCCAAGTCGGGTTAGCTGAATGCCGCGAATGTGGTCGATTGGCAGATTCGGAATGTTCACGTTGAGTACCGTGCGTGGCGGCAGATCGAGCCCGGCATGGGCCTCGACCAGTTTGCGCGCAAAGTAGGCAGCGGTGGGCAGATTGTCCACCTGCCGGGAAGCCAGCGAGAAGGCAAAAGAGGGACGTTCGAGAAAACGGCCTTCGAGGGCCGCCGCGACCGTCCCGGAATACAACACGTCGTCGCCCAGATTGGCGCCAAGGTTGATGCCCGAAACCACCATGTCCGGCTCGCGCTCCAGCAAACCATTGAGCCCCAGGTGCACACAGTCGGTCGGCGTGCCGTTGAGACTGATAAAACCGTTGGCCAGGTATTGCGGGTGCAGCGGACGGTCGAGCGTCAGCGAACTGCTGGCGCCACTTTTGTCCTGCTCCGGGGCGATAACCACGCATTCGGTGTAATCCGCCAGCGCAGCATAAAGCGCGGCGAGACCGGGTGCGGTTACCCCATCGTCGTTAGAAATCAGAATACGCATGGGCTGTCCGTCTGCCCCACCGGCACCAGATCAACGAGTTCGCGCACCAATACGGTGGCGAAGCATCCGGCCGGGAGGACGAATTCCAGTTGCAGAATGTCAGGTTCGGGATAATGCCACGTCAACCCGCCAATGGGCAGCCGCAGGATGCGACGTTCGTGGCTCATGCCGGCGTGAATCAACCAATCGCGCAGATCCGCTTCACGAGCGGCAATCCCCTGCTCCAGATCATGGACAGCGCCGGCGGCTGGCGAGTCACCTTCGCCCCACTGCGGGCCGGTCGGATGCAGGTCGAGAATCGCCAGACGCGGGTCGCTGCACTCGGCTTCACCCGCAGGAAAAAAGCTGCGGCTGTCGGTGAAGGCCAGCAGATCGCCAACTTGGGCTTTCTGCCAGGTGCCATCGGCAACACGCGCCGCCAGCACCCGATTGAACAGAAAACTGCGCGCGGTCGACAGCAGGCGCGAGCGCACGTTTCGCTGCTCCGGCAATGCCTTGCGCGCCGCCCATGAACGCGCATCGACGACGTTGCCGCCGTCATGGCCGAAACGTTGGGCACCGAAATAATTGGGAATGCCTTGCTTGGCGATCATCTGCAGACGTTCTTCAATCGCAGCTTTGTCGCCATTGAACTGAGTCAGGCGCAAGGTGAACCCGTTGGCCGAATGCGCGCCACGTTGTAGCTTACGTTTGTGGCGCGTGGTCTTGAGGATCTTCAGCGTGTCGTTTTCCGCCGCCGACAGATCAGGATCGGCCTTGCCCGGCAGTTGTACGCTGAACCACTGACGGGTCAGCGCCTGACGATCTTTCAAACCGGCATAACTGACCGTGCGCAACGGCACACCCGCAGCCTTGGCAATACGCCGCGCAGCTTCTTCGGTGTTCAGGCCACGCTTTTCCACCCAGATCCACAGGTGTTCGCCATCGCCACTGAACGGAATGTCGAGCACTTCATCGACCTGAAAGTCTTCCGCGACCGCCTTCAGTACGGCGCTGCCCAGGGACTCGCCGTAGGCACGCGGGCCGAGCAATTGCAGTTCGTTCATGCGCGCAACAACAAGGCAACGGAATGCACGGCGATGCCTTCTTCGCGACCGACGAAGCCAAGCTTCTCGGTGGTGGTGGCTTTCACGTTCACTTGATCCAGTTCTACTTGCAGATCCGCGGCAATCAGCGCGCGCATCGATTCGATATGCGGTGCCATTTTTGGTGCCTGGGCAACGATAGTGTTGTCGACGTTGCCGACTTTCCAGCCTTTGGCGTGGATCAGCGCGACCACATGTCGCAACAGCAATCGGCTGTCGGCGCCCTTGAATTGCGGGTCGGTGTCCGGGAAATGCTTGCCGATATCACCCAACGCCGCCGCGCCGAGCAAGGCATCGCTCAAGGCGTGCAGCAGGACGTCACCGTCGGAATGAGCGAGCAGCCCGAAGCTGTGTGTAATGCGCACGCCGCCCAGAGTAATGAAATCGCCTTCAGCGAAACGGTGCACATCATAGCCGTGGCCAATACGCATAAAAAAAACGCCCCGATTTTTGTCAGGGCGTGATTCTACCTGCATTAGGCAGGGGGGTGTTCTCAATTAGTTTCCCCTCCGCGTTGTCGCCTTAAAGCGTGCCAGGCAAGGCGCAGGCCGCTGGGAATGGTTGTTCCCTTCCCAAGGCCTGTAACGCAGCTTGGCACGCTTTAAGGCACAACCCGAAGGGCCGGGCCTGCTGTTTTGCAGGGCTGCGTTGCTCGAAGCTCATTTGGAACGACCAAACCACGCTTCTCGCGCCTTGCCCTGCAAAACAGCAGACCCGGCGCGGAGTGGAAACTAACTGAGAACCCCCCCCAGGGCGCGTGCGTGATGCTGCAAGTGGTCGTCAATGAAGCTTGAGATGAAAAAATAGCTATGGTCGTAGCCCGGTTGCAGGCGCAAAGTCAGTGGATGACCCGCCTGTTTTGCCGCTTGTTGCAGGGCTTCGGGTTTGAGCTGGGTGGCGAGGAAGTCGTCGCGGTCACCCTGATCGACCAGCAATGGCAGTTTCTCGTCCGCCTCGACGATCAGCGCACAGGCATCCCACTCGCGCCATTTCGAACGGTCTTCGCCCAGATAACGGCTGAACGCTTTCTGGCCCCACGGGCAATCCATCGGATTGTTGATCGGGGAAAACGCCGACACCGACTGGTAACGCCCCGGATTGCGCAGCGCGCAGACCAATGCACCGTGACCGCCCATGGAGTGGCCGCTGATGCTGCGTTTGTCCGACGCCGGGAAATGCGCTTCAACCAGTGAAGGCAATTCCTGCACAACATAGTCATGCATCCGATAGTGCCGCGACCAAGGTTCCTGCGTGGCATTCAGATAGAACCCGGCACCAAGACCGAAATCCCACGCGCCATCCGGGTCACCCGGTACATCGGCGCCACGGGGACTGGTGTCCGGCGCCACAACGATCAAACCCAGTTCGGCAGCCATGCGCATCGCGCCGGCCTTCTGCATGAAGTTTTCATCCGTACAGGTCAGGCCTGACAGCCAATACAGCACTGGCAGCTTGCCGCCCTGCTCTGCCTGCGGCGGCAGATACACGGCAAACACCATGTCGCAGCCCAGCACTTCGGAGCGATGGCGATAGCGTTTATGCCAGCCGCCGAAACTCTTCTGACAGGAGATGTTTTCCAGACTCATGTAAAGACTCCTACGCGGTCACAGCCACAAGCCTTCAAGACTTGCAGCCATGTCGCCACGATTGATCAGAAATGAATGACGGTACGGATGCTCTTGCCTTCATGCATCAGGTCGAAGGCCTTGTTGATGTCTTCCAGACCCATGGTGTGAGTGATGAAAGTATCCAGCGGGATTTCACCGCTCTGCGCCATGTCGACATAGCTGGGCAACTCAGTACGGCCACGCACCCCGCCGAACGCCGAACCGCGCCAGACGCGGCCAGTGACCAACTGGAACGGACGGGTGGCGATTTCCTGACCGGCACCGGCCACGCCGATGATCACCGACTCGCCCCAGCCCTTGTGGCAGCACTCGAGTGCCGCACGCATCAATTGCACATTGCCAATGCACTCGAAGGAGAAGTCGACGCCGCCATCGGTCATGTCGACGATCACTTCCTGGATCGGGCGATCGAAATCTTTCGGGTTCACGCAATCGGTGGCACCCAGTTGCTTGGCGATTTCGAACTTGGCCGGATTGATGTCGATGGCGATGATGCGCGAAGCCTTGGCCTTCACTGCGCCGATCACTGCCGACAAACCGATGCCGCCGAGGCCGAAAATCGCAACGGTGTCACCCGGTTTGACCTTGGCAGTGTTGATCACCGCGCCAATGCCAGTGGTCACACCGCAACCAAGCAGGCAGACCTTTTCCAGCGGCGCATCCTTGGAGATTTTTGCAACGGAGATTTCCGGCAACACGGTGTACTCGGAGAAAGTCGAAGTACCCATGTAGTGGAAAATTGTTTCTCCCTTGTAGGAAAAGCGCGAAGTGCCGTCCGGCATCAAGCCCTTGCCCTGAGTGGCGCGAATCGCCTGACACAGGTTGGTCTTGCCCGATTTGCAGAATTTGCACTGACCGCACTCCGGGGTGTACAGCGGGATCACGTGGTCGCCGACGGCCACCGAGGTCACGCCTTCACCGATCGCTTCAACGATGGCGCCACCTTCGTGGCCGAGGATCGACGGGAAGATACCTTCCGGGTCAGCACCGGACAGGGTGTAAGCGTCAGTGTGACAAACCCCGGAAGCCACCACGCGCAGCAACACTTCACCGGCCTTGGGCATGGCGACATCGACTTCTACGATTTCCAGCGGCTTTTTGGCCTCGAAGGCAACGGCGGCGCGCGACTTGATCATGCTGACTCTCCAGTGAATCCAATGAATAAAAAACCAGACGGCCAGTGTAGTTCAGCGCTGACTGATTAATAATCTGACCAAATGAAAAATATTATTGCCGTACAGGGATAATCCTAATGTCGGAAAACCGCTGGGAAGGCATCGACGAGTTTGTGGCCGTCGCCGAATGCAGCCAATTCACCGCCGCCGCTGAACGCCTTGGGGTTTCCTCCTCGCACGTCAGTCGACAAATTGTACGACTGGAGGAGCGATTGCAGACACGTCTGCTCTACCGCAGTACCCGGCGGGTCACACTGACCGAGGCGGGACAGACGTTTCTGCAGCATTGCCAACGCTTGCAGGACGGCCGTGAAGAAGCTTTGCGCGCGGTGGGTGACCTGACCAGCGAACCCAAGGGCATGCTGCGCATGACCTGTGCCGTGGCCTACGGCGAACGCTTCATCGTGCCTCTGGTCACCCGGTTCATGGGGCAATACCCGCAACTGCGCATCGACATTGAACTGACCAATCGACAACTCGATCTGGTGCATGAAGGGCTCGATCTGGCGATCCGTCTGGGTCGTCTGCAGGATTCGCGGCTGGTCGCTACACGCCTGGCGCCGCGTCGGATGTATCTGTGCGCGTCACCGTCCTACCTTGAACGGTACGGTCGGCCACACAGCTTGTCGGAATTGAGTCGGCACAATTGCCTGATCGGCAGCTCGGACATCTGGCAACTGGAACAGAACGGGCGGGAATTTTCCCAGCGCGTTCAGGGAAACTGGCGCTGCAACAGTGGGCAAGCGGTGCTGGATGCGGCGCTACAAGGCGTCGGTCTGTGTCAGTTGCCGGACTATTACGTGCTGGAGCACCTGCACAGCGGTGCGCTGATTTCTTTGCTGGAGGCGCATCAACCGCCGAACACAGCGGTGTGGGCGTTGTATCCGCAGCAACGACACTTGTCGCCGAAGGTGCGCAAACTGGTTGATTTCTTGAAGGAAGGGTTGGCTGAAAGGCCGGAGTATCGGACTTAGAAGATTACCGATGTGTCAGCAACAGATTGGCTGGCCGGGGGTACCGCTTTCGCGAGCAAGCCCGCTCCCACAGGGGAATGCGTTCCAAATGTAGGAGCGGGCTTGCTCGCGAAGGCGATCTGAGAGACGCCAGTGAACTCAGCGGCGGTTAGCCCAGCGCTGACGCAACCATTCGAGATCTTCGGGACGGGTGACCTTCAGGTTATCCGCGCGACCTTCGATCAGGCGCGGGGCCAGGCCCGCCCATTCCATCGCTGAAGCTTCATCGGTGATGACCGCATCCGCGACCAGACTGTCCGCCAGCGCGCGGTGTAGAGCACCAATGCGGAACATCTGTGGCGTATAGGCCTGCCAGATCACGCTGCGATCAACGGTTTCAACCACGCGACCGTGCTTGTCGACGCGCTTCAGCGTGTCGCGCGCGGGAACGGCGAGCAAACCACCCACCGCGTCATCCGCCAGCTCAGCGAGCAACTTGTCGAGGTCATCGCGACTCAGATTGGGGCGTGCAGCATCGTGCACTAGCACCCAGTCCTCGTCGTCAGCACCTTGCGCGTGCAAATGCAGCAATGCGTTGAGCACCGAGCCGGAACGCTCGGCGCCACCCTCGACTCGCGCAATTCGCGGATCGCTGGCGCTGGCCAGGTTCGGCCAGTAAGGATCATCAGCAGCAAGACTGACCACCAGCCCCTTGAGGCTTGGGTGATCGAGAAAACAGCCGAGGCTGTGTTCGAGAATTGTACGTCCGCCCAGTTGCAGGTATTGCTTGGGACGGTCCGCGGCCATACGGGCACCGACGCCCGCGGCAGGAATCACGGCCCAGAAGGCCGGCAGGGAATCGATCATTGGGCCAACTGGTAAAGGGTTTCGCCGTCCTTGACCATGCCCAATTCGTGACGAGCCCGCTCTTCAACGGTCTCCATGCCTTTCTTCAACTCGCTGACTTCAGCATCCATCACTCGGTTGCGCTCCAGCAAACCTTCGTTCTCGGCATGTTGATCAGCAATCTGCTGATTCAGCTCGGCGACTTGCGCCAGACTGCCATTGCCCACCCACAGGCGGTACTGCAGACCGGCCAGCAGCAAGAGCAAAACGAGAAACAACCAGTAAGGACTGCGCATCGAATATCAGGTATCCAGTGAAAAAAGACCGCCACGCCAAAACTTTGAAGCATCTGATAGCACGAAGCCTGGAAGAACCAGGCTTGTGCTGTAAGGCATCAGATTAGTGGCAAATCCATCGCTGTCACGACTTTTCCGACACAATCCGGTGTCCTTTTATCAGTTTCCGCTTAACCGCGGAACTCGCTGCGACCGTTGTACTTGGCTTTGCCATTCAACTGCTCTTCGATACGCAGCAGTTGGTTGTACTTGGAAACGCGGTCGGAACGGCACAACGAACCGGTCTTGATCTGGCCAGCCGAAGTACCTACAGCCAAGTCGGCAATGGTCGAATCTTCGGTTTCGCCCGAACGGTGCGAGATCACGGCGGTGTAACCGGCAGCCTTGGCCATCTGAATGGCCTCCAGGGTTTCGGTCAGGGTGCCGATCTGGTTGAACTTGATCAGGATCGAGTTGGCGATCTTTTTATCGATGCCTTCTTTCAGGATCTTGGTGTTGGTCACGAACAGGTCGTCGCCGACCAGTTGGGTCTTCTCGCCGATCTTGTCGGTGAGGATCTTCCAGCCAGCCCAGTCGGACTCGTCCAGACCGTCTTCGATCGAGATGATCGGGTAACGCTCGGTCAGACCTTTGAGGTAGTCGGCGAAACCTTCAGCGGTGAACACTTGACCTTCGCCGGACAGGTTGTACTTGCCGTCTTCGTAGAATTCGCTGGCCGCGCAGTCCAGAGCCAGGGTCACGTCGGTGCCCAGCTTGTAACCGGCGTTGGCCACAGCTTCGGAGATTACTTTCAGAGCGTCTTCGTTGGACGCCAGGTTCGGTGCGAAACCGCCTTCGTCGCCAACGGCAGTGCTCAGACCACGGGCCTTCAGCACAGCTTTCAAGTGATGGAAAATCTCGGTGCCCATGCGCAGACCTTCCGAGAAAGACTTGGCGCCAACCGGCTGCACCATGAATTCCTGGATGTCGACGTTGTTATCGGCGTGTTCGCCACCGTTGATGATGTTCATCATCGGAACCGGCATCGAATAAACACCCGGGGTGCCGTTCAGGTTGGCGATGTGCGCGTACAGCGGCAGATCCTGATCCTGTGCAGCGGCCTTGGCAGCAGCCAGGGACACGGCGAGGATGGCGTTGGCGCCCAGGGTTGCCTTGTTTTCGGTACCGTCGAGCTTGATCATCGCGTGATCCAGGGCTTTCTGGTCGCTTGGGTCAGTGCCCAGCAGCAGATCGCGGATCGGACCGTTGATGTTGGCTACCGCTTTGAGCACGCCCTTGCCCAGGTAACGGCTCTTGTCGCCATCACGCAGCTCGAGCGCTTCACGCGAGCCAGTGGATGCACCGGACGGCGCGCAAGCGCTGCCGATGATGCCGTTGTCGAGAAGCACGTCCGCTTCCACGGTGGGATTGCCACGGGAGTCGAGAACTTCACGACCTTTGATGTCGACGATTTTTGCCATTGTTGTAAACACTCCAAAGTTGACGAAAACGACGCAGCTAGAGGAAATCTTTTTACCGTCGGCAAGTGGTGTGCAGCGGGCAGCTTGCAGACGACAACGCACATGCCCGAGGGCATGTGCGACAAATCGTGCGGTACTTTACCGGAGAATTGAGGTTTACGCGGTTTCTACCGTCGGAAAACTCTTCACCAGTTCGTCCAAAGCTTTGAGCTGGGCCAGGAATGGCTCCAGTTTGTCCAGACGCAGGGCGCAAGGGCCGTCGCATTTGGCGTTGTCCGGATCCGGATGCGCTTCGAGGAACAGACCCGCCAGCGACTGGCTCATGCCCGCCTTGGCCAGATCGGTGACCTGTGCACGGCGACCGCCGGCGGAGTCGGAACGACCGCCAGGCATTTGCAGCGAATGGGTCACGTCGAAGAATACCGGGTACTCGAACTGCTTCATGATGCCGAAGCCGAGCATGTCGACCACGAGGTTGTTGTAGCCGAAGCTCGAACCACGTTCGCAGAGGATCAATTGGTCATTACCCGCTTCCACGCACTTGTTCAGGATGTGTTTCATTTCCTGAGGCGCGAGGAACTGGGCTTTCTTGATGTTGATGACGGCATTGGTCTTGGCCATCGCGACGACCAGATCGGTCTGACGCGACAGGAAGGCCGGCAGTTGGATGATGTCGCAGACCTCAGCGACGACCGCAGCCTGATCAGGCTCGTGGACGTCGGTAATGATCGGCACGCCGAAAGCTTGCTTGATGTCCTGGAAGATGCGCATGCCCTCTTCCAGGCCAGGACCGCGATACGAGGTCACAGAAGAACGGTTGGCCTTGTCGAAACTGGCCTTGAACACGTAAGGGATGCCGAGTTTTTCGGTGACCTTCACGTACTCTTCGCAAACCTGCATGGCCATGTCACGGCTTTCCAGCACGTTCATGCCGCCGAACAGCACCATGGGTTTGTCGTTGGCAATTTCGATGTCGCCGACGCGGATGATCTTCTGTGCCATCGGGGTTACGCCTTCTTCTGGTGTTGAGCCAACGCTGCTTTGACGAAGCCGCTGAACAGCGGATGGCCATCACGTGGTGTCGAGGTGAACTCAGGGTGGAACTGGCAAGCGACGAACCATGGATGATCCGGGGCTTCGACCACTTCAACCAGCGCTGCGTCAGCGGAGCGACCGGAGATTTTCAGGCCGGCTTCGATGATTTGTGGCAGCAGGTTGTTGTTCACTTCGTAACGGTGACGGTGACGCTCGACGATCACGTCCTTGCCGTAGCAATCGTGCACCTTGGAGCCGGCTTCCAGCAGGCATTCCTGAGCGCCGAGGCGCATGGTGCCGCCCAGATCGGACGCTTCGGTACGCACTTCAACGGCGCCGGTGGCGTCTTCCCACTCGGTGATCAGGCCGACAACCGGATGGCCGCTGGCACGGTCGAACTCGGTCGAGTTGGCGTCTTTCCAGCCCAGCACGTTACGAGCGAACTCGATGACCGCCACTTGCATGCCCAGGCAGATACCCAGGTATGGAACCTTGTTTTCGCGAGCGTATTGAACGGCAGTGATCTTGCCTTCGACGCCACGCAGACCGAAGCCGCCCGGTACGAGGATCGCGTCGACACCTTCGAGCAGCGCAGTGCCCTGATTTTCGATGTCTTCGGAATCGATGTAGCGCAGGTTGACCTTGGTACGGTTGGTGATGCCGGCGTGACTCATCGCTTCGATCAGCGACTTGTAGGCGTCCAGCAGCTCCATGTACTTGCCGACCATCGCGATGGTGACTTCGTGCTCCGGGTTCAGCTTGGCATCGACAACCTTTTCCCACTCGGACAGGTCGGCGCCATTGCATTGCAGGCCGAAACGCTCGACGACGAAATCGTCCAGACCCTGAGCGTGGAGCACGGCCGGGATCTTGTAGATGGTGTCGACGTCTTCCAGGGAGATCACCGCACGCTCTTCAACGTTGGTGAACAGCGCGATCTTGCGACGCGACGACACATCCACCGGATGGTCGGAGCGGCAGATCAGCACGTCTGGCTGCAGGCCGATCGAACGCAGTTCCTTCACGGAGTGCTGGGTCGGCTTGGTCTTGGTCTCGCCCGCGGTGGCGATGTACGGAACCAGGGTCAGGTGCATCAGCATCGCGCGCTTGGAACCGACTTCCACACGCAGCTGGCGGATGGCTTCGAGGAACGGTTGCGATTCGATATCGCCCACGGTACCGCCGATTTCCACCAGGGCCACGTCGGCGTCGCCGGCACCCTTGATGATGCGACGTTTGATTTCGTCGGTAATGTGCGGAATCACCTGGATGGTTGCACCCAGGTAGTCACCACGGCGCTCTTTGCGCAGCACGTGCTCGTAGACACGGCCGGTGGTGAAGTTGTTGTTCTGGGTCATGGTCGTGCGGATGAACCGCTCGTAGTGGCCCAGGTCCAGGTCGGTCTCGGCGCCGTCGTGGGTGACGAACACTTCACCGTGCTGGAACGGGCTCATGGTGCCCGGGTCGACGTTGATGTACGGATCCAGCTTAAGCATGGTGACCTTAAGCCCCCGCGCCTCCAGGATGGCCGCCAATGAAGCCGAGGCAATGCCTTTCCCCAATGAAGAAACAACACCGCCCGTGACGAATATGTAGCGCGTCATGAAAAACCCTAGAAGTCTGCGTTAAAGCGGTACGAGCCGCCGGGGAAAGCGAAGGAAGGCCGAAGCCCCCGATCACCTGCATTAATCACAGTGCACCTTTCAAAAAAACCGCCGCGTTGGGACAGACCGGCAGATGAAACACCGGTACGTTGCTCGCTACACATTTTTTGGAATCGCCCAGCAAAGACTGCTTGGTAATCGGCAACTCCTGCAATTCAGGCGAATCCACAGAAGTTGTATCAAGAAGGGAGCGTAGTCTACCGGAATGCCCCTTTCATCTCAAACCTTGATCTTCGTCTCTTGGCTGCCAATGCAATTTCCAGCCGTCCAGCGCATTGCCATCAAGACCCGGCAGGTTCGCCACCGCGAGCAATTCTTCGCCGCGAAACAGCAGCGGCAATCTGCCACGCACAAAACCCGGCACAGCACGCTCATTGAGCAGGCGCTTGAGGTCGCGATGACCCCGTTCGGCCAGATGCATCACTTCGCCGCCCTGCCGATAAGCAATGCGCAATGGCCCGTGAGGCGGCTGGCCACTGAACATGACACGACCGTTATCCGCCAAGCGTAGCGGCGCCGAGAGCGTCTGCCACTCGCCGCCGATCACCGGTTTACGCAACCAGTCGTCGCTGAGCCACCAGACCCGACCGCCGCTGCGATGCAGTTCGCCTTCGGCCAGACGCCAGATCGGCGTAGCATCGTGAGCGGCCTCACACAGATCAGCCCAACCCGACCAATGGTCGCTATCCGGCAGCCGCGTCAACGGTTGCAGCCAATGACTCAGCGCGTTGCGTTGACGAGCGGCAGACAACGCCGCCAGTGGCGCCCACTCCAGCGAAGGCAGGCGTAGCCATTCAAGCGTGTTCGGGGTCTTGGCTTGCGCCAGATCCATTTGCGCCAGCTCATCCAGCAGCCCTTGCGCCTCGCGCAGATGCGCGGCGCTGCGGGCCATGCTCGCCGCTGCCTGTGGCCAACGCCCGGTCAGTGTCGGCATGACTTGATGGCGTAAAAAGTTGCGCGAGAAATGCGGATCCTGATTCGACGGGTCTTCGATCCAGCTCAATCCATAAGCCTGCGCGTAGGCTTCCAACTCAGTCCGCGAGACATCCAGCAACGGGCGAACCAGAGCGCCCTGCCCCAGCGTCCGCTGCGCCGGCATCCCCGCCAGGCCACGCACCCCGGCTCCGCGCAACAGCCGGAACAACAGCGTTTCCGCCTGATCGTCGCGATGCTGGCCCGTGAGCAATACGTCGTCGGCTTGCGTCAGCGAACTGAACACCGCGTATCGCGCATCCCGCGCGGCCCGCTCCTGACTTGCGCCCGGCTTCACGGCCACTCGCTCGATCCGCAACGGCACGCCCAGTGCATCGCAAACGGACTGGCAATGTTGCGGCCAAGCATCAGCCGCAGTTTGAAGGCCGTGATGGATGTGGATGGCGCGAAGCGTGGGGAGGGATTCAGATTTGGCGAGGTGGGCGAGCAAATGCAGGAGGACGGTGGAGTCGAGACCACCCGAGAACGCGATATGCCAATGAGCAGCCTCGCGCCATGGCTCGAGATTCAGCAAGAGCCTTGCAGGCAAATCAATCACGGACTGATGCATTTCTGTCTCTTTGCCCAAATCGAATGTGGGAGATTCTATGTTTGAGGGGAACCCTCAAACATAGAATTCGGCTTGTATTCGCTTTGGTTTTTCATCAACGCGAACATCACTCTTGCCAGCTTGCGAGCCAGTATCACCAACGCTTCCGTAGCCTTCAGGCCTCGTGCCAAGCAC
>NZ_VXCA01000017.1 GCF_011369485.1 Pseudomonas atagonensis | reverse complement strand
CGGGTACTTTGGCCGTTAACAACTCTGTCGGACAAACCCCCGAACGTGGCGCGAGCCCCGCCCCCTGCGGCGACGTGATTTGTCCCGTTGGGCTGCGACGCAGCCAATCCCGGCAACTCGATTCATCCAGACAAAACGTTTTCGCATGATTTACGACTGCTTCGCAGCCGAGCGGGGCGGTGCGACGTTTCGCTAAATCCCCTCGCCACAGTTATTGATTTCCACAGTTGGATCCGGGTGTTCTTGCCAGCGTCGTGCGACGCCGGCGTCGAGGCCGAACAGGTCGAGGACGCGGCCGAGGCTGTGATCGACCATTTGCCCGAGACTTTCCGGCCGGGCGTAGAACGCCGGCACCGGCGGGGCGATGATGCCGCCCATCTCGGTGACGGCGGTCATGTTGCGCAGGTGGGCGAGGGTCAGCGGGGTTTCGCGGGCCATCAGCACCAGCGTGCGACGCTCCTTCAGGGTGACGTCGGCGGCGCGACCGATCAGCCCGGACGAGGTGCCGGTGGCAATCTCAGCCAGGGTGCGCATCGAACACGGCGCAACCACCATGCCGAGGCAGCGGAATGAACCGCTGGCGATCCCGGCGGCAACGTCATCGGCGCGGTGGTAATGGCTGGCCAGCGCGGTGACGTCGGCCAGCTTGTAGTCGGTTTCGTGGGCCATGGTCAGCAACGCGGCGCGGCTGATGATCAAGTGGCTTTCGATATTCAACTCATCAAGCAACTGCAGCAGGCGCACGCCGTAAATGAAGCCGGACGCGCCGCTGATGCCGACCACCATCCGCTGCCGATTCACGACTGCAGCCCTTTGATCAGTTGGCGTGCACGTTCAAGCACGTCTTGATCGAGCTGCGCTTTGATGCCGTCGAATCCCGAGCCGCGCGTGGCATCCAGGCCCATCCGCGAGGTGGTGCCGTTGACCGAGGACGATGGATCCAGCGGGCTGCCTGGCAAGCCATCGATGGTGAAAATGTCCAGGTGCGGCTGGAAGTGCGTGGCCAGTGCCCACAACACCTGGCTGTCGTCGCTGATGTCGATGTCGCTGTCCACCGCGATCACGGTTTTCAGGTACGGATCCCAGCCGAGCAGGGCCAACATGATTTGCCGCGCCTCGCCGTCACGGCTCTGATCCAGCGCCACGTAGCAATGAAAATGCGTGCCGGAATTCGGGTAATGCACGGCGGTGACCGCAGGGAAACGCGCCTTGAGTTTTTCGCTCATCTCCGCCTCGCGGGGCAGGCGGGCTAGGGTTAGGTGTTCGGCGTAGCGGCCGCCCATCACGTCGACCAGCCAGGCGTCTTTGCGCTTCAACAGGGTGTCGACGCGCAGCACGTTGTTGGTCGAGCGATCCGAGGAGTAACCGCTGAATTCTCCAAACGGGCCTTCCTCGGCATAGGCTGCCGGGTCGATGGCGCCTTCGAGCACGAACTCGGCGCAGGCCGGCACGCCGATGCCGTAGCGCGGGGTTTTCACCAGCTCCAGCGGCGCACCGAACAGTCCGCCAGCGACGGCGCGTTCATCGGCGCCATACGGTAAACGCGCCGCTGCCGCGAGCATGAACAGCGGATGCGCTCCCACCACCATCGCCACGCGCAATTCCTCGCCGCGCTCGCGGGCAGTCTGCAGCATCCGCCACAGATGGCCGCGTGAGTGCAGGCTGGTGGCCAACGCTTGACGGGCATGGCGCATCGAGCGGTGGTAGCTCATGTTGGCGATGCCGGTGAGCGGGTCCTCGGCAATGATGATCGCGTTGGTGATGTACGGGCCGCGATCACTGTCGAAATGCTTGAGCATCGGCAACAGCGCCAGATCGAGAGATTCGCCTTCGAACACCTCATCAAGGATCGGTCCGGTTTCCACGTAGCGCGGCGCGATCGGCTGGTTGGCGCGGGTCTGGAAGGTTTCGTGCAATTGCGCCGGGCTGACGCCGAACAACCGGGCGATGCGGGTGCGGGAGGCGAACAGGTTGGTCACCACCGGCACACCGAGAGTGCCGACGTTTTCGCAGATCAGCAGCGGATCGCGGCCCTGTGCGGCGAGGGCATCGACCAGTGCGGTGACGTCCTGGTCGGCAGAAAGCGGTTGGCTGAGGGTCAGCACATCGTCCGGGTACACACGGCGATAGGCATCGATGAATACGTGAAAGTCCTGAGAATCGCCGAGCATCGAACGGGTCATTGTTTCACCTCGTAAAAAAGCAGGCACGCAGGGGTGATGAGGCGTTCGATCGAGCAGCCGTTGGCCTGCCGGTCGAGCGAAACGCCGGGTCATCTTCGTGCCTGTAAAGTCGCTGTGTGCTCTGTGCACAGATCCCTTGTGGCGAGGGGATTTATCCCCGTTGGGCTGCGAAGCGGCCCCAAATCCTGCCACCGCGCTGCATCAGGCAGACCGCGGTTGCCGGTTTTACGACTGCTTCGCAGCCGAACGGGGCGGTGCGACGTTTCGCTGAATCCCCTCGCCACAGGGTTCCTTTGTTTCCCAGGGTTCTGGGTACCTAGAGGTACGTGGTGGTCAGGCGAATATCCGCTTCGGCCAGATCTTTGGGCGGTGGGGTCGGTTCGATCCCGCACAACCGGGCGATGTTGTTGCCCAGGTAGTCCTCGAGATGATCTTCATCAATGCCCAACCCCTGCGGTGCTGGCGAGCACAACACCTCCAGCTCACGCAGCCACATCCCCGGTTCGTTCGGCGGCGAATCGGTGCCGAACACGATCTTGTTGCGCGGCAGCTCCTTGGCGAATTCGACGATCCGCGACTGGAAGCACCAACCGGATTCGCAGTACACGTTCGGCGTGTCCATGGCCATCCAGAACGCCTCGAACGAGTAGTTGCCGCCGGTCTGGATGCCGAAGTGACCGATGATGAAATTGACCATCGGGAACTCGCGGATGATCGGGTAGAACATCGTCGGAATCGTGTACGGGCCGTCACCGGTGTGGATCAGCACGACGATGTTGTATTTGGCGCAGACCTTCATCGCCGGGCGCAGCCAGTCGAGCGCTCGATCCGGCCGGTAGCCGTGCATGTTCGCGTGCAGCTTGAGCATCTTGAAGCCGTATTCCTTGATGTGGAATTCCAGCTCCGCCGCACCGTTTTCCGGTCCCCAGCGCGGGTTGAAGTTGAAGTTGCCGATGAAACGGTCCGGATACTTCACGCACAGTTCGGCGACGTACGACATATAGTCGCGCACGCCCTCGCGGCCCCGGCGGTTGCCGTCGCGATAACCGGTGTTGCCCGGTGGCGGCTGGATGAAACCCATGTCGATGCGGCGCGGTTTGCCGTTGATCATGTACGGGCCGTCCATCAATTTGAGCATGCGCTCGCCGGTGAACGGTTCGCCGGTGTGGCGCCAGGCCTCGTCGACCAGATTGGTGGGGTGCAGATGGGTGTCGATGATCATCGGTTCAGCTCCTGGCCAGTTGAGTGGTGACGGGACGCTTGAGTTGCGCCTCTGCTTCGGAAACGGAACGCGGCGGCGGTGTCGGTTCGAGGCCGATCATCCGTGCGGTGTTGTTGCCCAAATAATCTTCGAGGGTGTCCTCGTCGAGGTTCAGGCCTTGTGGCGGTTCGTGGCAGAGCACTTCGAGCAGGCGCAGCCACATGCCCGGTTCGTTCGGCGGGGTGTCGGTGCCGAAGAGGATCTTGTGCGTCGGCAGCACCTTGGCGAACTCGACGATCCGCGATTGCAGGCACCAGCCCGATTCGCAATAGACGTTGGGCAGTTCCATTGCCCATTGCATCGGTTCGAACACGTAGACGCCGCCGGTCTGCACGCCGAAGTGAGCCATGATGAAATTGACGTTGGGGAATTCCTTGATCATCGGCACCCATTCCGACGGGATGCTGTACGGCCCGTCGCCGGTGTGCAGCTTGACCGGGATGCCCAGCTCGGCACATTTCTCGAAGCACGGGCGCACCCAGTCCAGTGCGCGGTCGGGCCGGTAGGCGTGCATGTTGGCTTGCATCTGCACCATGCCGAAGCCGTGTTCCTTGACGTAGCGTTCGATCGCTTCGACGCCGTTTTCCACGCCGCAGCGCGGGTTGTAGACGAAGCAGCCGATGAAGCGGTCGGGGTAGGTCTGCACCATTTTCAGGGTGTAGGCCATGTACGCGTCGATGGATTCGCGGCCCGACAGTTCGCCGTCGGTCCAGGTGTAAATGGTGTTGCCCTGGGGCGGCTGGATGAAGGCTTTGTCGATGCGGCGAGGCTTGCCGTTGACCATGTACGGGCCATCCATCATCTCCAGCAGACGCTCGCCGGTGAACGGGTCACCGTCATGCCTCCAGGCGAGGTCCACCAGATCGGTGGGATAGCAACTGATATCGATGATCATTGAAGTCGATCTCCTGATAGCGGGGAAGGGAGCCTTGCGGCTCTCAGCATCCACGTCCCGGGCAATCGGCCATTTCTATGCGCATCACTCGCGCATTCCCTCGCCTGTTCGCATCCGGCCCGGGTGGGTGGTTGCTTGAGGCGAGTATTGGAAGGCGGGGGAGGGTTCGTACAATATTAATTGGGTGGGGTGGTGATACTTCTGGGATATGGGCTTTGGATCAAGAGCCTTGCCCTCACCCCAGCCCTCTCCCGGAGGGAGAGGGGGCCGACCGAGGTGTCTTACGCTATGCATCGACCTGAAAAACCTTGTCGATTATGGATTCACAGCAAGACTTTCACGTCGGCGTAGTTCGTCAATATTCCCCATTCGGTCCCCTCTCCCGGAGGGAGAGGGGGTCGACCGAGGTGTCTTACGCTATGCATCGACCTGAAAAACCTTGTCGATTATGGATTCACAGCAAGACTTTCACGTCGGCGTAGTTCGTCAATATTTCCCATTCGGTCCCCTCTCCCCCCGGGAGAGGGCTAGGGTGAGGGCAGCATTCTCAAGCGTACGCAAAACCAACTTACGAACCGCATCAACCACTGGCGCCACCCGCTCAGCCTGCCCATGCGGCCACACCGCGTAGAGATTGTAATGCGCCGCAATCTGCGCCTCGTTCAACGCCACCAGCCGCCCGCTGCGCAACGCATCGGCGGCCAACAAACCACGCACCAGTCCTGCACCGACACCGGCCTCCGCCGCCGCAATCAGATTCGCCGCATTATCGAAAATCACCCGCGCCGGCGGTTCCACTGGCGGCATTCCGGCCGCGTCCAGCCACGGAATCCACGACCGCCGCGTGTACCCCAATAACGGCAATTCAAGAATCTGCGCCGGGCTCAACGGCAACTGCAAGCCATGCCGTTCCAGCAACGCAGGCGAGGCCACCGCCAACACTCGATCCCCGCAAATCTGCGTCATCTCGCAGTCATCCCAATCGCCATAGCCGTAACGCAACGCCAGATCGACGCGCTCGAACGTGCTGCGATCACTGCGCGGCATCGACAGCAGCGTCACCTCGTAATCCGGCAGGCCGTCGAGCAGTTCGGGCAGGCGCGGGTTGAGCCAGCTCTGTGCCAGTTCGCTGTCCACGTCCAGCGTCAGGCGTTGCGCCACGCAGCGGTTTTTCACCGAGGACAGCGCCCGGTCAATCTGCGCCAGACCATCCGACAACACGCTGGCAAACAACTGCCCGGCATCGGTCAGATTGCTGCCGCCGCCTTCACGCACGAACAGCGGCTGGCCGATGAAATCTTCCAGTGCGCGGATCTGCTGGCTGATCGCGCTGTGGGTCAGATCGAGCTTGCGCGCGGCGCTGGAAAAACTGCCGCTGCGCGCCGCGTGGATAAACGCGCTCATGGACTGCACCGACGGGTATCGCTTGTACATGTTGTTAGTCCTGCTTACACCGGTTGGCAGAAATCGTCGCTGGCCATCGATTGCCATGGTTTCCAATAATCGGTCACCAGGCCCGCACAAAGACGGGCCGCTCTTTTGGAGCCTGACAATGATTGCATTCACGGTTAACGGTGAACGACGCGAGCTGGATGAAGCGTCCTCCTCCATGCCCTTGTTGTGGGTACTGCGTGATCAACTGAAACTCACCGGCACCAAGTTCGGCTGCGGCATGGGCCTGTGCGGTGCCTGCACCGTGCATCTGAACGGTGTCGCGGTGCGTTCCTGCCAGTTGCCGCTGGCCGCCGTCGCGGGCCACAGCATCACCACCATCGAAGGCCTGTCGCCGAGCGAAAACCATCCGCTGCAACTGGCCTGGGTCGCCGAAGATGTGCCGCAATGCGGCTACTGTCAATCCGGGCAGATCATGTCCGCTGCCGCGCTGCTCAACACCGGCGCCGCCGTGACTGACGATTCGATCAGCAACGCGATGTCCGGAAATATTTGCCGCTGCGGCACTTACGGACGCATCAACAAAGCGATAAAACGTGCGGCGAACACGCCGAAGGAGGCGTGATGAGCCTGCTCGACGACACCCTGATCGAACCGTCACGACGGGTATTTCTCAAACAGGCTGCAACCATCGTTTCAGGCCTGGCGATTGCCCTGTACCTGCCTTCCGGCAGCGCCGCGACAGACCCGAAAGCCCCGGCGTCGGCCACTGAATTCGAGCCCAACGCCTGGGTGCGGATCTTCTCCGACGGCACCGTCAAACTGGTGGTGCACAAGCACGATTCCGGCACCGGTACGCAAACGGCGCTGGCCGCGTGCGTGGCCGAGGAGCTGGACGTCAACCCGATGACCGTGCAGGTCATCACTCCGGAAGACCCGTTTTTCGACACCTACATTCACCCGATCTGGAAAGTCTTCTCCACCGGCGGCAGCACCAGTGTTTCGCTGGAATACGAGCGCTTGCGCATGGCCGGCGCGACGGCGCGGGCGTTGTTGATCAGCGCAGCCGCCAAACAGTGGAAAGTCAGCCCTGACAGTTGCACCACCGAGGAAGGTCGGGTCGTGCACGTCTCGAGCAAGCGCAGCCTCGGTTACGGCGAACTGGTCGCTGTCGCCGCGCACCTGCCGGCCCCGGCAAAGGTCACGCTGAAAGATCCGGCGCAGTTCAAGTACATCGGCAAACTGCGCCACAAACGCGATGCGGCAGCCAAGGTCTGCGGACGCTTCAAGTACAGCATCGACGTGCAATTGCCGGACATGCTGGTCGCGGTGATTCAACGCGCGCCAGTGGTAGGCGCCAGGGTTGTCGCGCTGGATTCGGCGGCCGCGTTGCAGGTGCCGGGTGTGCGCAAGGTGATCGCGGTTCCGGGCCGTCCCGATGTACTGGGCGGCAATCTGGAGGGTGTCGCCGTGTTGGCGGACACGTTCTGGGCGGCGCAGCAGGGGCGCAAGGTGCTGCAGATCCAGTGGAGCGATTCGCCGCTGGCCGGTTTCGACAGTGAGCAACTGTTCAACGCCCAGGCCAAGGCCATCGGCGATCCCGAGGCGCAAGCCGTTAAAGCCATGACCCACGGCGATGTCGCGGCACAGTGGCCCGGCGCGGCGAAGCTGATCGAAGCCGATTACACCATGCCGTACAAGGTGCAGAACCCGCTGGAGCCGATCTGCATCACCGCGCAGGTCAAGGACAAGGCAATCACCTATTGGGGCGGTGTGCAGGTGCCGTCGTCGGCGCTGGAAGCGGCGCAAACTGTGTGCGGCATCGACAAGGCCAACGTCACCATTCACGAGTTGGTCTCCGGCGGCAGCTTTGGTGCGCGCGAGGCCAAATACTGGTTGTTCGAAGTGGCGTATCTGGCACAGCAAACCAGTGTGCCGGTGAAGCTGCTCAACAGCCGCGAAGATGAAATGCACGCGCTGTTCAATCACCCGGCCACTTTGCATCGGGTCAAAGGTGCGCTGGATGCGCAAGGCAAACTCAGTGCGCTGCAACTGCACGCGGTGTCGCCGGCCTCGCCAGAGCAGTGGGAGCCGGGTTACTTCGAGCGCCCGGATCACATGGATTACAGCACCACCGAAGCGATCACCGCGTGGGACTTCGCCTATCGTCCGCCGCATCTTGAGCTCAACTGGGTCAAGCACGAAAGCGCTGTACCCAGCGGCTGGTATCGCTCGGTGAGCTTCATCCCGAATGTATTCGCCGTGGAAAGCTTCATGGACGAACTGGCCCACGCGGCAGGGGCCGATCCGTTGGCCTTTCGCTTGGCCAACATGCAGGAGCGGCCACGGCATGTGGCGGTGCTCAAGCAGGCGGCCGAACGCGCTGGATGGGGCAAACCGTTGCCACCGGGTACGGCGCTGGGGATGGCGACGAATCAGGGTTACACCAGTTTTATCGCCGTGGTCGCGCGGGTGGCGACGGTGAATGGCAAAGCCACCGTCGAGAAACTTACGTGCGTGGTCGATTGCGGTCTGGCGGTGTCGCCGGGTGGCGTCGAGGAGCAGATCTATGGCGGCCTGATGTGGGGCTTGGGTCATGCGTTGTTTGACCGGCTCGACATCAAACAGGGCCGGGTGGTGCAGAGCAACTTCCACGACTACCGCGTGACGCGCATGTCCGATATGCCGGCAACGGACATCGTCGTGCTCGATGGCGAACCGGGCAAACCTGGCGGCGTCGGTGAGTTGGGCAGTCCGTCGGTGGTGCCAGCGATTGCCAACGCGTTGTTTGCGCTGACCGGCGTGCGTCAGCGCTCGACACCGTTGAACCTCGGGTAAGTGGCCATGGACTTGCGCCTGTTGCGTTACTTCATGGCACTGGCCGATGAGTTGCACTTCGGTCGCGCCGCCGAGCGCTTGCACATTTGCCAGCCGCCGCTGAGCCAGCAGATCCGTTTGCTGGAGGAAGAACTCGGTACGCCGTTGTTTGAGCGCAGTCATCATCGGGTGGAGCTGACAGCGGCGGGGCAGATGCTCAAGGAGCAGGCGCCGCTGGTCTTCGAACAACTCGAGCGGGCGCTGGATCTGACCCGCCAGACCGGGCGCGGGCAACTCGGCGAACTGGAAATCGGCATGATCAGTTCGGTGATGGTGGGCGTGCTGCCGAGAGCCTTGCACCTCTTCCGCGAGCGCTATCCGCAAGTCACCTGGCGCCTGCACGAAATGACCCCGGCGGCGCAGGTCAAGGCGTTGAAGGAAAAGCGCATTGATGCCTGCGTGTTTCGCGTGGGCTACGACGATCCGCAGTTGCGCAATGAATTGCTGATCTACGAGCCGATACACGTGGTGATGCCGGCGGATCATCCGTTGGCCAGCCGCGAGGTATTGGCCCCGGCGGACCTGGCGCAGGAGCCGTTTGTCGCGCTGGAACTGAAGCAGTCGCGATTCGCCAATTTTCTCTATCAATGCTGTATTCAGGCCGGCTTCACCCCACAGATCCGTCAGCAGGTGATCGAGGTGCAGACCTTGCTTAGCCTGGTGCGCGCCGGGTTTGGCGTGGCGTTGCTGCCTGCTTCAATCGAGCAACTGGCGCCGGCGGGGCTGGTGTTTCGAAAACTCACCCCGGCGCTACCGGAAGTGCCGCTTTACGCCACTTATCGGGCCGACGACGCCTCTCCTGTCCTCAAACTGTTCCTCGACACCCTGCGTGAACTGGTGGAGTCCGCCAGTCACCACTGATCCATTGTGGGAGGGGGCTTGCTCCCGAAGGCGGTGGATCAATTTTCATCATTGTTGAATGACACACCTATTCGGGAGCAAGCCCCCTCCCACTGGATGGAATTGGCACGATCACAAGTGGCTGCGGTCGTAATCTTCACATGGGCGCATCACTGTGGAGATCCAATGAGCCAGGAAGTCCTGACCCGCGAAACCAATCGTCGCCAGTTGCAGCAGATCATTGCCGGTTTGTCCGACGGCGTGATTCTGCTGGAACTCGATCAGAGCATCCTCTGGGCCAACGAAGCGGCGTTGGCCATGCACGGCGTCAGCCGGATCGGTGAGCTGGGTACCAACGCTGACGAATATGCCAAGCGCTTCGCCCTGCGTTACCGTAACAATCACCTGGTGCCGGCAGAGAACTATCCGATCAGCCGCGTCGCCCGCTGCGAAGTGTTCAGCGATGTGCTGATCGAGCTGTGCGCGGCGGATGATCCCGAGCGTGTGTGGGTTCACAGCGTGCGCAGCATGGTGCTGACCGACCGCGAAGGGCAGCCCGAGTCGCTGGTGCTGATCATGAGCGACGTCACCGATTGGGCCAACGCCGAGCAGCGTTTCGAAAAAACCTTTAATGCCAACCCGGCGCCGGCAGTGATTTGCCGGCTCAGCGACTTGCGTTACATCAAGGTCAATCCGGGGTTTCTCGAGATGACCGGCTATACCCGCGACCAGGTGATCGGCACCTCGGCCTATGAAATCGATATTCTCGAACAGGCCGAACACAAGGATCTGGCGATTCAACGCCTGCGCGATGTCGCCACCATTCCGCAGATGCAGGCCGAGTTGCGCCTGCCCGATGGCGGCAGCAAACAAGTGATCGTCGCCGGCCAGCCGCTGGTGCTCAACGACGAGGATTGCATGCTGTTTTCCTTCGTCGACATGGAGCTGCGGCACAAGGCCGAAGTGGCCTTGCGTCAGAGCGAGGAGCGCTTTGCCAAGGCGTTTCGCCTGACCCCTGTGCCGATTTTGATCTGCAGCGCCGCCGAGCAACGGGTGATCGACGTCAATCAGGCGTTCCTCGATACCCTCAGTTACGACAGCGACGATGTGGTCGGTAAAACCGTGGTGCAATTGGACTTTATCGACGACAGTGCCACGCGTTCGCGGTTGCTGACGGCGCTGGAAAAGGCCGGGCGAGTGGATCGCGTCGATGTGCGGGTGCGCAAGAAACACGCGGAGTTGCTGGAGTGCGCGGTGTCGGCCGACACGGTCAACATCGAAAATGTGCCGTGTTATTTGCTGGTGCTGATGGACATCACCGAGCGCAAGCGTACTGAGCTAGAGCTGGTAGCGGCGATTGAGGAGGTGATGAAGGATGCCTCCTGGTTCAGCCGTACGCTGATTGAAAAGCTGGCCAACGTGAAGAAGGTCAACTCGCCACAGTTGCCGAGCGTGTCGTTCACCGATCTGACGGCGCGCGAGCGTGACGTGCTGGGGCTGATCTGCGAAGGGCTGGCGGACAAGGAGATCGCTGCGCGGCTGAAACTGGCGCCGAACACGGTGCGCAATCATGTGGCGACGGTGTATTCCAAGCTCGATGTGCACAGTCGCAGTGAGGCGATTGTATGGGCCCGTGAGCGTGGTTTGTTTTCCGGGGACTGGCGGCCCAAAGGGCAGCGCTAAGGTGCAAATGCACTAGTTCACAAGGTGCAAATGGGGGTTTTGAGTGGACGGGGTGATTCTTAGTCTGTTGGCGTGCGATACGAGTTTTTTTCGCGTGTCGCGTCCCTTCGAAGTAGCTAAAGGAACGGCCCGAATGATGAATCTGGCACAGTTGCGCGCGCAGCTTGAGCGCAGTTTTTCGCCGCTGGCTTGTGAGTGTCTGGTGGATGGTGATCATTCGCTGACGGTGAAGCTTTATCACCCGGTGTCGGGGCAAGTGGATCTGGTGATCAGTGGGTTGAAGCTCGATTCGCTGCGTACGCCTGAATCGGTTGAGGGTTTGATTGACGAGTTGCGGTATGAGTTGGAGAGTAATTCGTTGCGGTCTGTGCGGGGGGAAGACTTGGTATAGGTGGTGACTGGGCTGGCCGATGGTGAGTGGGGCGGCATGCGCCGCGGTCGGGGTGTAGTCATTTTCTCGTGTGCGATGGCGGCCTGACAGCCGACCGGTCTCTGGCTGGTGCCCTGGCTCAAACTGTGGGAGGGGGCTTGCTCCCGAAGGCGGCCTGACAGCCGACCGACTTCTGTCAGATGTGCTCACTTCTCTTTGTGATTGTCTGGCTCCCGGAGTTCTTTGAACCGCACGCAAAATCGACAGCCAGTCTGGTGGCAATTCGCGGGTTCGCTGGCGATTGCGGGGGCGTCGGCTATAAAGAATGAGTGGTCAGGTCTTCTGTGGCTGGTTGGGTTGCGGAAGTTTGTCTTTCATTTTTCGCGGGTCGTCCTATGAATATTCTTGGGAAACGCGTGTGTTTGCCGTTGTCTCTGGCGTTGGGTGTGGTGTTGTTGGGCGGGTGTGCCAGTCCGCCGCCGCCTCCGCCTGCTGCGCCACCTCCGCCACCCGAACGTACTTGTCAGGTCCTTGAGAACACTGAGGTCGCCGGTGATATGTACGTCGACGGGCAGGTCACTCGCCACATCACGACGACCCGTTGCGTCACGCAATAGCGCCGGCGGGGCGCAAGTCCAGGGTTGAGCGGATTGTGCTGGTGGCCGACCTGGTCGGCACGACGGTGTTTGCCGTTGAGGGTGCGATTGCGGCGATGCGGGCTCAGCTCGATCTGCTCGGGGTGATGGTGATTGCCTTCATTGTCGCCCTCGGTGGCGGGGTTACCCGTGATCTGCTGATCGGCGCCACGCCACCCAATGCCGTGGCCGATTGGCGCTATCCGGCGCTGGCGTTTTTCATGGGGGGGCTGGCATTTGTCTTCCATGAGCAGGTGCTGGGCTGGTCCGGGTCGACGTTGATTGTGCTGGATGCGGCGGGGCTGGCGTTGTTTGCCGTGGCCGGGGCGCAGAAGGCGCTGAACTTCGGGATCACGCCGTTCGTGGCGATGCTGATGGGCACGATCACGGGTGTCGGCGGCGGGGTGCTGCGTGACATTGTGCTGGCGCGGGTGCCGGTGGTGTTGCAGGCGGATTTGTATGCGAGTTCGGCGTTTGTCGGTGCGGCGGTGTTGATCATCGGCCGCAGGCTGGGCGTTTCGCCGGTGGCGGCGGCGTTGCTGGCGGGGGCTGCGTGTTTGTTGTTGCGGTTGTTGTCGGTGCATTTCGGATGGCAGTTGCCGAAGGTGTTGGAGGCATGAAAAAGGCAGCCCTTGGCTGCCTTTTCTTTTGCGTCAGCGCCGGATCAGGACAGGAAACCGCCGTCCACATTCAGCGACACACCAGTCGTATAGCTCGACGCATCGCTCGCCAGATACAGCACCGCCCCGGCCATTTCGCTCGGATCGGCCACGCGCTTGAGCGGGATCTGTGTCAGTGCCTGCTTGAGAATCGCGTCGTTTTTCACCAGCGCCGAGGCGAACTTGGTGTCGGTCAGGCCTGGCAGCAGGGCGTTGCAGCGGATGCCGAATTGCGCGCATTCCTTGGCGAAGACTTTGGTCATGTTGATCACCGCGGCCTTGGTCACCGAGTAGATGCCCTGGAAGATCCCCGGCGAAATGCCGTTGATCGATGCCACGTTGATGATGCTGCCGCCACCGTTTTCGCGCATCAACTTGCCGGCTTCCACCGACATGAAGAAGTAGCCGCGGATGTTCACGTCGACAGTTTTCTGGAAGGCGCCGAGGTCGGTGTCCAGCACGTTGCAGAACTGCGGGTTGGTCGCGGCGTTGTTGACCAGAATGTCGAGGCGGCCGAACTGTTCCCTGATCCCGGCGAACACCTGGGCAATCTGCTCCATTTCACCGATGTGGCAAGCCACGGCGGTGGCTTTGCCGCCGGCGGCGATGATGGCGTCGGCCACGTGTTGGCAGCCTTCGAGTTTGCGGCTCGAAACGATGACGTGGGCGCCTTGCTGGGCCAGCAGTTTGGCGATGGCTTCACCGATGCCGCGGCTGGCGCCGGAGACGAAAGCGATCTTGCCGTCGAGGTCGAACAACTGAGTCTTGGACATGGGATTCCCTTGTAGTAAGCCTTGTTATAACGCCGTCATCAGAGGCTGGATTTGGCAATGACCTGCAGGCTCATCTGCTCCAGCAGTTTGTTCATGTGAATGAACTGCGCGAAGCGTTTGTCCTGGGTCTGGCCATGGAAGAAGCGGTAGTAGATCTGCTGCACGATGCCGGCCAGGCGGAACAGGCCGTAGGTGTAGTAGAAGTCGAAATTGTCGATCTGGATGCCCGAGCGCTCGGCGTAGTAGTCGACGAATTCGCGGCGGGTCAGCATGCCCGGGGCGTGGCTTGGCTGGCGGCGCATCAGTTGCACCGGTGCCGGGTCGTCGGCCTGGATCCAGTAGGCGAGGGTGTTGCCCAGGTCCATCAGCGGATCGCCGAGGGTGGTCAGTTCCCAGTCGAGTACGCCGATGATCTGCATCGGGTTGTTCGGATCGAGGATGACGTTGTCGAAGCGGTAGTCGTTGTGGACGATGCTCGAGGTCGGGTGATCGGCCGGCATCTTGTCGTTGAGCCACGCCTTGACCGCTTCCCAGTGCGGCGCGTCCGGGGTCAGGGCTTTTTCGTAGCGTTCGCTCCAGCCTTTGATCTGGCGGGCGACGTAGCCTTCCGGCTTGCCCAGATCGCCGAGGCCGCAAGCGTTGTAGTCAACGCGGTGCAGTTCGACGAAACGGTCGATGAAGCTCTTGCACAGGGCTTCGGTTTTCGCCGAATCCAAGCCCAGTTCCGGCGGCAGGTCCGAGCGCAGGATGATGCCGTTGACCCGTTCCATCACGTAGAACTCGGCGCCGATCACTGATTCGTCGGTGCAGTGCACGTAGGCTTTCGGGCAATACGGGAAACCGTCGCGCAACTGGTTGAGGATGCGGAATTCGCGGCCCATGTCGTGGGCGGACTTGGCCTTGTGGCCGAACGGCGGGCGGCGCAGGACGAATTCCTGATCCGGGTATTCCAGCAGGTAGGTCAGGTTCGACGCGCCGCCGGGAAACTGGCTGATCTGCGGCGTGCCGGTCAGGCCTGGAATGTGCGCCTTGAGGTACGGGTCGATCAGGCTGGCATCGAGTTCTTCGCCAGAGCGGATACGGGTGGACTGGTCAGTAAGCGCCATGCTTATCCCTTCTGCTTATTTTGGAGGCCAGACATCATTGGCTAATCTAATGGCGCGCTCGGGCAGCCACAAGCGCGGGTCGGTCTTATAGGTTAGCGTGTTGCACGATAATCACCTTTGGGAATGTGCACGGCGGGCCGCTGGCGACTAAGGTTTAGCGGGTATGCCGTGTCCACGAAGGAGTCGTGAAATGGGCTGTCCGCAAGTCTGTGCCACTGCCACATTGCAATGCAGCTTCGGCGCCGCGCCGGCGATGCTCAACGTGCTGCCGGTCAACCGCACGCTGACCGGCGGGATGCCGGCGGCGAACATCATGGATCATATTCCGCTGGTCAACATCCTGCCGTTTGGCGTGTGCATGAGCATGGCTAACCCGATGGTCGCCGCTGCCACGGCTGCGGCTTTGGGCGTGTTGACGCCGATGCCATGCATTCCGGCGACGGCGACACCGTGGATTCCCGGTGGGGCGCCGACGTTGTTACTGGGCGGGATGCCGGCGATCGATGCCAACAGCACGTTGATGTGCAACTGGGCGGGGGTGATCAAGATCGCGATGCCGGGGCAGATGCAGATGTTGATTCCCTGAGTTTTGTATTTGGCGCGAAATCCAGCCCCCTCACCCCAGCCCTCTCCCGGAGGGAGAGGGAGCCGATTGGGGGATATTGATGAACTACGCCGACGTGAAAGTCTTGCTGTGAATCCATAATCGACTCGGTCTTGCAGGTCGATGTATGAAGCAAGACGGCTCGGTCGGTTCCCTCTCCCTCCGGGAGAGGGCTAGGGTGAGGGGCTTTTCAGGCCTGTTGCGGATCCGCCCACTTGCGAAACCACCAGCGCACCCGCGAAATCGGCTTGCCATCCGCGCCCAACGGCCGCCCATCCTCGGCAAACCCTTGCTCGGGCTCCAGCAACTGCCCATTCACATACCGGGCGTCGACCGCCGTTTTCCCGTTCGGATGAAAACGCTGATAACGCCCCTCACGCACGCCATCGCGATAGAACTCGGCCTCCGCCACTTGCCCGTCGGGAAAGTAATTGAACGCCTCACCGTGCAACAACCCTCGGCGGTAAGTTGCCTTGCGCTGCAAAAAACCTTCAGGGGCAAAAAAACTCGCCACGCCCTGCAGCTTGTCGCGCACGAACGGCATCTGCGCCGAGACTTTGCCGTTGGGGTGATAAAGCAGTGACATGCCCTGCAATTCACCCTGGCTGTAATGCAGATCCGCCTGTTTGCGCCCGTCATCTTTGATGTTCAACGGACCTTCGAGTTGACCGTCCTGCAAACGCCCCTTCACCTGCTTGTCATCCTGTTGTAGATCCAGCGGTGTGATCGCCATGCCTGCTCCTTGTCAGTTGACCTGCACCAGGCCGCCCTTGATGGTCAGCATGCCGCCGCCGTCCACGGTCTGTGAGGCCGCGCCCTTGTTGGTCAGGCTGATGCCGGCGTCGTTGGTCAGCGTGGTGCCGGCCTTGTTGTCCAGTGAAGTGCCAGCCTGATTGGTCATGGCGGTGCCGGCCTTGTGGGTGATCGAGGTGCTGGCCGAGGTCGCCAGATCGGCGCCGCTCTTGATCGTGAAACTGCCGCCGCTTTGCAGGGTGAGCGTGCCACTGACTTTGATCGTCAGGTTGCCGTCCACGGTCAGGCTGTAATCGCCGGTGACCTTGTCGGTGTAGTTACCGCCGGTGCTGTGATTCTGGTCGGCGCCAACCTTGACCGTGCGGCTGTCCTTCACATCGAGGCTGTCGCTGCCGGTCTGGATAGTGACGCTGCGTTTGCCTTTTTCCAGGGTCACGGTTTCGTCGCCGTCCTTGACCGTGCGGGTGCGGGCGTTTTGTACCGTCAGGGTTTCGTCGTGACCGACGGCGGCATTGGTGTCGTTGAGCACGTTGATCTTCAGATCTTTCTGCGCTTGCAGGAACACTTCTTCGGCGTCCTTCTTATCCTCAAAACGCAGCTCGTTGAACCCACCACCGCCCTTGGACGATTGGGTCTTGATTCCCGATTGAGTCTGGTTGGCGGGCAAGGCATAGGGCAGGGCGTTGTCGCCGTTGTAGACGCAACCGGTCACCAGTGGTCGATCCGGATCACCGTCGATAAAGGTCACGATGACTTCCTGACCGATGCGCGGCACGAACTGCATGCCGAAACCCTTGCCGCTCCAAGGCAGCACCACGCGTACCCAGCAGGAACTGGTTTCGTCATTCTTGCCGTCGCGATCCCAAGGGAACTGCAACTTGATCCGGCCGTATTCGTCGGTCCAGATTTCTTCGCCGGACTTGCCGACCACGATCGCTGTTTGCGGATGCATGCGCGGTTTTGGCGTGACACGTTGCGGACGAAACGGCGTGGCCTTGGGGATCGCTTCGAAGCGGTTGCGATAGCTTTCGTGGCTGGCGTCGTGGGTGACCCGCGTGACGACCCAATCGACGTTCAGGCTTGTGTCTTCGTGGCCATCGAGGGTGAACCAGTGTCCCGGAATCAGCCAGCGACAGTCGCTCTCGCCGACGAAGCGTTTCTCCTCGCTGCGCAAACCGTCGACACGCTGCTTGGTCAACGCATCGCCCCGAGCCTTGGCGTTGTAACCGCCGGGATGCTCGTAGATCGAACGCGGCCCGGCCACGGCCTCGGCCTGGCCATAGAGTGAAGTGGTCGGCGTGGTGAATTCGTAATCCGTCGCCCGATACACTCCGGCTACCGCTTGCAGACACACTTGCCCGGAGCGGATCCCATGCAGTTCACGTTCGCCCAATCCCTGGCCCAGGTACTTGACCGTCGGCCCGTTGGGTATCTGTACGAAAGCGTCGTTGCTATCACCCAGCACGAGCGTGTGCTTGCCGTCCTCGTGGGTGAAAAACCAGAAGATGCCTTCCTCTTCCAGTAGCCGCGAGACAAAAGCAAAATCGGTTTCCCCATACTGCACGCAGTACTCGCGTGGGGTGTAACTGCCGGTCAGCGACAGCTTGAAGTCAGTGAAGCCGTGGGCCTTGAAAATCGTCGTGACGATGTCTGACGTGGCGAGGTTCTGGAACACGCGGTTGTTGCTGGCCAGGGTCAGCCACCAGAGCCACGGCCTTAGAACCAGCTGATAGCGCTCGGCGGTGGCATCGGCGGGGAGTTGGCGAATTTCAGCGACCAAGGCATCGAACGGGCGCAATTGAGCGTCGTTGTGCAGGGTGGTGGTGACGTGTGTGGCAACGGCGCTGGTGAGGGTGAGCGAGGCACCGTCGTTCAATCCGTTGAGGGTTTGAACGCCGAGGGTGTTCAGGGCTTCCTCACCGGAGAGCGACTCAGGGTAAAGCGCCGACAGCGAGGTGGCGGTGAGGGAGAGCGTAGTGTTGCTGTCGGTGGAACGGGGCATTGAGCGACCTTTACGAGAGTTATTCGAGTGTAGCCTTGAGCGTGAACAACACCGGGAAATGGTCGCTGCGAATGGCTTGGCCCAGGCAGCGCGGCGAGATGCTGACGGTGTTTCCATCCATGTCGCTTTCGATTTGAACGCTACCGTCGCAGCTCGCCTCCCAAGCGTGTGGGGCATGAACATAGGCGTAGTCGAGCATCAACAGGATGGGCAGTATTTCGCAACGCTCGATGGCTTCCATGTTCATGTAGTGTTCGAGATAGGAATGCGGCGTATGGTGCATGTCCTGCCCGAATTCCTGGCGCAGGCGCAGTTCGTTGGTCGCCCGCTGCAAGGTGACATTACGCACGCTCAAATGGGTATAGCCGGCACCTTTGGGCAGCAATCTGCTCATGCCGAGCATTGTCTCGGGCCCTTCGACGGCATTCACGTTCAGATCGCCGCCAAAAAACAGCAACTGTTTGATACCCAGATTATCGGCGTTGCTCTCGATGAAACCGATGGTGTCGAGAATGTTGCCGGGTGCCATGTAGGACGCGTTGGCGTGATAGAACGCAAAACCATAACTTGAAGCTTTGTGGCGAATGATCAGCGGTGCGCGTTGTTCGGTGTCCGAGAGAATGTAACGCTCGGTGACATCGTCGAACTCTTTGGCGATGGCATCGCGAATCAGCACCATGGAACCGAGGGTGGTGTGTTTCTTCTTGCCTCCTTCCTGCGCGAGCACCGAGGCGAGGGTGTAGCTGCCCATCAAGTCGCTGACCAGACTTTCATTGATCGATCCGGTTTTGCCCACTTCAAACAGAGCAATAATGTCTGGCTTCTTTTGCTGAATGAAATAGTCCAGAAACTGCTTTTTATCCGAATACGCGCTGGAGAGCTTGGCCCGCTGATTATCGAAGTGCTGCGTATTCCAGATCATGATCGAGTACATGCAACGCTCCTTGTGCAAGCTCTTTACGATTAATCGAGTGAGTTCAAAACCGTTCGATACACATCGCTGCCACGCATCAAAACCACCGAAGTAATCAGGCTTCCGGTATAGGCAAGCACTTCGTTACTGCCACCCCGAAACAACGGGATGACATAGGACGGCAGCGCATGGCGTTCGGCGACGTATTCTTCGATGTCTTGCAGGGTGGGGCCGTAAATCTTTCCCTGAATCTCGAATCGGTAGTAACCGCCGTGACCGAAATTCTCGGAAATACCGGAGTAAGTCCCGCACGGCACAAAATGACTGAAGTAATTGGGCGTACCGAAAGCCGTTTCCACACCCACCCGAGCAACAATCTCTTGATTGATCTGCTGGGCGTTCAATTGATTTAACGGGACAGGAACATTTCCGAGGATGATTTCCTTGCCGCTGCGCAATGTAGAACAAGGTTTTTGCGCGATCCGGGTGCGTATTTCGTTTTCCAGATTGGGTTTGATGATCTTTACCTTCTGCAGATAGCTGCCTACGGCAATCGGAACATTGATCGGCGGCAGGCTGGCTTCAATAACAGCCTGCTCCCATAGTTCAGTGGTGCCTCGATATAGAACGGTCCGGTACATACGCACTCCTTCGCACTCGTTGAACATGAGATAGCAGCCCCTCACGGCATTGCTGGAGGGGAAAAACCATTAATTTCCCGTCGCCCGTTACACCTCGACGGCAATCGGCACGGCGACAATGGGCGCAGGCCAGGTGACTGCATCCACTCTGTTGCCGCTGAACAGCAGATTAAAACGAGGATTAGCGGTGTCGACTTTGCACAGTCCAGGCGCCACAAGGGCTGGTATGAACTCTGAAGGGCAGGTGGAATCGGTTGCGGTAGTCGATGGACGGGCATCTTCCGGGGTATGAAGTGAGGCGCCGTTCACGAGAATTTTCTTGTAGTTATCAATCCATTTCTGGCAATTCTCACAGGCGGCTTTTTTGCCACCGAGGAAAATTTTGCTCTTTGAAAAATGACCCTCGACCATGCCCTTCGTAAAAAACTTGAGCAGCGCCAATTCAGCGTGAACGTTCTCTTCATTGTTTTCGATCACGTTGACGGTTTGCGTACCGATACTGGCTAACGAAGTCACAAGGTGAAGGCTGCCGGTGGTGGTATTCAGTTTCTTGGGATCAATGCTTTTGCCCGCCAGTTTTTTATACAGCCAGGCATGCGGAGCCTCGATGTCTTTTGGCAGCTTTGTTTCAATATCGACAATTTTTTTGATCTTGGTCGTTTGTTCTGCGGTCAGGGGGGCGGGGTTGAATGATGCATTGACGGCGTGGACGGCACTGTAGCCGTCTCGATCCTGGGCCGAGTAAAAGTACGCCATACCCAGCGAGTGCAAGGTCACACTCGGTGCACTGAAAATCTTGTGCGCTTTATACAAGAGTTGCATCAGGCTGCTGAGATTGGTGACGCCGCAACGATTGAGCATATTGAGGACACCCGTGTGCTCACGTGGGTTTGCTGCAATAAAAAGACGCTCCTCACCCTGAAAGAACGCGCACTGCACTTCCTGGATATCAAAAGCCCTGGACTGCTCATAAGCATGGGTGACCCAGTTTTGCCCGCTGGCGAGCGAGCCCAGAATGATTGAGATCTTGGCCAGATCGTATTGGTTGCTAAGCTCCATGCGCGTATCGCCTTCTCTCTGTCATCAGTAAAAACCTGTGCCTGCAATGCTGTGACTGGCTAATAGCGTTTCTCTACTTCAGTACCCACTCAGCCAACTTTCCTGTCACCTGCGTCATCAACACGTTCTCGACATTCCGAGCCCCCGCCGCGCTGCATTTGGCGAGCACCGCTTTGAAAATTCCCGAATCAAACTCGAACTGTTTGCCGGTCGCTGCCTTGTAACGCCCGCGCAATTTCTCCAGTTTCGCCAACACAATCCCTTCCAGCGTCTGCTCATCCAGCGGCTGATACGCAACCACCGTCATGCGTCCCAGAAACGCCGGGCGGAAGGCTTGCAGGAGGGCTTTTTGCATAAATGAATCTGTCCCCTAATTTTTAAATTATTTAATTCTCTTCACTATTTAATTGGTGGCGTCATTTGTGTAGTCGAGTTTTGATTTCTAGGTGAAAGATGGTGCTGCTGATCTTTTCGTTTAAGAATTTAGCCATTTGTTGATTAAGCAAGGAAAGGCCTTCCCGGGATTCTATAACTGTATAAAGATTTTCGTTGTTGTAAAAGTTTGGAATTGCGAACCACTCCTGCACCGCGGTCTGGGTGGATAGCCCGGGTTGTCCTATATGGTCAAGATCCAGCGTTTTCGTCAGTATTTCATCCAGCCATTCGGGCGAAACGGCTTTGACTGCCAGTAATAAATTTTCTGTTATTTGTGTCTTCTTTAAAGGGTCCAGAGCATAAGTGGCTTTAAGGATGTCGTTATTATTAGCTGCACCGCAGCCAATGAAAGACGAATAGCCCTTGAAGTTGGCGCCGAATGAATCCTTTGCCCATACCTTTCCCCCCAGACAAGGTTCAGCAAAGATCCTGGTCAGGTACATGAAAATAGCGAGCCTGAGCCCCAGCACTTCTTTTTTGCTCTTCAATGCAGCCAGCGGCCCGGCAACATCTGTAAGATTTTTTTGCATCGTAACTGTTGCCACAATAAGGCTTAGCACCCAGCTTTGGCGAGTCGGATTAAGGATCAGCGTTTGTACCGCCAGTTTGCGAAGTTCGGGCTTGATGGAGAGCAGTTTTTCGACAGACACTCCTATTGTGGTCTGCAGGTTTCTGGAAATGGTTGCTCGATGATATTCCCATCTGGAAGTCGCTTCTTTTCCAGAAATTAGATCAATTGCGGGTTTGCGTGGATCACTCAGTTTTGTTTTTTGAGATTTGCGCATGGGCGAAGTTGGCTTCGCCGCATTCTTGACGGAGATCTGGAGCTTGGTCAGGTCGACTGTTGTGAACGGATGCGGGTTTGAAACGAGCTCGACCGGACTGGACTTTCCATATCCATCGCTTGCATCTTCAGGTGTCAGATAAACCCCATGGCCCGTGGCCGCGTTAAAACTGTCGGAGCGTATGAGTGGCGTTCTTTTGAATACGTTGTAGAACCCGTCCTGTGCAATGACTGCTTCTTCGCCTGGCTTTTCCCACTTTGTATTCACGCGTCCGAACCCTTCAAGCTCAATGCCGACGCGTATGATTTTGTTGGTCGGAGCTGCTTCATCGGTAACATCAGGCATTTTGAATGTCCTCTGACTGAGTGTTCAGCACTGAAAAAGGGGACTGAAAAAGTGAAAAAGGGGACTGAAAAAGGGGACGGATTTATTTGTTCAGCAAACGGCAAAATACAAATCCATCCCCTTTGATTCAGTCACTTCCCAGCATTTTTAGCCTCAGCTGCCTTGGCCTGCTGCCACATCGGAATCGCCTTGAACGCTGTCACCATGTCGTAATCCAGCGCCACCGGTTTCGCGCCTTGTGCGGTGTTCGGCCCCATCGGGGTCTTGCCGTCGCGGCTTTGGAACCAGCTCATCCAGAGTTTCGAGCCGGGTTCGGCCATGACCAGTGCGGCGTCAGGATCGCTGCCTGACAGTGGCGGATCGATGGTTTGCGGTGGGTAGCTGGAGGTGGGCAGCAAGAAGGCGGTCATCGGATATTGGGCGCTGCTGTGGCAGCCCAGGCATCCAGCGCTGGCGAGTCCCGCCGGGAAGTAGTGCGAACCGGTCCAGGCCGGGGTCACGACGGCGCCGTCATTCGGGCCGGACAAGCGACCGTCCCATCCCAGGGTGGAGACTGAATAAGCCGGCGATTTGGGATTGACCCAGTTTTCGCTGAGTTTCTGATTGACCGTAACCGGCGGCGTCAGCGCCGTGGGCGCGGTGTTGATGACGTCCGGGTTGCCGCCCCAGGTGGCGCCCAGCGGAATCATTTTGTCCCAGGCGTCTTTGCCCGGCGCATTCTTGTCGTAGACCAGGGTCGAAAACACCCAACCGGTTTGCGGGGAAGCGACGCTGTCCTTGACGATGATGTCGAACTGCATCAACGACACCTTGGTCATCGCCGGTTGAGTGGTGGTGCCCTTGAAGTCTTTGCCGACACACTGTGTTTTATTCAGTGCGCTGCCATTGCTGGTGTTTACCGGTGCGTAGATTTCCCATTGGGCGGCGCCTTCCATGGGGGCCCAATCACTGCCACAGGCACTGACCATCGCGAACTTTATGATGACGCTGCCTTCGGCAAACTGCGTGGTGCTCGTTTCCAGCACCGGATTCATTGCACGCTCAGGGGTTTTGCCCCAGATGTCGCCGAGGGTTTTCGCCGCGCGAGTGTCGTACAGCGTCAGCACATACGTGGTCACGGGCAGGGTCTGATCCGTCAGCGTGCCGGCGGGAAAGCCTGACCCGACATACACGCCACGAAGGGGCTCACGCTCTATGCCCAGCCAGATCGAGTCGTACCAGCCGCTGCCCTTGTAGTTCCAGTTTGCGTAGTCGTAGACGATCTTGCGCATGTCAGGCGAGACGTAATCTTTCAGCGCCTGAACGTAAGCGCCGGCGTTGGCTTGGGTGATCTTGCCGTTGCCGGTGGTATTGCTCCACGGGAAAGAAGTGCCTGTCGGCAATTGGGTCGGATAATCATGGCTGAGCGTGAACAGCGGCCCCTTGTAATCCGGTGGCGGGGAAATCGCCGAGGTCAGAAAGGGGTCGATCTGCAGGTTCGCGTCATTGAGCTTTTCGACGGTGGAGGTCAGGAAGGACACCTTGCCCACCAGCTCGTCTTCCGAATGTCGAGTGTCCGCTTGGGCGGACAACGGTATTGCGATACAGGCGCCCAGCAGACTCATCGGGTATTTCAGGCCTTTTTTCATGACATTATCCTTGTCAGTTTTGGAAGAACGCCTTCCTTTCATCACGGTTTTCGTGCGCTTGCTGCGGACGCGAGGCGTTACTCCAACACCCACTCCGCCAACTTCCCGGTCACCTGGGTCATCAACACATTCTCGACATCCCGCGCGCCTGCCGCGCTGCATTTGGCGAGCACGGCCTTGACGATTCCCGAATCAAACTCGAACTGCTTGCCGGTCGCTGCCTTGTAACGGCCACGCAATTTCTCCAGCTTCGCCAACACAATCCCTTCAAGCGTCTGCTCATCCAGCGGTCGATACGCAACCACCGTCATGCGCGCCAGAAACGCCGGTCGGAAGGCTTGCAGCAGGACTTTGTGCAGCGCTTCGTTGAACGCTTCCGAGCCAAGTTGTGCAGTCGGTGTATCGAGCAGCAATTCGGCCCCGACATTGCTGGTGGCGAGCATTACGGTGTTCTTGAAGTCCACCACCAGCCCGGTCCCGTCTTCCATCAAGCCCTTGTCGAACACGTTGTAAAAAGCTTCCAGCACATCCGGATGCGCCTTCTCGATTTCATCCAGCAACACCACCGAATAAGGTTTGCGCCGCACGGCTTCGGTGAGCACGCCGCCGCTTCCGTAACCGACGTAGCCAGGCGGTGCGCCCTTGAGCTGGCTGACGGTGTGGGCTTCCTGATATTCGGAAAGGTTGATGCTGATCAGGTTGCGTTCGCCGCCGTATAGCGCGTCCGCCAGCGCATAAGCGGTTTCGGTTTTGCCCACGCCCGTGGGACCGACCAGCAGGAACACGCCGACCGGTTTTTGCGGATCGGTGAGCCCCGCGCGATAGGCCTGCAAACGTTGGGCGATGGTGTTGAGCGCAGTGCTCTGGCCCATGACCCGCTGGCCCATGCGGGTGCCGAGGGTGCGCACGGCGTGGGCTTCGTCGGCGAGCATTTTGCCGACGGGGATGCCGGTCCAGCCGGCGATCACGGCGGCGACGGTTTTGCCGTCGACCTGCTCGGGCACCAGCGGATCGTCCTGGCGGATCGCATCGAGGCCGGCTTCCAGACGCAGCAGTTCGGCGGCCAGATGATCGATGCGACTGTCGGTGGCTTCATCCGGTTTGTCGCTGTCGGCGCGTTCACTGAGGTCAAGTAATTCGCGGCGAGTGTCGAGCAGTTCGCGCACCGCCACGCGCTCTTCACTCCAGCGGGTTTCCAGTTCGCGGATGGCCTGAACGTTGGTCTTCGATTCGCTTTCCAGCAGGGTGATGCGCTCGCGGTGATCGAGCCCCGTGGCCTGTTCCCGGCGCAGGCGTTCGACTTCTTCTTTGAGGCTTTGCTGACGGTGGCGCAGGCTCTCCAGCGGTGGCGGTACATCATGCTGCCCGAGGGCGACCCGGGCGCAGGCGGTGTCGAGGACGCTGATGGCCTTGTCCGGCAACTGGCGGCCGGAAATGTAGCGGTGCGAGAGCTTCACCGCTTCGTGGATTGCGGCATCCAACACTTGCACGCCGTGATGCTGTTCGAGTTTGGCGGCGACGCCACGGAGCATTTCCACGGCGGTGGTTTCGTCCGGCTCTTCTACCTGCACCAGTTGAAAACGGCGGGCGAGGGCCGGGTCTTTCTCGAAATATTTTTTGTATTCCATCCAGGTCGTCGCGGCCAGCGTGCGCAATTCGCCTCGGGCCAGCGCGGGTTTGAGCAAGTTGGCCGCGTCGCTGCCACCTTCGGCACCGCCAGCGCCGATCAAGGTGTGGGCCTCGTCGATGAACAGGATGATCGGCTTGTCGGCGCTGCGAACCGCGTCAATCACACCTTTGAGCCGCTGTTCAAATTCGCCTTTGACCCCGGCCCCAGCCTGGAGCAAACCAAGGTCGAGCACCCGCAAACTGACTTCCTGCAACGACGGCGGCACGTCCCCGGCGGCGATGCGCAGCGCCAGGCCTTCGACCACGGCGGTTTTGCCCACGCCCGGCGCACCGACCAGAATCGGGTTGTTCTGCCGGCGCCTCAGAAGAATGTCGATGCACTGGCGAATTTCGCCATCGCGACCGACGATCGGGTCGATGCGCCCGGCATGGGCGTCGGCGGTCAGATCCTGGGTGTATTGATCGAGCACCGAGTCTTGCCGTGGCGTTGGACTCCCCGAAGACACGGAACGCGGGCCGACATGTTCGCGTGAGTTTTCCGTCCACTCCAGCAGATTGGCGCGCAGCGCTTCCTTGGGAATTCGCAGCAATGACGATGCGCTGTTGAGCAGCAGACTGCGGCGTTCGTCACGGTCGATCAACGCCAATAAAAGCAGCCCGGAACGAATGCTGTCGATCCCCAGCACACTGGCCTGCACCACCGCGTCTTCCAGCAATCCCAAGGTATGCGAAGACAACGCCGGTGTGCGCGTGCTGCCAGCCTTGAACAGGTCCAGCGCCTTGTTGATCTCCGCCGTCAGCGCATCCCGTTCCAGCCCGAAGCGCGGCAACAGAAAGGCAAAATCGCCGCCCTCGATATCCAGCAGTTCCAGCAACAAATGCTCAATCTCGACAAAGTGATGCCCGCGCTGCAAACACCGCTGCGCGGCGCGTTCGAGGGCGCGGCGGTTGTCCGGGTTGAGGCGTCCGATCAGGCTGGCCAGTTCCATTTCAGGTGATCTCCAGCTGACGCAGGCGGGTTTCGATCCGTTGCACGGCCAGGCTGGTCTGCCGTTGCAGGCCGCCGTTCCAGCTCAACAGGGCCGGGGTTTGTCGGCCGAGTTGCAGCGGCCCGGCACCGCGCACCAGCAGCACCAGTTTCACGTCCAGATCCGGGCCGAAATACAGCGCAGCAAGGCTGGCCAGTGCCGGATGCGCTTCGCCGTCCGGCAAGAAGCGCGCGGCCTGCGTCGATTGCAGCGGCCCCAACGTCAGGCGAATCCCGGCATGTTCATCCCAGACCCGAGTCCCGGCGACTGCGTTGCGACCCAGTTGCAGATTGCGTCCGCCAGCCTTCATGACGCTGCGGCTGGCGCGTGGAATTTCACGCCACGCCCCTTCATAAGCACTCAGTTCCACCGCCACGGAAAACTGCTCACGGACAATCGCCGCGAACCCCGCCAATGACCGGCGGCCATCGGCGTACAACGCCGTGCAGGCCAGAACGGCGCAGTCGGGAATCGCCTGGCGCTCTTGCAGGGATTTGGGCAGCAGCCCGGTCAGCGCCCGCAGTTGCGCCTGCACCGGCGAGGCGCCGGGCGTGGTGAAACCGAGGGCAATGCGGTGTTTGCGCATCACCTTGTAAAGCAGGCTGAGCAGTCGATGCTGGAACAGATCGAGGAATTCGGCCGGTGCATGATCCTTGGCCCGCGCCCGCTGTTGCAGCCATTCCTGATAAGCGTAGGGCAGCGGCCCGTCTGGCCCGCCGAGGCCGAAAACCGGTGTGTCGACCGTCAGCGCTTCGCCCGGCTCTTCAGTCAGGCTCTCGATCTGGCTGGCGGCAAACATCGGTGTCAGTGGTCCGCGCAACTTCAGCGCTTCGGCCTGTGGCGAGGTGCCGCTGCCGAGGGATTCGGCTTGAGGCTGTTCGCGCTCCAGCAACAGCAGCGCCTGCAACCATTCGAACGCCTGCGGATCACGGCGCAGGCGCTGGCTCAGGGTCAGAGCGACAGGGGCATGCCGGCTTGGGGTTGCCATGCCTTGACCTCCTTGTCTGCCTGCATGAGCACCGTGCGCACAAAGCGATTGGCCGTGGCGTACACCGAAAAGAACTGCGCGAGCACCGCTGAAAACAACACCGCGCTGCTACCGACGAAATGCTGTGGATCGAGCTGCAATTGCACTTCAAGCCCGTTGCGCCAGCCGCGCCAGGCGTCGGCGCCGACATGGCCGATCGCCCGCTCGCAACCGAGGCTCAGCAGACCTTCAATCTGACGCAGGGCGCTGGCCTCATCGCGCAGGTTGTGCAGGGTCAGGATTTCCTTCAGCGCATCCAGCGCCTGTGGCCCTTCGACCAGCGACAGATGATTGAGGGTCAGTTGCGAGACCAGCCGCCAGCGCGAATCACCGTCCAGACGCGGCAAGCTCTGCGGGCTCGGTGGATTGCGCAGGCGCGCCCACGCCACCGGGCCCGGCCGTTCGAAACCCAGCGGCGTACCGGCGGGCAGGCTCTGGGCCAGATACCGATTGGTGCACAGCAGTTCGGCGGTCAGGCTGTAATCGGGCAGGTCGGTTTGCGGTTCGAAACGGGTGTCGACGACGCTGACCAGCAGGTCGCTGCCGAGCCGGTTCGGCGTCTGTCCGTTGACCCGTCGCGCATGCCAGTAACGTTGCCGGTCACCGCTGCTGTGCTGGCTGCCGAAATACGCCGGCAGCCGTTGCACACCGCTGGCGGAGCTGGCGCGCACGCTGCGGATGCTGTGGATCTCGACGCTGTTTTCCCGGTGGCTGTCGGCGACCAGTCGATACTCGCTGCGGGTGCCGTCCGGACGCAACGGCTCCGAAGTGCGCGGGAACAGGTTGATCACCGGCGCGCAGCCCAGCGCGATATCGCTGGCCTGCAAATGCAGTCGACTGGTCGGGGCACGATCAAAAACGATGTACAGATACAGCGTCTGGCTGTCACTCGAAGCGCCGGACAGTGGCAGATCAAAGAAGTGGAATTTGTCCGGGAATGCGAAGTACTCGGCCAGCAGACGCATGCCCGGATGCACGCCGTCTTCGTCCGGCAGCAGCACTTCGTCATCGGCGAACCCGACGATCTTCGGCAAGCCTTTCACCCGGGCGGGAATGCTCCCCGGCGAGCCGGCCAACACCTGCACCGCGTGGGCGCCGAGCAGGTCGTAGAGGCTGGCGTTGACTACCGGTGACGCGGCCAGGTGAATGCGCAGTTGTTCGATGCCAAGCTCCGACCACTGACTGTCGCCGAGGCAGCGCAGACTCAGGCGCAACGCCGAGCGGGACTGCGCTACGCCGGTCAGCGCCTGGGCTTCATCGCTGCCCAGCAACAAGGCTTCGCTGACTTCTACTGGCCACAAACGCACGGCGGCGCTGGTGCGAAAGTGGATGCTTTCGCCCTTGCTGGTGGTGACGAACAACGGCGTGTCCCGGGGCAGGGGATAGCCGCCGTCGAGGTTGCCTTTGCTCGGGTCCGGTTCGAACTGGACGATCGCGCACGACGGCAACGGGCGCATGGCCAGGGGATAAAGCTGTTCGAGCAGCGCGTCGCTGAATTCGGCGTAGTCATCATCGAGCCGCCGTTGCAGGCGTGCGGCGAGCAGGGCGAAACCTTCGAGCAAACGTTCGACGTGCGGGTCCGGGCATTCGCCGGGAGACAACTCGAGACGTCGCGCGACTTTCGGATAGCGCTCGGCAAACTGTCCGCCGGCATGTCGCAGCCAGGTCAGTTCGCGCTGGTAGTAGTCGAGCAGTTGCGGGTCAATCGAGTCGCTCATGGCGCACCTCCAGCCCTTCGTTGCCGGGCTCGATGACAAAGGCCACCGGCCAGTGCTGCGAGCCGCTGCGCAACTCGCCGAGCAGGCGAATGCTCAGGCGCTGCGGGTGCTCAGGCAGGGGATTGACCTGAACCTCGCCGAGCAGCAGGCGTGGCTCGAAATAGGTGATGGCTTCGCGAATGTCCCGCGCCAGCCGACGACGGTCATCGCTGCGTTGCTGCTGCAGGGCGCTCCAGTCGGCGATGCCGTAGTCGATCACGCTGGGTGGTGTGGTCAACGTGCGCGGGCCACGGCGGGTGTTGAACAGGCGCCCGAGCTCGGCGTGCACCGAGTCGAGCAGATCCTGCCGATCGAACTCCCGCGCGCCGTCGCCCTCGCTCGATGCGAGGCGTTCGAACAGCGGTGGAAGTAAGCCGGTGCCTGCCATGGCCGCGACGCCGGGTTAGCTGACGAGTTTGTTGGCGGCCATGTCCCAGGTCGACGCGGCAGTGCCTTCCTTGGTGCCGTCGTCTTTCTGCGCGGTGAGTTCCCATTTGATCTTGGTGAAGTTCAGCGACAGGGTTTCCACCGGTTTGCCGCCGGTGCCGCCGCTGACACTGACGTTGGAAATCACCACGTTGGTCAGCGTGTAAATGATGAACGGCAACAGTTGCCCACTGCCCTCGGCGGCGTTACGGCCGATGGTGATTTTGGCTTCCGGGATCGGTTTGCCGGCGCAGCAGTATTCGTTGAGGGAGGGGGTCGAGGTGTCGACGAATTTGGTCAGGGTGAATTCGCCGACATGAGGCTTGCCGGAGGTCCGCTCCGAGTTGCTGACGTCGTTGGTCACCTGCATCGCCACGTTGTGGCTGTAGGACATGACTTCGATCTTGTCCGCATAACCCTCGAGCAGGCTGTCGCCTTTGATGTCGCCGCCGAGGTCGAGAATGATTGCATCCATCGCTTGAAACTCCTGAAAGGTGTCGCGCTAGGCAAACGGGAGGCGCCCGCAGGAAAACCCTGCGGGCGTGTGCAGGTCAGGCGGCTACCGGTGGCGGCAGGGTCGCGACCAGGCGGATCGACGCGGTCAGTTCTTCGAGCTGGAAGTGCGGCCGCAGGAACACCGTCGCGCGATAGGCACCAGGCTTGCCGGCGACTTCGGTGACGTCCACCCGCGCTTCACGCAGCGGGTACTGCGCCTTGATTTCCTGCGGGGCGTTGTCGTTGATCAGCACGTAATCGGCGATCCAGTTGTTGAGGTAGGTCTGCACGTTGTCGCGGGTCATGAAGCTGCCGACCTTGTCGCGCATGATCACCTTCAGGTAATGGGCAAAACGCGAGGCCGCCAGCACGTACGGCAACATCGCCGAAATCCGCGCGTTGGCGTTGGCCTCGTTGGTGTTGTAGACCTTGGATTTGTTGGTGGTCTGGCCGCCGAAGAACACCGCGACGTCGCTGTTCTTCTTGTGGCACAGGGCGATGAAACCGAGGTCGTTGAGTTCCTTCTCGCGGCGGTCGGTGATCGCCACTTCGGTCGGGCACTTGAGCGACAGGTCGCCGGAGCTGGTGCGGAAGGTGTGTGCAGGCAAGCCTTCGACCGCGCCGCCGCCTTCTGCGCCACGAATCGCCGCGCACCAGCCGTACTTGGCAAATGCTTCGGTGATGCGTTGCGATAGTGCCCACGCGGCGTTGCCCCACAGGTATTTGCTGTGGTCGGTACCGTTGGTGTCTTCGACGTAATTGATGCCTTCCACCGGCGAGGTGTCAGGGCCATAAGGCAGACGCAGCAGGAAGTGCGGCAGCACCAGCGAGACGTAGCGCGAATCTTCGCTCTCACGGAACGAGCGCCACTTGATCAGCTCCTGACTCTCGAACACCTTCGACAGATCACGCGGCACTGCCAGTTCGGTGAAGCTGTTCATGTCGAACAGGCGTGGGCTGGCAGCGGCAATGAACGGCGCATGGGCAGCGGCGGCGACGTTCGACAGTTTCTCCAGCAGGCCGATGTCCTGTGGGTGCCGGCCGAAGGTGTAGTCACCCACCAGCAGGCTGAACGGGTGGCCACCGAAGGTGCCGTATTCCTCTTCGTAGATCTTTTTGAACAGCGCGCTCTGGTCGAATTCCACGGCTTTTTCGAGATCGTTCTGCAGCTCTTTCTGGGTGACGTTGAGCAGGCGCAGTTTCAGCCGGGTGCTGGTTTCGGTGTTCTGCACCAGCATGTGCAAACCACGCCATGAGGCTTCGAGTTTTTGCAGGTCGGGATGATGCAGCACTTCGTTGAGCTGGGCACTGATCAGTTCGTCGATCTGGCTGATGCGGTCGTTGATCATCGCCACGGTGTCCTTGTCGATGGCCATGCCTTCGTCAAGTACTTGGGTTGCGAACTCCGCAAGCATGTCGCGGGCGTAATCCTGCTGACTGTCATCGTGGGCCATGCGGCCCTCGGCGATGATCCGGTCAAGCAGGGATAAAGTTTCGGCGGCAGCATTTTCGCTGGCTTGATTCTGGGCGGCGGCGGGCATGGCGAATTCTCCCCTCGATTAAGTGGACGATCAGGCTTGCGGTTCGGCCGGAGCCTCGGCATCGGCTGCCGGGGTAGCGGTGTCCGGGCGGGCCGATTTGATTTCCTGCAGGCCTTCAGTGTTGGCGATGACGTCGCGCAGCAGCTTGTCCAGGTCATCGTTGCCGTCGAGTTTGGTCAGCAGATCGCGCAGGCGTTGGCGGGCCTCGAACAGACGGCGCAGCGGTGTGACTTGTTCCACCACCTTGACCGGGTCGAAGTCGTCGATGTGTTTGAAGTTGAGTTCGATGTTGAGCTTGCTGTCGTCGCCGCTGAGGGTGTTGTTGACCTGCAGGGTGGCGCGCGGACCGATCGAGGCGAGCACTTCGTTGAAGTTGTCGCGGTCGATTTCGGTAAAACGCCGCTCGGTCAGTTTTGCCAATGGCTCGAGCGGCTTGCCGGAGAGGTCGGCGAGAATTCCGACCACCAGCGGCAATTCCTTTTTCTCGATGGCATTACCGATTTCGACGTCGTAGGTGATTTGCACTCGGGGCGGACGCACCCGGTCAAGCTTGTGTTGAGTACTTTCTGCCATGTCGGCGGACTCCGATGCGATGAGCGGGCGCAATGCATCGGGGAGGCCCGTTCATCGCTTTCCCTTGCTGGACCACAGGTTAGAAAGGGTGGCAGATGACCTGTCGTTCCTTTGACAAACCTTCCTCATTCGGCTGTAGGAACCGAACTACCCAAGACGCTAGAACAGGTCTATAAAAATGCAAGCAAAAACATTTTTGGACAGGATCGCGAAAAGGAAAATTCATTTTGTCTGCACGACTTTTCATAACAATTGGCTTTGCGCTGCTGACCGGTTGCTCGTTTTTCGGGCCGAAAGTGGCACTCGACAGCCTGACCCTAGACGTCGCGCCCAAAGCCAATGACGACACGCCGATTGCTGTGGATTTCATCGCGGTCAACGACCCTGATCTGCTCAAGCAGTTGTCGGGCATCAGTGCCGGCCAATGGTTCGCCGGGCGCGAGCAGTATCAGCGCGACTATCGTCAGCTGATGAGCGTGTGGGGACTGGAGCTGGTGCCGGGGCAATTCATCGACCGCCAACCCTTCCCGCTGGGGGGCAAGAAGGCCGCTGGACTTTTGGTCTTCGCCAGCTATAACACTCCCGGAGCGCACCGCTTGCGGCTCGACGATCAGAGCGATGCCTGGCTCAAGTTCGACAGCCGCGAGATGACGCTGGTCAGCAAGGAAAACTGAAACACACCGTCCGCCGCCGGTTTGCGGCGCAGTCGAAGGGAGTCGTATGAATTTGCTACCTGACGCGGTTTGCTGGCACGAAGGCATGCAGTTGCTGCCGCAGCATTTTCAGTTGCAAGGGTTGCGGGCCGAAGCGTTGGGCGCTCATCTGGCGCAAGCGAGCAATCCATGGTTCTGGGGCGTCAGTCACATGGAGTTCGATCCTTCGGCGCTGAGCGCTGGCGTGGTGCGGGTGTTGTCGTTGCAAGGGACGATGCCCGATGGTCTGCCCGTGGATTTGCAGGCCGGCGTCGGGCCGACGCTGGAGCTGGATGTCAGCGCCGCGATCAACGCCACCGACGATGCCACTGTCACCGTGTTCCTGGCGATCAGTCCGATGTGGCGCGCCGGCCAGTTGCTGCCGCTCAAGGGCCGCTTGCAATCGGTCGTCGGCGAGGCGTTGCCGGATCTCACCAGTGGCGAATTTCCCGAATCGATCACCGTATGGCGCCCCAATCCCCGGCTGTGCACGCAACTGAACAAGGCCGATTCGATCTGCCTGCCGTTGTTGAAAATCCGCAAGGAGGGCGGTGGTTTTCTACCACTGGCCTACACGCCGCCGACACCGATTCTGCTGCCGGACTCGCCACTGGGTCGGCGCGTGGCCGGGCTCTGCGCGCGGGCGCGGGAGAAGTGTCTGTTTCTGGGCGGCCGTTTGCGTCAGGCGCAACAGGCCGGCAATCAGGACGACGCGCTGGAAATTCGCCGCCAGTTGACCGCGTTGTGGGCGCGTCTGCCGGAGGTCGAAGGCACGTTGAACAGTCGCATTGCCCAGCCGCAAACCCTCTACGGGCAATTGCTTGGCCTGGCCGGTGCATGGGCGGCGCTCGATCCGCTGGCTGGCGTGCCGGCGTTCGCAGCGCTTGATTTTCTTGAACTGCAGCGCGGTTACGACGCGGTGCTGCAATGGCTGGAAACCACCCTTGAACTGATCCGCGCCGGCTACCGCAGCCTGCCGTTCGAACGCGGTGAGCAAAGCTTTTCGATTCAGTTGCCGGACGAGCAGCCGAGCCAGCGTCTGGTCATCGGTCTGCGCATGCCCAACGGTGCCAGCGAGCAGGCGGCGGGTGACTGGTTGCGCGGCGCGATCATCGCTTCGGCACCGCATATTGCGCTGCTCAGTCGCCAGCGCATGATCGGGTTGAGCCATCAGGCCATGAGCCGCAGCGAGCAAGTGGCCTACAGCGTCGGCGAAGACACGCGGCTGTTTGTGCTCACCGCCGAAGGCGCGTGGTTCGACGCGCAACTGCCGCTGATGATCGCCGCGCCGGCCGCGAAGCTGACCAGCAGTCCGTGGCAGGTGGTGCTGTTTGTCGCGCAGAACACGGCCTAGAAAAACCCATGTCTGAAAACCAGGGCGCCGGATCACACAAGGAACGTCGTATGTCGCAAGGAAGTGCCGCAAGCCTGGGTTTGCAGGACGCACCGCTGAGCAGCGCGTTCCGCCAGACCTGGCAGCAATGGCAACAGGACTGGACGCAGTTGCCCAAGGACAACGACGACGAAGCAGCGCTGGTCGAGACCGTGGTCGAGCTTTCGACGCAGGCTTCGCAACGTTTGTGGCGCACGGCGTATTCGCGGGTCGGCGATTCGGCGACCGAGCAGGTCAAGGCACTGGTTTATGCGTTTGTCGCACTGGTCGATGAGACGTTGCTGTTCACTCCGTGGCCCGGGCAATCGGCGTGGCAGGACACGCCGCTGGAGTCGCGTCTGTACGCCAGTCGTCAGGCCGGTGAGCAGCTGCCGGCAGCGATTCAAACCCTGCTCGATGAACAACAACCGACCACCCGCGATCTGGCCAACGTGTATCTGCAATGCCTGATTCTTGGTTTTCATGGGCGTATGCGCGGCGAGCACAGCCAGACGCAGCTGGAAAAATGGCGGCTGGCACTGTTCACCTTTGCCTGGCAGGACGAGGCCAGTTACGCCAATGTCAGTCAGCGTCTGCTGCAACCTTCATTGGCCACGCCGTTGCAACTGCCGGTACGCACCGCGCTGCCGGACGGCTTTCGTCTGGCGCTGGGGATTCTGGCGATGCTGCTGTTGCTGATCGGATTCGGCCAGTTTCTCTGGCGCGACATCCGTTCGGAGCTGGAGCCGGTGCTGCAAATGACTGACACGGTGACTGCGCCGGAGCAAGACTCATGAGCACCCTGACGATTGTCGCGTGGGTCGTCGCGCTGCTGCTGTTGCTGGTGATCATCGCTGCGGCAGTGTGGTGGTTGCGTACGCAAAGTGGCGCGGCGATCCGCAGCTTTTATGCCGCCGTGCGGCACATGGAGCAGGAGCAAGGCAGTCGCGATCGCTACCAGATGCCTTGGCTGCTGATGCTCGGCGACGAAACTCAAGGCACGCAACTGGTCACCGAATGGCGCTTGCAGCCGACCGACAAACCGGCATGGTTTGGCCGTTGGTGGTCGGATCCCGAGGGCGCCGTGCTGGTGGTGCCGCAAGCGCTGTTTTTGCCGGAAGAGGGCATGCACGTGCAGCGAAGCGGCTGGTGGCGGCTGCTCGGATTGATCCTGCGCCTGCGCAGCAAACGGCCGCTGGACGGAGTGATCTGGATGGTGCCGGCCAGTCGACTGGTCAATCTGGAACAGGCCGCCAGCCTCGGGTTGGCCGCACGCCGGCGTTTTATCGATTTGCTGCAACGCTTCGGCTTGAGCGTGCCGGTCTACGTGATCGTGACCGGTCTGGAAGAGTTGCCGGGTTTTCAGGAACTGATCAGCGCGCTACCCGATGAGGCTCGCGAACGCACGCTGGGCTGGTCGTCACCCTACGCGCGCGACACTGTTTGGCAAGGGCAGTGGAGCGATCAGGCACTCGATCGCATTCACCGCGCCGTGGCGGAAGCGGTGATTGAAATCGGTACGTTGTCCGGGCACTTGAGCCCAGACCTGTACGCCTTGCCGGAACGTCTGGAAACCCTGCGCCGTGGTTTGCAGAGCGTGCTGGAACCAGTGTTTCAGGGCAATGCGCAGGGCGAAGCACCGTGCTTTCGCGGCGTGTATTTCAGTGCCAGTCAGGCATCGGAGGATGCCCGGGACGGTTTTTCTGCCGATGACAGCGGATTGCAGCAAAGCGTGTTCGTGCGCCAGTTGTGGCGCCAGCGTCTGGTCGGCGAGCGCGGTCTGGCCCAAGGCGTGCCGCGCCTGTTGCGTTTGCGTCAGCGCTGGCAGCGGATCACCGCTGGCGTAGCGCTGGTGGTTGGCGTGGTCTGGGCGGTGGCGATGCTGTGGGTGTGGAATCAGTCGGTCAAGGATGCGCATGAACTGGCGCGACTGATGCAGAGCGCGCAAAAAAGCTATGTGGCGGTCACCGACGAAGCGCATCGAGTCGAGCCGACCCGGCGCAATGTGCAGAGCTTCTGGCGGGTGCTGGAACGCGCCCCGCGTTGGGATTATGTCTCGCTGGTGTTTCCGGTTTCGTGGTTCTCGTCGCTGGATACCCGGCTGCAGCAGGAGCTGTTTCAGTCCACCCAGCGGCACATGCTGGTGCCGCTGCATGAGTTGCTGGTCGGCGAACTGAACAAGATCAAAGCGATCCGCGCCACGGATCGGCGCAGTAGCGTCGAGAGCGAGGATCCGGCGCAGTGGCAGAACTATCAGAAGGCAACTGATCTGGTGGATCGTGCCTTGCGACTGGAGCAGCAAAACCAGTTGTTCAATCAGGTGCAGAATAATCCCCGTGTGCCGCTGGATGATCTGGTGCAACTGAGCAACAACGCGCTGTCGCTCAACCTCAACGCCGGCACCTTGCCTCACGCGGGGTTCTACAACCGTTTGCTGGTGGCAGGCGACGGCAGCGACTTGCAGGCGCTGGACCTGAGCGTTGATCGGCCACTGATCGAGAGCAATTTCTCCGGGCTGATGGAGCGCTGGCTCGACCAGTATTTCCTCGCCGACAACTTCGTCAGCAAGGCCGGTTATCTCAAACTGCACCTGGAGCAACTGGAAGTCGGCAGCGGCAACAGCCTGCGAGAACTGGAAGACTTGCGCGCGCTGATCGACGACCTGCAAGCGGCGATTGCGTTGACCAATTCCACGTGGAGTCGTGGCAAGGGTCAGGAGTTGGTGCCGGGTTATCGCGAGTTCCTCGACAAGGTGCGCAAAAGTACCTTGCTCGGCCCGGCAGTCGAGCAGCAGCTGGATCAACAGGCGAGCAAGTTGCAGCAAAGCTTTCGCGATCAATGGATCGCGCAAGTCGGCTCACGCGGGAACCTGTTGGTGCAGCAGGGCAGCGGGCAACTGGCGCTGCAAGAGCAGGTGGTCAAACTCAACAATGCCGTGCAGGCGCTGTTCAAGCGCGACTTCGTCTCGGTTGCCCTGCGCGCCAATCAAGACAACGTCAACCTGCAAGGCCAGACCGTGGATGGCGATGACCTCAACACCTCACTGAATTACTTCACCAGTTATAAAAGCTATGTCGCCGAAGAATTGCCACGGATCCCGCCGGCGTATCGCGAGGCGCTGCTGCAAACGGCTGAAGCCGCTGCCGCTCAGGCAATGTGGCTGAGCCTCAAGGATCACAACGATCAGACTCATCCGTATGCGGTGTTCAATGTTCAGGCCGAGCAAGCCATGGCGTTGCAGAAGGCCTTCGTCGAGGTGCATCGCAATGATCTGGCCGCGCGCCTGCAAGGTGCGTTGAACCGTCGCGCGATGGCGCAGATTGTCGCTGGCCTCGATGAAATCACTGCGCAGCCATTATTCGGCGGGCGGGCCGAAATCAGCCAGTGGGACGGCTCGAAAAACCTCGGCCTGCAACTGTACGGCGCCAGTGATGTGCAGGACTTGAAGCTGAGCCTCAAGCAACAGTTCAACACCATGCTGGGCATCACCGAGCGGCGTCAGTCGGCGCTGCAGTGGCTGATGACGCAGCAAGGCAATCTGTCCGCACTGGATTACGAACGCGTGACCCAGTTCAGCGCGCTCAATGACGAACTGCTCAAGTACAAGGACTCCAACCCGGCCAGTTCGCCGGCGCAGATCGAGCAACTGGTCAGTCGCGATTTCGTCGAAATGGACACCGCGTCGTGCGTGCAGGTGTTGCAGACCGCCAATGTCGCGGGCGGGCGCGGAACCCTGGCGATGCGCGCGGTCGAGCTGCAACAGTCGGCCATGCAGCGTTGCCAGTTCTTGCAGCAACAACAGGCCGCAGCGGCATGGAATGAACTGGCCAACTATTTCAATCAATACCTGGCCGATCGTTTCCCTTTCGCCAACGGCGTGCAGGCGCAAGATGCGGATCCTGCACGGGTTCAGCATTTCCTCGAAGTCATCGACAAGCGCTTGCCCGTGGCGCAGGCCGGACTGGTGCTCAGTCAGACCCCGGAACGGCTCGCGGCGGAAGATTTTCTCAATCGATTGAAGCAGGCCAGTGGTTGGCTGACGCCGCTGTTCGTGCGTGACAAGAGCGGCATTCTTGGTGTTGAGCTGGACGTGCGTTGGCGCACCGATCGGGAAGAAGAGCGAGGCGCTGATCAAGTGATCGCCTGGGGACTGCTCGCCGGCAGTCAGCAAATCAACTATCCGGTGCCCGCCGAACAGCCGAACCTGCGCTGGATAGTCGGCCAGCCGATTCGCCTGACGCTGCGCTGGGCACGCAATGGCAAGGAGCGCCCGGTCAACGATCCGCTGCAACCGAATCTGGTGGTGCGTGATCTCGAGGCCGGTTGGGAGTACGGCGGGCCGTGGTCGTTGCTGCGGCTGATGCGCGCGCATTTTTCGGTGCAGCGCCAGCCGAGCATGGACTACACCGATTTCCCGCTGACGCTGCGCCTGCCGGTGACGGCGTCGACCGACAGCGTGACCACTGAATTCACGCGGATGTTTGTGCGGGTGTCGCTGATGAGCCAAGGCTCGAAACTGCCGCTGTCGATTGCACCGTTGCCGACCCGCGCACCGCGCTCGCCGTTTCAACTGACTGGCACCACGGCTGCACTTGAAGCGCAAAAGGAGAACCTGTGAGCCTGCCTTCCACCCCGTTGCCCGACCTGATTGATCAGTTGCTTGCGCCGATCAGCGCGGACGCGCCCTGCGGTGTCGATCTGCGTTACGAACGCGAGTTCGACCAGTTGCGCGACCTGCGTCGTGAGGATGACGCCAGCCTGCCGACCGGCGTCTGGCAATCAACGCTCAAACGCGCGAACTGGCCGGAAGTCGAAAAACTCACCACTACGTTGTTGCTGGAACGCAGCAAGGATCTGATGCTCAGCGCCTGGCTCGGCGAGGCCTGGCTGCATCTGCAAGCGCTGGACGGTTTGCCCGGCAGCCTGGCGCTGATCGCCGGTTTGTGCGAGCGCTTTCCCGAACACCTGCACCCGCAGGCCGAGGACGGCGATCAGTCGTGGCGGGTGATTCCGCTGGAGTGGCTGGTGCGTCGGTACACGGAAGTGCTGCTCACCCGGGTGCCGCTGTTCGGCAGCCGCAACAGTGATTTCGAGGGTTACACCCTTGAAGTCTGGCGTCGTGTGCAGATTCAACAGGTGCAGGCCAACGACAGCAAAAACGCCAAGACCTCTGCGGAAACCGCGCGCAACGAACAGAAAAAGCTCAACGATCAGATTCGCGCCACGCCTTTGGCGTTCTGGCTGCGCACGCAGGGCAATCTGCTGCTGAGCCTGCAACATCTGCGACGACTCGACAGTTGGAGCGATGCCTATCTGGGGGATCAGGGGCCGGGATTGCGCCCGTTGCAGGAAACCATTCAGGCGCTGCTGATGCTGGTTCAGGAGTTTATTGCCATGCACCCACAACAACCGGCGCCGCCAGCGCCACAGGCCGAAACGCCCATTGCCGTCGCGGCGCCTGAAGAACAGGCGCCGGTTGCACAGGTATTCCGTGAGCCCGCCAGTCGCGAAGAAGCGTACCGGCAACTGCTGTTGATCGCCGAATACCTGGCGCGTACCGAGCCCCACAGCCCGGTGCCGTATCTGATCCGGCGCGGGGTCGAGTGGGGCAACAAACCGTTGAGCGAGTTGCTCGGTGAGTTGATCAGCGCCGACGCCGAATCACGACGTTTGTGGACGTTACTGGGCGTGCTTTAGTGCACGCGCTGATTGCTGATTTTCGGCGGCAGTTGAATCGGCGTGAGCACCGGTTGCCCGGAAAAGAACGCCACAAGGTTTTTGCCGACCAGTTCCACAGTACCTTGGGTCGCCTCCGGTGACAGCCCGGCGACGTGCGGCGTCAACAACACATTGCTCAAGGATTTCAGGGCATCCGGCACCTGCGGCTCGTGGTCGAATACGTCCAGCGCCGCGCCGGCAATGCGCCGCTGCTCAAGCGCGGTAATCAGATCCGCCGTGGCAATCACGCTGGCGCGGGCAATGTTGACGATGAAACCTTTCGGCCCGAGCGCATCGAGCACCGAACGCGTCACAAGATGCTGGGTGCCGATCCCGCCGGGCGTGGCGACGATCAGAAAGTCCGAGGCCCGCGCCAGTTCAGTCGGCGTCGAGCAGAACGCGTAGGGCACATCGCTGCGCACCTGACGGCTGTGGTAACTGATGTCCATGTCAAAACCCAGCCCGGCGCGTTTGGCAATCGCCATGCCCACGGCACCGAGACCGAGAATGCCCAGCCTTTTGCCGGCCAGTGACGGGCGCATGATTTTCGGCCACTCCCCACGGCGCACCGCCGCATCGCAACGCGGGATGTCACGCACCAGCGCCAGCAGCATGGCCATCGCATGATCCGCCACCGACGAGGCGTTGACCCCTGCACCATTGGTCACGGTAATCCCGCGATCACTGGCGGCTTGCAGGTCGACCTGTTCGTAACCGGCGCCGATCACCGTGATGATCTTCAGGGCAGGCAGTGCGGCGATTTCATCGGCGGTCAGGCCGAGCGGGCCACGGGTCAGCACGGCGTCGATGCGCGCACCCTGAGTGGCGATGGCTTGCGCACGTTCGGCAGGGGTCGGCGCGAGAATCAGGTGAAAGCCCTGATGTTCGAGAATCGGCAAATAGTCATTGATGGTTTCAACCAGTACCAGAACGGTGGCGGGCATTGCGCGGCTCCTCAGATCCATGGCGGTTCGGTCGCGAAAGTCGTGTCAGAGTGCTGATTCCAGAGCGGTTTGGCAAGGGTGGCGCTGCCCCCCGTATCAGGCCTTGGCAGGGATCAACTGGCGTATTGAGCGACGCCGTTGCCGAACGACCAGTTTTCTTTTTTCACTTCCACCAGATTGATGAACACGTCTTCCAGGCGAATGCCCAGTTGCGCGTTCAGGCTTTGCGCGATGGTCTGGTACAGCGCTTTTTTCTGCTCCAGGGTTCGGCCTTCGTTGAGGGTGATCTGGATGATCACCAGTTCGTCGCTGCGCTGTATGCCCAGGTATTGCGGGTCAAAGATGAAGTGCTCGCCGTCGTGTTCATTGAGGATCTGGAAGTTATCGTGCTCCGGCACGTTGATGGTGCTGCGCATGGCGGCATAGATCTGCTCGCCGACGCGCCTGGCAAAAGTGGCATCGGTGCGTTTTTTCAGTTCGACGCGAACGAGGGGCATGGGCAGAGACTCCGCAGGGCAGGGGACTCATCACACGCTAGACGATGCGGCGGGTTTTGTAAGGTCGTTTGGTCTGGAAGTTGTCGGATATTTCAAAGGGCTGCGTCGGCAGGTGAATAGCTACGTAAATCGCGGAATTTGCCTACAAATCTGCAGGATTCATCCGCTATCTGGTACGGGATGAATAGGGAATCATGAGGGCACAAAGCAGCCCGGGCAGTGATTGCCAGTAGCCAAGGAAGGCGAATGCTCAAGAACAATCGTGAAAATCTGGAGCTCGAAAGGCTGGAGAACGAATCAAGGAAGCTTGTGGCTGAAAGAAACTTCTGGTGGAAGAAAAAAAGCTTAAGAGAGAGATGAATTTATATCCGATCGCTGTGTTGGCTGCAGTGGTGACCGCAATCACTGCGATATCAGGCGTATTCTTCAAGTTTTAATTGTTGGGTTTTTCCACCTTCAGATCTGTGAACCAAGAAAAGGAAATCAACGTGAGTACCTATGATCGTAAGGCCAGAATGGAAGAAATGGAGCGGGAACACGATGAATGGGCTGAAAGAATGCGCCTCAAGGACAAAGGCGATATGTTCACGATCTGGGCGACGCTAGCATTTGGAATTTTTTGCTGGTCACTTGGATTTTTGTTGGGTCGAACGATCTGATCAGGTTTTCCCGGTTATGCGAGGTATAGGTGCTTTTCAGATAACGACATTCTACGTACCTGTTGCCGACAGACATTTGCCCAAAAACGACACTCCACTGATCTGCTCCGCACAACCATTCCTCAGCTAAGTCTTTGCTTCTGCTCATTTATCGCGGAGAATCGCGCCCCTGTTTCGGCCGGAGCATGTCTGTCGGTTTTTTCCGACGCGTCCTGACCGAGTGGCAAGTGACCGGAATGCGGAGATCCGACCGGATGAATGATCAGGCCAATAGCGTTGACGAACGCTTTGATGCAGCAGCACCCGCTGAACTTTCGAGCTGGAATCGCCAGGACACCACCTGGATGTTGGGACTGTTTGGGACGGCCATCGGCGCCGGCACACTGTTTTTGCCGATCAACGCAGGGCTGGGTGGCTTCTGGCCGCTGGTGATCCTTGCGCTGCTGGCATTCCCGATGACGTTCTTCGCACACCGTGGCCTGACCCGTTTTGTGCTGTCCGGTCGCGAAGGCGCCGACATTACCGAAGTGGTCGAGCAGCATTTCGGTATCAAGGCCGGTGCACTGATCACCTTGCTGTACTTCTTCGCCATCTTCCCGATCCTGTTGATCTACAGCGTCGGCCTGACCAACACGGTCGCCAGTTTCCTCGAACACCAACTGCACATCACGCCGCCACCGCGCGCGCTGCTGTCGTTCGTGCTGATCCTCGGCCTGCTGGCCGTGGTGCGTTGCGGCGAGCAAGCGATCGTCAAGGCGATGAGCCTGATGGTCTACCCGTTCATTGTCGCGCTGTTGTTCCTTGCCGTTTACCTGATCCCGCACTGGAACGGCGGCATCCTCACCACCGCTTCGCAAGTGCCGGCGCCGTCGGCGTTGTTGCACACGCTGTGGCTGGCGATTCCGGTGATGGTGTTCTCGTTCAACCACTCACCGATCATTTCGGCGTTTGCGGTGGATCAGAAACGCCGTTACGGCGCTAACGCTGACCAGCGCAGCTCGCAGATTCTCTGCCGCGCCCACCTGCTGATGGTGGTGATGGTGCTGTTCTTCGTCTTCAGTTGTGTACTGACCCTGTCGCCGGAACAACTGGCTGAAGCCAAGGCGCAGAATCTGTCGATCCTGTCGTACCTGGCCAACCATTTCAGCAACCCGACCATCGCCTTCGCAGCGCCGTTGATTGCGTTCGTGGCCATCTCCAAGTCGTTCCTCGGTCACTACATCGGTGCCAGCGAAGGCCTGAAGGGCCTGATCGTCAAGAGCGGCAAGCGTCCGGGCGCCAAGGCACTGGACCGTATCGTCGCCGCGTTCATGCTGGTGGTGTGCTGGATCGTCGCGACCCTCAATCCGAGCATTCTCGGCATGATCGAAACCATCGGTGGCCCGGTCATCGCGGCGATCCTGTTCCTGATGCCGATGTACGCGATCCGTAAAGTGCCGGCGATGGCGCGCTATCGTGGCCAGGCGTCGAACGTGTTTGTCACGGCGGTAGGTCTGGTGGCGATTTCGGCGTTGATTTATTCGCTGACGGCGTAAGCCAAAGCTTCAGATACTCAGCTACAGTGGCCGCTGTGCGTGATGCGCACAGCGGCTTTTTTTCGTCTGGAGACAGTGGATTGTCGAACGCCCCGCCACCTGTAGAACCACCCAACCGCTGGCAGGATGTATTGGCCGGTCTGTCGATTGCCGGGCTGTTGCTACCCGAAGCCGTGGCCTATTCGACCATCGCCGCACTGGCGCCTCAGGCCGGGGTGATCGCACTGTTTGCCGGATTGCTGTGTTACGGGTTGTTTGGCACCAGCCGCTTTGCCATTGTGTCGGCGACATCGTCTTCTGCGGCGGTCCTGGCGGCAGCCACGGCGACGCTGGCTAACGGTGATGCGCAATTGCGCTCGACACTGGCGGTCGGCCTGGTTCTGGTCACGGGCGCGCTATTTGTGCTGGCCGGGATCTTTCGTCTGGGCAGCGTCACGGCCTTCATCGCCAAACCGGTGTTGCGCGGGTTCACCTTCGGTTTGGCGCTGACGATCATTCTCAAGCAGGTCGCCAGCGTGGTCGGCGTGCACCTGACCGATGCCAATCTGGTGCGCTTCGCCCCGCAACTGTTGGAACAGTTGCCACAATGGAATTGGTCGGCGGCGGCTGTCGCAGCGGTGGCATTGTTGCTGCTGGCAGTCTTTTCGCGGTTGCCACACCTGCCCGGTGGTTTGCTGGTGGTGGTGATCGGCATTGCCGCCGGCCAATGGCTGAACTTGCCTGCCTATGGCGTGAAGATGATCGGCGTGATCGACTTGAGCCTTGAAGTGCCGAACCTGCCGGCATTGCCATTCGCCGACTGGCTGCGGCTGGGCGAGGTGGGATTTGCGCTGGTGATGATTCTGTATGCGGAGTCTTATGGCTCGATCAGCTCATATGCGCTCAAGCATGGTGATCGCGTGACATCCAACCGCGATCTGCTGGCACTGGGCGCGTCGAACCTGTTGTCCGGGTTGTTCCATGGCATGCCGGCGGGGGCGGGCTATTCGGCGACGTCGGCGAATGAAGCCGCAGGCGCCACGTCACGTTGGGCCGGCGGGGTGGCGGCATTGGTGGTGCTGATTATCGTGCTGACCGTGTTGCCGTGGATCGCGTGGACCCCGGAGCCGGTGCTGGCAGCGATTGTCATGCACGCGTTGGGGCGCGGTTTGAGCCTGCAGCCATTGGGGCGTTATTTCATCTGGCGTCGTGATCGCGTGCTGGTGTTGTGCGCAGTGGCGGCGGTGCTGGTGTTGGGCGTGCTGGACGGTTTGTTGGTGGCGGTGGCGATCAGTGTGTTGTTGATGCTCAAGCAAATGTCAGCGGCAGACATTCAAGTGCTCGGGCGGATCGATGGCGGCCATGACTTTGTCGATCGGCAGCGCCATCCGACGGCGACCACCGAGCCGGGCGTATTGATCGTGCGGCCGGGCGAAGCGTTGTTCTTTGCCAATGTCGAGCGGATCCTCGGCGCGGCTTTAAGATTGATCCGGCATTCGGATGTGCCGGTGCACACGGTGATCCTCAGTCTGGAGGAGACGCCGGATCTGGATGGCACCAGCATTGAAGCGATGCAGGAGTTCTTTTTGCGGGTGCACCAGGAAGGCAAACGGTTGATTCTTGCGCGTCTCAAGCATGAGGCGCTGGCGGTGCTGGAGGCATTGCCCGAAGTGCAGGGCAACGGTGTGATCCTCAGCGGTTTGAGCGTTGATGGCGCGGTGCAGCAAGCCCTCAAACTCAACGCATGATGGTTGCGAGGCATAAAAAAACGCCGCTCATCTCACGATGGGCGGCGTTTTTCATTGCGTTGCAGCGTTAGGCTTGAACGACCGGGATGTTGGCGTTCGCAGCAGCTTCACGGAACTCGGCAATCTGGTCGAAGGACAGGTAGCGGTAGATATCGGCCGCCATGCTGTCGATCTTGCCAGCGTATTCCATGTACTCCTCGACGGTCGGCAGGCGACCCAGGATCGAAGCAACGGACGCCAGCTCGGCCGAAGCCAGGTAGACGTTCGCGCCGTCGCCCAGACGGTTCGGGAAGTTACGGGTCGACGTCGACACCACGGTGCTGTTCGGCTCAACGCGTGCCTGGTTACCCATGCACAGCGAGCAGCCTGGCATTTCCATGCGAGCGCCAGCCTTGCCGTAGATGCCGTAGTAGCCTTCTTCGGTCAGTTGGTGAGCGTCCATTTTGGTCGGCGGCGACAGCCACAGACGGGTTGGCAGCTGACCCTTGACCTGATCCAGCAGTTTACCGGCAGCGCGGAAGTGACCGATGTTGGTCATGCACGAACCGATGAACACTTCGTCGATCTTCTCGCCAGCAACGCTGGACAGCAGACGGGCGTCGTCCGGGTCGTTCGGCGCGCACAGTACAGGCTCGCTGATGTCGGCCAGATCGATTTCGATGACTTCGGCGTATTCGGCGTCGGCATCGGCTTCCATCAGCTCAGGGTTGGCGATCCAGGCTTCCATCGCTTGAGCGCGACGTTCCAGGGTACGTGCGTCGCCGTAGCCTTCGCCGATCATCCAGCGCAGCAGGGTGACGTTGGACTGCAGGTACTCGGTGATCGACTCTTTCGACAGCTTGATGGTGCAACCGGCAGCCGAACGTTCGGCCGAGGCGTCGGACAGTTCGAACGCCTGTTCCAGGGTCAGACCTTCCAGACCTTCGATCTCAAGGATGCGGCCGGAGAAGGCGTTCTTCTTGCCTTTCTTCTCGACGGTCAGCAGACCGTTCTGAATGGCGAAGTATGGAATCGCATGAACCAGGTCACGCAGGGTGATGCCAGGTTTCATTTTGCCTTTGAAGCGCACCAGGATCGATTCCGGCATGTCCAGCGGCATGACGCCGGTGGCTGCGGCGAACGCGACCAGACCGGAACCGGCCGGGAACGAGATGCCCATCGGGAAACGGGTGTGCGAGTCACCACCGGTACCAACGGTGTCCGGCAGCAGCATGCGGTTCAGCCACGAGTGGATGATGCCGTCGCCCGGACGAAGGGAAACGCCGCCGCGGGTCATGATGAAGTCAGGCAGGGTGTGGTGGGTGGTCACGTCGATCGGCTTTGGATAAGCCGCGGTGTGGCAGAACGACTGCATCACCAGATCAGCGGAGAAGCCCAGGCACGCCAGGTCTTTCAGTTCGTCACGGGTCATTGGACCGGTGGTGTCCTGAGAGCCCACGGTAGTCATTTTCGGTTCGCAGTAGGTGCCAGGACGAACGCCTTGGCCTTCTGCCAGACCACACGCCTTGCCGACCATTTTCTGCGCCAGGGTAAAGCCCTTGGTGCTTTCAGCCGGAGCTTCCGGCTTCTTGAACAGGTCGAACGGTGGCAGACCCAGTTCGGCACGAGCCTTCTCGGTCAGGCCACGGCCGATGATCAGCGGGATACGGCCGCCGGCACGAACTTCGTCCAACAGAACCGGGGTCTTCATTTCGAAGGTGGTCAGGACTTCGTCGGTGCCGTGCTTGCAGACTTTGCCGGCATGCGGGTACAGGTCGATCACGTCGCCCATGTGCATGTTGGAAACGTCGAACTCGATTGGCAGTGCGCCGGCATCTTCCATGGTGTTGTAGAAGATCGGAGCGATTTTGCTGCCGAAGCAGAAACCGCCGGCACGCTTGTTCGGTACGTAAGGAACGTCGTCGCCGAAGAACCACAGCACCGAGTTGGTCGCCGATTTACGCGAGGAACCGGTACCGACCACGTCACCGACGTAGGCGATCGGGAAGCCTTGACCGCGCATTTCTTCGATCTGCTTCATCGGGCCGATGGCGCCCTGCTGATCAGGAACGATGCCGTCGCGAGCCATTTTCAGCATGGCCAGGGCGTGCAGCGGGATGTCCGGACGCGACCAGGCGTCTGGCGCAGGGGACAAGTCGTCGGTGTTGGTTTCGCCAGTCACCTTGAACACGCGCAGGCTGATCTTGTCGGCCAGGGTCGGGCGGTTCTTGAACCACTCGCCGTCAGCCCAGGATTGCAGCACGGCTTTGGCGTGAACGTTGCCGTTCTTGGCTTTTTCCGCGACGTCGTGGAACGCATCGAACATCAGCAGGGTGTGCTTGAGTTGCGCGGCAGCGACTGGCGCCAGCTCGGCGTCGTCCAGCAGGTCAACCAGCGTCACGATGTTGTAGCCGCCCTGCATGGTGCCGAGCAGTTCTACAGCGCGCTTCTTGTCCAGCAGAGGGGAGGAAACTTCGCCCTTGGCCAGAGCGGACAGGAAACCGGCTTTGACATAAGCGGCTTCGTCCACGCCTGGTGGAATGCGATTGGTGATCAGGTCAACGAGGAATTCTTCTTCGCCAGCCGGAGGGTTTTTCAGCAGCTCGACCAGGCCTGCTGTTTGTTCGGCGTTAAGCGGCTGGGGAACGATACCCAGGGCTGCACGCTCTTCGATATGTTTGCGGTAGGCTTCAAGCACAGTTATTACCCTCATCAGTGGTCCCAAATGGGTGTCCGGGACGCTCATCCCGAAATGGACGTACTCATGCGCTGCGTGGCGTTGTGGGCCACTTAGCCAGAATTACCGACCATTCCTTACAGAAGCTGCTTTCAAAGTTTTACGCCTGCAGAACGGGGAGCTGATGAGGGTTGGCGCTGGATTTTTCCCCGCTGGAAAAACCCCTCGCCAACACCGCTCTGAAGGAACGACTGTGCTCGTGACGCTTTGAAAACAGCTTCTAACGGACATTGGCGCCTTAAAAGGCTGGCTGATTCTACGGCAAAAAAATTTTAAAGGTAAGTTCACCCCTGAACTTTGAGGGGTGATGAATGTTAGACAAAGGGCTAACATGCCGACCTGTTCCACGTTTCAGTGCCTTTGCCTACCTTATGCCCAATCAGACGATCAAGACCCCCTGCGTCGGCCTCTGCTCCACTGTTTACGGAGATCTGGTGTGCCGCGGCTGCAAGCGTTTCCACCACGAAGTGATCCATTGGAATGGTTACAACGAGGAGGAAAAACGTGCGGTGTGGCTGCGTCTTGAACAATTGCTGTCACAAGTGATGGCGAGCAAGGTCGAGATCTTCGATCCGGCGCGTCTGCGTGAGCAGCTTGAGCAGCGCAAGATCCGCTTCGTGCCGCATCAGTCGGAGTATTGCTGGGCGTATCAGCTGATTGCCCGTGGGGCGCGGGTGATCATTAATCTGGAAGCGTACGGGATGGTATTGCTGCCGGAGTTTCGCGACTGGAACCTGCCGGAATTGCGCGACGCCATTGATCGGGAATTTTTCCTGTTGTCGGAAGCGCACTACCAGCGTTACATCGCCCCCGGATTCCTCAAAGACGCTTTTGGCGGCTGAAAATCAAAAGCTTCGCGAGCAAGCCCGCTCCCACATTGGTGTTGTGTTCGACATCAATCCAGCGTGGGAGCGGGCTTGCTCGCGAAGCGGCCGGTTCAGACACTGAACGGCTTAATGCTTCACCGCCAACTCGACCAAATGATCCTCAACCTCCTGCGGTTTAAGCACCAGCACATCACTCTCCAGCGCATCCAGCACCACTTCGGCGGTATTGCCGATCAATGCCCCCGACAACCCGGTGCGCGCTACCGTCCCGATCACCGTGACCGCCGCTTGCAGCTTGTGCGCCATGAACGGAATCAGCACATCCGCTGGACCTTCCTCGACGTGCAGGTGTGCGTCATCGATGTCGAACTCGGCCTGGAACGCCCGGCATTGTTCGCGATAGCGCGCTTCGATGGTTTCGCTGAGCTGTAACGTCGGGTCGGCCGCCGAGAGCATCGGCGAGGGATGCGCGGCAATCACGTGCAGATGCCCCTTGGCCAGGCTCGCAATGTCATAACCGTGATCGATGAGCTTGGTGTGCAGGTGGCGGTGCTCGCCATCGGCATTGCCCACATCCACCGCCACCAGAATCACTCGGTCTTTCCAAGAGGCCGAGGTTTTCACCAGCAGCACCGGGGTAGGGCAGTGGCGCAGCAGTTTCCAGTCCGCCGGGGTCAGCAGGGCTTTTTTCAGCGAGCTGTCGGGGAAATGCTGTTTGATCACCAGCCCGCAGCCTTCGGCCTGCTGCACGTCGATGATGGTTTCGTGCAGGCTCTCGTTCCACGCCTGTTCGGTGGTCACGCTGTAACCATCGGCCAGCAGCGCGGCTTTGAGTACGCCGAGCATGCCGGCGTGATCGTGCTTCTTGTCGCATACCAACAGGTGCAGATGGGCCTGGGTCACCCCGGCGATCAGCTTGGCGCGCTTGAGCGCCAGGCTTTCCGCATGTTCGGGTTCGATGACCACCAGAATGCTGCGAATGGCTTGCATGAGTGGAGTCTCCAGCAATGAAAAGGCACGGCGTTGCACAACTATAGTTGCTGCTTCCACGCCTGCGACTTGATGCATATCAACGTCCGCCGCTGGTGGTCTGCCAACAGGCCGGTATAATCGGCGCCCTTCGCTCGAACACCTTTACCGTGAGCCCCATGATCCTTCCCGAAATCCACGAATTCCTTGGCTGCCGCACCCCCGACGCCTGGGTTCAGGCTGCATTGGCCGATCAGGAAACCCTGCTGATCGACCACAAGAACTGCGAGTTCAAAGCCGCCAGCACCGCGCTGAGCCTGATAGCCAAGTACCATTCCCACGTCGACCTGATCAACATGATGTCGCGCCTGGCCCGGGAAGAGCTGGTGCACCACGAACAAGTCATGCGCATCATGAAACGCCGCAAGATCGAGCTGCGTCAGTTGCACGCCGGCCGTTACGCCTCGGGCCTGCGCAAGGTTGTGCGCAGCCACGAGCCGGTGAAGCTGGTGGATACGCTGGTGGTCGGCGCGTTTATCGAAGCACGCAGTTGCGAGCGTTTCGAAGCACTGGTGCCGCATTTGGACGAAGAACTCGGCAAGTTCTATTTCGGCCTGCTGAAAAGCGAAGCGCGGCATTTTCAGGGTTATCTGAAACTCGCTTATCAGTACGGCGACGCCAAAGACATCGCCCAGGTGATCGAGAAAGTCCGCGCCGCCGAGCAGGAGCTGATCGAATCGCCGGATGAAGAATTCCGCTTCCACAGCGGTGTGCCTGTCGCCGCGTGAACATGTTGAAGAATGTTAAAAACTCTTAAGAGTATGAAACATCACCGAAAACCGGCACCCGTGGCCGGTTTTTGCTGCCTGAGACAAACGCCGGGGTAACGATTGCCGCCATAATGGCGACCACTTCACACATGGGTTGGCAGACGGTCGTTATGGATAACCTGGGTTTTGGCAGAGTCCTGCTGGTCGAAGACGATGAGCGTCTGGCCACGCTGATCGCACACTTCCTCGAGCAACATGGCTACGAGGTGCGCAGCGTGCATCGCGGCGATCTGGCGGTGGCGGCGTTTCTTGAGTTCAAGCCGAAAGTGGTGGTGCTCGATCTGATGCTGCCGGGGCAGAGCGGCCTGCACGTGTGCCGGGAAATTCGCAGTGTGTCGGACACGCCGATCGTGATTCTGACGGCCAAGGAGGACGATCTCGATCACATTCTCGGCCTCGAGTCCGGCGCCGATGACTACGTGATCAAACCGATAAAGCCGCCGGTGTTGCTCGCCCGCTTGCGCGCGTTGCAGCGTCGGCAGGTGCCGGACAACGGCGTGGTCAACTCGCTGGAATTCGGCCGTTTGAGCATTGATCGCAGCTGTCGCGAAGTGCGGCTGGCCGGTGAGGTCGTCGAAATGACCACGATGGAATTCGAACTGCTGTGGTTGCTGGCCAGCGCGGCCGGCAAGACGCTGTCACGCGATGATATTCTCAACCGCATGCGCGGCATTGCCTTCGATGGGCTGAATCGCAGCGTTGACGTGTACATCAGCAAGTTGCGCAACAAGCTCAAGGACAATCCCCGCGAGCCGGTTTGCATCAAGACGGTGTGGGGCAAGGGGTATCTGTTCAATCCGTTCGCGTGGGAGCTGTAGATGCTGCGGTTATTTCTTGGCTTGTTTCTGGTCATGACGGTGGGCCTGGTGCTGGCGCTGCAAACCGTCGAGCACACCTTCAATGCGCTGCTCGACAATCAGATGCAGGCCTACAACCGCGAAGCGGTGCGCGGTCAGGCGTGGTCGCTGGTCGAGCACATGCGTGACAGTCAGGGCGAGGCGCGCGAGCAACAATTGGACGCCTTGCGCCCGCATTACGGTCTGTCATTGAAACTGGTCGAGGCCGATGAATTGGCGCTGAGCGGTGAGGAAAAAGCCGAACTGGCGCAGAACCTGTTGGTGATCCGCGACGACTACACGCAGTTCATCAGCAACATCGATGGCGGCTCGCAGTTGCTCAGCATCAAACTGCCGCCGGAACCGAGCCTGATGCCGTTCTACATCGCCGCCGCTTACGGGATGCTGGCGGTGCTGATCGGCATCGTTCTGTTCTTCTGGGTGCGCCCGCACTGGCGCGATCTGGAGAAACTGCGCCTGGCCGCCGAGCGCTTTGGCGACAACGATCTGTCGGCGCGCATTCAGTTGTCGAAACGCTCGAACATCCGCGATCTGGCCGAGCACTTCAACCTGATGGCGGCGCGCATCGAAGGCCTGATTGCCAACCAGCGTGAGCTGACCAACGCCGTGTCCCACGAACTGCGCACGCCGATTGCGCGGCTGTCGTTTGAACTCGACCAACTCAAGCAACAACCGGACGCCAGCCAGAACCGCGAACTGATCGCCGACATGTACGCCGACCTCGGTGAGCTGGAAGAAATGGTTTCCGAATTGCTCACCTACGCCAGCCTTGAACGCGGCGCCACGGTGATCAAGCGCGAAAACATTCAAGCGGCCAACTGGCTCGACAGTGTGGTCGGCAGCGTGGCGCTGGAGGCGGAAGCGGCGGGGGTGCAATTGCTGATCGGTGATTGCCGGCTCGATACCGTGCGCATTGAACCGCGGTTCATGGCGCGGGCGGTGATCAACCTGTTGCGCAATGCGATTCGCTACGCCGAGCAGCGGGTGGAGGTGACATTGGTGCGCACGGGCGATTATTACGAAGTCCGGGTCAACGACGACGGGCCGGGTGTGCCGGTGCACGGACGGGAGAAGATCTTCGAACCGTTCTCGCGGCTGGACGCCAGCCGTGATCGGCGTACCGGTGGTTTCGGGCTGGGGCTGGCGTTGGTACGACGGGTTTCACAATCCCATGGCGGGCAGGTTGAAGTGACGGAGTCGGCTTGGGGCGGGGCGTCGTTTCGCATGACTTGGGCGCATCTGGACTGACAGTGGCTGATAGTGCCGGCCCCTTCGCGAGCAAGCCCGCTCCCACAGGGTACGCATTCCAGATGTGAGGTCAGATCCATTTCGACAGCGCAGTGCAGTCCGAATGTGGGAGCGGGCTTGCTCGCGAAGAGGCCGTTAGAAGCACCGCAAAGTCAGAAGGTATACACCACCTGCCCAGCCACTGCAGTCTGCAAGCGCCGCTCGACAATCGGGCTGTCCGCCGCTTCATGGCTCAGATACTGCACTGCCAGTACCGACGACACACTCCAGTGCTCATCAATCGGCACCGACCAGGTCAGCTCCGCGCCGCGACTGATCAATCCGCTTTTCGGTTCATAAGCCCGAAACCGGCTGCGCGAAGCCTGCGCCGTGCTCACGCCGTACCAGGTGCGCAGATAATCACTGTCACCAAACTGGCTGTTCAGGCCGCCGGTCACCTTGCCATACCGGCCCTCATACAACGGCAGATGGATGCTCAGTTTCAGGCGATTCCACGACGATCCGCTGTCGGGGTCATCGTCGTCCTTTTCCAGTGCATGCTCGAAACTTGCGCCCAGAATGATCGGCCCCATGTGATAGGTGCCATCCAGGCCAAGCACCGGGCGCGACTTGATCGAGCCCATCCCGTTCAATTCGTCGGACCCCTTGAAACCGGCCTTGCGATCCTTGCGCACATCGCTGGCGCCGATGTACACGCTGAGGCCGAAATCCTCTTCATCAAAGCCCCAGCCTGCACCGCGCTCACTGTCGAGAAAGAACCCGTAGGGGCTGACCACTTCGACGCCCACCAGCGGCGCCGTCACCCGTTCATCACTGCCGCTGTAGCGCGGCGCATTGGCCGCGCCGCCGCGCAGGGTGGCGTGCCAGTCCTCGGCACGCAGCGCGTTGCCCGGCAGCAGCAGGCACAGGGAGGTCAGAGACAGCGAGAACGTGCGAAACGAAATCAGCATGGGGCACCCGAGGGGATTGTGGATGCGCCCATGCTAGGGGCAGGGTGGCGAGCAATCTTTGGCAGCTTTGTCGGGAAACTGTCAAAGACTGTTAAGCCGTGGTCAGAAGTCCCATTTGGTGGTGAGCATCAGGTTGCGCGGCTCGCCGTAGAACGTCGTGTCGAAGTTGCCCAGGCCCGTCAGGTAACGTTTGTCGAAGACATTGTTGGCGTTGACGGTGAAGCTCAGGTGCTCGTTGTACTGATAGCGGCTCATCAGGTCGACGAGGGTGTAACCACCCTGTTTGATCCGCGTGTAATCGCCGGCCGGGGCGCTGTAGATCTTGCCGTAGAACGCGCTCTGCCAGCTCACGCCACCGCCGACGGTAACCTTGTCGAGCATGCCGGGCAGGCGATAGGTGGTGAAGGTTCGCACCACGTGCTCGGGCTTGGTGGTCGACAGCGGATAACCGTAGATGCGTTGCTCATCGGCGTCACGGCTGCGGGCGTAGGTGTAACCGGCCGAGACGTTCCAGCCCTCGCGCAGTTCGCCCGCCAGTTCCAGTTCCACGCCTTTGGTGGTGGCGCCGTCGATGGCTTTGTAGATACCTTCGTTGGTCACGGCGTTGGTGCCGATCGACTCGGCGACGCCGTCCTGTTCAATGCGGAAAAACGCCAGGCTGGCGTTCAGGCGACCGTCGAAATACGCGGCTTTCAGGCCGGCTTCATAGCTGTCGCCTTCGACCGGTGCGAGGGTCGAACCGTTGCCGTCCTTGTAGGTCTGCGGCTGATAGATGCGGGTGTAACTGGTGTACAGCGAATAGGTGTCGTCGAGGTCGTAGATCAGCCCGGCGTACGGCGTGACCACACCGTGTTCCTTGTAGCTGGCGTGGGTGTCGTCGAGGCCGGCGCCCGGGTTGTAGCGGTAGTCTTCGTTGTACTTGAAGGTGCTCAAGCGGCTGCCGAGGATCACCGACAGATCGTCGGTGGGGTGCAAACGCGTCGCCAGATAGACGCCGTTCTGGCTCTGGGTACGTTCGTATTTGCCGTTCTTCGGGAAATCCTGTTTCGGCAGATCGCCGTTCCAGTCGTAAATGCTCCCCGGTACTGGCGAGAAGGCGCTGCTGTCATAGGTCGCGCCGGTCTGGCGCGAGTGCGCGGTCATCACACCGGCAATCAACTCATGCTCGCGACCGCCCAGTGTGAACGGGCCGGAGACGTTCACGTTGGCTGTGTTTTGCACGCGGTGACCTTCCCAGCGGCCCCAGTACAGGAACATGCCTTCGCCGCTGGCGCGATTCGGGTTGCCGCCGCTGGCCGAGGCCAGGCGCGTGTCGTGGTCCGTGGTTTTCTGATCGAGGCTGACCTTGAACTTCCAGTCATTGGCCAGCGCCTGTTCCAGCGAGGCGAAGTAGGTGATGTTGTCGAAATCGCGACGGCTCCAGTCAGCCCCGGAGTTGAAGTGACGCGGGAAATCGGTGCGCCCGCCGTCGGCGAAATACACCGGGTTGCCGGTCCAGGAACTGCCGCGCGGGGTGGTGCTGGATTTGTCGACGCCAAAGGTCAGCAGGGTGTCGTCGCTCAGGTCGGCTTCGAGGATGCCGTAGAACAGGTCTTTACGCTGGCTGTAGTGGTCGAGATAGGAATTCTGATCCGAATACGCGCCGACGAAACGTCCGCGCACGTTGCCCGATTCGGTCAGTGAACCGGAGATGTCGCCTACCGTGCGCCAGGCATCCCACGAGCCGACCGTGCCGCTGAGCGAGGCTTTGAATTCCTTGGTGGGTTTCTTGCGGATCAGGTTGACCGTTGCTGACGGATCGCCGGCGCCAGTCATCAGGCCGGTTGCACCCTTGATGATTTCGATGCGATCGATGCTCGCCGCGTCGTCGCCATTATTCGGGTTCTCGCCGTAAACGCCGTCGTAGGGAATGTTGACGCCGTCGTACTGAAAGTTAGTGATCGCCAGGCCCCGGGCGGAAAACTCGGTGCGGTCGCTGTCGTACTTCTGCGTTGAAATGCCGGGCGCGTTACGCAGCGCGTCGCCAACACTTTGCACGCCACGATCATCCATTTGCTGGCGGGTGATCACGGTGACCGATTGCGGGGTTTCGCGGATCGACAAGGGCAGGCCGGTCGCCGAAGACATGGCGCCAGTGGTGTAGGAACGGGTGTCTTCGGTGGTGGCGCCAAGACCCTGGGCGGAAATGTTGGTGGCGCCCAGTTGCAGCGGCGGCTGGTTTTTGTCGACGGTGTCAGCGGCGTGGCTGGAAGCGCTCAGCAGGGCCAGCGTCAACGGGCACAAGGTAAAACGAAAACGAAGGTGCGGCATGGAGATCCCTTTGCATCGAATCGATCGGTAGTTGAAGTGCTTCTGAGGGGTTAACCGAACGAAACGCGAAAAGGGGAACTGCGTGGATCAAAAACGATGGGTGGTGCGTGTCCTGTGGCGAGGGGATTTATCCCCGATGTGGTGCGCAGCACCACCAAACCTGCACCCTCGGTACTTCTGTAGGACCGCGTACTCAGGTTTTACGACTGCTGCGCAGCCGAACGGGGATGAATCCCCTCGCCACAGGGAATGTGGCAGGCATGGCTTTTTGGGTTAGCAGGTCAGTCCGAGGCGGTCGTGCCATTGCGCGATGGATTCTTCGGGGTAGACGTCGAATTGTTTGTCTTTGGGCTCGGCCTCGACTTCAACCCACGGCGCTTTCGAGCCGAGCATAAGGTGCGTATGTTCCGGCGGCACGGGCAATGGCGTATCGATGGCTGAAGCGAAGGGGTGAATCAGCTCCGGCCATTCCGGGCTGAACAACCACAAAGCGCTGCCGCACAACGAGCAGAAGTGCCGTTCGGCGGTGCTGCGGTGGGCGCGTTGTTCGCCATCGCTTTTGATTTTTGCGTGGTAGATCGAGATGTGCTTGCGGCCCTGCACCTTGAGGGTGGTGGCGTCGCCGGCAAGGTTGATCGCAAAGCCGCCACCGCCCTGGGTCTTGCGGCAGATCGAGCAGTAGCAGCGTTGATAAGGGTAGGGCTGGGCGCTGGTCAGGCTGAACGTGACTGCGCCGCAGTGGCAGGAACCTTCGAGGTGCATGGTGGCCTCCGGTGTTTTTGTCGGTGCGGTTCAGCCTAGATGAGTGGAGGTGAATGCGCAGGAGCCATCGCAAGCAAGCTCGCTCCCACCTTGGGCACGCATTTCAAGTGTGGGAGCGGGCTTGCTCGCGAAGAACGAAAACGCGGACTAAGGCTTGGCCACCCGCCACAGATACCACGCCGCCACCGTCCGATAAGGCCGCCACGCCAGGCCAGTCTCGATCATTTGCTTGCGCGCAGGCTGCACCTCCAGCCCCTTCAACCGCCGATACCCCTCGCGCACGCCAAAGTCATCCGCCGGCAAGATGTCCATGCGCTCCAGGCTATAAATCAGCAGCATTTCGACCGTCCAGCGACCGACCCCGCGCAGGCTGGTCAAGCGCTCGATCAGCGCTTCATCGTCCATCGCCAGCGCCGTGGCGTAGTCCGGCACGATGCCGTCCAGCGTTGCCTGGGCAATGCCCTGAATCGTCGCAATCTTGCCCGCCGAAAAGCCGCAACTGCGCATCTGATCGAACCCCGTCGCCAGAATCTGCTCCGGATGCGGAAACGTCTGCCCGGGAAACAACCCCACCAACCGCCCGACAATTGCATCCCCAGCCCTGGCGTGCAGTTGCTGATAGGCAATCGCCCGCACCAGCGATTCATAGGGATCGCGCGCCGGATGTGGTTGATGCAGGCAAGGGCCGACAGCAGCAATGTGGCGCTGCCAGTCGGCGTCGAGGCTGGCCAGAAATTCACTGGCCGGTTGATAGGGATCAGGCATGGCTTACTTCAACAGACCGTTGACTTCGCCATAGGTGAAAGCCTTGAGGTCATGGGTATCGAGCTTGCCGCTGGCGAGAAAGCTTTTCACCAGCGAACCCATGGCGCCGTACATGAATTCGGCGATCCCGGAACCGGCGCTCAAGCGGCGCACGCCGAGAGCTATCAACTCTTCGGGGGAGGGCAGGCAGGCGAAGCCCAGGACGTTGACCGGCAAAGTCGTCCCCTTGTAGATCGCTTCGATTTCGTAGGCCGACGTCACCCCGGCAGCGAACAATCCATCGGCCCCGGCCGCCTGATACAGCGCGGCACGACGCAGTGTTTCGGCGACGCGATCCTCGGCCGGAACCAGCCCTTTGAGGTAAACGTCGGTGCGGGCGTTGATGAACAGCTTCACATTGCGCTTTTCAGCCACTTGCCGCGCGACTTCGATTTTGCGCGCCAGCAATTCCGGCGTACCGCTGCCGTCTTCGATGTTGATCCCGACCGCACCTGCCGCGACAACCGCCTTTATCACTTCGGCAACCCGGTCGAGGTCATCGGAATAACCGGCTTCGATGTCCACGCTCAACGGCACCTGGATGACCCGGGCAATCGACTCCACGGTGCTGATCAAACGCTCCAGCGGCAGGGTGTTGCCGTCCGGATAACCGTGGGCCCAGGCGACAGCGGCGCTGCTGGTGGCGACCGCTTTGCCACCCAACTGCTCGACCAGCCGCGCGCCGGTGGCGTCGGCGACATTGGTCAGGATCAGCAGGCCATCGTGGTGCAACTGGTGAAACTGAGTGTCGAGCGCGTTCATCGAGATCCCTTCTTGTCGGTTGTTCAGAAAGCCAGTGGTTGCGTGAGCTGCACGGCGGCGTTTTCCAGCCTGAGCAGAAACGCCTTGCGCGGTTGCCCACCACCATAGCCGGTCAATGAGCCGTCCGCACCGATCACCCGATGGCACGGCACCACGATCGACAGCCGATTGTGTCCGTTGGCCAGCCCCACCGCGCGACTGGCGCCGGGTTTGCCCAGCCGTGCGGCGATGCTGCCGTAGGTGCTGGTGTGGCCGTAGGGGATTTGCCGCAACTCGCTCCAGACCTGTCGGGCAAACTCGCTGCCGGGCAGGTGCAGCGGCACGCTGAATTCGCTCAGCTTGCCGGCGAAGTACAGCGCCAGCTCTTTTTCGATCTGTTGCAAATGCGCGTTGTGCCCCGGTGCGACCACGTAGCCGTAGCGGTTTTGCAGTTCCTCGACTTCCCGGGTCAGCGCCGGACGGTCGAGAAACTCCAGCAGCACCAGCCCGCGGCGCTCGGCCATGGCGATCATCGGCCCGAGTGGTGTGGTCAGGCGGGCGAACAGCAGCGGTTCACTGTGGGCGGCGCGGCCGGGCGTGATGTGGAATGACTTCTGGAAAGCGTCGCGAAAACCGCTGAGCGATTCGTAACCCGAGTCGAACGCGGCGTGGTCGATGGACGTGCCTTGCTTGATCCCGCCCAGCGCCATGCCGAGCCGGCGGGTGCGCAGCCACGCATGGAAGGTCATGCCGAAATGCTGCTTGAACCAGCGCCGCAGCTTCAACGGCTCGATGCCCTCGGCGAGCAATTGCGCATCGCTCCAGCGCAGCTCAGGATCGGCGTCGACGGCTTTCAACAGCCGCTGCACCCAGTCCGGGGCGATAGCCGCGGCGTCCAGCGGTTTGCAGCGCAAGCAGGCGCGATAACCGGCGGACAGGCAGTCGTCAGCGTGGGCGAAGAACTCGACATTCTCCGGTTTCGGCTTGCGCGCCGTACAGGTGGGGCGGCAAAAGATCCCGGTGGTTTTCACGGCCGTGAAGAACACGCCTTCATAGACAGTGTCGCTTGCGAGCATGGCGCGAACCATTTCGGCGTGAGGGGGCAGGACAGCGGTCTGTATGTTCATGGGCCGAGGATAAAACCAGTTATTCGATGGCTCCACCGAAAAATCGACAGTGAATTTTCGGGCCGCTGCACTACAGTGATCGGGTCGCTACAACTCGGGAATTGCCTGTATGCCACCGTTCACGATTCAACACATCGACCACATCGTGCTGCGCGTCGCCGACCTGCAACGCAGCATTGATTTCTACGACCGGGTCGTCGGTGCCGAAGTGGTCAAGCGCAACGAAAAGTTCGGTCTGGTACACCTGCGCGCCGGCACGTCGATGATCGACCTGGTCGACCTCGACGGCGAAATCGGCCGCAAGGGCGGCGCCGCTGCCGGCAGTGAACGGCGCAATGTCGATCACTTCTGCCTGCGCATCGAGCCGTTCGATGAAGCGGCGTTGATCAGTCACCTGCAATCCTGTGGTCTGAGTGTCGATAAGGCTGCGACTCGCTTCGGCGCCGAGGGCAACGGCCTGTCGCTGTATTGCTTCGACCCGGACGGCAATCAGGTCGAGCTCAAAGGCCCGTCCGAAGCTTAGGCCCGTTTGGCCATCAGCAACACCGAAGCCGCCGCCGACAATAAACCCGCGCAGCAACTATTGAAGATCCGTTTGCCGCGCGGTTCGGCGAACCAGCGGCGCAGGTTCAGGCCCATCCACGCATAGGTGCCGATGGCGATCCATTCCAGCGACAGGAACAGCACGCCCAGCAGCATGAACTGCGGGGTGATGGCGCGGCTCGGGTCGACGAACTGTGGCAGGAAGGCGGTGAACAGCAAGATGGCTTTCGGGTTGCCTGCCGCCACCAGAAACTCCTGTCGCGCCAACGCGAAGAACCCGAACTCGGCAGCGTTCACCGACTGCTCGGCTTCAGGATTGGCGCGCCACAATTGCCAGGCCAGGTACAAAAGATACGCCGCGCCAATGATCTTGATCGCATGGAACAGCCATTCCGACGTTTGCAGCACCACCGACAGGCCGGCGCCGGCGAGGGCGATCATCCCGGCGAATGCCAGAATCCGCCCGATCCCGGCCGTGCAGGCGCGGCGGTAGCCGTAGCGGGTGGCGTTGCTGACCGACAACAGATTGTTCGGGCCGGGGGCCATGTTCAGGGCGAAACAGGCCGGCAGAAACAGCGAGAGCGTAGCGAGATCCATGACGAAGGCTCCTGAAACCAGAGCGCTGTTTTTATCACAAGGTTCGCGCCGTAATACCCATACAGTCAGGCGACGCCGTCGCAGTACAGCGTCGGTGGCGCTGGTCAATCCACTCGAACTTTTTCAAGGAACAGGCACTCAGAACCACTCAAAGGGTGATGGTGGCGGCAGAAAAACTTATCCGCGCGGTCAAAACCGGTATTTGCCGTGTAAGATTTCCCCGACGCTTCGCTAACCCCGTATGGCCCCAGGCGGCCCCACCAAGAGCGACATACATGCAAGCAAAGGCCCGTGAAGTTTATGTGCCACCGGTGCTGCAAGATCTGCGGGCCGGCACTGCCGAACTGCACATCGCACTGGAAAAACGCCTTCCTTTTTTTTCCGATTCCCTCGATCTGAAAGCCTTCGAGCGCTTGATGCAGGCCTATTACGGTTTCTATCAGCCGCTGGAAAATGCCTTGCAGCAAAGCCAGGCCATTCCCGCTGACTTCGACCTGAGCCCACGGCTCAAGACCGCGACCCTGCGCGGCGACCTGCAGGCGCTGGGTGTCTCGCCCCCGGCCTTGGATAATTTGCCGATCTGCGGTCAGTTACCGGTCATTGATTCCAGCGCTGCCTGCCTCGGCGTGTTGTACGTGCTTGAAGGCGCCACGCTTGGCGGGCAGATTCTGCGCCGGGAAATCTCTGCGCGCTTAGGTCTGGAAGCCAGGAACGGCGCGGCGTTTCTCGACATTTATGGCGCAGCGACCGGACGTCGCTGGCGTGATTTCATCGAATACCTTGGCAGTCGACCCATGGATGCGGACGAGCGCAATGCCGTTGTGACGGCGGCACACACCACATTCAGCTGTTTCGAGCGCTGGCTCGAAAGCCAGGAGGTACTGGTATGACCCCGCAAGACAAAGAAGCCTTTGAAGAACTGCTGGCCAACTGCGCCGACGAACCGATTCGTTTTCCCGGTGCGATCCAGCCGCACGGTTTGCTGCTGACCCTGAGCGAACCGGCACTCGACATCATTCAGATCAGCGCCAACGTCGAAGCGTTGTTGGCGCGTCCGCCCGCCGGGCTGATCGGCCAGCCGCTGGCGAGCCTGATCGGTGACGCTTACGCCGCCCAGGTGCGCGAAGCGTTGCAGCAAGCGGCGTTGTCCGACGCTGCACCGTTGCACTTTCGCCTCAACGGCACGGCGTTCGAAGGCCTGCTGCACCGGCATCAGGATGTTCTGATTCTGGAGCTGGAAATACACGTCGAAAACTTCCAGCCACGCAATGTCGCCGGGCGCGAAACCCACCTCGGGCGCATGCTCCAGCGCTTGCAGGCGGCCAAAAATCTACAGGCGTTGTACGACATCAGCGTCAACGAGATTCAGGCCATGACCGGTTACGACCGGGTGCTGATCTATCGCTTCGAAGAAGAGGGCCACGGTCAGGTCATCGCCGAAGCGTCCGATCCGTCGATGGAAGTGTTCAACGGTCTGTTTTTCCCGGCGTCCGACATCCCCGAGCAGGCCCGCGAGTTGTACCGCACCAACTGGCTGCGGATCATCCCCAATGCCGACTATCAACCGGTGCCGCTGGTGCCCAAGTTGCGCCCGGACACCCAGACCCCGCTGGACCTGAGCTTCGCCACGCTGCGCAGCGTGTCGCCGATTCATTGCCAATACATGAAGAACATGGGCGTGCTGTCGTCGATGAGCATTTCCCTGCTCAAGGGCGACAAACTCTGGGGCCTGATCAGTTGCGGCAACCGCCAGCCGCTGCACGTTCCGCATGAACTGCGCACCGCGTGCCAGACCATCGGCCAGGTGCTGTCGCTGCAGATCAGCGCGATGGAAGCCCTGGAAGTCAGCCGTCAGCGTGAGGAAAAGGTCGAGGCGCTGGCGTTGCTCAATCAGGCGATGATCGATTCGCCGCAAAACGTCTTCGATGGTTTGTCCGCGCAGCCCGAAGTGCTGATGGCGCTGGCCAATGCCGGCGGTATCGCGATCATCGAAGACAAGCAGCTGCACCGCTACGGCAATTGCCCCGAGCCGGACGACATCCGCGCGTTGCACAAATGGCTGCAGGAGAACGGTGAACCGGTGTTTGCCAGTCATCACCTGGCCAGTGTCTACCCGCCAGCGGCGAATTATCAGCAGGTCGCCAGCGGTGTGCTTGCCATGAGCCTGCCTAAACCGGTGGACAACGGCGTGCTGTGGTTCCGCCCGGAAGTCAAAGAGAACATCAACTGGAGCGGCGACCCGCGCAAGCCGCTGGATCTGGAAAACTCCGACGCCGGCCTGCGTTTGCGCCCGCGTACTTCGTTCGAAATCTGGAAAGTCGAAATGGCCGGGATCTCCACCAAATGGAGTCACGGTGATCTGTTTGCGGCCAACGATCTGCGCCGCTCGGCACTCGAGAACGACCTTGCCCGGCAAGTGCGCCGCGAGCAGGAAGCGGTGCGCGCCCGCGATGAACTGGTGGCGGTGGTGTCCCATGACCTGCGTAACCCGATGACAGTGATTTCGATGCTTTGCGGCATGATGCAAAAGGCTTTCAGCTCTGATGGGCCGCACACCTCTCGACGCATTTCCACGGCTATCGACACCATGCAGCAGGCGGCCGGGCGCATGAACACGCTGCTCGAAGACTTGCTCGACACGTCGAAAATCGACGCCGGACGCTACACCATCACGCCGCAGAAACTCGAAGTCAGCCAGATGTTCGAGGAAGCGCAGTCGCTGCTCGCGCCGCTGGCGCTGGACAAAGACATCAGCATTTCCTTCGAGGCCGATCCGGACCTGCGCATTCATGCCGACCCGGAGCGGCTGTTCCAGGTGTTGTCGAACCTGGTCGGCAACGCGATCAAGTTCACCCCACGTCTGGGCACGGTGGACGTACACGCCAAGTCCGTCGACGGCGAAATCGTCTTTATCGTGCGCGACAGCGGCGAAGGCATTCCCAAGGAACATTTGCCGCACGTGTTCGACCGTTACTGGACCGTGAAAGAGGGCAATCCGACCGGCACCGGCCTCGGTTTGTACATCACTCAAGGCATCGTCGAAGCCCACGGCGGGCGGATCGTCGCGATGAGCGAGCCAGGGCAGGGCAGTGAGTTCCGTTTCACCGTGCCGCGCCTGGATTGATAGTCAGTCCGGGAGTGTCGATGGATGCAGGACTTGGGTCTGCCCACACATCCAGGGTGGGAGTGGACTTGCTCACGAAGGGGCCGGCACATTCAGTATTGATGTTGCCTGACCCGCCGTCTTCGGGAGCAAGCTCCTTCCCACAGTTTGTCGATGGATGCAGGACTTGGGTCTGCCCACAAATTCAGGGTGGGAGTGGGCTTGCTCACGAAGGGGTAGGCACATTCAGCATGGATGTCGCCCGACCTGCCGCCTTCGGGAGCAAGCCCACTCCCACAGTTTGTCGGTGGATGCAGGACTTGGGGCTGCCCACAAATTCAGGGTGGGAGTGGGCTTGCTCACGAAGGGGCCGGCACATTCAGCATGGATGTCGCCTGACCTGCCGCTTTCGGGAGCAAGCCCCCTCCCACAGTAATGGTCGGGGGATGCAGGAATGGTGTTGTCAGGGCGATTTTCTTCAATACCCGGGATGAGGCGCTGGTTAGGGTGAGCGCCTTGTTCCTCGTTTTGAAGAAGGTGTGCGATGAGTCTGATTGTGTCGATGGCGGCGTTTGCTCTGGCTGCGTCCATTACCCCGGGGCCGGTGAATATTGTGGCGTTGAGCGCGGGGGCGCAGTTCGGCTTTCGTGCCAGTCAGCGTCATGTCGCGGGCGCCACGTTGGGGTTTGTGCTGCTGCTGGTGCTGATGGGGCTGGGGTTGCACGAAGTGCTCAAACTTTGGCCGTTCATGACCCGCGTGGTGCAACTGGCCGGCGTGGCGTTTCTGCTGTTCATGGCCTGGAAACTGGCCAGTGATGACGGGCAATTGAATACCGGCGGAACCGGCCGTGCGCCCTCGATGTTGTACGGCGCGGTCATGCAGTGGCTCAACCCCAAAGCCTGGCTGGCCTGCGTGGCGGGGATGGGCGCATTTGTCGCCGATGGCGAGGCGCGACTGGTCTGGCAGTTTGCGGCGGTGTATCTGGTGATCTGTTATCTGTCGGTGGGTTGCTGGGTGTATGCCGGGACGTTCTTGCGCGGTTATCTCGGCAATCCGGCGGGGATGCGATGGTTCAACCGGATGATGGCGTTGTTGCTGGCGATGAGTGCGGGGTATCTGTTGCTGCCGTAAGCGTGGCGAGCCATGGGTTTAAAGGTGATTAAGGATGCTTCCGACAATCCACAATACCTTGCGCCATTGCCTACGCATCCACCAGAATCCGCCGTTTCCGGCTCGATGATAAATAAGCGACCGGTCTCGCAGCCCGCAATCTCTGGACGCACAACATACTCAAGTTTTATAGCGGCTGTACGTGGGAGACCTTCGGGTCTGCCGGTTCTAGAGCGCGTATAGCGGGCACCTCTTCGTATCGCAGAGCTGGCGGTGAATCGGGCGCTGGACAAGCTGGAGGTGGCGGCTGAGCCCCGTGTCTGATTGATAAAACCGAAACGGCCCCATTCCGGGGCCGTTTTTGTGTCTGCTGGAAAAATGTTCGTCGACGACCATTCGTCTGTAAACCACGCTCACCTGTCAGATCTGACAGGTGACGACGTTCTCCTTTCGCGGTGTCATGAACCTCGCCCCGAAGATGGCTTCTCACCGTACGCCAGGAGAGCAACATGAGCATCAACGTCAATTCGACACAAATCAACGCCTTGCTCCAGCTATATCCGATGGCCATTCCCGGCGCAGAAGAAAACCTGCAACCGCCAGGGGCCTACCATCTCGGCATTCCCGAAAGCATTCATTCGCCATCCACCAAACTCTTTATGGTGATCGACCCGATCACGTTGTTTTCCACTCTTTTTGCAGCAGGTGACTCCGTAAGGCTGTGGGTCAACGGCCAGGCGACATCCGTGATCAAGCCGATCAAGCCAGGCGAAGAGAACGACCGCATTTTTATGGAGTTACCTTGGGGAGGGTTGAAGGATGGTCGCAATACGCTGTACTACGAAGTCACCCGGGTCAGCGGTAGTAAAGATAAATCCGATCCGATACTGAACGTGCTGTTCAACAACCCGGCCTCCGGTATCACGGTCAGCCATCCGGCCAGCATCGGCCCGGGGCAGCCGGCCACGATCACCCTCACGCGCAGCTATCCACGCGAATATGACGTGGTAAAGCTGACCGTGGGGACGTGGAGTAAAACCATTGCCTACGTCCATCCTGCCAACCCGATCACCTACACCCTGACGACTGCAGACCTTCAGCAGATCGGTGACGGCACCCATCCGGTGAGCGCCACGGTGGTCGATCAGCTGAGCAACCGCAAATTGTCGCCGACGACTTCAATCTCCATCACCGCCAATCAGAAAGTGTATAACCCGCCAATCATCGTACAGGGGGAACCGGACAAAATTCTCGACGTGACAGCACTGAACGGCAAAAACGCCACGATTCACGGCCAGATATGGACGGGAATCGAGGTGGGGCAGCAGGTGTGGCTGAAACTGACCGGGCAGAAACCAGACGGCTCAACCGTCACCTTGCGGATCTGGAATGGCGGTGCCAGTCAGGTCAATGCGACCTGGGTCCGCCAGGGCTTCTGGCCAAAACCGCTGCCGGCCAGTTTCCTGTCCCAATTGGCCGATGGCTTCGGTTTGTTGATGGAGTTCTGGGTATCGGAAGACAAGAGCAACAACTTTGCGACGGCGACCAAGTTTGCGGATCAGGTGTACATGATCAAGGCTGTGCAACAGGTGTTGAATCCCCCGATCATCCTAGAGGCCGAGGCAAACAAAAAAGTGCTGGACGTAACGCTGCTGAATGGCAAAAACGCAACACTGCATGCACTGACCTGGAGTGGCATGGTGGATGGCCAACCATGCTGGCTGAAGTTGCTGGGGTTCAAGGTTGACGGTAGCGCGCATGACCTGCAACTCTGGAACGGTTTGCCAGCGAGAACCAATCCGACGTGGATCAGCTCCGGCAAATATGTGCAGAACGTGCTCAACAGCTATCTGGCGCAACTGGCTGACGGTAAGTCGTTGACGGTGCAGTTCTGGGTGTCGATGGACAAGAGCAACGACTTTGCGACGGCGACGAAGTTTCCGGATCAGGTGTATACCGTCAGCCGGCGGGTGCTCCACCGGCCCATTATTCTGGACGCAGAGGCCAATGGCGGGGTGCTGGACGTCGCAGCATTGGCAGGAAAAGACGCAACGCTTCATGCGCTGACCTGGAGCGGCATGGTAGCTGGCCAGCCATGTTGGCTGAAATTGCTGGGGTTCAAGACCGACGGCAGCGCGCATGACCTGCAACTCTGGAACGGCCTGCCGGCGCAGACTAATCCGACCTGGATCAGTCAGGGCAAATATGTGCAGAACGTGCTTAATAGCTATCTGGCGCAACTGGGTGACCGTAAGTCGTTGACGGTGCAATTCTGGGTGTCGGAGGACAAGAGCAACAACTTTGCGACAGCGACGAAGTTTCCGGATCAGGTGTACACGGTCAAGGCTGTGGCGCTCATCGCGCCGACCATCGGCAGCGTGAACGAGAACACCGCCACCGGTAAGCTTGTTGCGAAAGGAGGGTCGACCACGGCGAACACGCTGGTGATCAGCGGCAAGCTGAGCCCTGACCAGCGGGGTGAGTTGTACGATGGCAGCGGCGCGACCGCGAAGCCGTTGGGTAAGGTGACCGCCAACGCGGCGGGCAACTATTCGATCACCATCACGGTCGCGAAGGGCGCCCACCGGTTCTACATTCAGTCGCTGTATCACCCCGGGACTGTGTACTCCAATGTCTGGACCCTGACCGTTGTTGCTCGATTGGTGATCGATCAAACACTGATGGTGTTGAATGCCGTGAAGTTTATCCAGAGATACGGCTGGTCCTCTAAGGAAGTACCAGGCAATACAGCTGCACGAACGCCGACGGAAGGAATCCCTCCATACTTCTATCAATCCGACAATTCAGCAGTGGCTTCGGTTACATCGGGTGGAAAGGTGAGTGGCCTTAAGTCGGGATCGGCCAATATTCAGGTTAGCGACCAATCAGGTGAAAAGGTTTCATATCCCGTGCAGGTATCCAATGTGTTCGAGCTTATCCAGACCCGTCCTGTTTTCCCAGGAAAAGAAGGTAATGTTGCGGCACAAGAATGGGTAAAAAACCAGGGAGGGGTTACTCCTGCCGTTAACATACTGACTCTTCCAAACCTTGAAGCCAACTTCACCCATGTTTTGCGAGACGTGTTTGGGAATATTGACGTTGAAAATGGAGGCATATATATGGTCAGCTACGGAATCCCGATCACGCTTGGGTTTGGCTGGCAAATAGGCTTCTACTCATTAATCGACGATTTATATAGCTCTTTAGGATGGTCAAATCAATTCACTCTCGGTGCGATCGCAGTGGTGCCCAAATGACTTTATCCGCAGCAATGCGGGCCGTTTTTCTTCACCCCCGATACTGGCCCGGTGTTGCCGCCAGATGCTGTTTGAATGCCCGCTGAAAATGCGCCTGATCGGCAAACCCTGCCTCCAGCGCCACATCCGCAATCAACTGGCCGCCCCTTAACCGTTCGCGGGCGAACTGAATGCGCTGGTTGACCAAAAACGCATGGGGCGTCATGCCGAAGTGTTGTTTGAACGCGCGAATCAGGTAGGACGGTGACAGCTCGGCAGCCGCGCAGATGTCGTCGAGGCTGAGCAGGTCGGTACATTGCTGACGGATGAAGTCGGCGGCGCGTTCGAGTTTGAAGTTCGGTTCGCGCAGCGGAGGTTCGATTGGGTTCAGGCGCAGTTGCAGGTCGCTGAAAAACTCCACCGCTGCACTTTGTTTGCGCAGCACGTCTTGCTGATCGTCGACCAGTACGGCGTACAACGTATTCAAGTCGCGAAACAGGCGAGCATCCTTCAAGTGCGTATCGGAAAACCGCCGAAACTCAAGTTCCGCACTGAACCCCAACTGATGCTGCAAATCCGTCAGCCACGGCGTTTCCACATACAACATCAAATACGACCACGGCTGATCATCGATCGGGTTGCACGCGTGCACGTCCCCCGGATTCATCAGCACCACCGTGCCGGCCGCCACTTCGAACGAGGATTGTTCATGCACATAAGTGCTGCGCCCGGCGGTAATCGCTCCAATGGAAAAATGCGCGTGGGAATGCCGCGAGTAGCAGACCTCACGCCCATCGGCGATGGCCCGCGCTTCGATAAAGGGCAGGGCGTCGTCGCGCCAGAAGCGCGGAGCTTGTTCGGGGTTCTTGGCGGCAGCGTGTTTCATTGTTGTGGTTCTCGGCAGGCCAGAGCCCGAGTGTATTAGCTCTGCCCGGCAAACGCCCGCTCCAGTTCGGCAATGTCGAGTTTTTTCATCCCGAACATGGCCTGCATCGCCCGTTGCGCCTTGGTCTGGTCAGGGTCGGTCATCATGTGCATGAACGCCACCGGTACGATCTGCCACGATACGCCGAACTTGTCCTTGAGCCAGCCGCACTGTTGCGCCTCGACCGGGCCACCGGCCGAGAGGTTGCCCCAGAAGTGGTCGACCTCTTCCTGGTTCTGGCAATTGACCTGAAATGAAATGGCTTCGCTGAACTTGAACATCGGCCCGCCATTGAGGCCGGTGAAGGTCTGGCCGTCGAGTTCGAAGCTGACGGTCATGACCGCACCTTCCGGCTTACCGTGAAATTCCTGACCGACCTTGCTGTAGTGGGTCAGGCCGGTGATTTTCGAGTGATCGAAGATCGTGCAGTAAAACTTCGCGGCCGCTTCCGCTTGATCGTCGAACCACAGGCAGGGTGTGAGTTTCTGAAAGCGTTGCATGACAGTTGTCCTCGGCAGGTTAGACAGTCTGGAATAACAGCGTAGTCAGTCCTTGGTCGTCTGGCGGAGCCGTAGATCGACAAGTGGCTGCCAATCAGAAATCCCAGCGCGTGGTCAGCTGCAGGCTGCGCGGTTCGCCATAGAAACCGGTGCCGAAGTTGCCCAGCCCGGTGTAGTAGGTCTTGTCGAGCAGGTTTTTGATGTTGAGCGTGCTGCTCACATGCTCGTTGAAGCGATAACGCGCCATCGCGTCGACCAGGTAGTAACTGTCCTGAGTGATGCGCACGTTCTGCCCGGCCGCGGGTTGAAAGACGTCGCCAAAAAACGCGCTCTGCCAACTGACGCCGCCGCCCAGCGTCAGGTTTTCCCAGGAACCGGGCAGACGATAGGTGGTGAACAGGCGGATCAATTGCTCCGGTGCGGTGGTTTTCAGGATCGAGGCGTAGACCGGATCGCCCTTGGCGTCGCGGGTGTGGTTGTAGGCGTAGCCGGCAGAGAGGTTCCAGCCTTCGGCGACTTCGCCGGCCAGTTCGAACTCGAACCCTTTGGTGGTCGCACCTTGCACGGCGCGGTACACCGCTTGATTGTCGAAACCGCTGACTTGCTCGGCGACGTTGTCCTGCTCGATGCGAAACACGGCAAAACCGGCGTTGAGCCGACCGTCGAAGTACTCGGCCTTGATCCCCGCTTCATAACTGTCGCCCTGCACCGGGTCGAGTACCTGACGCGTGGCGTCCTTGCTCAACTGCGGTTGGTAAATACGCGTGTAACTGCTGTACAGAGAGTAGCTGTCGTTGAGGTCGTAGACGATGCCCGCGTACGGCGTGACCACGCCGGTCTGGCGATAGCCGTCGCGAACATCGGCGGTGCCCGGGTCGTTGTAGTCGAGGTGATCGCTGGCGGTGAACTGGCTGACTCGCCCACCAAGAATCAACGCCAGATCGTCGCTGGCCTTCAGGCGCGTCGAGACGTACGCGCCCGTCTGCCTTTGGCGGATAGCATCGTGGCCGACTGGCGGGATATCGGGTTTGGCGAACTCGCCGCGCCAGTCGAAAATGCTGCCGGCCAATGGCGGGTAGACCGAACCGTAGACCGGGTTGTCCTGCCGGGTGTTCATCGACATGAAACCGGCCATCAACTGGTGCTCGCGCCCGAACAGATTGAACGGGCCATTGAGGTGCAGATCGAGGTTGTCTTGCACCTCGTCACCCTTGAATTTGCCCATGTACAGAAACATTCCGTCGCCCGTCAGCGGATCCGGATTGCCGCCGCTGGCGGAGCCGAGCAGGGTGTCGTGCTCGCGGTGTTTGCGGTCGTAGCTGAGTTTCAGCGTCCAGTCATTTGGCAATTGCCGGGCGAGGGCGACGAACAGCGTCTGGTTGCTGAAGTCGCGGCGACTCCAGTCCGTGGCCGGGTTGAACGAGCGGGAAAAACTGGTCCGTGAGCCGTCGCTGTAAAACATCGGGAAACCGGTCCAGCTCGCGCCGCGCGAGCGGGTGTTCTGCTGGTCGAAACCGAGGGTCAGCAACGTCTGCGGCGTCAGGTCGGCTTCGACGATGACGTAGGCGATGTCTTTGCTGTTCAGGTAGTGATCGGCGTGGGCGCTGCGCTGTTGATGAACGCCGACGAAGCGTGCGCGCAGATTGCCGCTCGCGGTCAGCGGCCCGGCGACGTCTGCTTCGCTGCGGTAGTTGTCCCACGAACCGACGCCAGCGCTGAGCGCAGCCTGAAAGGCTGGCGTCGGGCGTTTGCGGATCAGGTTGACGGTGGCGGACGGATCGCCGGAGCCGGTCATCAGGCCGCTGGCGCCTTTGATGATTTCGATGCGGTCGAACGTGGCCATGTCGGTGCTGGTGGTGCCGTAATCGTAGACACCGTCGTAATCGGTGTTGACCCCGTCGTACTGGAAATTGGTGATCGGCGCGCCGCGACTGGAAAACTCCCAGCGTTCACTGTCGTAGTTCTGCACGCTGATGCCGGGCGCACGGCGCAGGATATCGGCGATCCCGGTGGCGCCCTGATCGTCGAGTTGCTGGCGGGTGATCACGGTCACCGATTGCGGGGTTTCGCGCAGGGACAGCGGCAGGCCGGTGGCCGAAGATGTCTGGCCGGTGGTGTAGGCGTGAGTGTCTTCGGTAATGGCGCCGAGGGTTTTGCCGGAGATGGTGGTGGCGTCCAGTTGCAGCGAACCGGCACTGTTGGCGCTGCGCAGGACATAACCGCCGCCGCTTTGCGGTTGGGCTTGCAGGCCGCTGTCCTTGAGCAGGATCTGCAGCGCTTGTCCGGGGGTGTAATTGCCCCTCAGGCCTGGGCTGCGCTTGTCGGCGGCGAGGTCGTTGTGGCCGGCGAGGAATACGCCACTCTGTTCGGCAAAACGGTTGAGCACCTCGACCAATGAACCGGGCGCGAGCGAATAGGCGTGCGTTTGTGCATTCACTGCATCCGCCCGCGCAACCGGTGCGCACAGCCCCGGCAAGGCAGACGCCAGAGCCAGGGCAAAACGGGTACAGGCGAGGGTGGAGCGCAACATGGAGTTCCCGGAGGCGGTCAACGAAGTGAGGGCGGCTTAGGGTTAACCGAATGAACAAAGCAAAAGGGAACCGTGAGGCGAAATAAATCAGCCACGCGGGCCGACGCTGACCCACCAGTCGAAGGTCTTGTCGACGCGGATCGGCAGCGCCGCTTCCAGCAGGCGCAGCGCCTGATCGGTGTCCCTGAGCGGGAACGAACCCATGACCGGCACTTGCGCCACCTCTGGATCGCAATGCAGGTGCCCCGGGCGGTAGCGGCCGAGTTCTTCAATCAGCTCGCCCAGAGGCAGGTTGTCCGCCAGCAACAGGCCCTGACGCCAGGCCTCACGCGATGGGCTGGCGGCGGTCGCGATGCCCAATCGACTGCCACTGAAAGCCAGTTGCTGCCCGGCCTGCACCACTTGGGTCTGGCCCTGCAGGTTGCGCACTTCGACCGCGCCCTGATAGACATTCAACAAGGTGTTGCGGTCGTTCTGGCACACGCTGAAGCGCGTGCCCAACGCGCGCATCTGGCCCTGTTCGGTGGCCACGACAAAACGGCGCGTGGCGTCTTTGGCGGTGTCGATCAACACTTCGCCGGCGCGCAATTGCAGCAACCGTTGCGTGGCGTCAAAACGCACGTTCAGGGCGCTGAGCGCGTTGAGCCAGATCCGGCTGCCGTCGCTGAGGGTGGTTTCGCGGGTTTCCCCGGTGCCGGTCGACAGGTCGGCGCTGAGGCGTTTGACCAGGGGCGAGCCGCGCCACACTGCCAGACCGCTCAGCCCGGTCGCCGCGAGAATCAGCAAGCCTTTGAGCGACTGTCGACGACTGAACGACGCGCGCGCCGTGTTGCGCAGGGTGTGGCTGATGGCGTGGCTTTCGTTATCGTTCTGCAGTGGCGCGAAGCGTTGGCCGACCCGTTCGACATAACGCCACGCGTCCTGATGTTCGGGACTTTGTGCCAGCCATGCCTGCCAACTCAGGCGTTCGTGCTCGGCGACCTGTTCGTCGTGCAGTTGCACATACCATTGCGCGGCTTGTTCGAGACTGGCGTGGCTGAGGCTGTGGGCAGGCTTATTCAATCAGCAGGCCATCGAGTTCAGCTTCAAGGATCGCGCAATGCATCAAGGCCTGCGCCAGGTACTTTTTGACCATTCGCTCGCTGACACCCAGTTCTTCGGCGATCAGTCTGTAAGGCATACCGTGCAACTGCGCGAGGATGAACGCATCGCTGACCCGCTGCGGCAGACGCTGCAACATCGCATCTACTTCGTGCAGGGTTTCGATGATGATCGCCTGTTGTTCCAGCGACGGTTGCGCGGCCGGTGGACGGCTGGCGAGGGTTTCCAGCCAGGTCTGCTCAAGTTGCCGGCGTCGCCAGTGATCAACGCACAAGCCCCGGGCAATGGTCGCCAGATACGAGCGCTCATGGACTTCGCCGTTGAACGTCTGCGGCCGTTTCAGCACGCGGATGAAGGTGTCGTGTGCGAGGTCGGCGGCATCCATTGCGTTACTCAGCCGCCGGCGCAATAGCTCGTGCAGCCAGCGGTGATGGCTGAGGTAGAGATTTTGCACGAGAGAGGCGTCGGCGACCGTCATCAGAGCAAGCGTCCAGAGCGACCGTTACGGGTCTAAATAAGAATGGGTCGCGATTAAACCAAAAGGCACGAAGGTGCGCAAATGATATTGGTTTGCTTTTAGGGGTGAGGTGTCGCTGGGCTGCTGAACATTCAGCCCTGCGGCGCTAACGTCGCTCGGCGATCATCAGCAAAGATTGCGGCACGGCGCTTTGCGGGTGTTGCGGCTCCTGCAGGCTGGTCAGCCGAAACCCGGCCATGTCCAGCGCATTCAACCAGCTCGACAAGGTGCGGAAATACCACGGCATCGGCTGCCACTGGCCGGCGATTCCGGCGAAGGTTTCTTCGCGCCAGCCATCCTGATAATCGCCGGCCGCCACCGCCCAAGGGTGCAGCGTCTGAATCACCAGCGCACCGCCTGGGGCCAGCAAGGCGTTCATCGCCGCCATCAGCGGAATGATGTCCTGATGCAGCAGCGAGAAATTGGCGCAGATCAGCGCGTAGTCGCGACCGATGTCCACCTGCGCTTCGGCCAGCGCCGCATAACTCGCCACGTGCACCTGTGAAGTGCCAGCGGTTCGCGCGGCGTCGATCAGCGTCGCGTCGCCATCGACGCCCACTGCCTCAATACCCCGCTCGGCCAACGCCCTCAGCAACCAGCCTTCGCCACAGCCGAGGTCGAGCACGCGTTCAGGTTGACGGCCCATAATCGCCAGCAGAATGGCCTGATCGGTAACTTGTCGACGGCTTTCGATGGCGCCGCTGCGGATCGCTTCGATCCACGCCTGGGCGTTGTCGTGCCAGCTCTGCAACAGCGTTGATTCGGGGGCGCTCATGGTGATTCCGCTGCGATGAAGGAAGGGCAAGGCAAGCATAGCGCTTCAATCACCGGGGTCGCGACTAGCGGGGCTGCACCGCTTGATCTTCGGCAACCGCCGGCACGATGACGCGAATCCGGTCGCGGCCGCCCCGTTTGGACTCGTACAACGCTGCGTCGCCTTGCTCGATCAACGCGGTCAGATTAGCCGGCGCCTGCTCGAACAGCGTGGCGCCGATGCTCAATGTCACCGCCGCCGGGGTGACGAAAGTGCGCGCGGCGTACTGGTGAAACTGCTCGCGCAACGTGCTGCCCAACTCGACGACCCGCTCGTGCGAAGCATTGCCCAGCAGAACCACGAACTCATCACCCCCCAGTCGGGCGGCCAGCGCACCTTGCGGCAGCTCGGCGCGAATCATTTCACTCAAGGCGATCAGCAAGCGGTCGCCGGCAGTGTGGCCATGAAGGTCGTTGACCAGTTTGAAGTTGTCGATGTCGATCAGCAGCAGGGCGCCGGGGCGGGCACTGGAAACGTCGATAAACAAACGCGGCGCACGTACTTCCAGAGCGCGGCGATTGTACAGCGCCGTCAGCGGGTCGCGGGCGGCCAGTCGGGCGATCTGCTGTTCGCGGCGGTAGCGTTCGGTGCCGGTCATCGACAACGCGATCAACATGATCGCCATCGCGCCCTCGACCAGCGAAATCTGAATGATTTCGCCACGCAGCGCCGCCAGATCGATCAATGTGCCCGGAACCACCGCAGTCATGGCCTTGGCGAAATAGAACAGCCCATGGATCAGCAACACGTAACGCAACTGCACGGCGCCCACGCTCAGTGATTTGCCGTGCGGTCGCAGCAACAGACTGGCGCGCAGCATCAGCAACGCCACCAGCAGCGAGTTGGCCATCAGCATGATCTTCGACCAGGACGGGTCTTCCGGAAGCAACAACAGCGCCAGCCAGATCATGAAAATCAGGTACCAGCCACGCGACAGGCGGGTTTGCGTGAAGCGAGCGACCCCCAGCAGAAACAACCAGTGTGCGACCACCAGCAAACCGTTGGCGAACCAGATACCGATCAACGGAAAACCCTGTGCGCGCAACAAGGCCAGCGTCGAGCCGACGGTGATCGTCGCGAAACCGGCACTCCAGAACAGCAGTGAAGGCTCTCGAATGCTGCGCCACTCCACCGCCAGATAAAGCGCGGCTGCAGCGGCGAGGGCGACCGAAAGGGTCAGCAGGGTCAAAGGGTCGAGCGCCATGAAACGAACTAGCCTGTTAATTAACGGAAATGGCCGCGATTGTAAGCGTTCGGCGCAGCGGCTGCTATTTTCACTCAGCGGATTTTCATGGGATGCGGAGGTGTGACGTGGACGAGAAATACAGCGGCGGTTGCCTGTGCGGCGACGTGCGCATCGAGGCAACGGGGCGGCCGTACCGCATCGGCCTGTGCCATTGCATGGATTGCCGCAAACACCATGGCGCGCTGTTTCACGGCTCGGCAATATTTCCCGAAAACGCCGTCAAGGTCAGCGGCACAACCGGCGAGTACAACGGACGACACTTTTGCCCACGCTGCGGCTCACCGGTATTCGCCCGCAGCGGTGACGAAGTCGAAGTGAATCTGGGCTCGCTGGATGCGCCGGACCAGCTAAAACCCACATACGAACTCTGGACCGTGCGCCGCGAATCGTGGCTGCCGGCGTTTGAATCGCTGCGCCGCTTCGAGCGTGACCGTGACAAGAGCGGGCGTTCCGAGGATTAGCGGAAGGAAACGCCCGCCGTTTTCACCCGCGAATAAACGCCAGCAAGTCAGCATTGATCGTCGGTGCTTCCGTCGTCGGCATCCCGTGGGGGAAGCCCGGATACGACTTCAACGTGCCATTGGGCAGTAACTTCGCCGACAGTGGCCCCGAGTTTGCGTACGGCACAATCTGGTCATCTTCGCCGTGCATCACCAGCACCGGCACGGTGACTTTTTTCAGGTCTTCGGTGAAATCGGTCTGGGAAAACGCCACGATCCCGTCGTAATGCGCCTTGGCCCCGCCGATCATGCCCTGGCGCCACCAGTTGGCGATGATGCCTTCCGAAGGCTTGGCGCCGGGCCGGTTGTAGCCATAGAACGGGCCGGTCGGGATGTCGCGGTAAAACTGGGCGCGATTCGCCGCCAGTTGCGCCTGAAAATCATCGAACACCGACTTTGGCAAGCCACCGGGATTGCTTGCGGTCTGGACCATCAGTGGCGGCACGGCGCTGATCAATACGCCTTTGGCTACGTTGCCCTGACCGTGGCGGGCGATGTAATGAATGACTTCACCGCCGCCGGTGGAGTGGCCGACATGCACGACGTTTTTCACCCCGAGGTGCTTGACCACGGCCAGCACGTCGTCGGCGTAGTGATCCATGTCGTGCCCGTCCCCGACCTGGCTCGAGCGCCCGTGCCCGCGGCGGTCATGGGCAATCACGCGAAAACCGTTGGCGAGGAAGAACAGCATCTGCGCGTCCCAGTCGTCCGAGCTGAGCGGCCAGCCGTGGTGAAAGTGGATCACCGGGGCGTCTTTCGGCCCCCAGTCCTTGTAGAAAATCTCGACGCCGTCCTGGGTGGTGACAAATCCCATGTTCGCTACTCCTGACCAATAGGGTGGATAACCCGCGAAGGCGTTCGCGGAGCGGTTTCGCTTATGACGAGTGCGCGCGGCTCGCAGGCTTGCGAGCCGTTATCAACTGTAGGATTAAAGTCGACATCTGCATGACCGGTGGTCGCAACGTCTGGCCCCGGGCGCAAATTACGCTTAGCTGAAAGGGATAAGCCGAGGCGCGCGCAGGCTTGTATGGCCGCAGTGACGCCCCTTCAGAACACCGTGAGTCTGAGGAAATCCCCGATGCTGACCTTGAACATCAATGGCAAGGATCAGGAGCTCGATGTCCCGGCGGACATGCCGTTGCTCTGGGTCCTGCGCGACGTCGCGCATTTGACCGGTACCAAATTCGGCTGCGGCATGGCCCAGTGCGGCGCCTGCACCGTGCATGTCGATGGCGCGCCGTTACGCGCCTGTATCACCCCGGCCACGGCGGTGGCTCACGGGCAGAAAATACTCACCATCGAAGGCCTCTCCAGCGACGGCTCGCACCCGGTGCAGCAGGCCTGGGCCGAACTCGACGTGGTGCAGTGCGGTTACTGCCAGTCCGGGCAGATCATGTCGGCCGCTGCCTTGTTGGCGAAAATCCCCAAACCCACCGACAGCGATATCGATCAGGCGCTCTCCGGCAACATCTGCCGCTGCGGCACTTATCCAAGAATCCGCGCAGCGGTCAAACGCGCGGCCGAGATCGGTTAAGCCCGACGGGAGAGAGACCATGAACAGTCCGGTATCGCGTCGCGGGTTTCTCAAGGGCAGCGCCGTGTTTGGCGGCGGTCTGGTGGTGGCGTTTGTGGTGCCCGGTGCCCACCGCTTTGCACTGGCGGCGGACAATGAAGGCAAGGTCTTTGCGCCGAATGCGTTTTTACGGATTGCGGCGGACAACAGCGTCACCGTGCTCCTCGGCCATTCCGAAATGGGGCAGGGCATCTGGACCGGCCTGACCATGCTGATCGCCGAAGAACTCGACGCCGACTGGTCGAAAATCCGCGTCGAACACTCGCCGGCTTCGGCCACCGATTACGGCATGCCGGCCTTCGGCGGGATGCAGATCACTGGCGGCTCGACCTCGACGTGGATGGAGTTCGACCGCTATCGACTGGCGGGTGCGACCGCGCGACAAATGCTGATCGAGGCGGCGGCCAAGCGATTCGACGTGGCGCCGTCGGCGATTCGCACGGAATCCGGCGTGGTCATCGCCGGCGATAAACGCGCGACCTACGGCGAACTGGCGGACGCCGCCGGGCAATTGCCGGTGCCGGATCCCAAGTCGATCAGCTTCAAGCAAGCCAAAGACTGGAAAATCATTGGTAAGCCGACCAGACGCCTCGATACCCCGGAGAAAATCACCGGCCGCGCCAAATTCGGCATGGACGTGCAGTTCGACGGCTTGATGACCGCAATGGTCGCGCGCGCGCCAGTGTTCGGCGCCAGCGTCAAATCCTTCGAGGGTGCTGAGGCGCTGGCGGTGCCCGGCGTGCACAAGGTGCTGCAGGTGCCGACGGGTGTGGCAGTGATTGCCGAACATTACTGGGCGGCGAAACTGGGACGGGATGCGCTGAAGGTCGATTGGGATCTGGGCCCGCATGCCGATCTGAGCAGCGAAAAACTGCTGGAAAGTTTCCGCAAACTGGCGGCGACGCCGGGTACGTCCGCCACGCAGGCCGGGGATGCCAAGGGCAATTTCGGCAAAGCGGCGAAGAAGATCGACGTCGAATACAGCGTGCCGTATCTGGCTCACGCGCCGATGGAACCGCTCAACTGCACGGTGAAAATCAGCGCAGAGAAGTGCGAAATCTGGACCGGCACGCAGTTTCAGACACTGGATCAAATGGTCGCCGGCAAGATCACCGGTCTGAAACCGGAACAGGTCGAGATTCACACCGAATTTCTCGGCGGTGGTTTTGGCCGCCGCGCCAACCCGACGTCGGACTTTGTCGCCGAAGCGGTGCAAGTGGCGAAAGCCGCGGGCATGCCGGTGAAAACCGTGTGGTCGCGGGAGGATGACATCCGTGGCGGCTATTACCGCTCGATGTTCCTGCATCAGGCGCGGATTGGCCTCGGTGCCGATGGCTTGCCGTCGAGCTGGCAGCATGTGCTGGTGGGGCAGTCGATCATGGCCGGCACCATGCTTGAGGCGACGATGGTCAAGAACGGCATCGACGCGACCTCGGTCGAGGGCGTGGCCGACAGCCCTTACGTTAAAGGCCTGGCGCATCATCAGGTCGACCTGCATTCGCCGCAGACCGGCATCAACGTGCTGTGGCTGCGCTCGGTGGGGCACAGCCACACCGCGTTTGTCATGGAGTCGCTGATCGATGAAATGGCCATGGCGGCGGGCAAGGATCCGGTGGAATACCGACGAACGCTGCTCAAGGATCATGCGCGGCATCTCGGCGTCCTCAATCTGGCGGTGGAGAAGGCCAACTGGACAGCGCCGCTGCCGGACGGTCATGCGCTGGGCGTGGCCGTGCACGAATCGTTCGGCAGTTATGTGGCGCAGGTCGCCGAGGTGTCCCAGGACAATCTGGCGATTCGCGTGCATCGGGTAGTATGCGCGGTGGACTGCGGAATTGCGGTCAACCCGCAGAGCATCGCGGCGCAGATGGAATCGTGCATCACCTTCGGTCTGGGCATGGCGTTGCACAGCAAACTGACGCTCAAGGACGGGCATGTCGTGCAGTCCAATTACCACGATTATCAGGTGTTGCGGCTCAACGAAATGCCGCTGGTTGAAGTGCATATCGTGCCGAGCAGCGACAAACCCGGCGGCATCGGCGAGGCCGGTGTGCCGCCGACCGCGCCGGCGGTGGCCAACGCGGTGTTTGCCCTGACCGGGCAACGCCTGCGTGAGTTGCCGCTGCAATTGTCGGGGGTGTGAGATGAAACGACATCTGCTGTTGGGGACGGTGATTCTGCTTGGGCTAGGCGGCTATGCCTCGGACCTGTTTGCCGATGATCAGGAAGCCTTGAAGGCCTTCGGCACGATTCAAAAAGTCTTTCAAAGCCCGCGCTGTCAGAACTGCCATATTCCCGGGGATTCGCCGCTGCAGTTTGACGCCGGCATCCCTCACGCGATGAACGTGGTGCGCGGCATGGACGGCAAAGGTGCCGCCGGTTTGCCGTGCGCCACCTGCCACGCCGAAAGCAATCCGCCGGCCAGTTACGGCCCTCATGCGCCACCGGGGGCGCCGCACTGGAGCCTGCCGCCCGCCGCGCACAAAATGGCCTGGATCGGCCTGCCGCCGGACAAACTCTGCGCGATGATCAAGGATCGTTCGAGCAACGGTGACCGCGACTTCGCCGCGCTGATCAAACACGTCAGCGACGACAAACTGGTGCTGTGGGGCTGGAACCCCGGGGCAGGGCGCGCGCCGGTACCGGTTCCGCACGATATATTTGTCGCGCAATTCAAACTCTGGGCCGATGCCGGTGGGCCGTGCCCGGTGACTGGCGGTTGAGAACATGAAGCATCACCAAATCGGGTCTACGCTAAGGTTCATTGCTGCCAATGGAGTGTGCGAATGCTGGTGCCAGGAAAACCCGCCAATGAAACTGTGCGAATACAAGTGCTGCAGGGTCTTGACCTCCTCGATTCAGCCCCCGAAGAGCGTTTCGACCGACTGACGCGTCTGGCCAAACGCCTGTTCAATGTGCCGATCGCGCTGGTGACGCTGGTCGACAAGGATCGACAGTGGTTCAAGTCTTGCGTGGGCCTGGACGCTACTGAAACTCCGCGAGACGTGTCCTTCTGCGGCCACGCGATACTTCAAGACGAACTGTTGCTGGTGCGTGATGCCCGCGAGGACGAACGCTTTCACGACAATCCCTTGGTGACCGGCGCCCCGAACATTCGCTTCTACGCCGGTTATCCGCTGACCGTGCCCAACGGCAACAAAATGGGCACGTTATGCCTGATCGACACAAAACCCCGCGATCTTGACGAAGAAGAGCGCGCACTCTTGCGTGATCTCGCGGAAATGGCCGAGCAAGAGTTGACAGCGGTGCAAATGGCGAGCATGGACGAGCTGACGCTGCTGTCCAACCGTCGCGGCTTCAAGCAACTGGCCCAGCACGCACTGGACGCCTGTGCGCGACTGGAGAAACCGGCGACGCTGCTGTTTTTCGACCTCAACGACTTCAAGCAGATCAACGACCTCTACGGCCATGCCGAAGGCGACAGTGCGCTGAAAACCTTTGCTGATGTGCTGCGCATCGCCTTTCGCGAGAGCGATGTGGTCGGGCGCCTGGGCGGTGATGAGTTTGTCGCGCTGCTGACCGGGTCGAGCCACATCGAAACCACGGCGATCATGGCGCGGCTCAAGGAAATTCTCGAAGAACGCAATGCCACGTTGCACCGGGGCTATGCGATTCGATTCAGCGTCGGCCAGATTGAATACGATTCGAAACGCCATGAGACCGTAGATCGCCTGCTGGCGGATGCGGACGGGGCGATGTATGCGCATAAGCAGGAATTGAAGCGCTGTCAGTGAGAGCCTCTTTGCTGGCATATCCAAATGTCGGGTTTACCACCAATCTCTGTGGGAGCGGGCTTGCTCGCGAAGGCGTCCGGTCTGACAGCCTCAATGTTGAATGTGCCGGCCTATTCGCGAGCAAGCCCGCTCCCACAGAAACAGTGGGCAATAAAAAACCCGCCAATTGGCGGGTTTTTTATCGGCTAAGCGAAGATCACTCTTCGATGTTGCCCATGGCGGTGGTGTTGAAACCGCCGTCCACGTACATGATTTCACCGCTGATGCCCGACGCCAGGTCGGAGCACAGGAAGGCGCCGGCGTTGCCGACTTCGTCGATGGTGACGTTGCGACGCAGCGGAGTTTGCGCTTCGTTGGCGGCCAGCATCTTGCGGAAGTTCTTGATGCCCGAGGCTGCCAGAGTGCGGATCGGGCCAGCCGATACGCAGTTGACGCGGGTGCCGTCCGGGCCCAGGGAGCCGGCCAGGTAACGCACGCCAGCTTCCAGCGAAGCCTTGGCCATGCCCATGACGTTGTAGTTAGGCATGGTGCGCTCGGCGCCCAGGTACGACAGGGTCAGCAGGCTGCCGTTGCGGCCTTTCATCATTTCGCGGCCGGCTTTGGCCAGGGCCACGAAGCTGTAGGCGCTGATGTCGTGAGCGATGCGGAAACCGTCACGGGTGGTGGCTTCGGTGAAGTCGCCGTCCAGTTGGTCGCCCGGGGCGAAACCAACGGAGTGGACGATGCAGTCCAGGCCGTCCCACTTCTTGCTCAGCGCTTCGAAGACCTTGGCGATTTCTTCATCGCTGGCCACGTCGCACGGGAAGCACAGCTCAGGGCTCGAACCCCAGCCTTGGGCGAATTCTTCAACACGACCTTTCAGTTTGTCGTTCTGATAAGTGAAGGCAAGCTCAGCGCCCTCGCGATGCATGGCGGCAGCGATGCCGGATGCGATGGACAGCTTGCTGGCGACACCGACGATCAGTACGCGCTTACCGGCGAGAAAACCCATGTGTTGCTCCTCTTTCAGGTTATTGCGCAGTGGCTGGTGCCAAAAAAGCGGCTTCCAGCAACTGCTGTGTATACGGATGTTTAGGGGCGGCAAAGATTTCTTGCGCGTCTCCCTGTTCGACCACTTGGCCATGCTTGACCACCATCAACTGGTGGCTCAGCGCTTTAACAACAGCCAAATCATGGCTGATGAACAAATACGTCAGGTTGTACTTGGCTTGCAGTGAACGCAACAGCTCCACCACTTGCCGCTGCACCGTGCGGTCGAGCGCCGACGTCGGCTCGTCCAGCAGGATCAGCGCCGGTTTCAGCACCAAAGCCCGGGCAATGGCGATTCGTTGCCGTTGCCCACCGGAAAATTCGTGGGGGTAGCGGTGCCGGGTTTCCGGATCCAGACCTACCTCCTTCAATGCCGCAATAATCGCCGCTTCCTGTTCGGCCGCGGTGCCCATCTTGTGAATCCGCAGGCCTTCGCCAACGATATCGCTGACGCACATGCGCGGGCTCAGGCTGCCAAACGGATCCTGAAACACCACCTGCATCTCCCGACGCAACGGGCGAACCTCGTTCTGCGTCAGGCAGTCTAGCTGCTTGCCTTCAAAGCGGATCGCGCCTTTGCTGCCGATCAGCCGCAAAATCGCCAGACCCAGCGTGGATTTACCGGAACCGCTTTCCCCCACAATCCCCAGAGTCTGACCCTGAGGCAGGCTGAAATTGATGCCGTCCACTGCCTTGACGTGATCCACCGTGCGTTTGAGCAGGCCTTTCTTGATCGGGAACCAGACTTTCAGGTTCTCGACTTCGAGCAGCGGCGCCCCGATTTTATTGGTCGCCGGGCCTCCGCTGGGCTCCGCGCCGAGCAATTCCCGAGTGTACGGATGCTGCGGCGAACGGAACAGCTCTGCGCACGATGCCTGTTCGACGATGCAACCGCGCTGCATGACACATACGCGATGCGCAATTCTTCGCACCAGGTTCAAATCGTGACTGATCAGTAACAGCGACATGCCCAATCTGGCCTGCAATTCCTTGAGCAAATCGAGGATTTTCAGCTGAACGGTCACATCCAGAGCGGTGGTTGGCTCGTCGGCAATCAACAGTTCCGGCTCGTTGGCCAGGGCCATGGCGATCATCACCCGCTGACGCTGGCCGCCGGACAATTCGTGGGGCAGGGCCTTGAGGCGCTTGTGCGGCTCGGGGATGCCGACCATCTCCAGCAGCTCCAGCGTGCGTTTGGTCGCGACTTTGCCGGTCAGGCCTTTGTGGATGCCGAGGACTTCGTTGATCTGCTTCTCGATCGAGTGCAGCGGATTAAGCGAGGTCATCGGCTCCTGAAAAATCATCGCGATGCGGTTGCCGCGAATATGGCGAATGGTTTTTTCGCTCAGCCCCAGCAGGTTCTGCCCGGCGTAATTGATGATGCCGGCCGGGTGACGGGCCATCGGGTAAGGCAGCAGGCGCAGGATCGAGTGCGCCGTCACCGATTTGCCCGAGCCGGATTCGCCGACCAGCGCCAGGGTTTCGCCACGCTTGATGTCGAAACTCACGCCTTCCACGACCCGGTGCACGCGCTCGCCGAAACCGAACTCGACGGCGAGGTCGCGCACTTCGATCAGATTGTCCTGATTCATTTCACTTCCTCGGGTCGAAGGCATCGCGAGCGGACTCGCCGATAAACACCAGCAAACTCAACATCAGCGCCAGCACGGCAAACGCGCTCATGCCCAGCCACGGCGCTTGCAGGTTGGATTTGCCCTGGGCGACCAGTTCACCCAGCGACGGACTGCCGGCCGGCAAGCCGAAACCGAGGAAGTCCAGCGCGGTGAGGGTGCCGATGGCGCCGGTGAGGATGAACGGCATGAAGGTCATGGTCGAGACCATCGCGTTGGGCAAGATATGGCGGAACATGATCGCGCCGTTCTGCATGCCCAGCGCCCTTGCTGCGCGCACGTATTCAAGGTTGCGGCCACGCAGGAACTCGGCGCGCACCACGTCGACCAGGCTCATCCACGAGAACAGCAGCATGATCCCCAGCAGCCACCAGAAATTCGGCTGAACAAAACTGGCGAGAATGATCAGCAGGTAAAGCACCGGCAAACCCGACCAGATCTCCAGAAAACGCTGCCCGGCCAGATCGACCCAGCCGCCATAGAAACCCTGCAGCGCGCCGGCAATCACGCCGATGATTGAACTCAGCACGGTCAGCGTCAGTGCGAACAACACCGAGATGCGGAAGCCATAAATCACCCGCGCCAGCACATCGCGGCCCTGATCGTCGGTACCCAGCAAGTTGTCCGCAGAAGGCGGTGCAGGGGCCGGGACTTTCAGGTCGTAGTTGATGCTCTGGTAGCTGTAGGGAATCGGTGCCCACAACACCCACGCATCCTTGGCCTTGAGCAGTTCGCGGATGTACGGGCTCTTGTAGTTGGCCTCCAGCGGGAATTCGCCGCCGAACGTGGTTTCCGGGTAACGCTTGATCGCCGGGAAGTACCAGTTGTTGTCGTAGTGCACCACCAGCGGCTTGTCGTTGGCGATCAGTTCGGCGCCAAGGCTTGCGCCGAACAGGATCAGAAACAGCCACAGCGACCACCAGCCACGCTTGTTGGCCTTGAACAGTTCGAAGCGGCGGCGGTTGAGAGGGGACAGGTTCATCTCAATGCTCCCGGCTTTCGAAGTCGATACGCGGATCGACCAGGGTGTAGGTGAGGTCGCCGATCAGTTTCACCACCAGCCCCAACAGCGTGAAGATAAACAGGGTGCCGAACACCACCGGGTAATCGCGGTTGATCGCCGCTTCGAAACTCATCAGGCCGAGGCCGTCGAGGGAGAAGATCACCTCCACCAGCAACGAGCCGGTGAAGAAGATCCCGATAAACGCCGACGGGAACCCGGCGATCACCAGCAGCATGGCGTTGCGGAACACATGACCATAGAGCACGCGGTGACGGGTCAGACCCTTGGCCTTGGCGGTGACCACGTACTGCTTGTTGATCTCGTCGAGGAAGCTGTTTTTGGTCAGCAAAGTCATGGTCGCGAAGTTGCCGATCACCAGCGCTGTCACCGGTAGCGCCAGGTGCCAGAAGTAATCGAGAATCTTGCCGCCCAGGCTCAACTCATCGAAGTTGTTCGACGTCAGCCCGCGTAGAGGAAACCAGTCCAGATAACTGCCGCCGGCAAACACCACGATCAGCAGGATTGCAAAGAGGAACGCCGGGATCGCGTAACCGACGATGATCGCCGAACTGGTCCAGACGTCGAAGTGGCTGCCGTGGCGCGTAGCCTTGGCGATCCCCAGCGGGATCGACACCAGGTACATGATCAACGTGCTCCACAGCCCCAGCGAGATCGACACCGGCATCTTTTCCTTGATCAGGTCGATGACCTTGGCGTCACGGAAAAAGCTGTCACCAAAATCCAGCGTGGCGTAGTTCTTGACCATGATCCACAGGCGTTCCGGGGCCGACTTGTCGAACCCGTACATGTGCTCGATTTCCTTGATCAGCGCCGGGTCGAGGCCTTGCGCACCGCGATAGGCGGAACCGGCCACCGAGACCTCGGCACCGCCACCGGCGATGCGGCTGGTGGCGCCTTCGAAGCCTTCGAGCTTGGCGATCATCTGCTCCACCGGGCCGCCGGGCGCGGCTTGAATGATCACGAAGTTGATCAGCAAAATGCCGAACAGGGTCGGAATGATCAGCAACAGTCGTCGAAAAATGTACGCCAGCATCTGATTACTCCGTGCCCGCAGGGTCGGCTTGCAGTTGGGTTTCGACTTCTACCGCCGGTTTCGCATCGGGTTTGACCCACCAGGTGTTAATGCCGATGTCGTACTTGGGGGAGACTTTCGGGTGGCCGATGTGGTTCCAGTACGCCACGCGCCAGGTCTTGATGTGCCAGTTGGGGATCACGTAATAACCCCATTGCAGCACACGATCCAGCGCACGGGCGTGGGCCACCAGACTTTTGCGCGAGTCGGCGTTGATCAGGTTCTCGACCAGTTGATCGACGGTCGCATCCTTCAGACCCATGGTGTTGCGACTGCTCGGCTTGTCGGCGGCGGCGCTCATCCAGTATTCGCGTTGTTCGTTACCCGGCGAGTTGGACTGCGGGAAACTGCCGACCACCATGTCGAAGTCCCGCGACCGCACACGGTTGATGTACTGCGAGACGTCGACGCGACGGATCACCAGATCGATACCGAGGTCGCTGAGGTTGCGCTTGAACGGCAGCAGCACGCGTTCGAATTCGGTCTGTGCCAGCAGGAATTCGATGACCACCGGTTTGCCGCTGGCATCGGCCATTTTGTCGTCGACGATCTTCCAGCCGGCCTCTTGCAGCAACTGATAGGCCTCGCGCTGCTGCGTGCGGATCATCCCGCTGGCATCGGTTTTCGGGTTCTCGAACGCTTCGCTGAACACCTGCGCCGGCAGCTTGCTGCGGAACGGGTCGAGGATCGCCACTTGATCGGCATCCGGCAGGCCGGTGGCGGCCATTTCCGAGTTTTCGAAGTAACTGCGGGTGCGCGCATAAGCGCCGTTGAACAGTTGCTTGTTGGTCCATTCGAAGTCGAACAACAGGCCGAGAGCCTGCCGTACGCGCACGTCCTGGAACACTGGGCGGCGCAGGTTGAAGACGAAGCCCTGCATGCCGGTCGGGTTGCTGTTGGCGATCTGTTCCTTGATCAGCCGGCCTTCGGTCACGGCGGGCACGTTGTAAGCGTTGGCCCAGTTCTTCGCGGCCATCTCCAGCCAGTAATCGAACTGCCCGGCCTTCAGCGCTTCGAGGGCGACGGTGTTGTCGCGGTAATAATCGGTGGTCATCACGTCGAAGTTGTAAAAGCCGCGATTGACCGGCAGATCCTTGCCCCAGTAGTCCTTGACCCGCTCGTAACGCACCGAACGGCCGGCCTTGACTTCGGCGACCTTGTACGGGCCACTGCCGAGCGGGATTTCCAGATTGCCCTTGGCAAAATCGCGATCGGCCCACCAGTGTTTCGGCAGCACCGGCAACTGGCCGAGGATCAGCGGCAGCTCGCGGTTATTGGTGTGCTTGAACTTGAACAGCACCTTGAGCGGGTCTTCAGCGATGACTTCGGCGACATCGCTGTAGTAGCCGCGAAACAGTGGCGAGCCTTCTTTGGTCAGGGTGTTGAAACTGAACACCACGTCGTCGGCGCGCACCGGGTGACCATCGTGGAAACGCGCTTCGGGGCGCAGGTAGAAACGCACCCAGCTGTTGTCCGGGGCTTTTTCGATCTGGCGGGCGATCAGTCCGTATTCGGTAAACGGCTCGTCGAGGCTGTGCTTGGTCAGGGTGTCGTAGATCTGACCGATGTCCTCGGCCGGCACGCCTTTGCTGATGAACGGGTTGAGGCTGTCGAAACCGCCGAAACCGGCCTGACGGAACACGCCGCCCTTGGGCGCGTCGGGGTTCACGTAATCGAATTGCTTGAAATCGGCCGGGTATTTCGGTGGCTCGTTGTACAGGGTCACGGCGTGTTGCGGGGCGGCGCAGGCCAGCCCGGCGAACAGCAGACCGCTGGCCTGCACGAGCAGGGCGCGGATGGGGCTCATTGATCTTTCTCCGAAGATTTCAGCCACCACGCGCTCAGGCCCAATGTGTAGGGCGGCGTGGTGACGAAGGCCAACCGGTTGCGGTAGGCCAGACGGTGATAATTGAGGTACCAGTTGGGAATGCTGTAGTGCTGCCAGAGCAGCACGCGGTCGAGCGCCTTGCCGGCGGCGACCTGTTCATCGCGGGTTCTCGCGGCGAGCAATTGTTCGAGCAGGTGGTCAACCACCGGGTTGGCGATGCCCGCGTAATTCTTGCTGCCCTTGACCCCGACCTGACTGGAATGGAAGTACTGCCACTGCTCAAGGCCCGGGCTGAGGGTCTGGTTGAGCGTCATCAGGATCATGTCGAAGTCGAACTGATCGAGGCGCTGTTTGTATTGCGCGCGATCCACCGTGCGCAGGCGCGCATCGATGCCGATGCTGTTGAGGTTCTCGATGTACGGCTGGAGGATGCGCTCAAGGTTCGGATTAACCAGCAGCAGTTCGAAACTCAGCGGCTGCCCATTGGCGTTTTGCAGGCGTTGGCCGTTGAGCTTCCAGCCCGCTTCGGCGAGCAGCGCCAGGGCCTTGCGCATGGTGTCCCGAGGAATGCCGCGACCATCGGTTTGCGGCAGGGTGAACGGCTCGGTGAACAGCTTGGCCGCAAGCTGATCCTTGTACGGTTTGAGCATCAGCCATTCATGCCCGACCGGCAGCCCCGTCGCGGAAAACTCGCTGTTGGGATAATAACTGGTGGTGCGCTTGTAAGCGTCGCTGAACAGTGCGCGGTTGGTCCATTCGAAGTCGAACATCAGGCCCAGCGCTTCGCGGGTTTTCACGTCGGCAAACGTCGCGCGGCGAGTGTTCATGAACAGACCCTGGCTCTGGGTCGGGATCTGGTGCGGTATCTGTGCCTTGATCACGTCGCCACGGCGCACCGCCGGGAAGTTGTAGCCGTTGGCCCAGTTCTTCGCCTGATGCTCGATGTAGATGTCGAACTCGCCGGCCTTGAACGCTTCGAAGGCGACGTCGCTGTCGCGGTAGAACTCGACCTCCATGCGATCAAAGTTGTACTTGCCGCGATTGACCGGCAAGTCCTTGCCCCAGTAATCCTTGACCCGCTCGAAAATCAACTGCCGCCCCGGCGTCACCGAGGTAATGCGGTACGGCCCGCTGCCCAGCGGCGGTTCGAAGGTAGTGGCCTTGAAGTCGCGGTCTTTCCAGTAATGCTGCGGCAGCACCGGCAACTCACCGAGGCGCAGGATCAACAGCGGATTGCCTGAGCGCTTCATGACGAAGCGAATCCGCTGTTTGTTGAGAATGTCGACCCGCAGCACTTCCTGAAGGGCGGTGCGATATAGCGGATGGCCTTCCTTGAGCAGCAGCCGATAGGAGAACGCCACGTCGTAGGCGGTAATCGGCGTGCCGTCGTGAAAACGTGCCTCCGGGCGCAGGTTGAACACCACCCAGCTGCGATCTTCGCTGTATTCCACCGATTGCGCGATCAATCCGTAGCTCGACGCCGGCTCATCGCCCGACGGCGAGTACTGCCCGGTACCGACCATCAGCGGCTCGTTCAGCTCGTTGATGCCGTACTGGAGGAAATTCGGTGTGGTGACCGGGCTGGTGCCCTTGAACGTGTAAGGGTTGACCGTATCGAAGGTGCCAAATGCCATCACCCGCAACGTACCGCCCTTGGGCGCTTGCGGGTTGACCCAGTCGAAGTGGGTAAATCTGGCCGGGTACTTGAGCGTGCCGAACTGCGCATAACCGTGACTCTCGGTAATCGTCGCGCTTGCGGTTGAGCTCAAGGCCAGGCTGATCAGGAGCAGGAGGAGGGGACGCTTCAAGTCAGATCCGATCCAGGCGGCTTGGGCTTAGTGGGCCGTACAGTAACAGCTTGTCTGGACAGGAAAAAGATCGGGGGTTAATGCGCTGTTAATCGTTACTCGGTGCTTAGCTGATTTGCTTCCGTGGCGAGGGTATTTATCCCCGTTGGACTGCGTAGCAGTCCCTTCTTGGCCGAGAAGCGGGGCCGCTGCGCGCCCCAACGGGGATAAATCCCCTCGCCACAGGGTTGCGCCAGGCACAAAACAACCGGCAATAAAAAAGCCCCTGAAATTCAGGGGCTCTTCTGTCAGTGCGGCTGATAAACCGTGAGCATCTGCCCAGGCTTGAGTGCCTTGCCCGCACCCGGGTTCCAGCGCTTGAGATGTTGCATCTCGACGTTGAAACGCTTGGCCACCACGTAAAGGGTGTCGCCACGCTTGACCTTGTACTGGGTCTGCTGTTTTTCCTCGCTCTTGCCTTTGCTCTTGCTGTTGGCCGCGATCACGGTGTTGACCCGACCGCTACTGCGCGAAGGCGAACGCTTGGCGGTGTCTTGCATCACCAGGGTCTGGCCGACCTTGAGGTTCTTGCCGGTCAGCTTGTTCCAGCGTTGCAGATCCTTCACTTCGACCTTGTTGGCCTTGGCGATGGAGCCGAGGTTGTCGCCGCGCTTCACGCGGTAAGCTCGCTTGAGCTGCGCCACCTCGCTCGGGTTGGCGCCTTCGAACACCGGTTTCAGGGAGCGCGGGCTGATCAGTTCTTCCGGGCGCATGGTCTGCAGACTGGCCGTCAGCAGTTGCGCCTTCGACGTCGGCACCAGCAAATGCTGAGGGCCGTCGATGGTGGTGCGTTGCTTGAACGCCGGATTGAGCTGGAACAGTTCGTCTTCGTCGATGTTGGCCACCGCCGCCACCTTGGAAAGGTCCATGCGCTGGTTGATTTCGACGACCTGGAAGTACGGTTCGTTGGCGATCGGGTTGAGGTTCACACCGTAGGCTTCCGGCGCGAGTACCACTTGCGAGAGTGCCAGCAGCTTCGGCACGTACGCCTGGGTTTCCGCCGGCAGCGGCAGGTTCCAGTAATCGGTCGGCAGGCCAAGCTTTTCGTTGCGCTCGATGGCGCGGCTGACCGTGCCTTCGCCAGCGTTGTACGCCGCCAGAGCGAGCAGCCAGTCGCCGTTGAACATGTCATGCAGGCGAGTCAGGTAATCCATCGCTGCAGTGGTCGAGGCGGTGATGTCGCGACGGCCATCGTAGAAGCGGGTCTGGCGCAGATTGAAGTAACGCCCGGTGGAAGGAATGAATTGCCAGAGACCCACTGCGTCGGCCCGGGAATAGGCCATCGGGTTGTAGGCGCTTTCAATCACTGGCAGCAGGGCCAGTTCCAGCGGCATGTTGCGTTCTTCGAGGCGTTCGACGATGTAATGAATGTAGAGACTGCCGCGTTCACCGGCGTTCTCGAGGAAAGAGGGATTGCTGGCGAACCACAGGCGCTGTTGCTCGATGCGCGGGTTGACGCCGAGGCCTTCCTGCAGCTGGAAGCCCTGGCGCATGCGTTCCCAGATATCCTGGGGAACCTGTGGGCTGGGCTTCTCGGTCAGCCAGATCGGCTTCTGCTTGGCTCGCGCAGCAATGTTCGGCGTATGGGTCGCTTCAGTCTGCGGAGCATGGCTGGAACAGCCCGCCAGCGTGGCGGACACAGCCACCGCGATGGCTTGCGCCAGGCGGGTCAATGCGTCTGAATTGACGGACTTACGTATGGATGACGACATTGGCTGGAAGTAAGTTCCGGGCAAAAATGTCGGGCGATTCTAGAAAGCGCACCCCCTGCGGTCAACCATTCAGAATTTTTGTACCAGACAGTGAGTCACTTAGAACTTATCTTTCCAGGCCCGCAGGGCTGCAAAAACCTCACTCGGCGCCCGGTTTTGAGCGCCTGCCCGTTCGTCCACTTTTTGTTTAACTAATGTTTCACCCGTGCGCAAAAACGGATTGGTGAGCTTTTCCAGGGCCAATGTCGAGGGCAGGGTCATCACACCTCGTTCGCGTTTCTCGGTGACGTCTTTTAGACGGGCGGCGACATCCGGATTAGTCGGCTCGACCGCCGCGGCAAACTTCAGATTGCTCAGGGTGTATTCATGGGTGCAGTAGACCAGCGTGTCTTCCGGTAGCGCGGCGAGTCGGCTCAGCGAATGGTGCATTTGCTCCGGCGTACCTTCGAACAAACGCCCGCATCCGGCGGCGAACAGAGTGTCGCCGCAGAACAGCAAGCCATGATGGTAATAGGCAATGTGTCCCAGGGTGTGACCGGGCACCGCATAGACATCGAAGTCCCAGCCGAGCACGCTGACGTTGTCGTTGTCCTTGAGGGCCACGTCCCGCGCCGGGATGTTTTCGCTGGCGGGGCCATAGACTGTCGCACCGCTCGCGGCCTTCAAGCGTTCGACGCCGCCGACGTGGTCATGGTGGTGATGGGTGATCAGGATATCGCTCAACACCCACCCCGGGTGGGCAGCGAGCCACGCCTGCACGGGTGCGGCATCGCCCGGATCAACCACCGCGCAGCGCTGGGTACGGTGATCCTGTAACAACCAGATGTAGTTGTCGGTGAACGCGGGCAGGGCACTGATCTGTATCATCGTCGGAATTCGCCAAGCGGAAAACATTGGCGCATCTTAGTAGTTCCTGGCGCGTTGGAGAATGACATGACCGATAAAGCGTTCGCTCAGGCCGATCCTGACTGGCTGGCGTTGATCAGCGCCGCCCGTGAGTGGCTGTCGGGACCGCTCGGGCAGTTTCTGCTCGACGAAGAGCGGCGCATGCTCGAAGACGAGCTGGGCCGGTTCTTTGGCGGTTATTTGGTGCATTACGGACCCTCCGCCGAAACCCCGCCGGCGGCGCCGCAAGTGCAGCGTAATGTGCGCCTCGGTGCGCCGTTGCCCGGCGTCGAGATTGTCTGCGAAGAGCAGGCCTGGCCATTGAGCGAACACGCCGCCGACGTCGTGGTGATGCAGCACGGTCTGGATTTCTGCCTGTCGCCCCACGGTCTGCTGCGTGAAGCCGCGAGCAGCGTACGCCCCGGCGGGCATCTGCTGATTATCGGAATCAATCCCTGGAGCACCTGGGGGCTGCGCCATGTTTTCGCCCACGATGCCTTGCGTCAGGCCCGCTGTATCTCGCCGTCGCGGGTCGCCGACTGGCTCAACCTGCTGGGCTTTGCGCTGGAGAAACGCCGCTTCGGGTGCTATCGTCCGCCGCTCGCGTCGATCAAGTGGCAGGCTCGTCTGGCCGGTTGGGAACGCAAGGCCGGCGACTGGCAACTTTCAGGCGGCGGCTTCTATTTATTGGTGGCACGCAAGATTGTGGTCGGGCTGCGACCCTTGCGTCAGGAACGTCGCGAGCCGATGGGCAAGCTGATTCCGCTGCCGATGGCCAAGGTCAATCGCCGCCGCATCGAACCGTAAACCTTTTTTTATAGTGGCCGGACTTGCTCCGGCTGCGGCCATCGTCGATTCCGGATTGACGAGGCAACGCACATTTTCTGGATAGATTGGCATGAGCGAAAGCGTCGATAGCGTAGAACTGTTCACTGACGGCGCCTGCAAGGGCAACCCCGGCCCGGGCGGCTGGGGCGCCTTGCTGGTGTGCAAGGGCGTCGAAAAGGAACTGTGGGGCGGCGAGGCCAATACCACCAACAACCGCATGGAACTGCTCGGCGCCATCCGTGGCCTCGAAGCCTTGAAGCGCCCCTGCGAAGTGTTGCTGGTAACCGACTCGCAATACGTGATGAAGGGCATCAACGAGTGGATGGCCAACTGGAAAAAGCGCGGCTGGAAAACCGCCGCGAAGGAGCCGGTTAAAAACGCCGATCTGTGGAAAGAGCTGGATGAACAGGTCAACCGCCACAAGGTCACCTGGAAATGGGTACGCGGGCACATAGGCCACCACGGCAACGAGCGGGCTGACCAGTTGGCCAACCGTGGGGTGGATGAAGTGCGCGGTTACAAGCAGTCCTGATTTTTTCTGATGTATCGCGGTGCGGCCATTCGCGAGCAAGCCCGCTCCCACAGGAGATCTGCGTCATCCATAAATCCTGTGGGGCTTGCTCGCGAAGCATGATGGCGCGGACTCACAGAATCAAAATAGCCTCAGCCAACTGCTGATCACTGTAAGCACGATCCCCCAGCACTTGGCGAATCCGCAAAAAAGCCGCCTCCATTCGCACCCCGCGAATCTCCCCGCCACTCGCCACAAACGCCGCTGCATCATCCTTCGCCGCCAGCACAATCTTGTCGTCCTTGAACGATCCGCTCGTGCCTTTGCTCGAGCTGAGCGTCAGGCTCAGGGTGATATCGGTGCTGATGACGAAGCTTGTGGCACTTGCTTCAGTCGCCAGCAGAACAGTGGCTAGCATTAAAATCCGGGCAGTCTTCATGACGTGCTGTAGTCCGTGAGAAACAAGCCGCGCACGCTATCAACCTGGCCGTCGGCAAACTTTATGAAGATTGCTAATGATTGTTAAAAACTGCATGAGCGCCGATCACTCGGCGGTGCGCGCCGGTAGCTGCGAGCGTGTTAACATCCGCGTTTTTGCACGATTGACCCGTTGAGAGCTGAGCACTGATGGCCACCAGATCCGTTGTACTCGATACCGAAACCACCGGCATGCCGGTGACCGATGGTCACCGGATTATCGAAATCGGTTGTGTCGAACTGATCGGTCGGCGCCTGACTGGCCGGCACTTCCACGTTTATCTGCAACCGGATCGCGAGAGTGATGAAGGCGCCATCGGCGTCCACGGCATCACCAACGAATTCCTCGTCGGCAAACCGCGTTTTGCCGAAGTGGCCGATGAGTTCTTCGAATTCATCAAAGGCGCACAGCTGATCATCCATAACGCGGCGTTCGACGTTGGCTTCATCAACAACGAATTCGCCCTGATGGGCCAGCAGGATCGCGCCGACATCACGCAGCACTGCTCGATCCTCGACACCCTGATGATGGCCCGGGAACGTCACCCGGGGCAGCGCAACAGCCTCGATGCCTTGTGCAAACGTTATGGCGTCGACAACTCCGGCCGTGAACTGCACGGCGCCTTGCTCGACTCGGAGATTCTCGCCGACGTTTACTTGACCATGACTGGCGGCCAGACCAGCCTGTCGCTGGCGGGCAACGCTTCCGACGGTAATGGCACGGGCGAGGGCGCAGATAACTCGGCTACCGAAATCCGTCGTCTGCCGGCGGATCGCCAGCCTGCGCGAATCATTCGTGCCACCGAAGAAGAGCTGGCGGCGCATCAGGTACGCCTGGAAATCATCGCCAAGTCCGCCGGCGGCCCGGCACTGTGGACGCAGATTGCTGAAGCCGACGCTCAGGCTTGAGAGATTCCTCCCCACCAAATCAGTACACCCACGCGTGAAGCCAAGTGGCCACCCTCGCGCCTTTCGCTGCAACCCTCTACCCTGAGAGCATTGGCGGATGCGAATCCGCCGCCTCAGGACACTGAGCCCCATGTACAAAGATTTGAAGTTTCCGGTGTTGATCGTCCATCGCGACATCAAGGCCGACACGGTCGCCGGTGACCGTATCCGTGGCATCGCCCGGGAGTTGGAGCAGGAAGGTTTCAGTATCGTGTCGGCCACCGACTACGCCGAAGGGCGGTTGGTGGCATCGACCCATCATGGCCTCGCGTGCATGCTGATTGCCGCCGAGGACGCCAGCACGAATTCGCATCTGTTGCAGAACATGGCCGAACTGATCGGCCTGGCACGGGTGCGTGCGCCGGACTTGCCGATCTTTGCGCTGGGCGAGCAGGTCACACTGGAAAATGCTCCGGCGGATGCCATGGCCGAGCTTAATCAGTTGCGCGGCATTCTTTATCTGTTCGAAGACACCGTGCCGTTTCTTGCCCGGCAAGTGGCACGGGCGGCGCGCAAGTACCTGGATGGTTTGTTGCCACCGTTCTTCAAGGCACTGGTGCAACACACCGCCGACTCCAACTATTCCTGGCACACCCCCGGTCATGGCGGCGGTGTGGCCTATCACAAAAGCCCGGTGGGGCAGGCGTTTCACCAGTTCTTCGGGGAAAACACCCTGCGCTCGGACTTGTCGGTGTCGGTACCTGAACTCGGCTCGTTGCTCGATCACACCGGCCCCCTCGCCGAAGCCGAGGCGCGGGCCGCGCGCAACTTTGGCGCCGATCACACGTTCTTCGTAATCAATGGCACCTCGACCGCCAACAAGATCGTCTGGCATTCGATGGTCGCTCGCGATGATCTGGTGCTGGTGGATCGCAATTGCCACAAGTCGGTGTTGCACGCGATCATCATGACCGGCGCGATTCCGCTGTACCTGTGTCCGGAGCGTAATGAGCTGGGGATCATCGGCCCGATTCCGCTCAGCGAATTCAGCCGCGAGTCGATTCAGGCCAAGATCGATGCCAGTCCGTTGACCAAGGGCCGCGCTGCGAAAGTGAAACTCGCGGTAGTGACCAACTCGACCTACGACGGCCTCTGCTACAACGCCGAACTGATCAAGCAGAATCTCGGCAACAGCGTCGAGGTGCTGCATTTCGATGAGGCCTGGTACGCCTACGCGGCGTTCCATGAGTTTTTCGCCGGGCGCTACGGCATGGCCACTTCGCGCAGTGCCGACAGTCCGCTGGTGTTCACCACCCATTCCACGCACAAACTGCTCGCCGCGTTCAGTCAGGCCTCGATGATTCACGTGCAGGACGGCGGCGCGCGGCAGCTGGATCGTGACCGTTTCAACGAAGCGTTCATGATGCATATCTCGACGTCGCCGCAGTACAGCATCATCGCTTCGCTGGACGTCGCTTCGGCGATGATGGAAGGCCCGGCCGGGCGCTCGCTGTTGCAGGAAACCTTTGACGAAGCCCTGAGTTTCCGACGGGCGCTGGCCAATCTGCGCCAGCACATTGCGGCGGATGACTGGTGGTTCTCGATCTGGCAGCCGCCGGGTGTTGAAGGCATCGACCGCGTGCAGACCGAAGACTGGTTGTTGCAACCGGATGCCGACTGGCACGGTTTTGCCGATGTCGGCGATGACTATGTGCTGCTCGATCCGATCAAGGTCACGCTGGTGATGCCGGGGTTGAATGCCGGCGGCGCGCTGAGCGAGAAGGGCATCCCGGCCGCCGTGGTCAGCAAGTTCCTTTGGGAGCGCGGGCTGGTGGTGGAGAAAACCGGTCTGTATTCGTTTCTGGTGTTGTTTTCGATGGGCATCACCAAAGGCAAGTGGAGTACGCTGCTCACCGAGTTGCTGGAGTTCAAGCGCAGTTACGACGCCAACGTCAGTCTGGCGACGTGCCTGCCGTGTGTCGCGCAGGAGGACACCGCGCGTTATCGCAGCATGGGCCTGCGCGATCTGTGCGATCAATTGCATGCCTGTTACCGCAGCAATGCCACCGCCAAACACCTCAAACGCATGTACACCGTGCTGCCGGAAATCGCCATGAAACCCGCCCATGCCTACGATCATCTGGTGCGTGGCGAGGTCGAGGCGGTGCCCATTGATGAGCTGGAAGGCAGGATTGCCGCGGTGATGCTGGTGCCGTATCCGCCGGGAATTCCATTGATCATGCCCGGTGAGCGTTTTACCGAATCGACTCGTTCGATCATCGATTACCTGAAATTTGCCCGCACGTTCGATAGCAGCTTTCCCGGTTTTGTCGCCGATGTGCATGGACTGCAACATGAAGATGAAGGCAATGGACGGCTGTACACCGTCGATTGTGTCAAGGAATGAGGACTTTCCCGAGTATGCAACCGGTCATGAATCCGAAATACCCAGGGCTGTCGGTGCGTGTCGCCGACGATGGCTTTGCCGCTTATATCTGGGGCAGCGACTTCAGTTTCGAGGTCGCCGCGTATGGCGCCGCCATCATCGGCCAGCCGGTCGAGCAGTGGCGGGTGACGCCGATTGTGCCGTATCGCAAATGTTACGGGATCGATCCTGAAGAGTTCAGCAGCTTCCGCGATGCGCCGGACAGTGCGATTTTCATGGCGTACCTCGACGACGAACCCGTCGGCCATCTGGTGATCAGCACCAACTGGAACGGCTTTGCCCACATCGACGAACTGGCCGTGCACGCCCCCGCGCGGCGCCATGGCGTGGCCAAGTCGTTGCTGGATGTCGCGCAGTTCTGGAGCCGCAAGAAAAAATTGCCGGGCATCATGCTGGAAACCCAGAACAACAACCTCGGCGCCTGCCGGTTGTATGAGCGCTGCGGCTATGTCATTGGCGGCGTCGACCACATGCGCTATCGCGGCATTGATCCGAACACGGCTGAAGTGGCGCTGTTCTGGTATCGCGTGTTCGATAATCCGCTGGAAAACCCGGTTAGTTCGCCAGCATCGCCTCGGCTTGTTCCGTGATGATGCCCAGCAGTGTCTGAATCGCCGATGACGGCGCGGCGTGTTTGTAAGTCAAGGCGTAGAGGCTGATCGGCACCGCGGGTGACAGCGGGCACACGTCGAGACCGGCTGCGCGGGCACCGAGGGCGGTGAAGGGGTCGACGATGGCCAGACCTTCACCGGCCTCGACCATGCTGCGCATCATCTGATGGGTTTGCACGCGGGTCTGGATGCTTGGCGCGGGGCGCAGAGCCTGCAGCTTGTTTTCCAGCGCCGGGCTGAGCGGGTCATGACCTTCGAGGCCGACCATGGCCTGACCGGCGAGGTCTTGCAGGGAAATGTATTTCTGCTTCGGTTGCAGCCAGCCGTGCGGCGCTAGCAGTTGCAGCTTGCCCTGGGCCAGTGGCTGGCAGGTGATGTCGGGGTGTTCGGGATCGTGCAGGCTCAGGCCCAGATCACTCTCGCGCAGCAGCAGGCTGCGGACGATGTCCGGAGTCGGTAAACCGAGCAGGCGGCAAGGTGCGTCGGGCAGGCGTCGACGTAGCAGCGCGATGCTGTGGGGCAACAGGTGTTGTGCCAGCGGCGGGGTGCCGATGATGCGCAGGGGCGGGGCAAGGTATTGCTTGAGGCTGCTGGCCAGACGCTGCACCGGCTCCAGTGCTTCATAGACGTGAGCGATTTCGGCCTGCAAGGCGCGTGCTTCCGGCGTGGCCTGCAGACGCCCGCGAACGCTGGCGAACAGCATGAACCCCCACTGGCTTTCGGCTTCGCGCAAACGCTCTTCGACCTCGGCCACCGGCAACTGCAGCCATTCGGCGGCGGTGCCCAGGTGACCGGTCTGCAAAAGCGCCTGAATCACTTCGATATGACGTAAACGCATGCGTGAAGTCCATGTTCAGCAGGTGGGGTCAGTGGCTGAATCCTACCCCAAGTCTGCGCATATGACTTCTGCTCATAACGCAGGGTTATGAAGCAACGGTTGGCTCGGGTTCGCGAACCAGAGTAATGCCCGACTGAACCAGCAAAAACTCGTTGTCGCTGACCTTGTTGACGCGATCGCCAATGGCCAGTTTGTAGGTGGTGACAGGCTCCATGCCGGTGAGACCGTCTGCCGACGGGTTGGATTCCTGGAACTCATGCACGGAATAAACGCGGCCTTCCGCATCTCTTGCATGGAACTGACCGACGAGTACTGCTGCCATCTGCTTAGAACCTCTGGAGATAAAACGCTTGATTTGCGGCTTGGTAGACCTTCATCAGGCGCGGTAAGTTTTCCTACGGGAAAAAAATAATCAGGACGCGGGAAATTCCCTTGTCCGCTGGTGGAACGTTCGCCGGATCGTCTATAACTTCTGACTTCTCCCACGCACAGTCGAGAGTCTTCCCATGAGCAATGTCTACAACGTCGCTGTAGTCGTCGGCAGCCTGCGCAAAGCATCGATCAACCGTAAGGTCGCCCTGGCGCTGGCTGAGCTGGCACCGGCGAATCTCAAACTGAAGATTGTCGAAATTGGCGATCTGGCGCTTTATAACGAAGACATCGACGGTGATTCACCGCCGGCAGCCTACAGCACTTTCCGTCAAGACGTGGGCTCATCCGACGCGGTGCTGTTCGTCACGCCGGAATACAACCGGTCCGTGCCTGCGCCATTGAAGAATGCCATCGACGTTGGCTCGCGGCCTTATGGCAAAAGTGTCTGGAGCGGCAAACCGGGGGCGGTGATCAGTGTTTCGCCCGGCGCCATTGGCGGCTTCGGCGCCAACCAGCATTTGCGTCAGTCATTTGTATTTCTCAATGTGCCGTGCATGCAACAGCCTGAAGCTTATCTGGGCGGCGCGGGCTCGGCGTTTGATGAGGCGGGCAGACTGAGTGAAACGGTGAAACCTTTTCTGCAAAGTTTTATCAATGCTTACGGACAGTTCGTAGAGCAACACAAAAAATAATGTCTGACTGAAAAACCTTGTGGCGAGGGGATTTATCCCCGTCGGGTGGCGAAGCGACCCCCTGCGATCGACAGTCGTACCTGGACACAGGTCTGACGACTGCTGCGCAGCCGAGCGGGGATAAATCCCCTCGCCACAGGTAAGCTGCGTTTCCCTGAAAGTCTTCTTGAACAAGGTTGTTGTGAATGCTTGCTGCGTCACTGATTTTCCTGCTGACCATCACCCTTGTCATCTGGCAACCCAAAGGCCTCGGCGTTGGCTGGAGTGCAACGCTGGGCGCTGTGCTCGCGCTGATTTTCGGCGTGGTGCACTGGAGCGATATTCCGCTGGTCTGGCAGATCATCTGGAACGCGACGGGCACCTTCGTTGCGCTGATCATCATCAGTCTGCTGCTCGACGAAGCCGGGTTCTTCAACTGGGCCGCATTGCACGTCGCGCGGTGGGGGCGCGGTAGCGGGCGCAAGCTGTTTGCCTTCATGGTGCTGCTGGGGGCGCTGGTGTCGGCGCTGTTCGCCAATGATGGTGCGGCGTTGATCCTCACGCCGATTGTCATTTCGATGTTGCTGGCGCTGCGTTTCTCGCCCGCCGCGACGCTCGCGTTTGTCATGGGCGCAGGCTTTATTGCCGACACCGCGAGCCTGCCGCTGGTGGTGTCGAACCTGGTCAACATTGTCTCGGCGGACTTCTTTCACATTGGCTTCAATCGCTACGCAGCGGTGATGGTGCCGGTGAACTTCGTCAGTGTTGCGGCGACGCTGGGCATGTTGCTGTGGTTTTTTCGTCGTGATATTCCGGCTTCATACGATCCTGAGCAACTGGAGGATCCAGCAACCGCGATTCACGACACCGCCACGTTTTATGCCGGGTGGGCCGTGCTGGCGATTTTGTTGGTTGGCTGCTTTGCGCTGGAGCCGCTGGGGATTCCGATCAGTGCGATTTCCGCGGTGTGCGCGGCGCTGCTTCTGGGGATTGCCGCCCGGGGTCACAAGATTTCCACGCGCAAGGTGATGAAGGAAGCACCGTGGCAGATTGTGATTTTCTCGTTGGGTATGTATCTGGTGGTTTATGGCCTGCGCAATGCCGGGTTGACCGGGTATCTGGCGGGGTGGCTGGATGTGTTTGCCGGGTACGGCGTGTGGGGCGCGGCGTTCGGGACCGGGGTGCTGACGGCGTTGTTGTCGTCGATCATGAATAATTTGCCGACGGTGTTGATTGGTCTGCTGTCGATTGATGCGAGTCAGGCGAGCGGGGTGGTCAAGGAGGCGATGATCTATGCCAATGTGATCGGCAGCGACCTGGGACCGAAGATTACCCCGATTGGCAGTCTGGCGACCTTGCTGTGGCTGCATGTGCTGGAGCGCAAGGGGATAAGGATTGGCTGGGGGTACTACTTCAAGGTCGGGATTGTTTTGACCGTGCCGGTTTTGTTGGTGACGTTGGCGGGGTTGGCTTTGCGGTTGGGTCTTTAGCCGTTTCGCCTGGCGGCGACTTACTTTGGCAAACGCCGGAATGCCGGCCCAGCCCAAAGTAAGCAAAGGTCTTCACCCTGACGTACGGCCCTCGCCTGGGCTCGGGTTCCTTCGGTTGTGCTCCGTCCCCCTGTGGGAGGGGGCTTGCTCCCGAAGGCGTCGGTTCAGGCGCTTCGAACCTCAGGATTGCCCCGGTACATTCGGCCAAAAATCCGACACCAGGAACAAGCGCTCCGCTTCTTCCCATTCGCCCCTGGCATTTTCGATCAATCTCACCATCAGTTGCGCCGGCGCCAGCGGTTCCAGATCCTGCAGCCACTTCTGTAAATGTTCCGGCGTCCAGGTCTGATCCCCCGGGTATTGCGCGGGCGCTAGCCAGGCGTGGCGGGGCAGGGGTTGCCAGCGGCCGGCGGGACGTTGGGGCATGAAGGCTGGCCAGTCTTTCTGATGCAGCCAACTGCCGCGCAGGTGCTGCGGATGGGCGCCTGTCGGCGAGGCGGAACGGCCGGGCCATGGGTACAGCAGGTAGCCGCCCAGCCACAGGTGCGCATTGAAGGCTTCGATGTCCAGCGTTGCCAGCACGTCGCGGCTTTCCGGGCGGGCCGAGATCGGCAGTTGATGCTCGGCCAGGTGCGCCAGTTTTCGGTCCAGTCGATCGTGGCAGCCCGGACCCAGCCACTGCGCCGGATCGTGGCCATCGCCGTTCTGTGGGCCGAGGTAGAGTTTGATTGCCAGTTCCAGGTGGTGCACGCCGTCGCGGTCGCGCAGCAGCATGTCCAGTTCACCGAGGGTATGGCCTTCGCGGCGGATCGGCAGGTTCGCCGCGATCAGTTCGATGCCCGGCGCGTGCTCCACGACAAACTGCCACAGTCGCTCGTAATACAGACCCAGACGCCGGGTGCGCGCCTGGGAGAGCCAGTGCAGCAAGCCGTAACTGTCGCGGTCGAGTTGGCGCAGCCAGTGTTCCAGGCGCTCGGGATCATGCACCCAGTCGCTGCCGGCCAGCGGGTGGCGTTGCGGCCACGGGGTGCTGGCGAGCATCGGTGGGGCGAGGATCACCCACGCCAGATCGCGCACTTCGGGATGGCGTAACTGGTGGGGCAACTGCAGCAGGTCGGGAAATAGGATCATCTTGCGAGCATAGCCTTAAACACGAGCGCGCCCTTGAGGCTGAAAGGATTTTGTCTATCGCAGGCTTTCGCCCATAATCGTGCTTTTCGCGTTTTCGATTGTCCGCAGAGGTCCCATGGAGCAATTTCGTAATATCGGCATCATCGGTCGCCTGGGCAGTTCCCAGGTGCTGGATACCGTCCGCCGACTGAAACGGTTTCTGCTCGATCGTCACCTGCATGTGATCCTCGAAGACACCATTGCCGAAGTCCTTCCGGGCCACGGCCTGCAAACCTCGTCGCGCAAGATGCTCGGCGAAGTCTGCGACATGGTCATCGTCGTTGGCGGTGACGGCAGCCTGCTCGGTGCTGCCCGGGCGCTGGCCAAGCACAATATTCCGGTGCTGGGGATCAACCGGGGCAGCCTCGGTTTCCTCACTGACATTCGTCCGGATGAGCTGGAAGTCGAAGTCGCCAAGGTGCTCGACGGCCATTATCTGGTGGAAAACCGCTTCCTGTTGCAGGCTGAAGTTCGCCGCCACGGTGAAGCCATCGGCCAGGGCGATGCACTCAACGACGTCGTGCTGCACCCCGGCAAATCGACGCGGATGATCGAGTTCGAGCTGTACATCGACGGCCAGTTCGTCTGCAGTCAGAAGGCCGACGGCCTGATCGTTGCGACGCCGACCGGTTCCACCGCGTACGCGTTGTCGGCGGGCGGGCCGATCATGCATCCCAAGCTCGATGCCATTGTGATCGTGCCGATGTACCCCCATATGTTGTCCAGCAGGCCAATTGTGGTCGATGGCAACAGTGAGCTGAAAATCGTCGTGTCCAAAGATATGCAGATTTACCCGCAAGTCTCCTGCGACGGGCAGAACCACTTCACCTGCGCGCCGGGCGACACCATCACCGTCAGCAAGAAAGCACAGAAGCTGCGGCTGATTCACCCGCTCGACCACAACTACTACGAAGTCTGCCGGACCAAGCTCGGCTGGGGCAGCAAGTTGGGTGGTGGAGGCGACTGATGCTCGATCCCGCGCGCAGTTATGACTTGATTGGTGACGTGCACGGATGCGCCCTGACCCTGGAGCACTTGCTTGACCGGCTCGGTTATCACAAGCAGGGCGGGGTCTGGCGGCACCCATCGCGCATGGCCGTGTTTGTCGGCGACATCATCGACCGTGGCCCGCGGATTCGCGAGGCGCTGCACATCGTCCACGACATGGTCGAGGCCGGCCAGGCCTTGTGCATCATGGGCAACCACGAATTCAACGCCTTGGGCTGGAGCACGCCGGCGCTACCGGGCAGCGGCAAGCAGTTCGTCCGCGAACACACGCCGCGCCACGCGCGTCTGCTGCACGAAACCCTGACCCAGTTCGAAGACCATCCCGGCGACTGGCACGACTTCCAGCGCTGGTTCTACGACCTTCCACTGTTTGTCGATGCCGGACGTTTCCGGGTCGTGCATGCCTGCTGGGATGCCGGTCTGATCGAGCCGTTGCGTGCGCTGTTTCCGAATGGCTGTATCGACGAGCACTTCCTGCAATCGTCCGCCGTCCCGGGCAGTTTTGCCTGCACGGTGTTTGACCGCTTGCTGCGCGGCACCGACATGCGCCTGCCGGATGGTTTGACCATGACCAGCGGCGACGGTCTGGTGCGTTCGTTCTTCCGCACCAAGTTCTGGGAAGATGATCCGCAGACCTACGGCGACATCGTCTTTCAGCCCGATGCCTTGCCTGAGCCGGTGGCGCAAAAACCACTGACCTCCAGTGAGAAAAACAACCTGCTGCGCTACGGCGTCGACGAGCCTTTGCTGTTCGTCGGCCACTACTGGCGCAGCGGCAAACCGGCGCCGATCCGTCCGAACCTCGCGTGTCTGGATTACAGCGCGGTGCTCTACGGCAAACTGGTGGCCTATCGTCTGGATCAGGAAACGCGTCTGGATCCGCATAAATTTGTCTGGGTCGATGTCGAGCGGCCGGAGGTACTGCAATGAGTTCGGTCGCGGTTTTGCGTCTGCCGCTGGCGGCGGATCTGAGCGGTTTCGTCAAACTGCTGCAACGCATGCAAGTGCCACATCGCGTCAGCGAAGAGGCCGGTGAACAGGTGTTGTGGGTGCCCTCGGAGATCAGCGACGACGTGCGCTCGCTGTACGAGCGCTTTCCCGCCGGTGATCCCGATCAGCAACTGGACATACCGGTCGCGCAGCCCCTAAAGCGCCCGAGTTTCGCCGAACAGCTGAAATACGCCAAAGCCACCGGGTTTATTCTATTGCTGTGCCTGATCGTCGCCGGCCTGACCTTTCTCGGCGACAACCTCGAAACCCTGCGCTGGCTGACCTTTCTCGACTTCCGGGTGATCGGCGACTACATCCACTTCACGCCGCTGGAAGACAGCCTTGCGGCAGGGCAGTGGTGGCGGCTGGTCACGCCGATGCTGATCCACTTTGGCATCCTGCACCTGGCCATGAACGGCATGTGGTACTGGGAACTGGGGCGGCGCATCGAGTCGCGTCAGGGCAGTATCAATCTGATCGGTCTGACCTTGCTGTTCAGCCTCGTTTCCAACTACGCACAGTTCGCCTGGAGCGGCCCGACCCTGTTTGGCGGCTTGTCCGGCGTGCTTTACGGTCTGCTTGGGCACTGCTGGATATTCCAGTTGCTGGCGCCAAACCCGGCTTATCGCCTGCCGCGTGGCGTGCTGGTGATGATGCTGGTGTGGTTGCTGGTGTGCATGTCCGGCCTGATCTCGATGATCGGTTTCGGCCAGATCGCCAACGCCGCCCACGTCGGCGGGTTACTCATCGGATGCTTCACCGGTTTGTTGGGTGGTTTGTATAACCGCCGTAAACTGGCCGCCTAAAATTTTCAGTGAATAAAGAGCACGGAGACCCTGATGTCCTCTTTTAACGAAATGATCAAGAACATCACCCCGGACATCTACGAGAGCCTGAAACTGGCCGTGGAAATCGGCAAATGGTCCGACGGTGGCAAACTCACCGCCGAGCAGCGTGAATTGTCGTTGCAGGCGATGATCGCCTGGGAAATCCAGAACCTGCCTGAAGAACAGCGCACCGGTTACATGGGCCCGCAAGAATGTGCGTCGAAGTCGATCGAAGTGCCGAACATCCTGTTCAAGTCGGATGCCATCCATTGATCGAGATTGGCCGCGGTGCAATCAGCAAAATGTCGGCGCACCTGGACGGGCCGAACGTGCAGTACGCGTTTCGTCTGGATGACGTCGAGGTGCCGGTCAATCCATTGATCGGCACCACGGTGCGTCTGGAATACCTGGGGGCGATTCACTGCACCCATTGCGGGCGTAAGACCAAAACCAGTTTCAGCCAGGGTTATTGCTACCCGTGCATGACCAAACTGGCGCAGTGCGATATCTGCATCATGAGCCCGGAACGCTGCCACTTTGAGGCCGGAACCTGCCGGGATCCGGTGTGGGGCGAGCAGTTCTGCATGACCGACCACGTGGTTTACCTGGCCAACTCGTCGGGGATCAAGGTTGGCATCACCCGTGCTACGCAATTGCCGACTCGCTGGCTCGATCAGGGCGCGAGTCAGGCGTTGCCGATCATGCGCGTTTCGACACGGCAGCAGTCGGGCTTCGTTGAAGACCTGTTCCGCAGTCAGGTGGCCGACAAGACCAACTGGCGTGCACTGCTTAAGGGCGATGCGGTGGCCGTCGATCTGGCGCAGGTGCGCGATCAGTTGTTTGAAAGCTGCGCCGAAGGCCTGCAGGGCTTGCAACAGCGATTTGGCCTACAGGCAATTCAGACAATTCGCGACGTGGAACCGCTGGAAATCCGCTATCCCGTCGAGCAATACCCGGCCAAAATCGTCAGTTTCAATCTGGACAAAAACCCGATTGCCGAAGGCACGCTGCTGGGGATCAAGGGCCAATATCTGATCTTCGACACCGGCGTGATCAACATTCGCAAGTACACGGCTTATCAGCTCGCCGTGCATCAATAAGGACTCCAGCATGCGTACCGAACAACCGAAGATGATTTACCTGAAGGACTATCAGGCGCCCGAGTACCTGATCGACGAAACACACCTGACCTTCGAGTTGTTCGAGGATCACAGCCTGGTGCACGCGCAGTTGGTGATGCGCCGCAACCCGTCCCGTGGCCCGGGCCTGCCGCCGCTGGTGCTCGACGGCCAGCAGCTGGAATTGCTCTCCGTGACCCTGGCAGACCAGGAACTGAGCGCCGACGATTACCAACTGACCGAGAATCACCTGACCCTGCAACCGGCCAGCGAAACCTTCACGGTCGACACCAGCGTCAGGATCCATCCGGAAACCAACACCGCGCTGGAAGGCCTGTACAAGTCCGGCACGATGTTTTGCACCCAGTGCGAGGCTGAAGGCTTTCGCAAGATCACCTATTACCTTGACCGTCCGGACGTGATGAGCAAGTTCACCACCACCGTGGTCGCCGAACAGCACAGCTACCCGGTGCTGCTCTCCAACGGCAACCCGATCGCTAGCGGCCCGGGTGAAGACGGTCGGCACTGGGCGACCTGGGAAGACCCGTTCATGAAACCGGCGTACCTGTTCGCGCTGGTGGCCGGTGACTTGTGGTGCGTTGAAGACAGCTTCACCACCATGACCAACCGCAACGTCGCGCTGCGCATTTACGTCGAGCCGGAAAACATCGACAAGTGCCAGCACGCAATGAACAGCCTGAAGAAGTCGATGCGCTGGGACGAAGAGGTCTACGGTCGCGAGTACGATCTGGACATCTTCATGATCGTCGCCGTCAACGACTTCAACATGGGCGCGATGGAGAACAAGGGCCTCAACATCTTCAACTCCAGCGCCGTACTGGCCCGCGCCGAAACCGCCACCGACGCCGCGCATCAACGCGTTGAAGCGATCGTCGCTCACGAATACTTCCACAACTGGTCGGGCAACCGCGTGACCTGCCGTGACTGGTTCCAGTTGTCGCTGAAAGAAGGCTTCACGGTGTTCCGCGACGCCGGGTTCTCCTCGGACATGAACTCGGCCACGGTCAAGCGCATTCAGGACGTGGCGTACCTGCGTACCCACCAGTTCGCCGAAGATGCCGGTCCCATGGCCCACGCGGTGCGCCCGGACAGCTTCATCGAAATTTCCAACTTCTACACCCTGACCGTCTACGAAAAGGGTTCGGAAGTGGTCGGTATGATCCACACCTTGCTGGGCGCCGAAGGCTTCCGCAAGGGCAGCGACCTTTACTTCGAACGCCACGATGGTCAGGCAGTGACCTGTGACGATTTCATCAAGGCGATGGAAGATGCCAACGGCGTTGACTTGACCCAGTTCAAGCGCTGGTACAGCCAGGCCGGCACGCCACGTCTGGCGGTGAGCGAGTCTTACGACGCTGAGGCGAAAACCTACAGCCTGACCTTCCGCCAGAGCTGCCCGGAAACCCCGGACAAAGTTGAAAAGTTGCCGTTCGTGATCCCGGTCGAACTGGGCCTGCTGGACAGCAACGGCAACGAAATTGCCCTGCGCCTGGCCGGTGAGGCCTCGGCTCAAGGCAATACCCGCGTCATCTCGGTGACTGAAGCCGAGCAGACTTTCACTTTCGTGGATGTCACAGAGCAGCCGCTGCCTTCACTACTGCGCGGCTTCTCGGCACCGGTAAAACTGAGCTTCCCGTACAACCGCGATCAACTGATGTTCCTGATGCAGCACGACAGCGACGGCTTCAACCGCTGGGATGCCGGTCAGCAACTGTCGGTGCAGGTGCTGCAAGAACTGATCGCCCAGCAGCAGAAGGGCGAGAGTCTGGTGCTCGATCCGCGGCTGATTTCGGCGCTGAAAACAGTGCTGTCCGATGAGTCGCTGGATCAGGCCATGGTTGCCGAAATGCTGTCGCTGCCGGGCGAGGCGTACCTCACCGAAATCAGTGAAGTGGCGGACGTCGACGCCATCCATATCGCTCGCGAGTTCGCCCGCAAACAGTTGGCGGATAACCTGTTCGAAGCGCTGTGGCTGCGTTATCAGGCCAACCGCGACCTGTCGAAGCAGACCCCGTACGTGGCCGAAGCCGAACATTTCGCCCGTCGTGCGCTGCAAAACATTGCGCTCTCGTACCTGATGCTCAGTGGCAAGCCGCAAGTGTTGGCGGCGGCACTGGAGCAATTCGAGACGGCCGACAACATGACTGAACGCCTGACCGCACTGGCGGTGTTGGTCAACTCGCCGTTCGAAGAGCAGAAAGCACTGGCGCTGGCGAGTTTCGCCGAGCACTTCAAGGACAATCCGCTGGTCATGGATCAGTGGTTCAGCGTCCAGGCCGGCAGCACCTTGCCGGGCGGTCTGGCACGGGTGAAGGCGCTGATGCAGCACCCGGCGTTCAACATCAAGAACCCGAACAAGGTGCGTGCGCTGGTCGGTGCGTTTGCCGGGCAGAACCTGATCAACTTCCACGCGGCGGATGGCTCCGGCTATCGCTTCCTCGCGGATCTGGTGATCGAACTGAACGGCTTCAACCCGCAAATCGCTTCGCGCCAATTGGCGCCGCTGACGCGCTGGCGCAAATACGACGACGCTCGTCAGGCGTTGATGAAAGGCGAGCTGGAGCGGATTCTGGCGTCGGGGCAGTTGTCCAGCGATGTGTATGAAGTCGTTAGCAAGAGCCTGGCTTGACGCATAACTGAATGTGGGAGCGGGCTTGCTCGCGAAGGCGGTATATCAGACACAGAGAAGTCGACTGATACACCGCCTTCGCGAGCAAGCCCGCTCCCACAGTTGTTTTGCGTTACTTCAAATCAAACCGATCAAGGTTCATCACTTTCGTCCACGCCGCCACGAAATCCTTAACGAACTGCTCCTTGGCATCCGAACTGGCATACACCTCAGCCAGCGCCCGCAGTATGGCGTTGGAACCGAACACCAGATCAACCCGGGTCGCCGTCCATTTCACGTTGCCGCTCTTGCGGTCCCGTCCCTCGAACTCATCGGCATCCCGATTGGTGGGTTTCCACTCCACGCCCATGTCCAACAGGTTGGTGAAGAAGTCGTTGGTCAGCGCTTCAGTCTGCGACGTAAACACGCCGTGGCGACTTTGCCCGACGTTTGCGCCAAGTACGCGCAGGCCACCCAGCAACACGGTCATTTCCGGCGCGGAGAGGGTGAGCAGTTGCGCCTTGTCGATCAACAGCGCCTCGGCCGAAACGGTGTATTTGCCTTTGCTGTAGTTTCGGAAGCCATCGGCAATCGGTTCGAGGAAGCCGAACGAGTCAACGTCAGTCTGCTCTTGCGTAGCATCGGTGCGGCCCGCAGAGAAGGGGACGGAGACCGAATGACCGGCGTTTTTCGCCGCTTGCTCGACCCCGGCATTACCCGCCAGCACGATCAGATCCGCCAGCGAAACCTTCTTGCCAGATGCACCGTCATTGAACTCGCTCTGAATGTCTTCCAGGGTTTTCAGTACGCTGGCCAACTGTTCAGGTTGATTGGCCGGCCACGATTTTTGCGGCTCCAGACGCAGACGACCACCGTTGGCGCCGCCGCGTTTATCCGAACCACGGAACGTCGAGGCCGCCGCCCAAGCGGTCGAGACCAGTTGCGACACCGAAAGACCCGACGCGATGATTTTGCTCTTCAACGCAGCAGCGTCGCTGTCGTCGATCAGCGGGTGGTTGGCCTCAGGAATCGGATCTTGCCAGAGCAATTCTTCATTCGGCAGTTCCGGGCCGAGATAGCGGGAGAGTGGCCCCATGTCGCGGTGGATCAGTTTGTACCAGGCGCGGGCGAAGGCATCGGCCAACTGCTCGGGATTGGCCAGAAAGCGCCGAGAGATTTGTTCATAGGCGGGGTCGAAACGCAGCGCCAGGTCAGACGTCAGCATGGTCGGGTCGATGCGTTTGTTCGGATCGTGAGCGTGGGGAATGGTGCCGGCACCGGCGCCGTTTTTCGGTTTCCACTGGTGTGCACCGGCGGGGCTTTTGCTCAATTCCCACTCGAAGCCGAACAGGTTCTCCAGATAGTTGTTGCTCCACCGGGTGGGAGTGGTCGTCCAGGTGACTTCCAGACCACTGGTGATGGTGTCGCCGCCCTTGCCGGTACCGAATGCGTTGCGCCAGCCGAGACCTTGTTCTTCGAGGCCGGCGGCTTCTGGCTCAGGGCCGACATTGTCGGCGGGACCGGCACCGTGGGTTTTGCCGAAGGCGTGGCCACCGGCAATCAGTGCGACGGTTTCTTCGTCGTTCATGGCCATGCGGCCGAAGGTTTCGCGGATATCCAGGGCCGACTTCACGGGGTCCGGATTGCCTTCCGGGCCTTCCGGGTTCACGTAAATCAAGCCCATTTGCACAGCGGCCAGCGGATTTTCCAGATTGCGCTCGCCCTGATCGGTGCGGCTTTCCTCTTTACCGTGCAAGTCAGGCTCGGCTACCAGCGTGCCGTCGCCGGGTTCCTGCATGGCCGACTTGTCTTTGCCGTAACGGCTGTCGCCGCCCAGCCATTCGTGTTCCGAACCCCAATACACGTCTTCGTCCGGCTCCCACACATCGGGACGTCCGCCGGAGAAACCGAAGGTCTTGAAGCCCATGGATTCCAGCGCGACGTTACCGGTGAGCACGATCAGGTCGGCCCAGGAAATATTGCGACCATATTTTTGCTTGATCGGCCACAGCAACCGCCGCGCCTTGTCGAGGCTGACGTTGTCCGGCCAACTGTTGAGCGGGGCGAAACGCTGCTGACCCGAGCCGGCGCCACCGCGGCCATCCGCCGTGCGATAAGTCCCGGCACTGTGCCAGGCCATGCGGATAAAGAGCGGGCCGTAGTGGCCGAAGTCGGCAGGCCACCAGTCCTGAGAGTCAGTCATCAGCGCGTTGAGGTCTTGTTTCAGCGCCTGGAAATCCAGGCTCTTGAACCCTTTGGCGTAGTCGAAGTCCTTGCCCAGCGGATCGGACTTGGGCGAGTGCTGACTCAGGATTTTCAGGTTGAGTTGATTCGGCCACCAGTCACGGTTCGTCGTACCACCACCGGCGGCGTGGTTGAACGGGCATTTCGATTCGTTTGCCATGTTCGGGTCCTTATCAGGTCTGCTACGGCCGGCTCGTGCCGACTTCGGACTAGTAAGGCTAGACCCGACTTGGAGAGTCGGCTAATAGGCCGACTATTGGTGGGTCATAGGCAAAGTCTTTCAAACAGACTCAACTCGACTGTGCCGTTTCATCCTCCACAATGTCGTCGAGCAAATCCTCCTGCCCCGGTACTTCAGTAATCACACTGAAGTCCGTCACTTCCACTGCCCCCAAGCCATACCCCAACAAGTGAAACGAAAACGCCTTGCGCTGTTGCGGGTTGTCGAAACTGAAATCCATTTCCAGCGGTTGATCCGCCGTGGCGACCATCTCGGTGGGCAACCCGAGTTGCACGTCCTGCTCAAACTCCTTGGCCTTGAGCTGGATGTACGCCGCCTGTTGCGGATCGACCGAGCGCACGGTCAGGCGCACGCGGGTGTGCGAGCCTTTGGGCATTTCCAGGTATTGCGCGCCGATCAGGTTGTCGGCCCAGTCATCCTTGATCTGCGCTTGCAGCGGGATGACGTTGGTGCTGCCGAACTGATAACGCTGATTGAGCGGCGTGCGCAGCAGTGACAGGTCCAGGGCATTGGCGCGGGCGGCAATCTGGCGGGCGCGCTGGCCGCTGTAGTTGCCCTTGTAGGTGGCACTTTCGGCGATGAAACCGGCGCTTTCGTAGTAGCGGCAACGGCGCGGCATGTCGCATTCGGAGAAGATTCCGCGCCCGTCGTGGTAGCGCAGTTTGCCGTTGGTGTACGACATGATTTCCCGGCCGCTATCGTAGTCACGAAACAGCGAACGCCCGCTCAGCGCGCTGGGCACCGGCAGGTCGAAGTAGTCGAGGATCGACGTGCTCAGGTCAACATGCCCGTAAACCCCGGCGTTGAGTCGCGGCAGTTGCTCATGCTCCGGCGCAAGGGTCAGGTTGAATCCCCAGGATGACGCCAGACGCACGCCATCAATGCCGTGGGATTCGTCGGACGTGATCACCACCAGCGTGTCTTTCAGTACGCCTTGGCGTTCCAGGCCGATGAGGAATTCTTCCAGCGCGTCATCCAGATAACCGACGGCTGCCTGTTTCGGTGTTTCGTAACGCTGCAGATAGTCTTCCGGCGCGGAGTAGGGCTGATGCGTGCCGACCGTCAACAAGGTCAGCATCCACGGTTGTTTGTGTTTCTTCAGTTGGCCGACATAGTCCAGCGCACCTTCGAAAAACGCCTTGTCATCCTTGCCCCACGGGAACTCCAGATAGTTGGCATTACTGAACCATTCCAGACCGTGGGTCGCATCGAAACCAATGTGCGGCATGATCTTGTCTTTGGCCATGAAGCGCAGGCCGGCACCCTGCAAGTAGTGAGTGCTGAAACCGTGCTCACGCAGTTGCGCCGGCAGACACGCCTGGTTGCGCTCCTTCTGGGTGAGCATTTCCACGCCCTTTGGCGTGCCGTTGTTGAGCTTGTCGTAATCGCCGCAAAGCATCGCGTACAGACCGCGAATGGTCTGGTGCGTGTGCAGCACGTAGTCCGGAGTGTTCATGCCGCGCTCGGCCCAGCGGCTGAGGTTGGGCATCAGGTCTTCCTGATAATGACTGCCGATGGCCTCGCGGTTGGCGCGGATGTACGCACCGGGAATGCCTTCCAGCGCGATGATCAACACATTGCGCGCCTGACCGGGGCCGGCCAGCAGCTTGTGGCCGTTGAGATCGACATCGGTCAACCCGGCCATGGCCGGCGCGACTTCCTCGAAGTCACCGTCCAGCCATTCTTCGACCTGGATCTGCACGTCGGCCACCTCGGTGGCCAGCAATTGATGCGGCAGGTTGTACACGCGCCATGGATCGGCTTCGTCGGGCCAGAGATTCTGCGTGCCCCAATGCGCGGCGAACAACACCAGCGGTGCGCTCCAGGCCGCGCGGGGCAGGGCTGGGCGGGCGATGCCTCGAGCAGTGAACTGCGTGAGCAGCCACACCATCATGGCCAGCAGTAAGGTGATGCCCAACGCCGGATGCGCGAGACCACCACCGGTAGAGTTCTCGACGAATTGCGGGTCGATCAGGTAATGCAGATCGGAAGGATTCGGCAGACGCCCGACGGCGCTGACCAGTTCTGCCGTCGCCACAGTCAACAATCCCCAGAACAGCAGCACCGGCAATGCCAGCCACCACGCCCGACGATGTAACAGCACCACCAGCAGGCTGCCGATGGCCAGGTCCGAGACATAACCCAAGGCTGTCGACCAGCCGAGTGCCGCACGCAGGCACACCGGCACAATCAGCACCAGAAAAATAAGGGACAGGAGGCGAGCCCGCGGGTGCCGCAAGCCGTTCAGAAGAGCGCTCACAAAAAAAGACCTTCCAGTCATCAAAACGTCAAAAAAGTGTGGGCGATGATACCAAGGGCGCGCTGTCTGATCGCCTTTTTAAACGCGCAGGTGATTGGCTGGCCGGTAGCGTTTGCACAGACGAGAAATCCTTGAGCGCGTGACTGGCGTGGGTGTCGGGCGACACAAGCCGACAGCACAGGGTTTCCGTGGCGGCGGATTTATTGTTTCAGGCTGTTTAACAAGCCTTTGATCTGTTTGCCTGCGCATCTGCGAAGTCGGGATTTCAACGTCGACTTCTCGTCAACATTATCGCGCCCGAAAAAACGGGGCGGCATGATTTTTGATCATGCCGCCCCGCAGGTCTTTCAGTCCGTCAGATCAGTGCATTTTGCTGTGATCATGACCTTCCATGTTGGTCAGCGAGCGCACTGGCGCTTTCACTTCGATGGTTTCTTTCTCGCCCTTGGCGTTTGCGACGGTCAGGGTCAAAGGAACGATTTCGCCTTCCTTGAGCTGAGCAGTGAGGCCCATGAGCATGACGTGGTATCCGTTCGGATCAAACTTGACCGCTTTGCCGGCCGGCAGGTCGACCGACTGCACCGGGCCCATTTTCATCACATCGTCCTTCATGGACATTTCGTGAATCTGCACGTCTTTGGACACGGGCGAGGCAACGCTGAGCAATTTGCTGTCGCTGTCGGCGGTGATGGTCATGAACGCGCCGCTGGCGGACTGGCTTGGCACGGTGGCACGTACCCAGGCGTCGTCGACTTGGGTCTGCGCCGAAGCCTGGAACGCCAGACCCAGCAGGGACAGGGTCAGTGCGGCGCGTTTGATGTTGTTCAGAACGGGGTGCATCAGCAAACCTCCATAACGGTAAGCAAGTCTTCCGTGCATTCTTCTGCCGAAAGCGATGTGGACAGCCCCATGCGCAAGCCGCCACGGGAGTCGTAAACGTAACTGGTCGATGTATGCGAGATGGTATAGGTGTCGCCCGCCGGGACTTTCTCGTAGAACACGTCGAATTCCTTGGCCGTGGCCTTGGTTTCCTCAACGGTGCCGTACAGCGCAACGAAGCTGGGGTCGAAGGCTTTCATGTAGGCGTCGAGGATTTCTGGCGTATCGCGCTCAGGGTCCAGGGTGATGAAGATCACCTGCAGGCGGTCGCCATCCTTGCCCATCAGTTTCTTGATTTTCGCCGCGCGGGCGAGGGTGGTGGGGCAGACCGCCGGGCACTGGGTGAAGCCGAAGAAAATCATCGGCATCATGCCGCGAAAGCTCGACAGCGACATGGTTTCGCCATCGGTGTTCTTCAGTTTGAAGGTGCGTCCGAGGATCTTGTCGCTCAGATCCTTGCCGTACTTGTACGACAGTTCGCCGCGGGTGTCGCAGCCGGCGAGCAGGCCGAGCCCGAGCACGCCCATTCCCGCAAGCACCTTGCGGCGAGTCAACAAAACCGTCATCTGATACCGCCTTTTGCAGCCCGTCAGTCAACAGGACTGGCGGGGTGGGTTAACCGTAAAAGCGGCGCATGATACCAAACTGAAGGCAAAGACCGGCCGCGGATCGCCGTACAGCGTGGGATCTGGCGACAAAAGGTGTAAGAAAAAGTGACGCGTATTCACTGCGGGCTGGATACATCGAGCGGCCAGCCACCGCCCAGCGCGGTGTACAGATTCACTTCGGCGACCAGTTGCGCGAGGCGATCGGTGATCAGCCCTTGCTGCGAACTGAACAGCGAACGCTGGGCATCGAGGAACACCAGACTGCTGTCGACGCCGTTCTGATAGCGGTGCTGCGCCAAAGTGTAGTAATCCTGCGTGGCTTGCACCAGATCACTCTGCGCCTGCAGTTGTTGCTGATAAGTACTGCGCGCCGCCAGCCCGTCAGCGACTTCCTGAAACGCGGTCTGGATCGATTTTTCGTATTCGGCCACCGCCACGTCTTTCTGCAGTTTCGAATAATCCAGACTCGCCCGCAGACTGCCGGCGTTGAAGATCGGCAGGCTGATCTGTGGCTGAAAGGTCCAGGCGCCGGAACCCGCGTTGAACAACCTCGACAGGTCGCGGCTGGAGGTGCCGGCGCTGGCGGTCAGGCTGACGCTGGGGAAAAACGCCGCCCGGGCTGCGCCGATGTTGGCGTTGGCCGCTTTGAGAGTGTATTCCGCCTGCAGGATGTCCGGGCGCCGTTGCAGCAAGTCCGATGGCAGACCGGCCGGCAACTGTTGCACCAGATCACTGGTCAACGGACGCGCGGGCAGCGTGTCCGGCACCGGCGCGCCGACCAGCAATGTCAGGCTGTTGAGATCCTGCGCGACCTGCCGCTGATAGCGCGCCAGATTGGCCCGTGAACTGTCGACGCTGGTCTTCGCCTGAGCCTGCTCCAGCGCCGAAGACTTGCCGGCGTCGCGGTTGCGGGTGGTCAGGCGCAGGCTTTGTTCATCGGCAGCGAGGGTCTGGCGGGTCAGCTCAAGCAGCTCCTGATCGGCACGCCACGTCAGGTAGGCGTTGGCGACGTTGGCCACCAGACTCAACTCGGCGCTGCGCCTTGCCTGTTCGGTCGCCAGCCAGGTTTGCAAGGCCTGCTCACTGAGGCTGCGCACCCGGCCGAAGAAATCCAGTTCATAGGCACTGACGCCCAGATTGACTGCGTAGGTCGAATTGATCATCGACTTGCTGCGGGTCACGCTGGGTGGCATGCGCTGGCGCGATTCGCTGGCATTGGCCGACACCGCCGGCAGCAGGTCGGCGCGTTGAATGCGGTATTGCGCCTGGAAGGCTTCGACATTTAGCGCGGCCACACGCAGGTCGCGGTTGTTGAGCAGGGCCGAATCGATGAGTTGCGGCAAGGCCGGGTCGTTGAACAGCGTGCGCCAGTCTTCAGTGCTGGCTGCGGTTTGTGTGGGCGTCGGGTATTGCGCGGCAACCGGTGATGCGGGCCGCTGGTAGTCGGGAATCAGCGAACAGCCGGCCATCAGCATGGCGATGGACACCAGGGAAAGACGTAAGGACATCAAACAGCCTCGAATTCTTGCGGGGGAATAAACCTTTGAGTCAATGGCAGGCTTTTCTGAAGGGGCGCTCAAGCCCCGGCCATCCACTTCGCCAGACCATGCCGGCCACTGACCCCGAGTTTCGCGGTCGCCCGCTTCAGGTAGGTTTCGACCGAGCTGTTCTTGACCCGCAGTCTGTCCGCCATTTGCGGCACGGTACCGCCGGTCAACAGCCCCAGACAGACTTCTTTTTCGCGCGCCGACAAGACAATCCCGCACAGCCCCAGTCGCTCGTCGAACACCTGCGCCAGCGGCGCCTGATCCAGTTCGGCCAGGGGCTGACGCGGCTGTCTGGCGAGGAGTTGCCGGCTGATCTGCGCATGGCGCTCGATCAGCGGCAGCAGGGTGTCGGACAGGCGTTTGAGAAACGACAGCTCCGGCAGGGAAAACACCCGTTGCGTGTGCGGTCGATAAAACGAGATGACGCAGCGGCGGTTGGACGTACGCGAAACCAGATTGCACTGGTGGGCGTTGTGTTGCGGATGGCGTGGCTGCAATGAAGCCTTTAGTTGAATCAGTAACGAGTCATTCATCTCGATCATTTTCTCCAGCAACGGATGCGCATCCGGATGCTGCAGCGGATCGGGCGGCGGCACGTTCTGTACGAGGCCTGCGCTGCCCAGCGGGGTGATCTCGACCACGCTGGCCTGACGTTCATCAAGGGTCCACTCGCTCAGATCGACCCGGTTGACCGGCACCAGTGTGTCGACCAGCTGGAACATGTTGCTGGCGAAATGATCATCGCCGGTGCTCGCAATCAGCTCTCCCAGTTGCCAGTAAAAATGCGGGTTTTCCATGTTGCGAATACTGCCGGTCAGATTCATATCCTTGTCATCCCTGGTTCAGAGCCATCACTGAATCGTCTGCCGTCTGTATAAAAGCCGCCCACGCAGTCATTTCTCCATGAACATGATCTGGAGCGGGATTTAAGCCTATGGATTTGTCCTACGTCTGTAGGGGAAAACAGGGACACAAAGTGCCACTATTTCTGAATGTTGGCGCCGGGGTTCTGGCGGCGACGATGGCTGGCGCGTCCGCGTGAGTGACTGTTCAGTCACCCCAAGCCCTTTGAAACCGGGAACCAGTCATTCCTGATCGACAACGCGCGGGCCAATGGCGGCGTTGGCATATGGTTCTTTTCCTACAAGCTTTTCAGTATTTCCTCTCCGAACTTTTAGATTGATCTGCGCAGTCGGGCCAGCAATTGCACTCAGGCGTGCATCGGGGGGGCGGTTGTCCGGGTTTCGGGTGTCATGTAGGCAGCAGGGGCAATGCTTGAATACGGGCAAAATCACATGAGAAGGATCTTATGCAGCCTATTTCTGCCAACGCGGCGGACGATCTGTCCGCGCCCGTAGGAACGTTTGCCCTGACCGCCGCCCAACGGGATATCTGGCTGGACCAGCAAAGGATGGGCGATTCACCCCTGTACAACATCGGGGCATACGTTGATCTGAATGAAGCGGTGGAGCCACGGCTGATGCAAACGGCGCTGGAAAGCGTGGTGGCCGCCAACGATGCCCTGCGCACAATTCTGTTGTCGGGCGCTGGTGCGGGCGGGCTGCCATTGCAGCGTTTTGTTGAAACGGTTCCGGTGGCGATGCCAATCCACGATCTGTCCGCAGATCCTGACCCGCAGTTGGCCGCTCAAAGTCTGCTGGAACAGCAGATGCAAGAAATTTATGCGTTGGATGGCCAGCCACTCTTGCGTTTTTGCCTGATCAAGTTGAGCCCGCATCGATATTGGTTCAGTGCCCAGACCCATCACCTGATCCTTGATGGCTGGGGTTATGGGCTGCTGTTCAAGTCAGTGGGTGAGCATTACAGCGCACTGCTTGAGGGGCAGCAGCCAGCACTGACGGCACCGTCCTATGCGGACTTTATTGCTGAAGATGCGCAGTATCGTGGCTCGACACGGTATGTGAATGACCAGGCCTACTGGCTGGATAAGTACCGCAGCGTGCCCGAGCCGTTGTTGTATCCGCGTTATCACGAATCTGCCGGGCAGAGCGCGACACCGGCTTGTGCTTACGTCCGGGCATTTCCTGAATTACTGCATGAACGGATGAAAGATACCGCCATGCAACGCGGTGCTTCGGCTTTTCATGTGTTGTTGGCGGCATTGCATGTGTATTTCAGTCGCACCACGCAGCGTGACGAATGGGTTGTGGGGTTACCGATCCTCAATCGCTCCGGTGCACGCTTCAAGTCCACAATCGGTCTGTTCACGCAGGTCAGTGCGATGCGCATGCGCTTCGGCCGTGATTTGTCGTTCGGCGGTCTGGTCAAGGCGATCGGCGAAGATCTCAAGCAGGACTTTCGTCATCAGCGGTTTTCCCTGAGTGAATTGAACCGCGCGTTGGGCATGTTGGGGGAGGGGCGTTCACAGTTGTTTGAAGTGTCGGTTTCGTATGAGCTGGACAACCACGACTATCGATACGGTGAAGCGTCGGGCTTCGAGGTGATGGTTTCCAACCATCACGAATCGATGCCGTTGTCCCTGCATTTACGCGGCAATCGACACAGTGACAAGACCTGGCTGCACCTGGTCTACGGGACAGCGTACTTCGAGGAACATGAGATTCAGGCGTTGGCCGAGCGTTTGTTGTTGATCCTGGAACAGGGGTTGGAAAACCTCGATCTGTTGGTCACCGATTTCAACTTGAGTACTCCGACGGAGACGCGGTTGTTGCAGGCGTGGAATGCAACCGGCGTCGATTATCCGCAAGGGCTGACGACGCATCAGCGTATTGAGGCCCAGGCACGTGAACGACCGCAGGCGGTGGCGGCAGTCTGTCAGGGGCAACGGCTGACTTATGCCGAACTGAACCGGCAGGCCAATGCCCTGGCTCATCACCTGATCGGCCTTGGTGTTCGCCCTGATGATCGGGTGGCCATCGTCGCCCGGCGCGGGCTCGACACGCTGGTCGGGCTGGTGGCGATCCTCAAGGCCGGCGCGGGTTATGTACCGATTGATCCGGCACATCCCGTCGAACGCCTGAGCTATCTGCTCGGTGACAGTGAGCCAGTGGTGGTGCTCACGCAAACTGATCTGCGCAGCCAGTTGCCGACGCTGCCAGTACCGGTGATCGAACTCGATCAGCGCGCCTGGCCGGTGGCCGATTTCAGCGATCCATTCGTGCCTGGGCTGACACCTGCGAACCTCGCTTATGTGATTTACACCTCGGGTTCCACCGGTTTGCCCAAAGGGGTCATGGTCGAGCACCGCACGTTAGGCAACTTGATCGATTGGCATTGTGACGCCTTTGGCCTCAGCGCTGGCCAGCACACCTCAAGCCTGGCCGGTTTCGGTTTCGATGCGATGGCGTGGGAGGTCTGGCCGGCGCTGTGTGTGGGTGCGGTCGTGCATTTGCCAGCCGCCAGTCAAGGCAATGAGGACCTCGACGCGTTACTCGACTGGTGGCAAGCGCAACCGCTGGACGTGAGTTTTCTACCGACGCCGATTGCCGAGTACGCCTTTGGCAAGAACCTTCAACATCCGACGTTGCGCACGTTGTTGATCGGTGGTGATCGACTGCGCCAGTTCAACCGCGCGCAATCCTTCGAGGTGATCAACAACTACGGCCCGACCGAGGCCACGGTGGTCGCCACGTCCGGGAGAATCGAAGCGGGACAGCTGCTGCACATCGGCAAACCGGTGAGCAACGCCACGGTGTATTTGCTCGATGAGCAACAACGACCAGTGCCTCCAGGCGTTACTGGCGAGTTGTACGTCGGTGGGGCCGGTGTTGCCCGGGGTTACCTCAATCGTCCGGAGCTGACCGCCGAGCGTTTTTTACGCGATCCATTCAGCGCTGAACTGGATGCTCGCCTGTATCGCACGGGTGACCTCGCGCGTTGGCGTACCGACGGCAATCTCGAATATCTGGGGCGCAACGACGATCAAGTGAAAATCCGTGGTGTGCGCATCGAACCGGGCGAGGTCGAAGCCGCGCTCGCTAGCCATGACGCCGTGCAGGACGTCGTAGTGATGGTGCGCGACGGGCAACTGCTGGCGTGGTTCACCGAGCGTGAACCAGTGGAAATCAGCGATCTGCATGCGCACCTGAAAACCCGTCTGGCCAGCGCCATGCTGCCGGCGGCCTATGTACGCTTGGCAACTTTGCCCCTGACTGCCAATGGCAAGCTTGACCGCCAGTCGTTGCCGGCGCCGGGGCCGGACGCGTTGATCCGGCGTGAATACGAAGCACCGCAAGGTGCCGTCGAAATCGCTCTGGCGCAGATCTGGGCCGAAGTCTTGCAGGTTGAACGAGTAGGGCGCCACGACCATTTCTTCGAGCTGGGCGGCCATTCGTTGATGGCCGTGATCCTCATTGAACGGATGCGTCAGATCGGCATGAGCAGCGATGTCCGTGTGTTGTTCAGCCAACCGACGCTCGCGGCGTTGGCGGCGGCGGAAGGCAGTGGTCGCGAAGTGGCGGTACCGGCTAACCGCATTCCTGTCGATTGCACGCACATCACCCCCGATCTTTTGCCGCTGGTGCAACTGGATCAGGCGATGATCGAGCGCATCGTCGCTACGGTACCGGGCGGTGCCGCCAATGTGCAGGACATTTACCCGCTTGCGCCGTTGCAGGAAGGCATCCTCTATCACCACATCACCGCTGCGCAGGGCGATCCGTATCTGCTGCAATCGCAGCTGGCGTTCGACAGCATCGAGCGAGTCGAGGCCTTCGCCGTTGCGCTACGTCAAGTCATGGCGAGGCACGACATCCTGCGCACGGCCGTGGTCTGGGAGGGGCTGACATCACCGGTGCAGGTGGTCTGGCGCGAGGCGATCCTGCCGCTTCAGGAGATCGAATTCGATCCGGCACATGGGGAGATCATCGATCAGTTGCACCAACGCTTCGACGCCCGGCGTTATCGCCTCGATGTCAGTCAGGCGCCGTTGCTGCGCCTGATGTACGCTCGCGATCCGGCACATGACCGAGTGGTCGGCATCCTGTTGTTCCATCACCTGGTCATGGATCACATCGCGCTGGAGGCGATGCGCGAAGAAATCCACGCCAGCCTTTCGGGGCACACGCAACCGCTGGCAACACCGGTGCCGTATCGAAACTATGTGGCGCAGACGCGATTGGGTGTCAGCGAGCAGGAACACGAGGCGTTCTTCCGCGAGATGCTCGCCGGCATCGACGAGCCGACCTTACCGTTCGCCTTGCAGAACGTGCAGGGCGACGGCAGCGATATCGAGGAGGCCGAGCAGACGCTGGCGACCGGTCTCTACCAGCGCGTGCAGCAGCAGGCACGTCAGTCCGGCGTCAGTGTGGCCAGCCTGATCCATCTCGCCTGGGCGCAAGTGCTGGCGGCGACTTGCGGCCAGCAAAGTGTTGTGTTCGGCACGGTGCTTATGGGCCGCATGCAGGGCGGCGCAGGGGCCGACCGGGCGTTGGGCGTGTTCATCAACACCTTGCCGCTGCGAGTCGATGTCGGCGTGGGCGCCCGAGCGGGCGTGAAGTCCACCCATGCACGGCTGACGGCACTGCTCGGCCATGAACACGCGTCACTGGCGCTGGCCCAGCGTTGCAGTGGGGTTGCCGCGCCGTCACCGTTGTTCAGTGCCTTGCTCAACTATCGGCACAGCGACGACGTCGAACAAAAAGGTTCGCGGCAAACCTGGCAAGGTATCGAAACCCTGGCCAACGAGGAACGCACCAATTACCCGTTCACCTTGAGCGTCGATGATTTCGGCACGAGTTTTCGCTTGACCGCAAGAACCGTAGCGAGCGTTGGCGCACAACGTATTTGCGCCTATGTGCAATTGGCATTGGAAGGCTTGGTAGAGGCGTTGGAGGACACTCCGCAACTGCCGCTGAATCGCCTGCCGATCTTGCCGCGAGAAGAACTGCAACGGCTGCTGATCGAGTTCAACGCGACAGCCGTTGATTGCCCGATGGACCAGCCGATTCACACACTGTTCGAGCAACAGGCACAGCGCAAGCCAGAGGCGATCGCCGTGCAATTTGCCGAGCAGCGTCTGACTTTTCGCCAGTTGAACGAGCAAGCCAATCGCTTGGCGCATCACCTGCGTGGTTTGGGTGTACGGCCGGATTCGCGGGTGGCGATCTGCGTCGAGCGAGGGCCTGAACTGGTTATCGGTCTGCTGGGTATTCTCAAGGCGGGCGGTGCTTACGTGCCGCTTGACCCTGATTATCCGTTGCAACGCCTCAGCTATATGTTGCAGGACAGCGCCCCGGTGGCGTTGCTGGTGCATGCCGCGACGCGCGATCTGCTCGGCGAGCCCGGGGTGACGCTGGTCGATCTCGACGACGGCGCGTGGCAGGACCATCCGCAGGCTAATCCACAGGTGGCAGGTCTCGGCGCCGAGAATCTGGCCTACATGATCTACACCTCCGGCTCTACTGGCACGCCGAAAGGCGTGATGCTGGAGCATCGTGGCCTGTGCAATCTGGTGCATTGGGGCTCGCTGATCTGCCCGCCGACCCCGGGCGCCGCGTTGTTGCAGAAAGCACCGTTCAGTTTCGACGGGTCGGTGTGGGAGTTCTTCTGGCCGCTGGCTGCCGGCGTGCGTCTGGTGCTGGCACGGCCGGGTGGCCACCGTGAACCGGCGTATCTGGCGCAAGTGATTCGTCAGCAACGCATCACTGTGGTCCAGTTCGTGCCGGCACTGTTGCAGCAGTTCCTGGAACTGGAGGACATCAGGGAGTGCAGCAGTCTCACTGATATTTTCTGTGGGGGTGGCGAACTCACGGCGGCATTGGCCCGCGATGTGCGCCGACACCTGCCGTGGGTGCGTCTGCACAACGTTTATGGTCCGACTGAAGCCACCGTCGACAGCACGGCATGGACACTCGAACCGGACATGCCGGTGCCGCATATCGAATTGCCGATCGGCAAGGCTATCTGCAATACCCGCCTGTATGTGCTCGATGCGCACGACCAACCGGTGCCAATCGGTGTCAGCGGGCAATTGCACATTGGCGGTATTGGTGTGGCGCGGGGTTACATGGGGCTGCCGCAGATGCAGGCCGAGCGCTTTATCGATAGCCCGTTCGTGGCCGGGGATCGCTTGTATCGCACTGGCGATCTGGTGCGTTACGGCAATGACGGCAATTTGCAGTTCCTCGGTCGCAATGACTTTCAGGTCAAGCTACGCGGAGTGCGGCTTGAGCCGGGTGAGATTGAAGCGCGGCTGCTCGAATACCCGGCCATTCGCGAAGCGGTGGTGCTGGTGCGCGATGAGCGTCTGGTGGCTTATTACAGCGTGCGCGCCGGGGCGGCTGCGCCGAGTCTTGAAACATTGCGCGCGCATGTGCTGGAGCGTCTGCCGGAGTTCATGGTGCCTGGCGCTTACGTGCTGCTGGCGGCACTGCCGTTGACGCCAAACGACAAAATCGATCGCAAGGCATTGCCCGAACCTGGGGTTGAAGCGCTGCTCAACCGTCCTTATGAGGCGCCCGAGGGCGAAGTTGAACGCGCGGTGGCGCAGATCTGGGCGCTGGTACTCAAGGTCGAGCAGGTTGGGCGCCATGACAACTTCTTTGAGCTGGGTGGGCATTCGTTGCTGGCGGTGAGCCTGGTGGCACGTATGCGTCAGGCCGGGTTGCATGTCGATGCGCGGACGCTGTTCAGCCAGCCGACGCTGGCGGCACTGGCGGCCAACACCCGCAGCCAGGCTGAGCAATTGGATATCCCGCAGACCACCATCCCTAGCCTCAACCGCAAACGCCGGCTCTGAGAATCCAGCCTGCGGCAGCTCCTACAGGGGATTCAAAGCGTTGCAGCCCATGGGGAGTGCGGATTGTCCCCGCTTCCCATGTCAGCTTCCCAAGCCCCGATGTTTTAGTTTTTCCAGGCTGCGCGCCGCGTGCACGGACTCGCTGCTGCGCGCTCCTTTTCTTGAATTTACAGCAGGTTACCTCATGCATTTCAGTGAACTGATGGCTGTTATTTCCACCCATGCGATCCGCCTTCAACAGGAAGATGAAGACCTGGTCATTCTGGGCAGCGACGACGCGCTGGACGACGCGTTGTGGGATAGCCTCACCGTGCACAAGGCACAACTGCTGGAACTGGTCGCCCAACACGGCGGTGACTGGCTGAGTCCGGCATACCGCATCACTCCGGACATGCTGCCGCTGGTGCAACTGAGTCAGGAGGCCGTCGACCGCATCGTCGCCACGGTGCCGGGCGGCGCCGCGAATGTGCAGGATATTTATCCGCTGTCCGCGTTGCAGGAGGGCATGCTTTATCACCATCTCTCGGCCGCTGCCGGCGACCCCTACATCTCCCAGGCGCGCTTTGTGTTTGACAGCCAGGAGCGGCTGGATAGCTTCGCCGATGCACTGCGCTGGGTAGTCAAGCGTCATGACATTTTGCGCACCTCGTTCGTCTGGGAATACCTCGATGAAGCGGTGCAAGTGGTCTGGCGCGACGCGTCTCTGGTGTGTCAGGAAATCACCATCGATAGCGGCGCCGACGTGCTTGCACAACTGCTCGAACGCCACGACCCGCAGCACTTTCGTCTCGACATGCAGCGAGCGCCGTTGCTGCGTATGGTGTATGCGCAGGATCCTGCCCAGGGCCGCGTGGTGGCGCTACTGCTGTTTCATCACATGATCATGGACCACGTTGCGCTGGATGTGATGCGCCGGGAAATTCAGGCATTCCTGCTCGGGCAGACCGCACAGGTGGCAGCCGCCGTGCCCTACCGCGACCATTTGGCCTTGGCGCGCAGTAAGGGCAATGAGCAGGCTCAGGAAGCGTTTTTCCGCGACATGCTCGCCGATATCGACGAGCCGACGCTGCCGTGTGGCTTGCAAGATGTGCAGGGCGATGGTCACGCCATCGAAGAAGCCACGTTGCTGCTCGACAGCCGTTTGAGCCGGCAGTTGCGCGAGCAGGCGCGGCAGCTTGGCGTGAGCGTAGCGAGCCTGACGCATCTGGCGCTGGCACGGGTACTCGGCCAGTTGTCCGGGCGCACGGCGGTGGTGTTCGGCACCGTGCTGCTGGGGCGGATGGACGCGGGTGAGGGCGGCGAGCAGGCATTGGGGATGTTCATCAATACCTTGCCGCTGCGAGTCGACGTCGGCGCTGAAAGCGTACGTGCGGGCGTGCTTGCCACACATCGTCGACTGACCGCGCTGTTGGCGCATGAACAAGCTTCGCTGGCTTTGGCCCAACGCTGCAGCGCGGTCGCGGTGCCGACGCCGCTGTTCAGCGCGATCCTCAACTATCGGCACAGCAGCGTCGAAGAAGTTGCCGAAGTGGTCGATATTGCCCCCGGTGTGCAAGTGCTCGGTGCCCGTGAACGCACCAACTATCCGCTGACGATAAACATCGATGACCTCGGCCTCGACTTGCGTATCACCGCGCTGGCCGATGCCGCTCTGGGTGCCGAGCGCATGGCCGCTTACCTGAGCACGGCGCTGGAGAGTCTGGCCGAGGCGCTGCAGGCCACCCCCGATGTGGCTCTGCACGATCTGAAAATTCTTCCGTCCAGCGAACGTGAGCACCTGCTGCGCGGCGTCAATTCAGCGCTGGCACAGTTCCCCGACGCACCGTTGATCCACCGGCAATTCGAAGTTTTTGCTCAGTCCCGACCTGACGCCACAGCGCTGATTTTCGACGGACAGACACTCAGCTACGGCGAGCTCAATCGTCGCGCCAATCAGGTCGCGCACCATTTGCTGGCGCTGAATATCTGCCCTGACGACCGCGTTGCCATCTGCGTCGAGCGTGGCCCGCAAATGATCATCGGCTTGCTCGGCGTGCTCAAGGCTGGCGCCTGTTATGTGCCCATCGATCCGGCATATCCACTCGACAGAATCCGCTTCACGTTAACGGACAGCGCACCGGTGGCTCTGCTCACGCATGTGGCAACGCAAGACTGTGTGGCCGGTCTCGACCTGCCGCAGATCGATCTCGACAGCGCCGCCATCAACGTCGAACTCGACAGCAATCCGCAGATCGCCGAGCTGACGGCGGCGCATCTGGCGTACGTAATCTACACCTCCGGTTCCACCGGGTTACCCAAAGGCGTGATGGTCGAACACCGCAATGTTGCGCGTCTGTTCCGCGCCACGCACGACTGGTTTCAGTTCAACCAGCAAGACATCTGGGCGCTGTTCCATTCCTTCGCGTTCGACTTTTCGGTGTGGGAAATCTGGGGCGCGCTAGCGTTTGGCGGGCAGTTGTTGCTGGTGCCGCAAGCCGTCAGTCGTTCGCCGGATGACTGCTATGCGTTGCTGTGCAAAACCGGTGTGACCGTGCTCAACCAGACGCCGAGCGCGTTCCGCCAACTGATCGCCGCCCAGGCGCGCAGCCCGTTGCAGCACTCGTTGCGTGAAGTGATTTTCGGTGGTGAAGCGCTGGAGCCGGGAATGCTTAAACCCTGGTACGCACGGGTTGGCAACGCCGGTACGCGGCTGGTGAACATGTACGGCATTACCGAAACCACCGTGCACGTGACCTATCGACCGCTGCAAGCCGCCGATGCGCATCGGGTCGGCGTCAGTCCGATTGGCGTACGCATCCCCGACCTGCAGTTGTACGTGCTCGATGCGCAGCGCGAGCCGGTGCCGGTCGGTGTGATTGGTGAGTTGTACGTCGGCGGTGCCGGGGTGGCGCGCGGTTATCTGAATCGCGAAGCGCTGACCGCCGAACGCTTTATCGCCGATCCGTTCAACCCGCACTCCGAGGCGCGCCTGTACAAGACCGGCGACCTTGCGCGCTGGGCCGCAGACGGCAGCCTCGACTATCTGGGGCGCAACGACGATCAAGTGAAAATTCGCGGTTTCCGTATCGAGCTGGGCGAAATCGAAGCACGTTTGTGTGCCTGCGAAGGCGTGCGCGAAGCGCTGGTCATCGCTCGCGAAGACATCCCCGGTGATCAGCGTCTGGTTGCCTACTGGCTGGCTGACGAAAGCGCCGCGCCGGATGTGGCGCAATTGCGTGATCACCTGCTGGCTTCGCTGGCCGACTACATGGTGCCGAGCGCTTTCGTGCGTCTGGACGCTTTCCCGCTGACCACTAACGGCAAACTCGACCGCAAAGCCTTGCCGCTACCGGGCAGCGAGGCTTTTGCCCAACGTGGTTTCGAAGCGCCGGTCGGTGCCGTGGAAACCCTGATCGCCGGGATCTGGCAGCGCTTGCTCGGGGTCGAGCAGGTTGGCCGGCATGACAATTTTTTCGAACTCGGCGGTCATTCGCTGCTGGCGGTAAAGCTGATCGAGCGCATGCGTCAGGAGGGTTTGCAGTGTGATGTGCGGGTGCTGTTCGGCCAGCCGAGCGTGGCGGCACTCGCGGCTACTCTGGGCCATGCCCCGGCGATCGTGGTTCCGGACAATCTCATCGAGCCCGGCTGTACACGCATCACGCCGGCCATGTTGCCGCTGGCCAATCTTGATCAGGCCGCTATCGATCGGGTCATCGCCAGCGTGCCCGGCGGCATTGCCAATGTGCAGGACATTTATGGTCTGGCGCCGTTGCAGGCGGGGATTCTCTATCACCATCTGGCGACCCACGCCGGCGATCCGTATGTGTTGCAGGCGCAATTCGCCTTCGACGGTCTGGCGCAGATCAAAACCTTCGTGCGTGCCCTGAACAGCGTCATCGAACGCCACGACATCTTGCGCACCGGGGTGGTCTGGGAAGGGCTGGAAGAGGCGGTGCAAGTGGTCTGGCGCGAGGCGCCGCTGGCGCTGGAACGCGTCGATGCCGATGAGCTCGACGGCGATGTACTGGCGCAGATGCAGGCGCGCTTCGACCCACGGCACTATCGTCTGAACCTCAATCGCGCACCGCTGATGCGTTTTGCCTACACCGAAGATCGGTCGCACAACCGTTGGATCGGCATGCTCCTGATGCACCATATCGTCCTCGATCACACCGCGTTGCAAGTGCTGGTCGCGGAAATGAATGACGTCATGCACGGCACCCCCATTGATTTGCTGGCACCGGTGCAATACCGCAATTATGTGGCGCAGGCGCGGCTCGGCGCGGATGAACAAGCGCACGAGGCGTTTTTCCGCGAGATGCTTGCCGACATCCATGAGCCGACCGTGGCGTTCGGTGTGCACGACGCTCACGGCGATGGCAGCGAGATTGTCGACAGCCACGCCGCCGTGGACGCCGATCTTGGCCTGCGCCTGCGCGCGCAATCGCGTCGACTCGGCATCAGCGTTGCCAGTCTGGTGCATCAGGCGTGGGCTCAGGTGCTGGCGCGGGTTTGCGGTCAGCAGGAGGTGGTGTTCGGCACCGTACTGCTCGGGCGCATGCAGGGCGGTGAAGGCGCTGACCGCGCGCTGGGGATGTTCATCAATACCTTGCCGCTGCGCGTCAGCGTCGGTGAAGGTTCGGTACAGGACGGCGTACTGGCCACGCATGCGCGCCTGGCGCAATTGCTCGGCCATGAGCAGGCTTCGCTGGCTCTGGCCCAGCGTTGCAGCGGTGTCGCGGGTTCACAGGCGTTGTTCAGCACGTTGCTCAACTACCGCCACAGCGCCCCGCAGCCGGATGCAGAAATGTGGCAGGGCGTGCAGGTTCTCAGCTCTCGCGAGCGCAGCAATTATCCGTTGGTGGTCAGTGTCGACGACTTCGGTTCGGGTTTGCGCCTGAGCGTGCAAGCCGTGCCGCAAATCGACGGCGTGCGGGTCTGCGATTACCTGCAGACGGCGCTGAGCAGTCTGGTCGCGGCGCTGGAATCCAGCCCGGCAATGCCGTTGCAGCAACTGTCGATTGTCTCTGCGGCTGAACGCCAGCGGGTGCTGGTCGGCTTGAACATCAGCGGTCGTGAATTTCCGGCTGCGCAAACGGTGCATCGCCTGTTCGAAGCGCAAGTGGCCGCGCGACCCGAGGCGCTGGCAACGGTGCAGGGCGAGCAACAACTGAGCTACGGCGAGTTGAATCAACAGGCCAATCGCCTGGCCCATCACCTGATCGGCCTCGGTGTGCAAGTCGACGACCGTGTGGCGGTGTGCCTGCGGCGCGGCCCGAACCTGCTTGTCGCGCTGTTGGCGATTCTCAAGGCGGGCGCCGGGTACGTGCCGATCGATCCGGATTATCCGGCAGAGCGCATCGCTTACCTGGTGCAGGACAGCGATCCGATTGCCGTACTCGCCCAGGCATCGACGCGCCATCTGCTCGGCGCCGTACCGGTGATCGAACTGGATACCATCGACTGGCAGCACTTGCCGGACAGCAACCCGCGATTGTCGAGACTGACCCCGGACAGTCTGGCCTACGTGATTTACACCTCAGGTTCTACCGGCCAGCCCAAAGGCGTGATGGTTGAACACCGGACGCTGGAAAACCTCGTGCACTGGCACGCCGAAGCGTTCGATCTGCACGCCGGCAGCCACACCGCCAGCGTCGCCGGCTGCGGTTTCGATGCGATGGCGTGGGAAGTCTGGCCGGCACTGTGTGTCGGCGCGACCGTGCACCTGCCGCCGCCCTCGATCGGCAACGAACACCTCGATGAATTGCTCGAGTGGTGGCGCGCGCAGCCGTTGCAGGTGAGTTTCCTGCCGACCCCGGTGGCCGAATACGCGTTCAGCCGTGGGTTGGGACATCCGACCCTGCGCACGCTGTTGATCGGTGGCGACAAGCTGCGGCAATTCCCCCGCGAGCAGACGTTCGCCGTGATTAACAACTACGGCCCGACCGAAGCCACGGTCGTCGCCACTTCCGGACGAGTCGAGCCCGGACAGGTTCTGCACATCGGCCGGCCCATCGCCAATGCCAAAGTCTATTTGCTTGATCGCCAGCAACAGCCCGTACCGGTGGGCGTGCAAGGCGAGCTATATGTCGGTGGCGCCGGCGTGGCACGCGGTTATCTGAATCGCCCGGAACTGACTGCCGAACACTTTCTCGACGACCCGTTCAGCGACCAGCCCCACGCGCGGATGTACCGCACCGGCGACCTTGCGCGCTGGCTCGCCGACGGCAACATCGAGTACCTGGGACGCAACGACGATCAGGTCAAACTGCGTGGCGTGCGCATTGAACCCGGTGAAATCGAAGCAGCCCTGCGCGCGCACGACGCGGTGCAGGATTGCGTGGTGCTGGTGCGTGACGGGCGCCTCGTCGCCTGGTTCACCGAAACCCGCGCCAGCGAAATCGCCGATTTGCACCGTCACCTGCAACACTGCCTGCCGGACACGCTGGTGCCGGCCGCTTACGTTCGACTGGACGATTTGCCGCTGACCGCCCACGGCAAACTTGATCGCAAGGCCTTGCCCGATCCGGATCAGCACGCGTGGCTCAGTCGTGAATACGCAGCGCCACAGGGCGCCGTCGAGATCGCCCTGGCGCAGATCTGGGCCGATGTACTGAAAGTCGAGCAGATCGGTCGTCACGATAATTTCTTCGAACTGGGCGGGCATTCGCTGTTGGCGGTCAGCCTGATCGAGCGCATGCGTCAGGTCGGTTTGAGCGCCGATGTGCGCGTGCTGTTCAACCAGCCAAGCCTGGCGGCACTGGCCCGCGCCTTGGGCGGTGGGCGGGAAATCGATGTGCCGGCCAATCTGATTCCGGCCGATTGCACCTACATCACGCCCGACATGCTGACCCTGACCTCACTGGATCAGGCCAGCATCGAACGCATTGTTGCCACGGTGCCGGGTGGCGCCGCCAATGTGCAGGATATTTATCCGTTGGCACCGCTGCAGGAAGGCATTCTTTATCACCACTTGAGCGCTGAACAGGGCGATCCGTATTTGCTGCAATCGCGTCTGGCGTTCGACAGTCTCGAACGCTTGCAGACCTTCGCCGAACACTTGCAGCAGGTCATCGGCCGTCACGACGTTCTGCGCACCAGCGTGGTCTGGGAAGGCTTGCCCAGCCCGCAGCAAGTGGTCTGGCGCGAGGCGCAGATGGTCGTGCAAAACGTGGCGCTGGCGGTTCAGGACGGCGACATTCTCGAACAGTTGCACGGCCGTTTCGATGCGCGACATTACCGCCTCGACCTCACTCAGGCGCCGTTGATTCGCATGGTTTACGCCGAAGATCCGTCGCAGCAGCAAGTGCTCGCAATGGTGCTGTTCCATCACTCGATTCTCGATCACACCGCGATGGACGTGATCGGTCGGGAAATGCACGCGATGATGTTCGACCAAGTGGATACGCTGACGCCGCCGATGCCTTACCGCAACTACGTGGCGCAGGCACGTCTGGGCGCCAATGAGCAGGAACATGAAGCGTTCTTCCGCGAGATGCTCGGCGATATCGACGAGCCGACACTACCCTTCGGTTTGCACGACGTGCAGGGCGACGGGCGCGGCGTCGAAGAAGCGCTGCACCCGGTCGATGCCGGCCTCAATCTGCGCCTGCGTGAACAGGCGCGGCAGGTGGGTGTCAGCCCGGCGAGCCTGATGCACCTGGCCTGGGCACAAGTGTTGGGCGTGTTGTCCGGGCGTCGCGACGTGGTCTTCGGCACCGTGCTGATGGGGCGGATGCAGGGCGGCGCGGGCGCCGACCGTACGCTGGGTGTGTTCATCAACACCTTGCCGTTGCGCGTTGATCTGAGTGAAAGCGTGCGCGCCGGGGTGAAAGCCACCCACGCGCGGCTGACGGCGCTGCTCGGCCATGAGCACGCGTCGCTGGCGCTGGCCCAGCGTTGCAGCGCCATGGCCGGCTCCGCGCCACTGTTCAGTGCCTTGCTCAATTACCGGCACAGTGCCGCCGAACAGCAGCCGCATGACGGCCAGGGTATCTGGCAGGGCGTGCGCATGCTCGGTGGCGAAGAGCGCAGCAATTATCCGCTGACGCTATCCGTGGATGATCTGGGCGAAGGTTTTGCCCTCGACGTGCTGGCGGTTGCGGAGATCGGTGCGCAACGGATTTGCAGCTACATGCACACCGCGCTCGAACATTTGGTGTCGGCGCTGGAGCAGGCGCCGCAACGCCCGCTCAACCGTTTGCCGATTCTCTCGGTGGCGGAATACGAGCGCTTGCTGGTTGGCTTTAACCAGTATTCAGCCGCTTATCCGCGTGGCGCGATGATTCATCGGTTGGTGGAGGCTCAGGCCGAGCAGCAGCCGGATGCTGTGGCGGTGGTGCAGGGCGCGCAGCAGTTGACTTACGGTCAACTCAATCAGCGCGCCAATCGCCTGGCTCATCACTTGATCGGGCTTGGCGTGTTGCCGGATGACCGGGTTGCCGTGTGCCTGCGCCGCAGCCCGGACATGCTCGTGGCGTTGCTGGCGATCCTCAAGGCCGGTGCCGGTTATGTACCGGTCGACCCGGCGTATCCGCAGGAGCGCATTGCCTATCTGTTGCAGGACAGCAGCCCGATGGCAATGCTGGTGCAGGCCTCGACCCGAGACCTTCTTGGCAGCGGGCCGGTGATTGATCTGGACAACGCCACCTGGCAACACCTGTCCGAAGCCAATCCGCAACTGCCGACGCTGACGCCGGCGCATCTGGCCTATGTGATCTACACCTCCGGCTCCACTGGTGAGCCGAAAGGCGTGATGGTCGAGCACGCGACGCTGGAAAACCTCGTGCACTGGCACTGTGAGGCCTTCGATCTGCAGGCTGGGAGCCACACGGCGAGCGTCGCCGGTTTCGGTTTCGATGCCATGGCGTGGGAGGTATGGCCGGCGCTTTGCGTGGGCGCGACCCTGCACCTGCCGCCGCAATCGGTGAGCAACGAACACCTCGACGACTTGCTCGACTGGTGGCGCGCGCAGCCGTTGCAGGTGAGTTTCCTGCCGACACCGGTGGCCGAATATGCCTTCAGTCGCGACCTTGGGCACCCGACCTTGCGCACGCTGTTGATTGGTGGCGACACGTTGCGGCAATTCCCCCGGAAGCAGACCTTTGCGGTGATCAACAACTATGGCCCGACCGAGGCCACGGTGGTCGCAACGTCTGGCGCGATCGAGGCGGGTCGGCCGCTGCATATCGGTCGGCCGATGGCCAACGCCAAGGTGTATTTGCTCGACGAACAACAACGGCCGGTGCCGGTGGGCGTCACGGGTGAGTTGTTTGTCGGCGGCGCCGGCGTAGCTCGCGGTTACCTGAACCGGCCCGAGCTGAGTGCCGAGCGCTTCCTCGACGATCCTTTCAGCGACGAGCCGCAGGCGCGCATGTACCGTACCGGCGACCTCGCACGCTGGCTGGCCGACGGCACGATTGAGTATCTGGGGCGTAACGACGATCAGGTCAAACTGCGTGGCGTGCGTATCGAACTGGGTGAAATCGAAGCGGCATTGAGCCGCCACGCGGCCGTTCAGGATTGCGTGGTACTGGTGCGCGACGGGCAGTTGCTGGCGTGGTTTACCGAACGGCAGAGCGTCGAGATCGAGGATTTACGCAGTCACCTGCAAGCACAGTTGCCGCCAACGCTGATTCCGGCAGCCTACGTGCGACTGGACAGCCTGCCGCTGACCGCCAACGGCAAACTCGACCGCAAGGCTTTGCCCGAGCCGGATCAAAGCGCTTGGCTGAGCCGCGAGTACGAAGCACCAAAAGGCGCTGTCGAGATGACGTTGGCGCAGCTTTGGGCCGAGGTGCTGCAGGTCGAGCGGGTCGGCCGTCACGACAATTTCTTCGAACTGGGCGGGCATTCGTTGCTGGCGGTGACGCTGATCGAGCGCATGCGTCAGGCCGACTTGAGCACGGATGTGCGCGTGCTGTTCAGCCAGCCAACCCTGGCCGCGCTGGCCGCCGCTGTGGGCAGCGGTCGCGAAGTCGACGTGCCGGCCAATCTGATTCCGGCCGATTGCACGCACATCACCCCGGATCTGTTGCCGCTGGTGCAACTGGATCAGGCCAGCATCGAGCGTATCGTCGCCACAGTGCCGGGTGGCGCAGCCAACGTGCAGGACATTTATCCGCTGGCGCCGTTGCAGGAAGGGATTCTTTATCACCACCTCAGCGCTGCGCAGGGCGATCCGTATTTGCTGCAGTCGTGCCTGGCGTTCGACAGCCTCGAGCGCCTGCAGGCGTTTGCGGCGGCGCTGCGTCAGGTCATGACGCGACACGACATCCTGCGCACATCCGTTGTCTGGCAAGGGCTTGTGGCGCCGGTGCAAGTGGTGTGGCGGTATGCCCAACTGCCGGTTCAAGCCGTGGCGCTGGAACCTGCGCAGGGTGACGCCATCGATCAGCTGCGTGCGCGCTTCGATGCGCGGCACTGGCGTCTGGAGCTTGATCAGGCACCACTGATGCGTCTGGTGTACGCCCTCGATCCGGCTAATGAGCGCGTGGTCGCCATGCTGTTGTTCCACCACATCGCCATGGATCACACCGCGCTGTCGGTGGTCAGCGATGAAATGCAGGCGATCCTGCAGGGCGATGAGCGGTTGCCGCTGGCCGCCGTGCCGTACCGCAATTATGTGGCGCAGACTCGCCTTGGCGTCAGCGAGCAAGCGCACGAAGTGTTTTTCCGCGAGATGCTTGGCGACATCGACGAACCGACGCTGCCGTTCGGTTTGCAGGATGTGCACGGTGACGGCAATGGCATCGAGGAAGTCTGTCAGCCGCTGCCTGCATCGGTGGCGCAACGTCTGCGTAGTCAGGCACGGTTGCTCGGTGTCAGCGTCGCCAGTCTGTTCCATCTCGCCTGGGCACAGGTGCTGGCAGCCACGTCGAGCCAGGAACGGGTAGTGTTCGGCACGGTGCTGCTTGGCCGCATGCAGGGCGGGGCGGGCGCGGATCGCGGACTGGGCATGTTCATCAATACCTTGCCATTTCGCGTGGATATCGATGAAACCGACGTTCGTGCCGGGGTCAAGGCGACGCATGCGCGGCTCAGTGCGCTGTTGGCCCACGAACATGCTTCGCTGGCACTGGCTCAACGTTGCAGCGGTGTCGCGGCGCCGTCGCCGCTGTTCAGCGCGATGCTCAATTACCGGCATAGCGACAGTGAAGCCCGATCAGAAGCCAGACGGCAGGCCTGGCAAGGCATCGAATCCCTTGCCGGCGAGGAGCGCACCAACTACCCGTTGACCCTCAACGTTGATGATCTGGGCAGCGGCTTCCAGCTGACCGTGATGACCCCGGCGCGCATTGGTGCGACACGCATCAGCCAGTTCATGCAGAACGCGCTGGTCGCATTGGTCGACGCGTTGCAGCTAACACCCCGGCAAGCGTTGAACCGCCTGACGGTGTTGCAGGATGAGGAACGGCAGGCGTTGCTGTTCGGCCTCAACGACACCGGTATCGATTACGACTTGCAGCAGACAATCCACGGTATGTTCGAGGCGCAGGTACTGCGTACGCCACAGGCGTTGGCTGTCGTCGCCGGTGAACAGTCATTGACCTACGCGCAACTGAATGAGCACGCCAATCGCTTGGCCCGACACTTGATCAGGTTCGGCGTGCAGCCGGATTCGCGGGTGGCAATCTGCGTCGAACGCAGTCTGGAAATGGTCATCGGCCTGCTCGCCATCAACAAGGCCGGCGGCGGCTATGTCCCGCTGGATCCGGCGTATCCACTGGAACGCCTCGCCTGCATGCTTGAGGACAGCGGGCCGGTGGCGGTGCTGGTGCAGGGTTCGACTCGCGAGTTACTGGGCGACATCGCTGTGCCGGTGGTCAATCTCGACCAGAACCTCTGGCAATCGTTGCCTGCCGATAATCTGCAAATACCGGCGCTGACCCCACAACACACCGCGTACGTGATCTACACCTCCGGTTCCACCGGCCAGCCCAAAGGCGTGGTCAACGAGCACGCCGCCGTGGTCAACCGTTTGCTGTGGATGCAGGACGCTTATCAACTGAGCGCGGCCGATTCGGTGCTGCAGAAAACCCCATTCAGCTTCGACGTCTCGGTGTGGGAGTTCTTCTGGCCGTTGATGACCGGGGCGCGACTGGTCATGGCGCGTCCCGGCGGGCACAAGGATCCGCAATACCTTGGCGAAGTGATCGAGGCCGAGAACATCACCACGCTGCACTTTGTGCCGTCGATGCTCGAGGTGTTCCTCGCCAACAGCGACACCGACCGCAGTAGCGGTCTGCGGCGGGTGATGTGCAGCGGTGAGGCGTTGCCGGGCAGTCTGGTGCGGCGTTTCAAACTGCAATTGCCGGACAGCGAGTTGCATAACCTGTACGGCCCGACCGAAGCGGCCGTCGACGTGACCGCGTGGAATTGCGCCGGGCCCATCGAGCACACCCCGGACAACATCCCGATCGGCAAACCGATCGCCAATACCCGAATGTACATCCTCGATGCGCAACAACAGCCGGTGCCGCAAGGCGTGGTCGGCGAGTTGTACATCGGCGGGGTGCAGGTCGCCCGTGGTTACCTGAACCGGCCGCAGCTGACGGCCGAGCGCTTCCTCGAGGATCCGTTTCAGCCGGACGGGCGGATGTACCGCACCGGCGACGTCGCCCGGTATCGCCCGGACGGCAACATCGAGTACCTGGGCCGTAACGATGATCAGGTGAAGATCCGTGGTTTGCGCATCGAACCGGGTGAGATTCAGGCGCGTATGACCGGGATCGCTGGCGTGCAGGAAGCCGCCGTGCTGGCCCGTGAAGATCAGCCCGGGGACAAGCGCCTGGTCGCGTATTACACCGGCGAGCGTCTGGAATTCGACGTGCTGCGCAGTCATCTGCTTGAACATTTGCCGGATTACATGGTGCCAGCGGTGTTCGTGCATCTGCCCGCATTGCCGCTGAGCCCCAACGGCAAACTCGACCGCAAGGCCTTGCCGGCACCGGATCAGAGTGCGCTGAAAACCCGTGAATACGAAGCCCCGGTCGGCGAAGTCGAAATCACCCTTGCACGCCTCTGGGCTGACCTGCTCAACGTTGAACGGGTAGGGCGCCACGACCATTTCTTTGAACTGGGTGGTCACTCATTACTGGCGGTCAGCCTGATCGGCCGGTTACGTCAGGAAGGCATGGATGCCGACGTCAGGGCGTTGTTCGAACAACCGACCCTGGCCGGTTACGCCGCAATTACGGAAAGAATGGAGATCGTCCTGTGAATGTGCTCGAACTGTTGGCAGTCCTGAAGACCAAAGACATTCAATTGGCGGTGACCGATGAGCAATTACGCGTCAATGGCAACAAGCAGGCGTTGAGCGATCCGGCCCTGTTGGCTGCGCTGCGTGAACACAAACCGGCGCTGATCGAACTGATCAAGGCCGGGCAATACTCGGCGAGCAAGGCCGGCCAGATCGAGGTGCCGGCCAACGGCATTCGCCCCGGCACCACGCGCATCACATCTGAAATGTTGACCCTCGCCAAAGTCGATCAAGCGACCATTGACCGCTTGATCGCCGACATCCCCGGCGGCGCCGCCAATGTGCAGGACATCTATCCGCTGGCGCCGTTGCAGGAAGGCATTCTCTATCACCACGCGAGCAACGAGCAGGGCGATCCGTACGTCATGCAGTCGTATTTCGCCTTCAGCAGCCGTGAGCGTCTGCATGCCTTCATTCAGGCGTTGCAAACGGTGATCGATCGCCACGACATTCTGCGCACAGCGGTGCACTGGGAGGGGCTGGATACGCCGCTGCAAGTGGTCTGGCGTCAGGTGCAACTGCCCGTGGAAGACGTGCAGCTCGACAGCGAGGGCGATGTCTTGCAGCAACTGCACGAACGCTTTGACGCACGGCATTTCCGTCTCGACGTCACCCGTGCACCGCTGATGCGGCTGGCCTACGCCTGGGATCAGGCCGGTCAGCGAGTGGTCGCGACGTTGCTGTTCCATCACATGGCGCTGGACCACTCGGCGCTCGACGTGGTGCGCCACGAGTTGCACGCCTGTCTGACCGGCCAGCAGCAAGCGCTGGGTCGACCGGTGCCGTTCCGCAATTACGTGGCGCAAGCGCGGCTGGGCATCAGCGAGGCGGAACACGAGGCGTTTTTCCGCGACATGCTCGGTGATATCAGCGAGCCGACGCTGCCCTACGGTTTGCAGGATGTCCAGGGTGACGGCCTCGGCATTGCCGAGCTGAGCCTGCCGATCGATCCGCTGCTGGGCCAGCGTCTGCGGGCGCAAGCGAGGCAGCTCGGCGTGAGTGCCGCGAGTCTGTTCCATCTCGGTTGGGCGCAGGTACTGGCCGCATTGACCGGCAAGCCCAACGTAGTGTTTGGCACCGTGCTGATGGGCCGTATGCAAGGCGCCGAAGCCACCGAGCGCGCACTAGGGATTTTCATCAACACTTTGCCGCTGCGGGTCGATGTCGATGCGCAGGGCGTGCGGGCGGCGGTGGAGGCGACGCACAAACGTCTGACCACGCTGATGCGCCACGAACACGCACCGCTGGCGCTGGCGCAACGTTGCAGCGGCGTGGTTGCACCCACGCCGCTGTTCAGTGCCTTGCTCAATTACCGTCACAGCCATACGTCGGCAACGGCGAGTGCCGAGACTCTTGCCGCCTGGGAAGGCATCAGCACGATCAGTTCCGAAGAACGCACCAACTATCCGCTGACCCTGAGCGTCGATGATTTTGCCGATGCGTTCAGCCTGACGCTGCTGGCCACCACCGACGTCGAACCGCAGCGCATCTGCGAGTACATGCATTGCGCCCTGGAACATCTGGTGCTGGCGCTGGAGCAGGCGCCGGACACCGCGCTCAACCAATTGCCGGTTCTGCCGGCAGCGGAGCGCGAGCAACTGCTGGTCGCGTTCAATGCCACTCAAGCCGACTTCCCGGCAACGCTGACTATTGCGCAAAGTTTCGAGGCGCAAGTGGCGCTGCGCCCCGAGGCCGTGGCGGCGGTATTTGCGGGTGAGCCATTGAGCTACGCCGAGCTCAACGGCCATGCCAATGCGTTGGCCCATCAGTTGATCGAATCGGGTGTGAAGCCCGACGACCGTGTGGCCATCGTCGCCCGCCGAGGCCTCGATACGCTGGTCGGGCTGGTGGCGATTCTCAAGGCCGGGGCAGCTTATGTGCCGGTCGATCCGGCGCATCCGGCAGATCGTCTGCGCTATCTGCTCAGTGACAGCGCGCCGGTCGTTGTCCTCACTCAACACAATCTGCGGGAGCGCTTGCCCGCGCTGAATGTGCCGGTGATCGATCTCGACCGGCATGCCCGGCCGGCAGATATCCTCGATCCGCAAGTGCCGGGGCTGACCGTCGAGCACCTGGCCTACGTTATTTACACCTCCGGTTCAACCGGCCTGCCCAAAGGCGTGATGGTCGAACACCTCACGTTGTCGAATCTGGTCGACTGGCACTGCACTGCGTTCGATCTGTGCGCCGGTCGCCACACCTCCAGCCTCGCCGGGTTCGGGTTTGACGCCATGGCCTGGGAGGTCTGGCCGGCGTTGTGTGCCGGCGCGACCTTGCATCTGGCACCGGTTCACGAAGGCAGCGAAGACATCGACGCGTTGCTCGACTGGTGGTGTGCGCAGCCGCTGGACGTGAGTTTCCTGCCGACACCCGTGGCCGAATATGCCTTCAGCCAGCACCTCGAACACCCGACCTTGCGCACGCTGCTGATCGGTGGCGACCGCTTGCGGCAGTTCAACCGCAATCAGCAATTCGACGTGATCAACAACTACGGCCCGACCGAAGCCACGGTGGTCGCGACCTCTGGACGGATCGAGGCGGGCGACGCGCTGCACATCGGCAAACCGGTGACCAACGCTACGGTGTACGTGCTGGATGAGCAGCAGCGCCCGGTGCCGATTGGGGTCATGGGCGAGCTGTACGTCGGTGGCGCCGGTGTCGCGCGAGGCTATCTGAACCGCGCCGATCTGACGGCCGAGCGTTTCCTCGACGATCCATTCAGCCGCGCGGCGAATCCGCGCATGTACCGCACCGGCGACCTTGTACGCTGGCGTGCCGACGGCACGCTGGAATATGTGGGACGTAACGACGATCAGGTGAAGATCCGTGGCGTACGGATCGAACTCGGCGAAATCGAAACCCGCCTCAACCAGTTGCCCGGCATTCAGGAAGCGGTACTGCTGGCTCGCGAAGACGAACCCGGGCAACCGCGACTGGTGGCTTATTTCACCGAGCAAGCGCAGGTCGAGCCGCTGGCCGTGGCTGAATTGCGCGCCCACCTGCTGACGCAATTGCCGGATTACATGGTGCCGGTGGCGTTCGTCAGACTCGACGCGCTGCCACTGACCGCCAATGGCAAGGTCGACCGCAAGGCGCTGCCCAAGCCTGATCGCGCGGCATTGTTTACCCGCGAATACGAGGCGCCGCACAACGAACTGGAGACTGCGCTGGCGCAGATCTGGGCGCAAGTGCTGCAGGTTGAGCGCGTCGGGCGTCAGGATCACTTCTTCGAACTCGGCGGCCATTCGCTGCTGGCGATGCGCATGGTCTCGCAGGTTCGCCAACGTCTCGGGGTCGAGCTGGCGTTGGCCGACCTGTTCGCCAATGCTGAGCTTGCAGCGGTCGCCGAGGCGGTGGCGCAAGCCGGACGCTGTACGCAACCGGAGATTGTGCCGGTGGCCCGCGACGGCGCCTTGCCGCTGTCGTTTGCCCAACAACGTTTGTGGTTTCTGGCGCAAATGGAAGGCGCCAACACTGCGTACAACATTCCCATCGGCCTGCGCCTGCGTGGCCGTCTGAACGAAGAGGCGCTGCAACAGGCGCTGGCGCGCATCGTCGCCCGCCACGAAACCCTGCGCAGCCGGTTCGCCCAGTTCAACGACGAAGCACAGGTATTGATTGCCCCGGTCGACAGCGGCCTGCTGCTGCGCGTCGAAGATCTGCGGCAGCACCCGCAACCTGACGAAACCTTGCAAGCACTGATTCAGGGCGAAGCTTCCGGGCCATTCGACTTGCAGGACGACCCGCTGATTCGTGGACGTCTCGTGCGTCTGGCCGACGATCACCATGTGCTGTTGCTGACCCTGCATCACATCATTTCCGATGGCTGGTCGATGGGTGTGCTGACCCGCGAACTGATGGCGTTGTATCAGGCATTCAGCCACGGCCAGCCCGATCCGTTGCCGCCGCTGGCGCTGCAATACACCGACTACGCGGTGTGGCAGCGACGCTGGCTCAGTGGCGAGGTGCTGCAACGTCAGAGCGAATACTGGCGGCAGACGCTGGCCGGTGCTCCGGCGCTGCTGATGCTGCCGACGGATCGACCGCGCCCGGCAGAACAGGATTTCGCTGGCAGCACCGTCGAAGTGGCGCTCGACGAGCGTTTGAGTGCCGGGCTCAAAGCCCTGTCTCAACGCCACGGCGTGACGATGTACATGCTGATGATCAGCGCCTGGGCGAGCCTGTTGAGTCGTTTGTCCGGCCAGCCCGAAGTGGTCATCGGTTCGCCAGTGGCCAACCGCACCCGCGCCGAGATCGAAGGCCTGATCGGCATGTTCGTCAACACCCTGGCATTGCGCCTCGACACCTCTGGGGCGTTGAGCACCGAAGCGCTGCTGGCGCGGGTCAAGGCACAAACCCTGGCGGCGCAGGCCCACCAGGATCTGCCGTTCGAGCAAGTGGTGGAAATCACCAAACCTTTGCGCAGCATGGCCCACAGTCCTTTGTTTCAGACGATGTTCAGTTGGGACAGTGGTCAGGATTCAAGCCTGAGCCTGGGCGACCTGGTGCTGGAAAGCGTTGCCGAGCCCAGCCATTTCGCCAAGTTCGATCTGTCGTTGACGCTGGCGGACGCACCGGGCGGGATTCGTGGTTCGCTGGAATACGCCATCGCCTTGTTCGATGAGGCGACGATCCAGCGGTATGTCGGTTACTTGCAGAAACTGCTGCAGGCGATGGTCAGCAACGATCAAGCGGTACTGGAGCACGTGGCATTGCTGGCGGACGAGGAGCGTCAGCATTTGCTGTTTGATCTGAACGCAACCGCCGTCCCGCACGATCTCGACCAGACCGTTCAGGCTCGCTTCGAGGCGCAAGTGATGCGCACGCCAGACGCCGATGCCGTGGTGACTGCGGAACAGCACTTGAGTTACGCCGAGTTGAACCGTCGCGCCAATCGCCTTGCCCATCACCTGCGCCAGTCAGGTGTGGGCGTCGATTGCCGGGTGGCCATCTGCGTCGAACGCGGGCCGGAGCTGCTCGTGGGGTTGCTGGGCATTCTCAAGGCTGGCGGCGCGTATGTGCCGCTGGATCCGGGGTATCCCGCCGAACGTCTGGCCTACATGCTTGAGGACAGCGCGCCGGTGGCGGTGTTGGTGCAGGCGGCAACGCGTTCGCTGATCGGTGAGACCGCCGCCACGCTGATCGACTTCGATCATTGCACCTGGCAAGAGCTGCCGGAGAGCAATCCGCAGGTTCCAGGCCTGAGCGCTGCGAATCTGGCCTATGTCATTTACACTTCTGGCTCCACCGGCATGCCGAAAGGGGTGATGGTCGAGCACCGCAACCTCTGCAATCTGCTGCACTGGAGCGCCAGCCTGTGTCCGTTGTCGACCGGTGCTGCGTTGTTGCAGAAAACCCCGTTCAGTTTTGATGCCTCGGTGTGGGAGCTGTTCTGGCCGCTGACCAGCGGGATGCGCCTGGTTCTTGCCAGCCCTGACGGGCATCGCGATCCCGCCGCTCTGGTGCAGCTCGTTCGAGAGCAGCAGGTCAACGTCATTCAGTTTGTGCCGGCGCTGTTGCAGCAGTTTCTCGAACAGGACTACGTGGATCAATGTTGCAGCCTCACCGATGTGTTCTGTGGCGGTGGCGAGCTGACGACTACGTTGGTGCGTAGTGTGCGTGAACGTCTGCCGCATGTTCGCCTGCATAATGTTTATGGCCCGACCGAAGCGACGGTCGACAGCACCGTGTGGACGCTGGCGCCGGATGCACCGGTACCGGACAGCGCGCCGCCGATTGGCAAACCGCTTTGCAATACCCGCGTGTACATCCTTGATGCTCACCAGCAACCGGTCCCCATCGGTGTCGTCGGTGAGTTGTATCTCGGCGGCGTGCAAGTGGCGCGGGGTTACCTGAACCGGCCCGAACTGACGGCTGAACGCTTCCTCGACGACCCGTTCAGTGAGCAGACCGGAGCGAGCCTGTACCGCACCGGCGACATTGCGCGATATCTCGCCGATGGCAATATCGAATACCTGGGGCGCAATGACGACCAGGTCAAGATCCGTGGTTTGCGTATCGAACCCGGCGAGATACAGGCGCATCTGGCGCAGGTCGATGGTGTGCGCGAAGCCGCCGTGCTGGCCCGTGAAGACGTGCCGGGAGACCAGCGTCTGGTGGCGTATTACAGCGGCGAGCCACTGCCAATCGATCAGTTGCGTAGCCAATTGCTCAAGCACCTGCCGGACTACATGGTGCCCGCCGTGTTCGTGCATCTGGACGCCTTGCCGCTCAGTCCCAACGGCAAACTGGATCGCAAGGCCTTGCCCGCACCGGACCAGACCGCGCTGTTGAGCCGCGAGTATGAAGCCCCGGTTGGCGAAGTCGAAACTGCCATTGCCGCTATCTGGGCTGAATTGCTCAAGGTCGAGCGGATAGGGCGCTTTGATCACTTCTTCGAACTGGGCGGCCATTCGTTGATGGCGGTCAATCTGGTGGCACGCATGCGCCGCGTCGGCCTGTCAGCGGATATCCGCGTGCTGTTCGGCCAACCGACGCTGGCCGCGCTGGCGGCGGCGGTGGGTGGCGAGCCTGAAGTTGCCGTTGCGGCCAATCTGATCCCGCCAGGCTGCACGCGCATTACCCCGGAATTGTTGCCGCTGGTCACGCTGGATCAAGCAGCCATCGACAGAGTCGTCGCGAGTGTCCCCGGTGGTGCCCTGAATATTCAGGACATTTATCCGCTGGCGCCCTTGCAGACCGGGATTTTGTTCCATCATCTGTCAGCGGCGCAGGGTGATCCGTATGTGCTGCAGGCGCAATTCGCGTTTGCCGATGAGCAGCGTTTGCAGGCCTTCACCGATGCCCTGCAACGCGTGATCGAACGCCACGACATCTTGCGCACCTCGTTGTTCTGGGAGGGGCTGGAAGAGCCGGTGCAAGTGGTCTGGCGGCAAGCGTCATTACGTTGCGAGGCGCTGACACTGGACGATTCCGGCGATGCGCTGAGCCAGTTGCGTGCCCGGTTCGCCGTCGACACCTTCCGCATGAACATCACCGAGGCACCGCTGATGCGTGTCGTGCATGCCCGGGATTCGGTGAATCAACGCGTGGTGGCGTTGCTGCTGTTCCATCATCTGGTGATGGATCACGTGGCGCTTGAGGTGCTGCAACACGACATGCAGGCGTTCCTGCTCGGCACGGCTCAGCGGTTGAGCGAGCCGGTGCCGTACCGCAATTACGTGGCGCACACCCGTTACGGTTTGAGCGAGCAGGCGCACGAACGCTTCTTCCGCGACATGCTCGGCCATATCGACGAGCCGACCGTGCCCTACGGTCAGCCTCTGGCGGACGAGAGGCCGGCGCAACACGCGCAACTGACGCTTGATCGCGACCTGAGCCGCAGCGTGCGTCTGCAATCGCGGCGTCTGGGTGTCAGCGCAGCAAGCCTGATGCACCTCGCCTGGGCGCAAGTGCTGGGGCAATTGTCCGGGCGCGACGCCGTGGTGTTCGGCACGGTATTGCTCGGCAGATTGCAGGGCGGCGAAGGGGCGGAGCGGGCGCTCGGGGTGTTCATCAACACCTTGCCGCTGTGCATCGAGCTGAACGCACACAGCGTGAAAGGCGCGGCACTGGCGACCCATGAGCGCTTGAGCCAGTTGCTCGCCCACGAACACGCGCAGTTGGCGCAAGTGCAGCAATGCAGCGCGATGCCGTCGGGCACGCCGCTGTTCAGCACACTGCTCAACTATCGCCACAGCGCCCCCGTCGGGCCTATATCCGCCGAGATGCAAGCCGCGTGGCATGGCATGCAGTTGCTGGCGGCCGAGGAGCACACCAACTATCGCCTGACCCTCAGCGTTGACGATCTCGGCGAAGATTTCAGCCTGAAGGCGCTGGCTGCAGCGGGCATCGATGCGCAGCGCATCTGCGCGTACATGCAGGTTGCGTTAGGCGTATTGGTCGATGCACTGGAGCATACGCCTCATGCAGGTTTTGATCGCTTGTCCGTTGTGCCTGCCGCAGAACGTCATCAGTTGCTGGTCGAGTTCAATGCAACTGAACGTGAATACCCGCATTCGCTGACGATCCATGGCCTGTTCGAGCGGCAAGCCGTCGCGCAAGCACAAGCCGTGGCCGCGGTGCAGGGTGAGCAATCGCTGACTTACCTTGAGCTGAACGCCCGGGCTAACCAGTTGGCCCATCACCTGATTGCCCACGGCGTGCAACCGGGCGATCACGTGGCGATCCTGTTGCCGCGCTCGCTGCAACTGCTGGTCGCGCAACTGGCGATTGCCAAGTGCGCGGCAGCCTACGTGCCGCTGGATATCAATGCGCCGAGCGAGCGTCAGGCGTTCATGGTTGAGGACTGTCAGGCCGTGGCGCTGTTGACCTTGAGCGGCGAAGTGATCGACTACGCCGCGCCACGCATCGATCTCGACAGGCTGACCCTCAACGGGCAACCGACGCATAACCCGAACCTGCTGCAATCGTCGGAATCGCTGGCGTACATCATGTACACCTCCGGCTCCACCGGTACGCCGAAAGGCGTGATGATCCCGCACCGTGGCATTGGCCGTCTGGTGATCAACAACGGCTATGCCGATTTCAATGCGCAGGATCGCGTGGTCTTTGCCTCGAACCCGGCATTCGACGCCAGCACCATGGACATCTGGGGGCCATTGCTCAATGGCGGTCGCGTCGTGGTGATCGACCACCAGACGCTGCTTGATCCGAACGCTTTCGGTCGTGCGTTGAGCGCGAGCGGGGCGACTGTGCTGTTCGTCACCACGGCGCTGTTCAACCAGTACGTGCAACTGATTCCGCAGGCGCTCAAAGGCCTGCGCATTCTGTTGTGCGGCGGCGAGCGTGGCGACCCGGCGGCGTTCAGCCGACTGCTGGCCGAGGCGCCAGAACTGCGCATCGTGCACTGCTACGGCCCGACCGAAACCACCACCTACGCGACAACCTTCGAAGTACACGAAGTGGCGGAAAGCGCCGAGAGCGTGCCGATTGGCGGGCCGATTTCCAACACTCAGGTGTACGTGCTCGATGCTCATCAACAACCGGTGCCGATGGGTGTGACCGGTGAGTTGTACATCGGCGGGCAGGGTGTTGCCCTCGGTTACCTGAACCGTGCAGATCTGAACGCCGAGAAATTTCTCCCCGACCCGTTCAGCAGCAAACCCGGCGCCTTGTTGTATCGCACCGGTGATCTGGCGCGGTGGCTGGCGCCGGGGCAACTTGACTGCGTCGGGCGCAATGACGATCAGGTGAAAATCCGTGGTTTCCGCATCGAGCTGGGCGAAATCGAAAACCGCCTGCTCAAATGTCCGGGCATCAAGGAAGCGGTGGTGCTGGCGCGCCGCGACGACGAGGAAAACCCACGTCTGGTGGCGTATTACACGGTGACGGGCGCCAGTCTGGGCAGCACCGGTCTGCACGCCCGATTGCAGGCACAGCTACCGGATTACATGATGCCGACAGCGTGGGTGCAGCTTGACGCTTTGCCGTTGAACAACAATGGCAAGGTTGACCGTAAAGCCTTGCCCAAGCCTGACGAAGCAGCGTTACTGATTCGTGAATACGCTGCACCGCAAGGCGAGCTGGAAAACGTTCTGGCACAAATCTGGATTGAAGTGCTACAGGTCGAGCAAGTTGGCCGTCACGATCACTTCTTTGAACTGGGCGGCCATTCGTTGCTGGCAATGCGCATGGTTTCGCTGGTGCGTCAGCGCCTCGGTGTAGAGTTGGCGCTGAGCGATCTGTTTGCCGACGCGCAACTGCACGCCGTGGCCGAGGCGCTGAATCGTGCCGGACGCAGCACATTGCCGCAGATCCTCCCGGCTGCGCGTGATGGAGCGTTGCCCATGTCCTTCGCCCAGCAACGCCTGTGGTTCCTGGCGCAAATGGCGGGGGGCAACTCGGCCTACAACATTCCGATAGGCCTGCGCTTGCGCGGCCGTCTCGACGTCGATGCCCTGCAACAGGCGCTGATGCGGATCGTTGCCCGCCACGAAACCCTGCGCAGCCGTTTCAGCCCCCTCGACGACACCGCGCAGGTTTGCATTGCTCCGGTCGACAGCGGCCTGTTGCTGGCATTTGAAGACCTGCGCCGACAGCCGCGGGCCGAACAGACCTTGCAGACCTTGATGGCGCAGGAAGCGTCGACGGCATTCGATCTGCAAAACGATTCGCTGATTCGCGGTCGCCTGGTGTGTCTGGCCGACGATCACCACGTGCTGTTGCTGACGGTGCATCACATCGTTGCCGACGGCTGGTCAATGGGTGTGCTGACCCGCGAGCTGATGGCGTTGTATCAGGCGTTCAGCCATGGCGGGCAAGATCCGTTGCCAGCGCTGGCGTTGCAGTACGGCGATTACGCGGTGTGGCAACGGCGCTGGCTCAGCGGTGAAGTGCTGCAGCGCCAGAGCGATTACTGGCAGCAAACCCTCGACGGCGCGCCGACGCTGCTGACCCTGCCCACCGACCGTGCGCGCCCGGTGCGTCAGGACTACGCCGGCAGCAACGTCGAAGTGCGCCTGGGCGAGCGCTTGAGTGCGGCGCTCAAGGCCTTGAGTCAACGACATGGCGTGACTCTGTTCATGACCATGACCAGCGCCTGGGCCCTGTTGATGAGTCGACTGTCCGGGCAATCCGATGTGCTGATCGGCTCGCCGGTGGCCAACCGCACCCGCGCCGAAACCGAAGGGTTGATCGGCATGTTCGTCAACACGTTGGCATTGCGTATCGACACCTCGGGCGAACCGAACGTCGAAACGCTGCTGGCGCGGGTCAAGGCGCGGACCCTGGACGCTCAGTCGCACCAGGATCTGCCGTTCGAGCAAGTGGTGGAAATTGCCAAACCGGCGCGCAGCCTGGCGAACAGCCCGTTGTTCCAGACCTCACTGAGCTGGGACAGCAGCGTCGGGCCGCAATTGGCCCTCGGCGATCTGACGCTGGAAGGGGTGGCCGCCACGGCGCAGGTGGCCAAGTTTGACCTGACCCTGACGCTGGGGGACGTCAACGGGGTGATTCGCGGCTCGTTGAACTACGCCACGGCGCTGTTCGACGCTTCGACGATCCAGCGTTACACCGGCTACTTCGAGCGGCTGCTGGAAGCGATGATCGGCGACGATCGCACGGTATTGGAACAAGTACCGTTGCTGGCAGCGGATGAGCGCCGACGCGTGTTGGCGGACTTCAACTCCACCGCCCGTGACTACCCGCAGACGCTGACCGCCCACGGAATTTTCCAGCAACAAGCGGCGGCGCATCCCAAGGCTATTGCCGCGGTGCACGGCGAACAATCGCTGAGCTACTTCGAACTCAATGCCCAGGCCAATCGCCTGGCTCATCATCTGATTGCCCACGGCGTGCAACCGGGCGACCACGTGGCGCTCCTGTTGCCGCGCTCGCTGCAACTGCTGGTGGCGCAACTGGCGATTGCCAAGTGCGCGGCAGCCTACGTGCCGCTGGACATCCATGCACCGAGCGAGCGTCAGGCATTCATGGTCGAGGACTGTCAGGCCGTGGCGCTGTTGACCTTGAGCGGCGAAGTGATCGACTACGCCGCGCCACGCATCGATCTCGACAGGCTGACCCTCAACGGGCAACCGACGCACAACCCGAACCTGCTGCAATCATCGGAATCACTGGCGTACATCATGTACACCTCCGGCTCCACCGGTACGCCGAAAGGCGTAATGATCCCGCACCGTGGCATCGGTCGTCTGGTGATCAACAACGGTTACGCCGATTTCAATGCGCAGGATCGCGTGGTATTTGCCTCGAACCCGGCGTTCGACGCCAGCACCATGGACATCTGGGGGCCATTGCTCAATGGCGGTCGCGTCGTGGTGATCGACCACCAGACGCTGCTTGATCCGAACGCTTTCGGTCGTGCGTTGAGCGCGAGCGGGGCGACTGTGCTGTTCGTCACCACGGCGCTGTTCAACCAGTACGTGCAACTGATTCCGCAGGCGCTCAAAGGCCTGCGCATTCTGTTGTGCGGCGGCGAGCGCGGCGACCCGGCAGCGTTCCGCCGACTGCTGACCGAAGCGCCAGAACTGCGCATCGTGCACTGCTACGGCCCGACCGAAACCACCACCTACGCGACAACCTTCGAAGTACACGAAGTGGCGGAAAGCGCCGAGAGCGTGCCGATTGGCGGGCCGATTTCCAACACTCAGGTGTACGTGCTCGATGCTCATCAACAACCGGTGCCGATGGGTGTGACCGGTGAGTTGTACATCGGCGGGCAGGGTGTTGCCCTCGGTTACCTGAACCGTGCAGATCTGAACGCCGAGAAATTTCTCCCCGACCCGTTCAGCAGTAAACCCGGCGCCTTGTTGTACCGTACCGGTGATCTGGCGCGGTGGCTGGCGCCGGGGCAACTTGACTGCATCGGGCGCAACGACGATCAGGTGAAAATCCGTGGTTTCCGCATTGAGCTGGGCGAAATCGAAAACCGCCTGCTCAACTGCCCGGGCATCAAGGAAGCGGTGGTGCTGGCGCGCCGCGATGCTCAGGAAATCACACGTCTGGTGGCGTACTACACCGTCGCAGGCGAGCCACTGGAGAGCGCCAGTCTGCACGCCCAATTGCAGGCGCGGCTGCCGGAATACATGCTGCCGAGCGCGTGGGTGCAACTCGATGCCTTGCCGCTGAACAACAATGGCAAGGTTGATCGCAAGGCACTGCCGGCGCCGACGCAAGACGCGTTGCTCAGCCGGGTTTACGAGACCCCGGCCAATACGCTGGAAGCGAGTCTGGCGCTCGTCTGGGCCGAGGTGTTGCAGGTTGAGCGGGTCGGGCGCCACGACAACTTTTTCGAACTGGGCGGCCATTCGTTGCTGGCGATGCGCATGCTCTCCCAGGTGCGTCAGCAGATGGGCGTCGAACTGGCGTTAACCGATCTGTTCGCCAACCCAGAGCTGGCGGCTGTGGCGCAGGTCTTGAGTCAGGCCGAGCAGAGCACATTGCCGCCGATTCTGTCGGCGCAGCGAGATCAGGCGCTGCCATTGTCTTTTGCCCAGCAACGCCTGTGGTTCCTCGCACAGATGGATGGCGGCAACACGGCTTACAACATTCCGCTGGGTCTGCACCTGCGTGGCCGACTGGACGAGGCGGCCCTGCAGCGAGCATTGGTGCGAATCGTCGCCCGTCACGAAACCCTGCGCAGCCGTTTCGCGCAGTTCAACGATGACGCGCAGGTGCTGATTGCCCCGGTCGACAGCGGTCTGGCGCTGATTTTCGAGGATTTGCGCCAACAACCGCAGGCCGACCCAGCGTTGCGCAGGTTGATCGAAGCTGAAGCGCGCGGGCCGTTCAACTTGCAGGACGATGCATTGATCCGGGGACGTCTGGTGTGCCTGGCCGACGATCATCATGTCCTGCTTCTGACGATGCATCACATCATCGCCGATGGCTGGTCGATGGGGGTTCTGACCCGCGAGCTGATGGCGCTGTATCAGGCGTTCAGCCAGGGCGAGGACGATCCGCTGCCGCCGCTGGCCCTGCAATACACCGACTACGCGGTGTGGCAACGGCGCTGGCTCAGCGGCGAGGTGTTGCAGCGCCAGAGCGATTACTGGCAACGGACTCTGGCCGACAGCCCGGCGTTGCTGGCGTTGCCGACCGACCGTCCGCGTCCCGCGCAACAGGATCACCATGGCGCCAGTGTCGACGTGCGGTTGAGTGCACCGCTGAGTGATGGCCTGAAAACACTCTGCCAGCGTCACGGGGTGACGCCGTACATGGTGACGTTGAGCGTGTGGGCCATGCTGCTCGGGCGCCTGTCCGGGCAAACCGATGTGGTGATCGGTTCGCCGGTTGCCAACCGTACCCGCGCGGAAATCGAAGGGCTGATCGGCATGTTCGTCAACACCCTCGCGTTGCGCATCGATACTGGCGGCGCATTGACGGGCGAGGCGCTGTTGGCGCGGGTCAAGGCGCAGACTCTGGCGGCGCAGGCGCATCAGGATCTGCCGTTCGAACACGTGGTGGAAATCACCCGTCCGGTACGCAGCCTGTCGCATACGCCGCTGTTCCAGACCCTGGTGAGCTGGGACAGCAGCGTGGCGCCGGCACTGACGCTGGGCGGGCTGATGCTGGAAGGTGTGGTCGGGGACAATCAGTTTGTGAAGTTCGACCTGTCGCTGAGTCTGGGCGAAACACCGGAAGGGATTCGCGGCTCGCTGCGCTACGCCACGGCGTTGTTTGACGAATCGACGGTGCGGCGGTTTGTCGGTTACTTCCAGTGCTTGCTGGAGGCACTGGTCAACGATGATCAGGCCGTCATGGCGCAGGTCGACCTGCTCGCTGCGGATGAACGCCAGCGATTGCTCACCGAGTTCAACGCGACCGCTGTCGACTATCCGCTCGAGCAGCCGATCCACAGCCTGTTCGAGGCACAGGTGCGCCGCCGACCGGAAGCGATTGCCGTGCAGAGCGGGGAGCACAGCCTGACTTACCGCGAACTGAATGCCCGTGCCAACCGTCTCGCCCATCACTTGCGGCAGCAGGGCGTTGGAGCGGATTCGCGGGTGGCGCTGTGTGTCGAGCGTGGGCTCGATCTGGTGGTGGGTATGCTGGGCATTCTCAAGGCCGGTGGCGCCTACGTGCCGCTGGATCCGGCCTACCCGACGGAGCGTCTGGTCTACATGCTCAAGGACAGCGCGCCGGTGGCCGTGCTGGTGCAAACGGCCACGCGGTCACTGTTTGCCGGAACCGATGCCGTGCTGATCGATGTTGATCGCTGCAATTGGCACGACGAGCCGGACAGCGATCTGCAGATTGCCGGCCTGAATCCTTCGAACCTGGCATACATGATCTACACCTCCGGTTCGACCGGCACGCCGAAAGGCGTGATGCTGGAGCACCGGGGTTTGTGCAATCTGGTGCATTGGGGCTCGCGGATCTGCCCGCCGAACCCGCAAGCGGCGTTATTGCAGAAAGCCCCTTTCAGTTTCGACGGTTCGGTGTGGGAGTTTTTCTGGCCGCTGAGCGCCGGTGTCCGGCTGGTGCTGGCGCGTCCCGGAGGGCACCGCGAACCTGCTTATCTCGCGCAAGTGATTCGTGAGCAACACGTCACGGTGGTCAAGTTCGTACCGGCACTGTTGCAGCAGTTTCTGGAACAGCCAGACGTCAGTCAGTGCACCAGCCTCGCCGATGTCTTCTGCGGTGGCGGTGAACTCACTGCGGCACTGGCCGAAAAGGTGCGTCAGCACCTGCCGTGGGTGCGTTTGCACAACGTGTACGGCCCGACCGAAGCGACCGTCGACAGCACGGCCTGGACGCTGGAACCGCACATGCCGGTGCCGACATCCGAGTTGCCGATCGGCAAGGCCATCTGCAACACGCGGCTGTACGTGCTCGATGAATACGATCAGCCGGTGCCGCTTGGCGTCAGTGGTCAGTTGCATATTGGCGGCGTCGGCGTGGCTCGTGGCTACAAGGGGTTGTCGCAAATGCAGGCCGAGCGTTTCATTGACAGCCCTTTCGTGGCCGGCGACCGGCTGTATCGCACTGGCGATCTGGTGCGTTACCGCGCGGACGGCAACCTTGAGTTCCTCGGGCGCAACGACTTCCAGGTCAAGCTGCACGGCCTGCGCCTGGAACTCGGCGAAATCGAAGCACGCCTGATCCAGCACCCGGACGTGCACGAAGGGGTGGTGTTGATGCGCGACGAACGTCTGGTCGGCTACTACACCCTGCGCGACGGTGCCGACGTACCCGGCATCGACGCGTTGCGCACGTTCATTCTTGAGCAGTTGCCCGAGTACATGGTGCCGGGGGCGTTTGTCCGGCTGCAGGCCTTGCCCTTGAGTCCAAATGGCAAGGTCGACCGTCAGGCTTTGCCGGCACCGGGCCTCGACGCGTTACTCAGCCGCCACTATGAAGCGCCTGAAGGTGAAATCGAAACCTTGCTGGCCCGAATCTGGGGGGAGGTGCTGAAGGTGGAGCAGATCGGGCGCCACGACAATTTCTTCGAGCTGGGCGGGCATTCGTTGCTCGCGATTCGTCTGGTCAACCTGATGCAGCGGGCGGGGCAACAGGTGACGTTGGCCGAGTTGTTCCAGCGCCCGAGCGTCGAGTCGATGGCGGCGCTGCTCAGCCAGCGCAACGCGGAGCCGGAACAGCCGGAAGGACTGGTCGTCGTGCGTCCTGGCGAGGGCGGCACGCCGCTGTTCCTCGTGCATGAGTTCAGCGGGCGGGACGTGTACTTTCCCGCGCTGGGCCTGCACCTCGAGGGCCAGTTCCCGATTTATGGTTTGCCCGGCGTGCCGCTCGCTCAGGCGCAATTGCCCACCCTTGAGTGCATGGCCTCGCGGATGGTCGGGATCATTCGATCTGTGCAGTCGCACGGCCCGTATCGTCTGGCAGGCTGGTCGTTTGGTGGTTTGCTGGCGTACGAAATCGCCCAGCAACTGCTCGGGCTGGATGAGCCGGTGGCCTTTGTCGGGCTGCTTGATACCTACGCGCCGCACCCGGCCAGCCAGGACAAGACTCGCTGGTGCGGTGAGCATCGGGACAAGCGGCAATTGCTGGAACACTGCCGCGCCCGTTCGCAGATGCGTGGCGCAGAAGGGCAGCAAGCGTTGGCGGAAGTCGAACGACTGGACGCTGAAGTCGAGCACATCGCCTTCAACCCGTTGTTCCAGCGCTGCTGCCAACTGCAATTGCCCGATCCGGAACTGGCAGCGCTGACGCCTGCAGAGGCGTGGGGCTACTTTGATCGTGAAGCGGCCCATGGTCTGGCGCTGGCGAATTACCGCGTCAGCCCGGCCAGCCAGGCGCTGCACTTGTTTCGTGCGCAGGCGCTGATGCCGGGGCAGTCGCAGCCCAGTCCGACGCGGGGTTGGGATGCCCATGTCGCGGCAGGATTGCTGCATTGCATCGACGTGCCGGGCGATCACCGCAGCATGATGAAACTGCCGGATATCCAGACACTCGGCCAGGCGCTGAGTCAAGCGCTGGAGGCGGCACAGGCTCCGGCACCACAAGTTCATCAGCCGCTTTTGACCATCCAGAGCGGGCAGATAGGGCACGCGCCGATCTTCTGTGTGCCGGGGGCGGGCGACAGTGTCATCGGGTTTATTCACCTGACCGAGGCGATTGGTCCGGAGTGGCCGATTTTCGGTCTGCAACCGCGTGGGCTCGATGGCAACGGTGTGCCGCACAGTCAGGTTGAAGCCGCGGCGGCGTGTTATCTGCAAGCGGTCGAGCAGTTGTATCCCCAGGGGCCGGTGCACCTGATCGGTCATTCGTTTGGCGGTTGGGTCGCGCACGCCATGGCGGCGAGGTTGCAGGCGAGCGGGCGCGAGGTGGCTTCGCTGACGTTGATCGACAGCGAAGCTCCCGGCGGTGACGGCACGGCGGGCAAACCGTACACGACGACTGCCGCAATGGAGCGCTTGATCGAAACGTTGCAACTGTCCAGCGGCAAGTCATTGGGCATCGACCCCATGACGTTTGCCGAGGCCGATCACGCCTTGCAAATGCGCCTGTTACACCAAGGCATGGTGCGCGCCGGCGTGTTGTCCGCGCGTTCATCCGAGCAGGCCATGCACGGCCCGGTGCGGACCTTCGCCACTGCATTGCGCACGGTCTATCAACCGACACTCGCTTATCACGGGCCGGTCAGGCTGGCGCTGGTCGACGACCCGACGCTCGACGCCTGGGGCAACCAACGTGAGCAGGCGGCGATCCTTGAAGGCTGGCAGCGACAGGTCAAGGATCTGGCGGTGTGGTACGGGCCGGGCAACCACTTCACGATTCTCAAGGCGCCCAACGTCTTCAGTCTCGCGGCGTGGTGGCACGACGGGCTGAAAGTACCTGCCGGCGAAGTCTGGTCGTAATGTGAATGGCAACGGCAGCCCGGCGTCGAGCCGGGCTCATCCCTGAACGGACTTGTGGGCATTTATGGAAAAGTTGAAGTTGCGCAGAGCCGCCATGGGAATAGCGTTGGCGGCGGTGGCCGGTCTGGTGTTCTACACGGTGCAGGCGCCAGCCGAAGCACCGCAATACCTGACGGCCACGGTCGAACGCAGTGATATCGAGAACACGGTGCTGGCCACCGGGTTGCTCGAAGGCATCAAGCAGGTGGATGTCGGTGCGCAGGTTTCCGGTCAGTTGAAGTCGCTGAAGGTCAAGGTCGGCGACAAGGTAAAGAAGGGCCAATGGCTGGCGGAAATCGATCCGCTGGTGTTGCAGAACACCCTGCGTCAGGCCCAGGTCGATGAGGAAAATCTGCAGGCGCAAAAGCGCGCGACACAGGCCCAGCTTAAGCAGACCAAGGCGATCTACGAGCGTTATCAGAACCTGCAGGAGGATGCCTCGATCTCGCGTCAGGATTTCGAAACCGCGCAATCGAACTACGAAGTGCAGCAGGCCAACCTGTTGTCGCTGGATGCACAGATCAAAAGTGCACACATCCAGATCGACACCGCCAAGGTCAATCTGGCCTACACGCGGATCGTCGCGCCCATCGACGGCGACGTGGTCGGCATCGTTACTCAGGAAGGCCAGACGGTGATCGCCAGTCAACTGGCGCCGGTCCTGCTGAAACTGGCGGATCTGGACACCATGACCGTTAAGGCCCAGGTCTCGGAGGCGGACGTGATTCATATTGCCCCGGGGCAGGCGGTGTACTTCACCATTCTCGGCGAAGACAAACGCTATTACGGCAAGCTGCGCGGCACCGAGCCTGCGCCACAGAATTTCCTCGAAGCCCCGCCCGCCGGGACGCCGAAGCAAAGCAGCGCCGTGTTTTACAACGCGTTGTTCGAGGTGCCGAACCCCGATCACCGCTTGCGCATTTCGATGACCGCGCAAGTGCGCGTGGTGCTGGACACGGCGCAATCCGTTCTGACCATTCCCGTGGCGGCGCTGGGGCCGCGCAACAGCGACGGCAGTTTTCCGGTGCGGGTGCTCGATGCCAAGGGCCAGGCGCAGGCGCGCAATGTGCAGACCGGGATCAACAATAACGTCAAAGTGCAGATCAATGACGGTCTTGCCGAAGGTGACCGGGTGGTGATTGGCGATCCGGTTTCGACGGTGGCGGGGTCATGACGATGACCGAACCCCTGTTGCAACTCAGCGGCATCACCCGCAGTTTCACCGGTGGCGACCGCGAATTTCTGGCGCTGAAGAACATCAACCTGACGATCAACGCCGGCGAGATGGTCGCGATCATCGGTGCCTCGGGTTCCGGCAAGTCGACGCTGATGAACATCCTCGGTTGCCTCGATTACGCCACGGCCGGCAGCTACAAAATCAATGGCCGGGAAACCCGCGATCTGGACAATCAGGCGCTGGCCGAACTGCGTCGCGACTATTTCGGCTTCATCTTCCAGCGCTACCACTTGCTGCCGCACCTGAGCGCGATGCACAACGTCGAGATACCGGCGATATACGCCGGCACGCCACAGCTTCAGCGGCATGCCCGCGCGCGTGAGCTGCTGGCGCGACTGGGGCTGGAAGGGCACCTGAGCCATCGGCCGAGCCAGCTCTCCGGCGGTCAGCAGCAGCGCGTGAGTATCGCCCGGGCCTTGATGAACGGCGGGGAAGTGATCCTCGCCGACGAACCGACCGGCGCCCTCGATACCGCCAGCGGCAAGGAAGTGATGCGCATCCTGCTGGAACTGCACGCCGCCGGGCACACGGTGATTCTGGTGACCCACGACCCGAAAGTCGCGGCCAACGCCGAGCGCATTATCGAGGTCAGCGACGGCGAAATCCTCAGCGACCGCCGCAATGTACGTGACACCTCGCAACTGCCGGATGACCACGCGGTGACGCCCAAAGCCACGGCGGCACGGCGTCTGGTGGCCAGCCTCGGGTTGTTCAAAGAAGCGTTCAGCATGGCGTGGGTGGCGCTGGTTTCCCATCGCATGCGCACGTTGCTGACCATGCTCGGCATCGTCATCGGCATCACTTCGGTGGTGTCGATCTCGGCGGTGGGTGAGGGCGCCAAACGCTACGTGCTCAAGGACATCGCGGCGATCGGCAGCAACACCATCGACATCTATCCCGGCAGCAGCTTCGGTGACAAGCGTGCGGCGACCATCGAAACCCTGGTGCCCGCCGACGTCACGGCGCTCAATCAGCTGTATTACGTCGACAGCGCCACGCCAATGATCGGCCGCAGCCTGTTGCTGCGATATCGCAACATCGATCTCGACGCTCAGGTCAACGGCGTCAGCGACCAGTATTTCCAGGTGCGCGGGATCAAAATGGCCGAAGGCATCCCCTTCAGCGAGAGCGACGCGCGGCGTCAGGCGCAAGTGGTGGTCATCGATCACAACACTCGCCAGCGCCTGTTCGGGGCGGGCGTCGACCCGTTGGGCCAGGTGATTCTGATTGGCAACCTGCCCTGTACGGTGATCGGGGTGGCGGCGGAAAACAAAAACCTCTTCGCCTCGGGCAAGACCCTCAACGTCTGGGTGCCCTATGAAACAGCGGCCGGGCGCGTGTTGGGCCAGCGTTTTCTGGACAGCATCAGCGTGCGCATGAAGGACGGTCAGCCGAGCAAAGTGGTGGAAGAGCACGTTACGCAGTTATTGCTGCAACGCCACGGCAGCAAGGACTTCTTCACCAACAACCTCGACAGCGTCTTGCAGACGGTGCAGAAAACCAGTCGCTCGCTGGCCTTGTTGCTGTCGCTGATCGCGGTGATTTCGCTGGTGGTCGGCGGCATTGGCGTGATGAACATCATGCTGGTGTCAGTCACCGAGCGAACGCGGGAGATCGGCATTCGCATGGCGGTAGGGGCGCGCCAGTCTGACATTCGTCAGCAATTTCTGGTGGAGGCGGTGATGGTGTGCCTGTTGGGCGGGGCGATTGGCATTTCGCTGTCGTATGCCATCGGGCAGCTGTTTTCGCTGTTTATCAAGGAATGGGAGATGGTGTTTTCACTGGCGTCGGTACTGACAGCGGTGGTTTGTTCGACGTTGATCGGTATCGTCTTCGGTTTTGTGCCGGCGCGAAACGCCTCGCGGCTTGATCCGATCGAGGCGTTGGCCAGAGATTGATCAACGGTTGACCCTGCAGAAACGTCTGCAGGGTCAGCAGCGCCATCAAGCAGCGGTCGATGCCGAGGTGTCGGGCGGCGAATACATCCAGCGCATCAACGAATGCCGTCCGCTGATGCCCAGTTTGATCGCCGCACGCTTGAGATAGCTCTCCACGGTGTTGACCTTTAGTTGCAACTGCGCGGCCACTTCCGGCGCGGTGCGCCCGGCGAGCAATCCGATGCACACTTCGCTTTCCCGGTTCGACAGGCTCAGGCCCAGTTGCTGCAAGCGCTCGTTGAAACGCAGGCGCAGGGATTCCAGTCCGTTGCCTTCGGTATTTTCGGCAAGGCTTTGCGGATCAGGATTGGCCGGTTGCAGGGCGTGAATGTGTTTTTCCACCATCGGCAACAGCACGGGCGAGATGTCCTGTAACAGGCTGCGCTCCTGCGCGGAGAAATGCTGCGCCTGGCCGTTGCGGTACACCGAAATCACGTAGCGGTAATTGTCCTTGCGCCGTGTCAGGTGCAGTTGCGAGGCATCGGCGCTGGTCGATGGCGACGGATTCGGCAAGTCGTTGGCGGTTGCAGCGTTGTGTTCGGAGAACACCGTTTCTGCCAGCAGCGCCGATTCCTTGATCAGCTCGGGATGGCGGCTTGAGGCCCGGCCCACCTGTTCGACGCGCATCTGCCGGATGTGCGTGGCGTCCACCGCCAGTTGGGTGAGGATCAAGTCATGCAGCATGCGCGGAAAATGGCGGCTACCGGTGCTGGCGATGACTTTGCCGATGTGAGGAAACAGCTGTGAGTTCATATGCGTCGTCCATGAAATACCAGGTAAAACCGCTTCGGCGAGGCCCCGTCGACATCTCCTTGGACGACGGAAAACCTCGGGAATTGGATCCTATCCTAGTACAACGTTTCAGCGACCGCTTAATGAAGGCGCAATTAGCGCATAACCCGAATCATTGCTTGTGCATCGCGACCCATGACTTGCCCAGATCGGCGGCCCAGCCATCGAGCACGACCTTCACGTCATCGGCGCTGAGCACCTGTTTGTCATTCTCCAGCGGCACACCGGTGCCTTTGCGAACCACCTCGGCTACGACTTCGCCAGTCGAGCCGTCTTCAAAAGACACTTCGGTGGCAATCTCGCTGTCCTGATCGCGGATGCCCGTTGCCGTACTCACACCGGCAGCGACCAGCGTGACCGGCAGCCATTCATAAAAGCGCAAACCCTGAGTGCTGGCGGCGACTCGGGTGATCGCCGGGCGCACGATCAGCGTGCCGGGACCTTGAGTGGTGACGATGCGCGTGACTTTACTCAGTTCCTTGCGCAGGGCCGCGTCGTAATAATCGGTCACGCCGGACAGCGTGCTCAGCGGAATTCGCTCGGTCGGCTCGGCGCTGGGGTAGAACTGGCTTGGTGCCAGATAGACCTGCGTGTAACGGCCCCGGGCCAGGGCCGGGCTGATCCAGCTCAACACTGCCTGACCTGAGGGTGACTGGCGTTCGCTGAGAACGCTGTAGTCATGCAGAAATCCCGTGTACTGCTTCGGTTCGATGGTTTTATTGCTGCAGGCCGACAGGCCCAGAGTGGCTACCACCATCAGCGACAGTGCGCGTTTGCTGATCATCAACGATTTTCCTTGTGAAACGGCGGGGTGTCGTCCGAGCACTCGATGTGCATTTGCCCGTGGGCCATGATCCAGTGCACGAGGTCGGCCACCGGCACGCTGTGCACGTATTCCACCCACTGGGCGTGGCTCGGACTGAATTGTTCGAAATAGCGGCGCAGCACGATCCGGTCCTGAGTACCGGTGAGGCCAAGGCACGACTCCTGAAACAGAATCGGCGTATCGTCGCCGGGGGCCGAGGTGCGCTGGCTGAGGATCAACGGACGATGGTGGCTGAGTCCTTCGGCGGTGTACCTGTGATTGATGTCCTTCATGGGAGTCCCCGGCAGTGGAAGGCCTGCAGGTTGCCTCAGGAGGATTGCCCGACGATGTCCGCTTGATGTCGCTGTGGCAGGAATGTTGCGCGATTGAAATAAATGACCCGGACGTCGAAATGGTTTTAGATGCGTCTTTTTTGGCCTCTGGATCCTGTGCCTGTGAGCAGATTGCTGATCGTCGATGACGACGTGGAAATCCTGTCGCTGCTGAAGAAATTCTTTATGCAGCACGCCTACGAGGTGGACGTGGCGCCCGATGGCGAGGCGATGTGGGCGGCGATTGCGCAGAACCGCCCGGACACCCTGATTCTCGACGTGATGCTGCCCGGCGAAGGCGGCCTGAGCCTGTGCCAGAAAGTGCGTGCGCAAATGGGCATTCCGATCATCATGCTCACCGCAATGGCCGAACTCAGCGACCGCATCGTCGGCCTCGAACTGGGTGCCGACGATTACCTGACCAAACCCTTCGCCCCCCGGGAACTGCTCGCGCGCGTGCGCGCCCTGCAGCGCCGTGTCAGTGAGCAGCCAAGTCCCGTCAGCGAGCGTGCACGACCGGTTATCGCGTTTGCCGGTTGGCACCTGGATATCACCTGCCGTGAATTGCGCTCGCCGGAAAACGTGATGATTCCGTTGTCTGGCGGCGAGTTCGATCTGTTGGTGGTGTTCCTCGATCATCCGCAACGCATTCTTACCCGCGAACAGTTGATCGACCTGACTCGGGGCGAAGGTCACGACGCCTTTGATCGCAGCATTGATGTCCAGGTCAGCCGCTTGCGGCGCAAGATCGAGCCGGACAACAAACGCCCGGACCTGATCCGCACCGTTCGCAATGGAGGCTACATGTTTACCGCCAAGGTCAGCCGTTCGTGATCCGCCGACTGTTGCGCCGTGACACCCTCAGCCGGCGTATCGCCCTGACCATCCTCGCGGCGATGGTGACCTCGCTGGCGCTCAACGCCTTGTTCGTTCAGGTCGCCGGTATCTGGGCGCGGCCGCCGATTGATCGCACCGGCCTGCTGGAGCAGATCGCCGTGACTACCCGCGTGGTCGAGGCTGCGCCAGCGGCGTTGCGCGCGCAACTGGCCGGGGCCGCAAGCAGTTCGATGCTGGACGTGGTGTGGCATGCCCGGCGCGCCGACTTCGATCTGCCCGGCGGCGGCACTCAACTGGAAGCAGGGCGGATCCCGGTCATGCAGAAACTGTTGGGCGCTGATCGCGAAATCGAAGTGTTCAATCCCGATGACTGGCCGAGCAACAGTCCGCGCGCGCATTACGTCGCGCTGGTGCAGCTCGTCGATGGCAGCTGGATGTCGTTCACACCGCCGGAACGCAGTTGGGGCGTGGACGTCGGCACCCGAATCGCAGTCATCATCGCCCTCGGCTTGATCGCCACCTTGTTGGTCGCGTGGATTGCCACCCGCCAACTGGCCAAGCCCTTGCAGCGCTTCGCCAGCGCCGCCCGGCGTTTTGGCAGCGACCTGCGGGCGCCGCCGATCCGCATCGAAGGCCCCGAGGAGATTCGTCAGGCGATCATTGCCTTCAACACCATGCAGGCGCAGATTCAGCATTTCATTGCCGAACGTACGCACATGCTCGCGGCGATTTCCCACGATCTGCGTGCGCCGTTGACCCGCATGCGCTTGCGCAGCGAGTTCATGGAAGACCTCGACCATCAGCACAAACTGATCCGCGACGTCGAAGAAATGCAGTCGATGATCAACGCCGCCCTGGCGTTTTTCCGCGAAGACACGCACCGCGAACAAAGCACCGCGTTCGACCTCTCCGAATTGCTGCAAACCATCGTCGATGATTACCGCGACCAGCACATCGCCGTCGACTTCAACGGCCCCGCGCATCTGGTGTATGTCGGCCGTCCCCTTGGGATCAAGCGAGTGATCGTCAATCTGCTGGAAAACGCCATCAAGTACGCGCAGCAGCCGGGCATCGCCTTGAGTGGCGATGCGCAACGGATCTGCATCGAGGTAAGCGACACCGGGCCGGGTATACCGGAAGCGGCGCTGCAACGTGTGTTCGATCCGTTCTTTCGCCTCGAAGCCTCGCGCAACCGCGATACCGGTGGCGTCGGCCTCGGGCTGTCGGCGGCGCAGACTATCGTGCGCGAGCAGGGCGGAGAACTGAGCTTGAGCAATCGAAGCGGCGGTGGCCTGGTGGCACGGGTGGAGCTACCGCGCGACCTGTTTGAGTAAGGCTTGTTTTGAAAAAAAAAGATTGTCCCTTTTGAGTTGACGGTGAAACACATTTCAACCGATTTATCCCTTTTCGGTGAATCAGTAACCTGTGTCCAACTTGAACGCAACCACACACTCAACAACGAAAAGGGACGCACACATGAACACTCCAACCTACAACCGCCTCAACAAAGACGACGCCATCGTGTTGCTGGTCGATCACCAGACCGGTCTGATTTCGCTGGTGCAGGACTTCTCGCCGAACGAGTTCAAGAACAACGTGCTGGCGCTGGCGGATCTGGCGAAGTTCTTCGAACTGCCGACCATCCTCACCACCAGTTTCGAACAAGGCCCGAACGGCCCGCTGGTGCCGGAACTGAAAGAGATGTTCCCGGATGCGCCGTACATCGCTCGCCCAGGCCAGATCAACGCCTGGGACAACGAAGACTTCGTCAAGGCGATCAAGGCCACCGGCCGCAAACAGATCATCATCGCCGGCGTGGTCACCGATGTCTGTGTCGCGTTCCCGACCTTGTCGGCACTGGCGGAAGGGTTTGACGTGTTCGTCGTCACCGATGCCTCCGGCACCTTCAACACCACCGTGCAGCAGGCCGCGTGGAGCCGCATGACCCAGGCCGGCGCACAAATGATGAACTGGTTCTCGGTGGCCTGTGAGCTGCACCGCGACTGGCGCAACGACATCGAAGGGCTGGGCAACCTGCTGTCGCAGCGGATCCCGAACTACCGCAACCTGATGAACAGCTACTCGGCACTGACTGCCCAGCAAAAGTGAGTTGATGCTGCAAAACGAAAAGCCTGCTTTTTCAAGCAGGCTTTTGTTTTTTCTGCGATCCAGATTTGAATCAGTCGGCCAGCGTGGCGTTGTCGATCACAAAACGATATTTCACGTCACCCTTGAGCATGCGCTCGTAGGCGTCGTTGATCTGGTCGGCGCGGATCAGTTCGATGTCGGAGACGATGCCGTGTTCGGCGCAGAAATCCAGCATCTCCTGGGTCTCGGCAATGCCGCCGATCATCGAACCGGCAATCGTGCGGCGCTTCATGATCAGGTTGAACACGTTCGGCGACGGATGCGAGGTGGCCGGCGCGCCAACCAGCGTCAGTGCGCCATCTCGCTTGAGCAGCACGAGGAAGGCGTCGAGGTCGTGTGGCGCTGCGACGGTGTTGAGGATCAGGTCGAAGCTCTTGGCGTGCGCGGCCATTTCTTCGGCATTGCGTGACACCACCACTTCATTGGCGCCCAACGCTTTCGCCGCCTCGCGCTTGGATTCGGACGTGGTGAAGGCCACTACGTGCGCGCCCAAGGCGTGGGCCAGTTTGATGCCCATGTGGCCCAGACCGCCGATGCCGACGACGCCGACTTTCTTGCCCGGCCCCGCGTTCCAGTGGCGCAGCGGCGAGTAAGTGGTGATTCCCGCGCACAGCAGCGGCGCGACCGCCGCCAGTTGCGTTTCGGGATGGCGGATGCGCAACACGTAACGCTCATGCACGACGATGTTTTGCGAATAGCCGCCCAGCGTCCAGCCCGGTGCGTCCGGGGTCGGAAAGTTGTAGGTGCCGATCATGCCGTCGCAGTAGTTTTCCAGACCGGTTTCGCAGTCATCGCAGTGTTTGCAGCTGTCGACAATGCAACCGACGCCGACCAGATCACCGACTTTGAAATCCGTGACATGCGCACCGACTGCCGCCACCCGACCGACAATCTCGTGCCCCGGCACGCAAGGGAACTGCGTGCCGGCCCATTCGGCGCGTACCTGGTGCAGGTCCGAATGGCAGATGCCGCAGAACGCGATATCGATCTGCACGTCATGGGCCGCCGGGGCGCGACGGTTGATCTGCATCGGCTCAAGGGGTTTGTCGCCAGCGTGGGCGCCGTAGGCCTGTACAAGCATGGGAACATCCTCAATCGGTTTATCGTGGGGACATTCTTCCCGTTCTGCCGCGCCGCGCAGTAGTGCATTCCTGTGCAATGCTTGCCTGATCCTGCGCGTCCTTGTGACGTTGTGCAGACAGACGCTGGCGATGATTGCGGTTAATCTGCCGGCTCGCTGACAAAAACAGACAGCTGACCAATCAAAACAAAAAGCGGAGTCATTGATGCAACCAATCCGTCTCGGCCTGGTGGGTTACGGCAAGATTGCCCAGGATCAACACGTTCCGGCGATCAACGCCAACCCAGGATTTCAGTTGGTGTCGGTCGCTACCCAAGGCAAGCCTTGCGCAGGCGTCGACAATTTTCAGTCCCTGAGCGAACTGCTGGAGAACGGCCCGCACGTCGATGCGATAGCTTTCTGCACGCCACCCCAAGGGCGATTCGCGCTGGTGCAAGAGGCGCTGGCCGCCGGCAAACATGTGCTGGTCGAAAAGCCACCGTGTGCAACGTTGGGTGAAGCCATGGCGTTGGTGGATCAGGCGAGCGAGCAGGGCGTCAGCGCGTTGTTCGCCTGGCATTCGCGCTACGCACCCGGCATAGAAATCGCCCGTGACTGGCTTGCCACGTGCACCCTGCAAAGCGTACAGATCGACTGGAAGGAAGACGTGCGCAAATGGCACCCCGGCCAGACATGGATCTGGCAACCGGGCGGTCTGGGCGTGTTCGATCCGGGCATCAACGCGTTGTCGATCGTCACCCATCTGCTGGCGCTGCCACTGTTCGTCGAATCCGCCGAACTGCGTGTGCCGGACAACTGCCAGTCGCCAATTGCCGCTTCAATCAAAATGGCCGATGCGCGTCAGCTCGATGTGCGGGCGGAGTTTGATTTCGACCATGGACACGATGAGCTGTGGAGCATCGAAGTGCGTTGCGCCGAAGGGGTGTTGCGACTGGACAACGGTGGTGCGTTGTTGAGCATTGACGGTGTGCGCCAGGTGGTGTCGCAAGAGGGTGAATATGCGGCGGTGTATCGGCACTTTCAGCAGTTGATCGCCGATAAGGGCAGTGATGTGGATGTGCAGCCGTTACGGTTGGTGGCGGACAGCTTTTTCGTGGGGAGCCGGATTGCGGTTGCGCCGTTTTACGACTAGCCGAGGGCTGTCATGTCGTGCTGTTTTCATGCCGTGTGCCAGCGGAATTGTGCCGCAACAAAAACTGCTAAACAGCGCTTCACATCCCTGCTTGGCTGGACAACAATGCGCCCTCTGCTCCGGGGTAGTTCAGCGGTAGAACACTCGGCTCTGGACCGGGTGGGCGCTGGTTCGAATCCAGCCCCCGGACCCATCACATCGTAGGGTCACAAGGAAGTATGTCCAGGCACGACGGCGAATTCGACGAGCACAGTGGAGTCAATGCCGGTTATGCGGTGTTTCAACTGTCTCGAGCGTTGACCGCTTATCAAAACGACGCTGGCCCGCAGGCACGCATTCGGATCGAGCGCTGGCAGCGGGTCGTCGAGCATTTGTTGCAGGGCAGCGCACAATACGGCTCACGCATGCCGTTCGCAGATTTGCCCGAATGGGTCACTCTGGAGGTGGCTACGGGCGGTTTCGCCACCGGGCAACTCCTGGCCGGTGGCGTTTTGTCCGCCTGTGAACGTCAGCTGGTCGCGTCGATCCCTGGCATTCGTCCAGGTCATGAACGGCTCGATCTCAATGCCTGGCATCTTTCGGACGCGGGTGTCGCCGCGCTGCAAGAGCGATTGACGAAAGGCAACTATCAAATCGATGTTCCGGAAGAAGCGGCACTGCTGACGGTGTCATGGCTTCTGCGGCATCAGCGCACTGAAGAAGCGCGAACACTGATCGAGCAGATTGTGCCTTTCTTCGACCGGCTGCGTTTCTTTCCGACAGTCGTTCACGAGCCGCCGATTTCCACCGCCGAGGTGCATGTCTTTGATACTGCCAGTGTCAGGCAACGGCTCACCGGGCAGTTGGCTCAACCGCGTCTGGCCGTGCAAAAGCATGTCGTTGAAAATCGTCTGCCTCTCTACGATGCTGCGATCTCACTCATTCTTTTGACGTATCAGGAGGGCTGGCCTTGCAGGCACTATCCTGAAGGTTGGTTCGAGCGAGCGACGGAGCTGTGCACGCAGATTGCCAAGACCTGTGACGCAGAACCTCAAAGCGATGGTTCCTTCAAGAACCGGGCTACGGAACTCTTTGCGTTACTCGGTCAATGTTCCCGAGAGCCCGAATCCCTGACGGGGCGTCAGGTCGGTCGCATCCGGCGAATTGTCGATGACTTTGTCAGCAAACACGGCCATCCCGAATCCGCCGCACATTCCATCAAACGGGCAGAGCAGTGCAGTCACGTGGCGGCCCCCGGGCATCATTTGATCGCTCACGCGGTCTCGGCGCGTCTGACTGATTATCCGGGTTCAGATGGTATCAGTGACTTTTCACCACTGCTGACACCGATCACCGATAAAGAGGCGAAGCGTTACGCGCTGGTTGCTGGAACGACTATGCCGCCCGCTGTTCGCCGACGCCTTGAACGCTCCCGCAAGGGCACAATCGTCGAGTTGATTGAGCATGGCTTGATCTCATCCGCAGACACTGTGGCGAAAGTTCTGCCAGCGATGACAGCTGAAATCTGTAGCGCCGGGTACCGAGACCGGACGCTGCAAGCGTTGACGGGTGCAACGTATCGTGCTTTCCGTCGGCGGCGATCCTTGTTACTGCTCAACCTGCAGAGTCAGGTAAAAATCACAGAGCTGCCTTGGATCGCGGTGCTGGAAAGTGAGCGTGAGGCAAGCGCCATTTCCGTTAACGGCGCCCGACAGGCGTTGATCGAAGCGTCTGCATTGACCCTTTCTGCCTTTCCTCAGGCAATTGTTCCAAACAAGCTGTTGCAGGAATTTGTTTCACTGGCTGAGACGGCGAAGCTGGATCTTCCTTTCGTTGAAGAGGTGGCGGCCGACATTTTCATGGGCGCTTTCTCCAACAAATTCACCCGAGCGGCCCGGCATTCGGCCCGCCTGATAGCCGGAACGCTTTATGCCCGCTATTACGATATCGATACGGATGGGCTGGCGGGCCTTCCCGATCAGCGCCGATCACGGCCAAGTGACCAATGGCGTCGATCAAACAACCGTGATGCGTTGGCGACGCTCTGCGCGAAACGTGCAAACGCCACCCTCGGGACTTGGCAACCAGCGGTCAACGGCACGATCCTGGAGCAGCAACAGATTTTGACAACGCAAAACCTCGCGCTCCTGTTTGGCGAGTTAAGTCTGAAAACACTGTTGCACCACCGTTTGAGCGCGCTGGCCCTGACGTGTTTTGAGTGGATTTGCAGGCAACAGCAGATGCAAATCAAGCATTACCATACCCGTCTGGTGATGTTGAAAAACACCGCTTATGCCTGGCGCCAAATGGTTTTTTACCTGTCGATGCTCGAAGACGAGCTGTTGCGTTCTGCGCTCGACAGTATCGAGTCGCATTTTGCAGCGCAATCCAGTGAGTTCCGGGAGAGATTTCTACCCGCAATGATCGGATTGCGCGTTGCCGCCACCGGGCATCAGTTGACAGTGGATCGCCAGGCGCTTGAGGGAGCGAAGGTTTTTCTGGGGTGGACCACCGAGCAGCACTGGTTGATGCCTTCGTAACATATGAGTCATTCGGTTGCCGCGTTCCCCAAGTCTGCACTTGCAAGCAGGCTGGGGGAACGAACCAAACTATTCAGAAACGATTCAACCGGTACGGCTGGAGACTCGGCGTATCACTGTCCTTGTTCGGCATCACCATCCCCACAACCCTCTCCGCCGTCACCGCCGCCTGTGTCAAACCCAGATGCTGATGCCCGAACGCAAGCAGCACTTTGCCTTCGCACACCTGATCAATTACCGGTAACGAGTCCGGCAGCGACGGGCGAAAGCCCATCCAGGGGGTGGCCGCTTCGGCGTTCAGATCCTTGCGGAACAAGCCCTGACTCAACCGATGCAACTGCCAGGCGCGCTGCATGTTTGCGGGCTTCTCAAGTCCGGCGAATTCGACGGTGCCCGCCAGTCGCAAGCCTTCGGTCATCGGCGTCATGATGAATTTGCGTTCCAGCGAGGTAACGGGGAAGGGCAGGCGATCCTGTTCGTGCGGCAGCATCAGGTGATAACCACGTTCGGTGTCCAGCGGTACGTGCTTGCCGGTGAGTGCACGAGTCAGTTTCGCCGAGTGCGCGCCGCAGGCGATCAGCACGCGACTGGCGGTCAATGCGCCGGCGCCGGTGATCAGCGATACACCGTTCTCCTGCACATAGCCGCCCTGCACCTGTTGCTGCACAAAACTCACGCCGCAAGCTTTGGCTGCTTCGACCAATTCACAGACCACGCGATAGGGATCGATGAAGTGCCCGGTACGCGGAAAGAACAAACCGCCCTGAATCTGCGTACTGAGTTGGGGTGCGGTTTGCTGAATGGCGTTGGCCGGCCAGTAATCGACCGGTACTTCCTGCTGGCGCAATCGTGTTTGCAAGGCGTCGATGGCCTGACGGGATTCGGGGCGTTCAAATACCAGCAAAGAACCGTCGACCTTGAGCAGATCAGGCCGGGCGATGTCGGCGAGCAATCGATGCCACGCCTCAAGGCTGCCTTCATTCAGCGCGCGTAATCCTTCCACGGTTTTGCGATAAGGTTGCGCACGCAGATTGAGCAGCAGCCGCGTGAACCACGGCAAGGCGCGGGGCAAGTATGTCCAGTCCAGGCGCAAAGGCCCCATCGGGTCCATGAGCATGGCCGGCAGGCGTTTGAGGATCGACGCGTCGGCAATCGGGAACACTTGCTCGGTCGCCAGATGCCCGGCATTGCCGAACGACGCACCGTGGCCCGGCAACTGCTGATCAATGACGACCACGCGCAAGCCTCTGCGCGCAAGTCGTAAGGCGCAGGCGACGCCGATGATGCCGGCGCCGACCACGGCGATGTCATGGGAAACGTTATTCGCCATGTTTTGGCACTTCCCGTTGCCCGTCGACCAGTCGGCTCACGTGCAGCGGATTGGCCTGTCGCAGCGCGCCGGGCAGCAGACTGTCCGGGAAGTCCTGGTAACACACCGGACGCAGGAAACGCAGGATCGCCGCCGTGCCCACCGAGGTGGTGCGCGCATCGGAGGTGGCCGGAAACGGGCCGCCATGCACCATCGCATCGCAAACTTCCACGCCGGTTGGCCAGCCATTGACCAGCAGGCGGCCGGCCTTGCGCTCCAGTATTGGCACCAATAAGCGCGCGCGTTCCAGGTCTTCGTCATCAAGGTGCAGCGTGGCCGTCAGTTGGCCTTCCAGATGCTCGATCACCTGACGGACTTCATCGTCACTGGCGCACTGCACAATCAACGAGGCGGCACCAAACACTTCGGCTTGCAGCCCATGATCGGCGAGAAAATCGCCCGCGTCGGTGACAAACACATGAGCCTGACACTGGTTCGTGCCGTTGCCGATCTGGCCGATGGCGGCAATTCTGGCGCGGGCGTTTTCCGCCAGTGCATTCAGACCTGCCTCGTAAGCACCGCAGATGCCCGGGGTGAGCATGGTCTGCGCCGGGCTCTGCTGGAGGAGGTCGGCAACCGTGTCGACGAATGACTGCAGCGCCGGCCCTCGGCGAGCAATCAGCAATCCCGGATTGGTACAGAACTGCCCGGCACCCAGGGTCAGCGAAGTGACAAAGCCTGCGGCCAGTGCCTGCGTGCGGTTCTGCAGTGCCGCCGGAAACAGCAGCACCGGGTTGATCGAACTCATTTCCGCATATACAGGTATCGGCTCGGGCCTGGCCTGCGCGGCTTGCATCAGGGCCAGACCGCCGCTGCGCGAACCGGTGAACCCCACGGCTTTGATGCGCGGATCGCTGACCAGAGCAATGCCCACTTCGCGCCCGGAACCGTACAGCAACGAAAATACCCCCTCCGGCAAACCACAGGTTTTCACCGCCCGCGCCACGGCATGGCCAACCAGTTCGCTGGTGCCGGGATGGGCACCGTGTGCCTTGACGATCACCGGACAACCGGCCGCCAGCGCCGACGCGGTGTCACCGCCGGCCACGGAGAACGCCAGGGGAAAATTGCTCGCACCAAACACCGCCACGGGGCCCAGGGCAATCTGCCGTTGGCGCAAATCCGCACGCGGCATCGGTTGGCGTTGCGGCTGCGCGTTATCGACGCGCACATCCAACCATTCGCCGGCACGCACGGTGCGCGCGAACAGTCGTAATTGCTGGCAGGTACGCCCGCGCTCACCCAACAGCCGCGGGCGCGGCAGGCCGGTTTCGGCCACGGCGCGGTCGATCAGTTCATCGCCGAGGGCTTCGATTTCCTCGGCAATGCGTTGAAGAAATCCGGCACGGACGCTCAGTGTGGTTTCGCGATAGCGGTCCAGCGCCGCCCACGCCAGTTCGCACGCCTGCGCAACATGCTCCGCCGAACCCCCGGCGTACGCCGGTTGCAGTGCGGCATCCGTGGCCGGGTTGATCCCCCGAATGGCTTCGCGCGTGCCCGCGACTGTGTGCTGTCCGATCAGCAGGTGGCCCGTCAGAGTCATGGTGTATTCCTGATGAAGAAGGTGGTGCCTGCCGCCAATCACGCTGATTCACGGCAGGTAAAGGGGGAGGCGATCAGGCGAAGTTCTGCTCGGCCGACCAGTTCTCGTACCAGTGACGGAACAGCGAATACTGCTTCTCGGCATAACGACGCTGGGAATCGCTCAACGCATCGGTTTCGTTGAAGTGCAGGGTGTATTCCTTGTCGCCGTTGAGCACCATCAGATGCTTGTAATACAGCACCAGATCGCAGCCTTCATCGAACGACGACAGCACCGCCAGCGCCGACTCCAGCTCCCGCGCCTGACGCCGTGCCCTGGCGTCACCCTTGGCCGCCTGTTTGCTCAGGGCCACCAGTTGCAGCACTTCGCGGGGCAGGGCGTTGCCGATGCCGGTAATCGCGCCGGTGGCGTTGCAATTGACGAAGCCATGCACCACTTGTGTGTCGACGCCGACCATCAGGGTCACGTCGTCATCCTTGGAGGTGATGTTTTCAGCGGCATAACGCAGGTCGGCACCGCCGCCGAATTCCTTGAAACCGATCAGGTTCGGGTACTCGCGGCGCAGTTCGAAGAACAGATCGGCGCGGGTGGCGAAGCCGTAGTAAGGGCTGTTGTAGATCACGGCCGGCAAGTCGGGCGCGGCTTGCAGTATCGCCGCGAAGTGGGCCTTTTGCGCGGCAGCCGAGGCGCCACGGGACAGCACGCGCGGAATCACCATCAAACCTTGCGCGCCGACTTTGGCAGCGTGCGCTGCATGGGCAACCGCTTCGCGGGTGTTCACCGCGCCGGTGCCGACAATCGTTGGGATTCCGGCGGCGACCAGACGTGCCACGCCTTCCTGACGCTCGGCTTCGGTAAGCAGCGGCCAGTCGCCCATCGAACCGCAATAAACCACGGCGCTCATGCCGATATCGATCAGCTCGCGACCCTTGGCCACCAGGGCATCGAAGTCGGGTTTGCGCTGGGCGGTGCACGGGGTCATCAGGGCCGGCATGCAACCGGTGAAGATGTTGTCGCTCATTGTTTTAACTCCTTGGCACATCATTCAAATTGCGGTGAAAAGTCTGCGCGGTAGCTCAGATGCCCCACGCGAACGGGTCTGTTTCGTCGATCAGCAACGTGCTGTCGGCGGTCATGTAGGCGCGACCGGTGATGAAAGGACGGATGCGTTCGCCTTGCCATTCAAAACGTCCTTCGAAGGTGCTGCCGGTGATGCTCGCTTGCACCCAACGTGAGCCGGGTTGCAGCTTGTCGTCGGCGGCCAGGCAGGCGAGTTTGGCGCTGGTACCGGTGCCGCACGGGGAGCGGTCGTAGGCCTTGCCCGGGCACATGACGAAGTTGCGGCTGTCGGCCACGTCGTCGTCAGCGAACAGTTCGATGTGGTCGATGATGGCGCCGTCTTCGCCGAAAATGCCTTGCTCCTCCAGCGCCTTGAGCATCGCCCAGGTGTACGCCGTGAGGTGTTCGACGCTTTCCATGTTCAGCGTCTGACCGTGCTCGGAGACAAGGAAAAACCAGTTGCCGCCGTAGGCGATGTCGCCAAGGACGCGGCCGAATCCGGGCACGTCCACTGGCACTTGTTTGCGGTGCCGGTAGGCGGCCACGTTGCCCAAGGTCACGGTTCCGTCGTCGTGCAGCGTGGCGCTGACCGGGCCGACAGGTGTGTCGATCTTGTGCACACCCGGCGCGATGTGGCCAAGGTACTGCAACGAATTGATCAGGCCGATGGTGCCGTGGCCGCACATGCCCAGATAGCCGGCGTTGTTGAAGAAAATCACCCCGCAGGTCGCGTCTGCCGACACCGCTTCGCAATACAGCGCACCGACCAGCACATCGTTGCCGCGCGGTTCGAGCAAACAGGCGCGGCGCCATTGGTCGTGCTGATTGCGCAGTGCATCGCGTTTTTCGACCATGGTGTTGCCGGGCAGATCGGGGAAACCGCTCATCACCAGGCGGGTAGGTTCGCCGCCGGTGTGGGAATCAATGACGTGTACTCGTTTCATGAATATGTCCCGTTGGGTGATGTCAGTAGGCGCCGGCAGGGCGCGCCGTCACGGACGTGGCAGGTGAGGCGACTTCGCTTTCCTCGTCATCCTCTTCAAGACGCAGCAGATGCGCCGGTACCCCGGTCGCGGCGCCCCAGTAATAAATGCCGGTGGCGCAAGCGGCGACGACGATCGTGTCGAACGGATGGGCGAGAATGCCCAGACCACCAAAAGTGCCAAGTTTCGACAGCACGATGGTCACTGCGTAGAACGCGATCAGCCACGCTGACGAGCGAACCTGACGGCCCAGATTGAGGTGAGCGGTCGGCACGAAGCGGCCGCAGAGCAGGTACACGACAAACATCAGAATCTGCAGGCCGAGCAGCCACGACACGGTGTTCCAGCCCGACCAGTAGACGATCAGCGCGGCGATGATGAACGACACCGGCCCGAGCACGCCCATGCACTTGACCCGGAACGGACGCGGCATGTCTGGCGCGCTGCGGCGCAGGGCCGCCACCGACACCGGGGCCACGGCGTAGCTCAACACCAGCGCGGCGGAAACCACGTTGATCAGCGCTTCCCACGACGGGAACGGCAGCGTCCAGAACACCGACAGAGCGAAGGTCAGCCACAACGCCGGACGCGGGATGCCGGACTTCTCGTCGATGTGGGTGAAGACTTTGAAGAAGGTGCCGGTCTGCGCCCAGCCATAGATAACGCGCGGGGTCGCATTCATGTAGATGTTGCCGCAGCCGCTGGGCGAGATCACCGCATCGGCGACCACCAGATATGCCAGCCAGCCGACACCCAATGCCAGTGCGATGTCGCGATACGGCAGGGCAAATTCCTTGCTGATGCCGGCCCAGCCGTTGGCGAGCATTTCTGTCGGGATGCTGCCGAGAAACGCCATCTGCAGCAGCACGTAAATCAGCGTCGACAGCAGCACCGAGAGGATCAGCGCGATGGGAATGGTGCGCTGCGGATTCTTCACTTCACTGGCCACCGAGATGATCGGCGTCAGTCCCAGGTACGCGAAGATGATGCCGCCCGCCGAGACCGCCATTTCCACACCGGACAGACCGAACGGGGCAAATCCCTGCACCTGGAAGTTGGCCGGTTTGAAGAACGTGAACAGCACGCCGATCACCAGCAGCGGCACGATGAACTTGAACACGCTGACCAGGTTGTTGGCCTTGGCGAAGGTCTTCACGCTGCGGTAGTTCAGCAGGAAGAACACGCACAACAGACCGAATTGCACCATCCAGCCGAGGATCGTCGGATCACCGCTGCCCGCCTTGGTCAGACCGGGAAACCACGCCGCTGCGTATTGGCGCGAAGCAACCACTTCGATTGCCACCAGACTGGAAAATGCGATCAGGGTGATGAAGCCCATCAGATAGCCGAGCAGCGGCCCGTGGGAGTAAACCGGGTAACGCACCACGCCGCCGGCACGTGGCAGTGCCGCACCCAGTTCGCAGTAGACGATGCCCAGCAACAACACGGCGAAGCCGCCCAGCAACCAGGAAAAAATCCCCGCCGGCCCGGCAATCGCGGACACGTGACTGGCCGCGAACAACCAGCCGGAACCGAAGATGGCCCCGAGCCCGATAAATGTGAGGTCGATCAGTGAAAGCTGTTTTTTGAACTTGCCTTGGCCTGACATGGCATCGCCTTCTTGTGAGTTATTGGATAGGCAGTTGTGGTGTCACCGAGGCCAGACTTTGAACTCATCACGATGGCGGCGATTGATGTTTTGCCGCGAGAACAATGACGAAATCAGCACAGTTACGCAGAAGAAACGCGGCTCTCGACAGCCTTTGATTGATGCTGCAATCTGCACGCGAACGCCACCCGGCAGGCACGTGGCCTGACCATCAGCAAGGGAGAGAACCTTGATCCAGAGCGCGTTTTCGATGCTGTCTCAAGGTGTTGAAGGTCTTCGTCCGCAGACCCTTGAACAGTTGGTGGCAGGCGCGGCGTTGCTGTTGCCGATGCTCGACGTGATCCCCAATGCGGCGATTTTCATCAAGGATCTGCAGGCCCGTTACGTGCTCGCCAACCGCACGCTGGTGCAACGCTGTGGCCTGAAAGACTTGCGTCCGTTGCTCGGTAAGACCAGTGCGCAGGTGTTCCCGGCGCAATTGGGCCCCGGCTACACCGAGCAGGATCGCAAAGTGCTGGAGGAGGGGTTTGTGCTGGAAGATCAGCTCGAACTGCACCTGTACGGCAGTCGCGAACCGGGCTGGTGCCTGACGCACAAGCAGCCGCTGTACAACCGTGACGGCGCGATCATCGGCCTGGCCGGCATTTCGGTGGACCTGCAATCAGCCAGTGAAACCCATCCGGCCTTTCAGCGGCTGGCGACGGTCGATGAGCACATTCGCGCGCACTTCAATCGCCGGGTCACGCTGGGTGAATTGACGCGCATCGCCGGCATTTCCGTGGCGCAACTGGAGCGCTACTGCAAGCGCGTGTTCCACCTGACGCCACGGCAGATGATCCAGAAAGTGCGGCTGGAACACGCCCACCGTCTGCTGCACAGCGATTTGCCGATCACCGAGGTTGCCCTGCAATGTGGCTACACCGACCACAGCGCCTTCACACGTCAGTTCAAAGCCTCGACCGGGTTTACGCCACGCCAGTATCGGCAGGCGACGGGCAGCGAGTGAGGGTGATTCATGGCGGCTAGACTCATCGCCACACCCTTTGCATCGGGAGCCACGCGATGATCGGAACACTGCAACGCCGAGACTCGCGGTGGCTTCTGCCCATGCTCATCGTTTTCAGCCTGACGCTGAACGCAGGCTGCTCGAACAAAAAACACTACCCGCCCTCGGGCGTCGGCGACAGTTGCTACGCCAAAGCGCTGCCGACGGTCGGCGAGGGCGGTCTGGCGTGGGGATCGAGCCTGAACATGGCCCGGCAAAAATCCATGGCCAATTGCATGCGTTATGCCGGACGTTCCGGTGGGACGCCGAACACCTGTCAGGTGGTTCTGGCCAAGTGCAAATAGAGTGCGAAACAGCAAATGCATCGGTAACCGACTGGTTGACGAGTGCCTGAGATTTACACGTCAGATGGCTATAAGATGACGCTGTGCACCACCAGTGACTTCACTTTTTCATGCCGGTTGTGCCGCCGTGATCACATCTGGCTTCAAGCGTCGATGGCCGTAAAGGGCAATGCCAAGCACCGTCATGCCTGCCACCAGCGCAATCACGGCTCCCTGACGCGCACCCAGTTCATCCACCACCTGGCCTGTCGCCGCGGCACCCAAGGCGACACCGACACCCAGTCCGGAAATCAGCCAGGTCAGTGCTTCGGTCAGCCGTTCTGGCGCGACCATCTGTTCGGCCAGCGTCATCGCCACGATCAGGGTCGGGGCGAAAAATATGCCCGCCACCAGCACTGCCAGCGTCAAGCCGAGTACATTGCTCGCCAGCAACAACGGTAAGGTAGTCACGGCAGTCGCCACACCGCAGCAGAGAAACAGACGTGCCAACGGCACTTGCAGTTTCATTGCACCGAATGCCAGGCCGGCGACACAGGAACCCAAGGCATACGCCGACAACACAATGCTCGCGGCGACCGGTTGGCCTTGAGATTGGGCAAATGCCACGGCGACCACGTCGATCGTGCCGACGATCATGCCCATCGCCACCATCAACAACGCGAGAATGCGAATACCGCTCAGGCGAATCATTGACAACTGTCGTGCGCCGGACAGCGCTTGTACCGGAGGTTCGGTGCTTCGCTGGAGGACGAAGGCGTACACGCCGATGGCCAGCAACAAAGCTGTCACCAACGGGCCAGCCTGGGGAAATAACGCCACACTGAGGCCAACCGCCAACGGGGGGCCGACGATAAAGGTGACTTCGTCCAGTACCGATTCCAGTGCATAAGCGGTGTTGAGTTTTGGTGTGCCGCGGTAGATCAGTGTCCAGCGTGCCCGTGACATTGCGGACATGCTGGGCATGAAACCCGACATCACGGCACCGATAAACAGGCTCCAGTCCGGCAATTGCCAGTAGGCGCAGGTCGGCAGAGCAACCAGCCCGGCGCAACTGACGGCAGCGGCGCCGGGAAGTACCTTGCGTTGGCCAAAACGGTCTACCATCCGCGAGATTTGTGGTGCCAGCACGGCGAGTGTCAGGGCAAAGGTCGCCGCCACGGCGCCGGCCAGCGCGTAGTTGTCGCGCATCATCGCCAGCATGGTGATGATGCCGATACCGGCCATGGCCAGTGGAAAGCGGGCAATCAGACCGGCCAGAGCAAAACCGTGAGTGCCGGGGCGGGTGAACAGTTCACCGTACGGATTAACCATCTGCGCTCGCTCTCCTGAGCTGATTACTTGCCTGCCATTGCGTGAGCGTCGAAAATGCATACGCCGCGTATGCGAAGGGAATTTATTGACGTACGCCGCGTATGTCAAATCATTTGAGGAGTGCTCCGTGGTTCGTCGAAACCGTGCCGAGATGGTCGAAGATACCCGCGCCAGATTGCTTTGCGCAGGCCGTGAGGCCTTTACGCGCCTGGGCTACGCTCAGGCTTCGATGGATGATTTCACGGCCGGAGCGGGCTTGACCCGAGGCGCGCTCTATCACCATTTCGGTGACAAAAAGGGGCTGCTGGCAGCGGTGGTCGAACAAATTGATGCCGAGATGGAGGCACGCCTGTCGGCAATTTCCGATGCGAGACCGGATGAGTGGGAGGGGTTTTGGGGTCGCTGCCGCGCTTTTCTGGAAATGGCCCAGGAAAAAGATATCCAGCGCATCGTATTGCAGGAAGCCCCTGCGGTACTCGGCGCGGTTTCGGTCGAGGAGCAGCAGCACTGCATCGCTTCGATGCGAGACATTCTGCAACATCTGCAGGTCGTGGGCGTGGTGCGGGCGATCGATGCAGAAGCGCTGGCGCGATTGGTCTACGGGGCGCTGACCGAAGCATCGCTGTGGATTGCACGTTCGGACGATGGCGCTGAACGTCTGACCCAATCGCTGCAAACCCTAGAGCTGATGCTGATGGGAGTCCGGGTTGATCCTTAGTGTTGAAGATCGAGTGCCGTCCGAACGTTCAGGGTGACCGCCGGATTCACGCTACGGTCATTGCCAAGCCTTCCTGCCATGCCGCTATTCAAGCGGCATTTTTTTTTCGAAAAGTACTGGAAGCGTTACTGTCGACGAAGTAGTAACGCGCGCGGACATTATTTGGCGAATAACAAAAACAAATTTAGTTACATGTTAGAAATAAGTTGAAATATTTGTTTTCAGGCAGGATTTATATTCTGTGCTTAGAGGTACTGAAATAATTTGAAATAACTACATATTGGACAAGTGATCGCTCTCGCCAGTAACTTCGCCGCGGCTTCCAAGTTCGCTAAGTTGCATAAAAAATGTGGGAATAAGGACATCGCTGTCGAAGATTTATTAATTGTTCATGTACCGGTTAGTTAAACTAACTGCTTCGTTATTCGGACGATTTTTGTATGGCGAATGCCGATACTCGGTCTGTTTTTTTAAAGGTCGAGATGACAATTTAGTTGCGCTATTAGTCTTTGATGTCGAACTTTGATAAGGAATATCAGGCATGACGAAAGCTCCCATCCAAGGTGTCCTCCCGGTCGCCATTCTCCCTTACAACACTGACCTTTCTCTGGATACTTCAGCCTTGCGTCTGCAGATCGAGCACATCTTGCACACGGGCTGCGACGGCGTGGTCATCGGGCAGATTTCCGAGGTGTCGCGCCTGACTGCCAGCGAGCGTTTTCGACTCGCGGAATTGATCGCCGAGCAAACCGGCGACAAGGGCCTGGCGATCATGAGTACGGGTGGCGAAAGCATTGCTCAGGCGGTGGAATACTCCAGACAGGCTGAGCAGGCCGGTTGCGACGCGCTGTTGGTCATGCACCCGTCGATGTGGGCGCTCGATGACGAGCAGATGTATGTGTATTTCGCCAATGTGATCGAAAGCGTGCGGATCCCGGTGCTGGTACATCACGCCAAATCCTTGGCCAAACGCCCGATGTCGATCGCGGTACAAGCGCGTTTGCTTGAGGCATTCGGGCCACAGAAGGTGCAGTTCAAGCCTGAATCCGCACCGACGGCGCCAAAGGTGTCGCTATTGCGTGATGCCACTGGGGGCCAGGCACGGATCTTCGAAGGTGACGGCGGCATGATGCTGGTCGACACCTATCAGCGAGGTCTGGCCGGGGTGATTCCAGCCACGGAGATTGCCGAGATAACGGTAGCGCTGTGGAATGCCTTGAAAGCTGGCGATGAAAAACTCGCTCGCGCGATTGGCTACCCGTTGTCTTATTTGATGTGTCACATGATGGCGAGCATTGACTGTTACTTGCAGTTGTCGAAACACCTGCTTAAACGCCGTCGACTGATGAGCAATACATTGATCCGCCCGCCGGTGGATTTCAGCATGGACCCGGAAACTCTTCGCGAAGTCGAAAAGGTCTATGACCAACTACTTGAATTCGTCACCCAGTAATAAGGAAGTTACTCATGAAGCGTTTTGGTTTTTCCATTGAACTGACCAGTCAAGAAGCCGTGGAGTTGTATAAGCAGTTACATCGCCAAGTACCAGAGCAAATTGCTGGCGACCACGGAGTTCTGCGAGAAATCGGTCTTCAACGTATGTCGATTTATCTGTTGCCACCGAGAACATTGTTCATGCAGGTAGAAGCCCACGAGCATTTTGACCCGCTGCGCGACTTCAGCCATGCCTTGTCTTTCCATCCGGCGGTGCAGGCTTGGGATGACCAGATGCACGGTGAGCAGAATCCGCTGTTGAAGCGCATCGCCGGCAACCACACTGAGTTGAACTGGTGGCGCCTGGAGCAGGTGTACGACTGGACCGTCGAAAAGGCAGGCAAGCAAAAATGACCGATCGGAGACAGTCATTCGCGTTAATGGATTGCACCTTCCGTGATGGTGGGTTCCAGACCGATTGGCGGTTTTCCGATGCCATGGCTCGGCAGTACTTCGGTACTTGCCAGGCCACTGGCGTGGACATCGTCGAACTCGGCTATCTGAATCTCGATCCCGCTGGCGCTACTTCATGCAAAGGCTCTTACAAGGCGCTGCCGGAGTCGCTGACCGAGCAGCAACGCGCGTTGGTCAATCCCGGTTCGATGAAGGTGACGGTCATGATCGATGCCGGACAGATCGTCGCACAAGCGCCCGAGACAGCTGCGCAATTGATTCTGGCTGCCATCGAACGAGCACCGTTTCGCATCGATATTCTGCGCATCGCGGCCAAGAGCAATGAGGTCGACGCCAGCCTGGCGCTGGCCCGCGCACTGAGTGGCAATGGTTTGCAGGTGATGCTCAACCTGATGCAAATCGGTGAGCTGCCGAGCAATGAGCTGGCGCGGATCGTTCGTGGTCTGGACGGTGAACCGCTCGCAGCGCTGTATTTCGCCGACAGTTTCGGGCGCATGGTGCCCGAGCAGGTTCATCGGCTGTTCCACCAGACGACAGAGATGACGGCGCTGCCACTGGGCTTTCACGCTCACGACAATTATGGGTTGGCTGTGGCCAACACCCATGCAGCGTTGGGGGCAGGGGCGCGATTTGCCGATGGCACCTTTTCCGGGATCGGCCGGGGCGCGGGCAACGCACCAACCGAAACCCTGGCGCTGCTCAAAGGTGAAAGCCCTGCGCAGGCGTCGTGCGAGCGCTTTCTGGCCGAGCATATCGAGCCGTTACGTCAGGTGGCGAACTGGGGGTATTCGCCGACCTATCGTTGCCAGGCCCGACACAACGTCCACCCGACCTATGCCCAGAAACTGTTTGAAGGCGCGCCACTGACCGGCCTTCAGCGCAACGACATTATCGGCAGGATTGCCGGGCATGGCGGATCGCACAAGTTCGACATGAGCATTCTCAACCAATACATGTGAGCACAGGACACGCTTATGACCAGGTTCAAGCTTGGCGATGTCATGGCGGGCAAGAAGCTGGTGTTCTTCGATTGCGACGGCGTATTGCTCGACTCCAACAGCGTGAAGCTGGCGGCTGTCGATCATGCGCTGGCGCATTACCCGCAGGCACTGCGCGACCATTGCAAGGAAAGCTTCAGGCTCAATTTCGGGCGGCCACGGCATTGGCACTTTGAAGCTTTCGAGCAACTGATCGCGCCCTGCGGGCCGGACGCCAGAGACTTCGTCGTTAACAGCATTGCCCGTTACGAACACTACCTGCGCAGGCACTACTGCGCTTCGCCAGTGGTCAACGGTGCGCCGCAGTTGCTGGCCTTGTTACAAGCGCAGGGATTGCTCTGCTTTGTGGTGAGTGGCGGCAAGGAAGAGGAGATCACCGAAGCGCTGGGCATCAATGGCATCGATCGTTACATGGCGCGGATTATCGGTTCGCCGACGGCGAAGGTCGCCGCCATCAATGCCTTGCTTCAACAGCATGATTGCGCGCCAGCCCAGGCAGTGTTTCTGGGGGACGCGGTGGCTGACGCCGAGGCGGCCATCGCGTGCAAGGTGCCATTCATTTTTGTCAGCGGTCATGCGCTGGTTGATCGTTCTACGCTTAGCGCCAAATGGCCTGCCAATTATTGTGCTGTCGAGGTGCCTGATTTGCTGCCGGACAACCCGGTCGTACATTTCGGTACGGCCTGTCAGATCGTCAAGGAGGATTACTCAGTATGAACACCAGGAAGTCGCTCAGGATCGCCATTACAGGTGTCAGTCGCGGGTTAGGCAAAGCCCTGAGTCAGGCACTGGCAGCACGCGGTCATCAGATCTACGGATGTCAGCTGGCAGTGGATGCGGAGTCAGGCGCGCAAGCCAATCCTTTGTTGTTCAACGCCTCGGTCACCGAGCCTGGCGAGATGCTGGAGTTCGCGCAGGCGGTGAGTCGCGACGGCGCGATGGACATTGTTGTCTGCAACGCTGGCGTCATCACTGCCCGCAAGCCAGCGTGGGAAATCGCTGTGGAGGATTGGCAGCGAGTGATGCAGGTCAACGTGCTCGGTGTGGTCAACACTCTGCATGCCTTCATGCCGGCGATGCTCGATCGCCGTCAGGGACTGTTTATTGCGATCAGCTCGGGCTGGGGGCGATCGGCGTCTTGGGGCCTGGCGCCATACTGTGCCAGCAAGTTCGCGGTTGAGGGGCTGATCGGCTCGCTCATTGCCGACTTGCCGGATGGGGTTGGAGCCGTGGCCCTCGACCCGGGCAACGGGGTCAACACCGAGATGCTTTCAATCTGTCTGCCGGATGAGCATGAGCAATACATCTCGCCAGCCATTTGGGCAGAACATGCTGCCGACTACATCGTCGATCAGCTGTATCGGCAGAACATTTCCGGTAGCTGCACGGTGCCGCATCCAGGTCTCTGACGGCTCGCTACTTAAAGGTGGTTAATCATGTTGAACAAGAAACGTGTTGTTGTGACCGGTGGCGGCCGTGATTTCGGTCAAGCGGTCTCGGTCTGGCTGGCGCGCGAGGGTGCCCATGTCGACCTCTGTGCGCGCCAGCTTTGCAGCGCGCAAGCCACGTGCGAAATCATCCAGAGCGAAGGCGGATCGGCCCGGGCTTACCAATGCGATATTGCCGACGCCGCCTCGGTGCGGGCATTCGCCGAACGTCTGCAGGAAGACGCGCAGCCCATTGATATTCTTGTGCTCAGTGCAGCGCAATGGCTGGAAGGGATGCTGGGTGAAGCGGACAGCGACGAGGACATCACCTCGACCATCAACTCCGGTCTGACCGGTTCGATCATGCTGACTCGGGCACTGCTGCCGAGTCTGCGCCGTTCAACGGCTGCCGACATCATGGCCATGGTGTCGGTCTGTGGCGTGCCGCAGTTCACTGACTCCATTGCCCATCCTGCGTTTTTTGCGGCCAAGCATGGTCTGAGTGGTTTCTGCCAGAACCTGGGTCACCACCTGGCCAGTGAGCAGATCCGTGTCACCGGTTTTTATCCGCCGGACTTTGAAGTGACGGGTCTGGATGCTGCGATCGATCCGCACAGCAAACTGCTCAACGGCCGATCCATCTGGGAAACCATGCGTTTCGTGCTGACCCAGCCTCGCAGCTGTCACATCGACGCCGTGCATTTTCGCGGCCCGACCCGCGAGAGCCTGCAATGATCAGCCCGATCACGGCGCGGCGTGTTCCGCCGACGCGTTATCGCTTGTCTTGCGATGACGAGGAGCTGCGCCAAGTGATGCCCGCCAACATCGCCGCCGGTTTCTTTGCGCCCGACTGCCAACCGGCGGTGTTCTATGACAAGTGCGTGCAACATCTGGCGATCAAGCGCTTCGCCTCTGAGCTGGCGTTCGAGGGGCAACAGTTGGCGTCACTTGACCAACTGCCGCCCGACGATGGCCGCGGTTGGGTGGTGCGTCCGGCGCGCTCGCCGCGCTCGCGCGGCTCGGCCGTGTTGCTGTGGGGGGAGGGCGTCAGTGCCAGCGAGGCCGCCGAATTGCTGCGCGAGTCGCCCGGACCGTTCCTGATTCATGTGCACGAAAGCGGTTATCCGGTGTTCATCAATGGCGTATTCGATGCCGGTCAGTTCACCGTCAGTGATGCCTGGCGCTGCCACACGCAAGACTTGCAGGGGCGCCGGCACCTCACGGCCGTGACCAGTCTGAACGTAGCTGCATTACCTGTCGGGCTGATACCGCGCCTGGCAGCGGTTGCGGCTGAATTGGGAATGTTGCAAGGGCCTTTGCATGCCGAACTGGTGATCACCGCCGCCGGCGGCGCGCGACTGGTCAAGTTGTCGCCGCGCCTGGCGAGCACACCGTTGCCGCAGCTGTGCCGGCTAGGTGGCTGGCCGAGCCAGCAGGACTGTTGGCAGCAGCCGGATGATCCGGGCAGGCGCCTGACACCGGCAACCGCAGTGGCCGATTACTCTTTCCTGATTACCCGTCAGGGCCGGATCAAGGCGTTGCGCTTCGACCGTGAAGTTCGTGCATTGGCAAGCTTCAGCCACTACTTCGCCGAGCCGGCGCTCGGTCAGGACGTGGCCGTCACCACGGACGGAACGACTTACGGTTGTACGATTTTTTTGCGCAACCCTGATCCGCTTGCGCTGGACGAGGACATCGCCAGGTTGCAGGCACTCAACCACCACGATGCCTTTGAGTTCGCGTAACCCTTAGTCATACCGGTACCACCCATTTTAAAACCGCCCAGGGGCCGTCGCCGTGCGATGACCTGCCTGCGGCCTCGCGCAGCCTGAAATTCTGTAGAAAAGGAGTTCGAATGAGTTTTGCAACCGATTTGGTCAGAAGCCCTTGCAAGCAAAAAATTCATGATGTGGTGGGGATAGGTTTCGGCCCCTCGAACATTTCGCTCGCGATTGCCCTGCAGGAAATGGCGCCAGAACTGGAAGTGATCTTCCTCGACAGCGCACCCGGCTTCGGCTGGCACAGAGGGATGTTGTTCAAGAATGCGACCATGCAAGTGTCTTTTCTCAAGGACCTCGCCAGTTTTCGCAATCCGCGCAGCCATTTCACCTTCGTCAATTACCTGCACACTAAAGGCCGCATCGCCGCGTTCTCGAACAAGAAAGACTTTTTTCCGGGACGTCTCGAGTTTCACGATTACCTGAGCTGGTGCGCCGCTGAGTTCAGCGATCAGGTGTTCTATGGGCACCGCGTGGTCAATATCAGCGAAGGCGGAATCGACCGCGACGGTTCGCCATTGTTCAGGGTCGAGATGCAGGTCGGCGACACCACGACGTCAGTACTGGCGCGCTCGGTGGTGCATTCGCTGGGCCTTGAACCGCAGTTGCCTGACGGCGTACAGGCCAATGAACGCATCACTCACGTTCATCACTTGCTCGCCCATCTGCAAGACACGCCTTTAAAGGCCGACAGCCATTGTGTCGTGGTCGGTGGCGGGCAGAGTGCTGCCGAGGCGGTGGAGTACCTGCTGGAGACTCACCCGGCGATGCGGGTGACCGCAATCATGGCGCGCTACGGCTACACGCCCGCGGATGACAGCCCGTTCGTCAATGAAATATTCAACGCCGATGTGGTCGACGACTTTCATGCTGCCGCACCGCATGTGCGCAAGCACATCCTGCGCACCCATGCTTCCACCAATTACTCCGCCGTCGACATGGCGCTGATCGAAAAGCTGTATCGCAACTGGTATGACGATGAGGTCAGCGGGCAGCAGCGGCTGATACTTGAGCGCATGAGCCGCCTGCAATCGACGCTCGTCCAGGACAACAACGTCGAGGTGACGTTTGCCCGCCAGATGAGCAACGAAGTCCAGACCATTCATTGCGATTACCTGGTCTGTGCCACGGGTTTTCGTCCGCGCAGCATCGCCGGTGTCTTGAGCCCCGCACTGGCAGCCCGGTTGATTCGCGATGAAGGGATGACACGTGTATCGCGCCATTACCGTCTTGCGTTTCAGGGCGAAGCCGCGCCGCTGCTGTACTCCACCGGCGTTGCCGAGGACTCTCACGGCTTGAGCGCGACACTGATTTCGAACATGGCCATTCGGGCCGGGGAAATCGTCGACGACCTCAAAGTCGCCTTGAAGCGGAGGCACTATGAGAAAGCCGTTTGATGTGATCATCGTCGGGGCGGGCATCATCGGTGCCACCTGTTTTAACGTGTTGAGCGCCGCCGGCAAACGTTGCCTGCTGATCGACGATCGCCAGTTGGGCAGCGGTGTCACCGGGGCTTCCGGGTGCATCGTGCGGGTGGCGCACGCCTCGCAGCAGGCGACCCGTGCCGCTGCGCAGGGCTACCACTTTTATCGTCGGCTGGCGCACGACTCGCAAGGCCAGGTGCCGTTCGCACAGACCGGTTATCTGCATTTTGCCGAGCCGCACGCCCTGGCCGAAATGCAGGGCTGGCTCGAACAGGAAGGCGTCGACGCTCAACTGCTCGATGCCGAGGCGTTGGCTCGCCAATACCCGACGATGCCGATCGCTGCTGAGCTGGCCTTGTTCGAACCCGGCTCTGGCTACATGGAGGCGAAGCCGACGCTGCAGTATCTGGTGCGCTCCTCCATCGACCGGGGTGGCATTTACCACGACGCGGTCAAGGTTCACGCCATCCGTGTCGATCCCGTGAGCCGGCAGGCCATCGGTGTACTGACGTCCAACGGCAACTACGAAGCTCCCCGGGTGATCGTCGCCATGGGCAACGGCACCAGTGAGTTTCTCATTCGCCAGTTCGGCCATTCGTTCGGGCTGTGGAATCAGCACATTCAGGTCACGCGCTTCAAGGGGGAGAGGGCCTTGGCCAGTGCTCCCTGTTTCATCGACGACACCCACCAACTCAATGGTCGCTGGTGCGCGTTGACCGGTGGTTTCTACGTCGGTTACCCCACCGGTCAACGCGTGCCTGCCAGCCAGGGCTATGTGGCTGCCGAGCAGAGTCATGCACAACTGACCCGCGAGCAGGGTCAACGACGGTTCCCGTGGTTGCAGGCAGCGTCGGTGGAAGGCGCGCTGTGTCACAGCGACTGCTACAGCGAACAACCGATTGGTCTGCTCGGTGAGCAACCGGGATTGCCCGGTGGTGTGCTGGTCGCCTCTGGGTTCAGTGGTGGTGGTTTCAAAATGGCGCCGCACGTCGCCAGTCAACTTGCCGATGTCATTACTCAAGGATAGAGAGAACGCAGCATGAAAAAGATCAACATGTTTTCCCCGAGCAAGCGCTTCTACAACGTCGACTCGCGGGTGGTGGATTTGCCTGGCACAGCACTTAACTTGATGGGCTGCACGCTGGCGCCGGGCGAGGAGAGCCAGCCGCACAACCATTTCGAAGACGAGCTGTTTGTTTTCACCGCAGGCCATGGTCTGGTCTGCACCGCGCAGGAAACGCTTGAGGTCAATGCGGGCGATGCGGTGCACTGCCAGCGCTTCGAATCACACACTATTCGCAACCTCAGTGACCGCGAACCACTGCATTTTCACTCGCTGTATTGGGATGCCGGCAAGCCAGCACGGAGCGCGCCGGAGCCGGCTATCGATACGCTGATTTTCTCCACGCCACCCACGCCCAACGGCGATTTGCATCTGGGTCACTTGTCGGGCCCGTACATTGCCGGCGATGTCCTCAAGCGAGTGCTGAGCAACCGCGGTGCCAAGGTGTTTTATGGCAGTGGTCGCGACGACAATCAGACGTATGTGTTGACCTGCGCAGCCAAGGAAAACATCGCCCCGAGCGCCTGCGCCGACCACTATGCGCAAGCGATCCGCGAGACCTGGCAAGGCTACGGCATCGACATGGATCTGTTCATCACGCCGGACAACCAGGGTGAATATGCCGACTTCGCGCACCATTACCTGCAGCGCCTGCACGAACAGGGATTGATTTACGCCAAGGACACCCCGGTGTTCGTCGATGATCAGGGTAATGCGTTGCATGAGGCATTTCTCAATGGCGGTTGCCCGCACTGCGGCGAGAGCAGTGATGGTAACGCCTGCGAGGCTTGCGGCCAGCCGAACCAGTGTACTGACCTCACTCAACCTCGGGTCAAACGCGATGGCCGCCAGCCGCAGCTGCGGATCGAAACCCGACTGTTTTTCCGCTTGAGTGCCTTGGCCGACGAACTGGCCAAATATGTGCAGACGGCCAACATGCCAGCGCATGTTTATCAGCTCTGTCACACCATGCTGACCCAGGGGCTGCCTGATATTTGTATCAGCCATCGCAGTGACTGGGGCATTCGCCACCGGTTGCCGTCGATGCAGGATCAGGTGATGTATGTCTGGTTTGAAATGGCTTTCGGTTATCTCTGGGGCGCCAGCGAGCTGCCGGTGCAAGGTGAAGACCGCTTTGCAAAAGCGGCGACGTGCTACTCCGGCGCCATGGACATCGTCCATTGTTATGGCTTTGACAACGCTTACTACCACACGCTGTTGTTCCCGGCGGTCTACCTGGCGCTGGGCCTGACTCCGCCGCGACATCATGTGGTCAACGAATTGCTGGATCTGGACGGCAGCAAGTTTTCCACCAGCCGTCGCCACCTGATCTGGGGCAAGGATTTTCTCGCTGAGACCGGCAGTGACTACGCACGCATGGCCCTGATGCTGACCCGTCCTGAAGGCATGCGCAGCAACTTCACCGTGGCGCAGATCAGCGAACGCATCAACGATCTGTTCCCGAACAAGTTGAGCGCCTGGATGCAGCGCTTGCAGGCGCGGCTGGCACCACACGGCGGCAAGGTGCCGGAGCCCGGAGCCTGGCTGAGCGATCAGAAAATCTACCACGACGAATTGCGCCAATGGATGGAGGGCTACCAGCAGGCTTGCGCGACGGCGACGTTCTCGCCGTTGCGCATGGCTGAACAGGTGGCGCAGGTCATCGACCGGGTGTCGCGCTTCAGTGCGGCGCAGGATTATCTGCTCAGTGCACCCGGGCAATCGCTGTCCAACCACGCCCGTTCGTCGTTGGCTCTGCAGGCGCTGACCGCGCGTTGGCTGGCGTTTGCTACCTCTGCGTTGATGCCGGACCTCAGCCAGCAATTGAGTGAATTGCTCAATCTTGACGAGCCTGATCGTGACCCGCAGCTAGCGAGCACATTCTTCGCTACCGGCCATGCCCTGGCTGTGCACCCGCGCCTGGAACTGCCGCGCGTGTCGGCCGAAGCGTTGGCGCAACTGATGCCGGGTCAGGCCTAGATGCGCCGCGTCACACCTGCGCGCCCGGTCGGTATCGTCGGGCCACTGAGCGGGCCGCGGGCGGCCTATGGCGAGTGGTTGCGCCGGGCCGCGCACGGTAGCGCGCTGCCCTTGTTGTGGGAGGACGATGCTGCCGATCCGACGGTGGCGATCAAGGCGGCGCAACGTCTGCTGGACGCCGGCGCCGAGGTGGTCATCGGCCATTTCAACAGCGAGTGTGCCAGGGCAGCAGGCCGGCTTTATCAGGACGCCGGCGTGGCCCTGTTACTGCCGGCGGCCACCGCCCCGGATCTGTGCCAGTCCGTCGGCGCCTTCCGCTTGTGTGCCAGCGAAGAGCGCCAAGTGCTGGTCATGGCCGATTATCTGAATCGTCATTCGCTGTGCATCGAGGAATTCTGGACCGATGGATCGGCATACGGGCAACGACTGGCCGTCGCCTTGCGCGCGCAGCTGACGGCTTTCACGGCGCCAGTGGAGGGCCGGGCAATCTGCGCCTTGATGGGCTCGCATGTAGCGGTGGCAGACGAGATCCGTCGCCGCGCGCAACCCGGGGCGCTCTATCTGGTGGCCGATGACTGCGTGGTCGAAGAGTTTGATGCACTGCTCACTGGAACCGCTGTGATCACCTTGTGCCCGCATGCCACCCCGGATTTTGGCGAGTGCGTGCGTCTGGCGCTTGAGCATGTCGCAGCGGCCGGTGCGCTCGGCAGTACAGTGACCGAATACCTGAACGGACACGCCGACTTCGAATGTCGGCAGTACCGTCAGGCCGACTACACGATCGTGCGGCGCCATTACCCGCGATTTGCCTGAAACAGACAAGGACGTGACCACCATGACTCTGCAATTGTCAGGCACTGCGCTTGAACTACCGTGCATCGGCGAGGGCGCTATGGCCCCCGCAGATATCGAACTCATGCTGGCCGCACTGCGCCAGGCCTTGACGCGGCCACGCGGCAAGCTCGCCGCGCCGCAGGAAGCGGAACAGATCACCTTGGCGGCCGAGCGGGCTGTGGGGCAGTCGATCTGCGAAGCCGGCATTGGCCTGCCTCAGGCGCTCGATTTGTACGCCAGCCTGCTTAGCCAGCAAGGGGTGCCCACCGATCACCCGGGTTATCTGGCCTACATCGGTGCTTCACCAACCCCGGCTGCGGCGCTGATGGACGGCTTGCTCTCGGCCAGTGGCATGATCGGTTCCGGATGGCTCGGCGGGGCTGGCCTGATCTGGGCCGAGAACCAGGCCTTGCGCTGGTTGGCTGATCTTGCCGGTTTGCCCGCTGCGGCCATGGGATGTTTCGTCAGTGGTGGCACTGCCGGCAATTTTTCCGCGCTGGTGGCGGCGCGGCATCGCTACCGCGAGAGGGGCGGCATGGGGGCCGGGTTGTTGCTGGTAGCGGAGGGCGCGCATTCCTCAATCATCGTCAGCGCCCGATTGCTCGACCTGCACGTGGTGATCGTTGCCTCCGATGACCTGGGGCGCTTGACCGCAACGGCATTGGCGCACACGTTGTCGGCGCTACAGGTCGAGGGGCGTCTGGACGAAGTGGTTGCGGTGGTGGCGGTCGCCGGTTCGACCAACGCGGGGCACATCGACGATCTGCTGGGGATCGGCCAGATCGCCCGTCAGCAGGGCATCTGGTTCCATGTCGATGCGGCGTATGGCGGGGCGTTTTTATGTGTGCCGGGTGTGCGGGAAAAATTTTCCGGCATCGAACTGGCGGACTCACTGATCATCGATCCGCACAAAGGCCTGTTCGTACCCTATGACTGTTGTGCGCTGCTGTATGCCAAACCGGGCGCGGTGACCGCCGCTTTTACTCAGGACGCTTCCTATCTGGAACAGATCAATGAATCACGGCAATGCAACCCGATGCATTACGCGTTTCATCTGTCACGGCGCGCGCGGGGCGTGCCCTTGTGGTTTTCGCTGGCGGTGCATGGCAGCGCCGCCTACCGGCAAACCCTGGAGCGGATCCTTGAGCTGAGTGCTTGTCTGCGCGAACGGATTACCCGTCACCCACGGTTGCAACTGATACAGGCATCCGGGTTGAGCGTGATCCTGTTCCGGCGCGAGGGTTGGCAAGCGCGGGATTACGATGCCTGGGCACAGGGCTGCCTGAGCGACGGCATTGCCCTGGTGGTTTCGTCGAGCTGGCAAGGCGAAACGGTGATGCGCATCTGCATCATGAACACGCGCCTGGATCAGCAACGTTGCGATGAGTTGCTCGCCGGGCTGTAACGGCCCTTGCAGTTCCTGGCCGTTACTGATCGCGTCAACAGCAACGAAAGGCCCGGCTTGATCAGTCGGGCTTTTTTATGCCTAAGGTAATGCGAAAAAGATATTGGATCGGTGTTTTTAAGATCGTTTAGTTTTGTGGCTACGACGAATCAAACGCATCAAACCGACAGACCTCCCGATTGCCATGACGGCACACGCTGAATCGATCACAGGGCTCTTCAGGTTTGGTTCACACGGGAGTGAATCATGCCGCATACCTTGGACATCACCGCATTACCGACCCTCGACCTGTCCTTGTTCGAGGGCACCGCGCCGCAGCGTTACGAATTTCTCGAAAGCTTGCGCCACGCCGCGCGCGACGTCGGCTTCTTTTACCTCACCGGCCACGGCATCGACAGCGCTTTGCTGCGAAAAGTGCAGGATCATGCGCGGCAGTTCTTTGCCTTGCCCGACAGTGAAAAAACTGCCGTCGGTATGATCCATTCGCCGCACTTTCGCGGTTACAACCGTGCGGCTTCGGAGATCACTCGCGGGCAGCCGGATCTGCGCGAACAGTTTGATCTGGGCGCCGAGCGCGAGGCGTTGACGCTGGATCAGAACAGCCCGATCTGGGCGCGCCTGCAAGGTCCCAATCAATGGCCGGCGGCGTTGCCGGAACTCAAACCGCTGCTGCTTGAATGGCAACAGGCAATGACGCGCATGTCGTTGCGTCTGTTGCGTGCCTTCGCCCAGGCGCTGGCACTGCGGGCAGACGCCTTCGATCAGTTGTATGGCGACAAACCCAATGAACACATCAAGTTGATGCGCTATCCCGGCCAGTCCGCCGGGGCGAGCCATCAGGGTGTCGGCGCGCACAAGGATTCCGGATTTCTGAGCTTTCTCCTGCAGGACCAGCAGGCCGGATTGCAGGTCGAGGTGGAAGAGGGCCGCTGGATCGATGCATTGCCTCGGGAAAACACCTTGGTGGTGAACATCGGTGAGCTGCTGGAACTCGCGACCAATGGCTACCTGCGCGCTACGGTGCACCGCGTGGTGTCGCCGCCAGCGGGCAGCGAACGCCTGTCCGTCGCGTTCTTCCTCGGTGCACAACTCGACGCCGTGGTGCCGCTGTATCCGTTGCCGACCGCGCTGTTGCGCGAGGCGCGCGGGCCGGCGAGTGACCCGCTCAATCCGCTGTTTCGTGATGTCGGCTGGAACTACCTCAAGGGCCGTTTGCGCTCGCATCCCGATGTCGCCCGGCGCTTTTATGCCGATGCGCTGCTGCCGCCGGTTGCGGTTCGCAAAAGCGCCTGATTGCTCACTCGCTCAAGGACTTCGCCCATGTTGAAAAAAGCAGGTTTGACCCTCGCCGTCCTCGGCGCGCTGGTGACGTCATTTTCGGTTCAGGCGCTGGAGCCGTTGCGCGTGGCGGCCGACCCGGTGCCCCACGCGCAGATCCTCGCGTATATCCAGAAAATCGATCCGCAGCTCAATCTCAAAGTCATCGAAATCCCCAACGGCGTGAACTCCAACGAGTTGTTGGTGCACGGCGACGTCGATGCCAATTACTTTCAGCACCTGCCGTACCTGAAGTCCCAGGAACAGGCTCTCGGCGAAAAACTCGCCGTGGCGGCGACCGTGCACATCGAGCCGCTGGGGATTTATTCGCGCCGACACAAAAGCTTCGCCGACGTGCCACAAAAAGGCACCGTCGCCGTGCCCAACAACGTCACCAACCTGAGCCGAGCGCTGTACCTGTTGCAGGACAACGGCCTGATCAAGCTCAAACCCGGTTTTAACGACCCGGCGGCGGATCAGGCCACGCCCAAAGACATCGCCGAAAACCCCCGGCAGCTGAAGATTCTCGAGATCGAATCGCCACAGATTCCGCGCTCGCTGGACGATGTCGATCTGGCGGTGATCAACGGCAACTACGCGCTGGACGCCGGGCTGGTGCCGGCCAGGGATGCGCTGGGGCTGGAGAAGGCCGAGCACAATCCCTACGCCAATATCCTGGTGACCACGCCGAAACTGGAGAACGATCCACGGATCGCGCAACTGGCCAGGGATCTGACCTCCCCACAGGTGGCCAAATACATCACCGACAACTTTGCCGGCTCGGTGATCCCGGTCGCGGGCGGCAAACCATGATTGCCGTCGAGCAGTTGAGCAAGACGTATCCGTCGGCCGTGTCGGCGGCACTCGATCAGGTTTCGTTGAGCATCCCCGATGGCGCGGTCTACGGGATTCTCGGGCGCAGCGGTGCGGGGAAATCGACGCTGCTGCGCTGCCTCAATCTGCTCGAACGACCGGACAGCGGGCGCATTCTGATCGACGGCGTTGACCTCATGACGCTGTCTGACAGCGAACTGCGCCAGCAACGTCAGCGCATCGGCATGATTTTTCAGGGCTTCAACCTGCTGCATTCGCGCAACGTCTTCGACAACATCGCGGTGCCGCTGGAGATCGCCAATGTCGGCAAACCATGGCGCCATACGCGGGTGCGCGAACTGCTGGCGCTGGTCGGTCTGAGCGACAAGGCGCAGTCCTTTCCCTCGCAATTGTCCGGCGGCCAGAAACAGCGAGTTGGCATCGCCCGAGCGTTGGCGGCGGAGCCGGCGTACCTGTTATCGGATGAAGCGACCAGCGCCCTCGACCCGGAAACCACAGCGTCGATTCTCGAATTGTTGCGCGACATCAACCGGCAACTGGGCCTGACCATCGTCCTGATCACCCACGAGCTGGACGTGGTCAAGTCGATTTGCGATCACGCCGTGTTGATGGCCAACGGGCGCCTGGTCGAGGCCGGGCCGGTGCCGAAACTGCTGGCGGATCCGCAATCGACGCTCGGCAGTTCGCTGCGGCCCACGTGCGGATTACCGTTGGGCCACGACGCACCAGGGCTGAGCTTTCTGCGGCAATACGGGGTACGGGCGGCGCAATCATGAATCGCACGATCAACTGGCATGAAATCCTGCAACTGGTGTTCAACGCCACCGGGGAAACCCTGTACATGGTCTTGCTCGCCGGCTGGTTCACGTTGCTGATCGGTTTGCCGCTCGGCGTGTTGCTGTTTGTCAGCCGTCGCGACGGATTGCTGCCGATGCGCCGGCTGAATGCGCTGTTGAGCAGTCTGGTCAATCTCGGCCGCTCATTGCCGTTCGTGGTGATGCTGATCGCGCTGATTCCGCTGACGCGGCTGGTGGTCGGCACCACGCTGGGCAGCACCGCTGCGGTGGTGCCGATCACCATTGGTGCATTCCCGTTCTTTGCGCGCATCGTCGAAAACGCTCTGGATGAAGTCGACAAGGGCCGGATCGAAGCGATCCTTGCCATGGGCGGCGACATTCGCCATGTGATCTTCACAGTCTTGCTGCCGGAAGCGCTACCGGCGCTGCTCGCGGGGATCACCCTGACCCTGGTGATGCTGATCGGTTTCTCGTCGATGGCCGGCGTCATCGGTGGCGGCGGGCTCGGTGATCTGGCGATCCGTTACGGCTACCAGCGCTTCAACAATGAAGTGATGGTCGCCACCGTGGTGGTGCTGGTCATCCTCGTGCAGGGCGTGCAAAGCCTGGGCGACCGGCTGGTGCGTTCACTGGCCCATCGACGTTAAGGAATTTTATGAGTGCGCCTGTCGCCGTGGCCCGCGAGCCACTGATTCGTGTGCGTGGCCTGAGCAAAGTGTTCGGCTCGAACCGCGCGCTGGAGCGGGTCGATCTGGAGATTTATCCCGCCGAAGTGGTGGCGCTGCTCGGCGCCAATGGCGCGGGGAAATCGACGCTGGTGAAGATTCTTGCCGGCAGTCAGACCGCTGATGCCGGCGAGATTCAGGTTGAGGGTCAGCTGCGGAATTTTGCTTCGCCGTTGTCGGCGCGGCGCGTCGGGATAGTCGCGGTGCATCAGCAGATCAACGAGGGCATCGCGCCGGGATTGAGCGTGGCGGAAAACCTGCTGCTCGATGAACTGTGCAAACCCGACGCCGACTTCTGGCTCAACCGCAAACGCCTGCTGAAGCGTGCGGCGAACATTGCTGCAGGCCTGGGGCTGACGTTGCCGCTGGAGCAACCGATCGAGCATCTGGGCCAGGCCGAACGGCAATTGGTGGTGCTCGCCCGGGCCTTCGCCCTGCAACCGCGTTTGCTGATTCTCGATGAACCGACGGCAGCCTTGTCGGACGCCGAGGCGCAACGCCTGTTTGCGTTGATCGATACCTTGCGCGGCCGTGGCGTGGCGATTCTGTACATTTCCCATCGTTTGAGCGATCTGCAACGGGTGGCCGACCGCGCCGTGGTGTTGCGCGATGGACGGCTGGCCGGAGCGTTCAGCGCTCAGCAGTTGCCTGACGCGGTAAGAGCGATGCTCGGGCAGGCGCTGGCGGAACATCACTACAACCCGCGATTGGCGGGGCGAGAGGTGTTGAAACTGAGCGCGCTGCAAATCTTGCCGCGCTCGAGGGCTTTCGACCTGACCTTGCACGAAAACGAAGTGGTGGTGCTGACCGGGTTGCTCGGCGCGGGCAAAAGCGAGATTGCCGAAGTGCTGTTTGGCCTGCGTACGGCGGCTGCGGGTAGCGTGCAACTGCAAGGTCGCGACTGGCGCGCGGGCTCGCCGCGTGAAGCGATTCGCAGCGGTGTGTTCTTCGCCGCTGAAGATCGCGCCAGTCAGTCGCTGGTGCCGGACTTCTCGTTGCGACGCACGCTGACCCTGCCGTTTCTCGAACGCTTCAGCCGCGCCGGTTTTATCCGCAATCGCGCCGAAGCGGCCGCCGTCGAAGCGCAAGTTGCGGCGCTGGGGATCAAGACCACAGGTATCGATGTGCCGATGAGCGCGTTGTCCGGTGGCAATCAGCAAAAAGTCGTGCTGGGGCGCTGGCTGCTCGGGGAAGGGCGGGTGTTGATCCTCGACGAGCCCTTTCAGGGCGTCGACGTCCGCGCTCGTCGTGAGATTGGCCAACTGCTGCGTGACAGTGCCCACGGCCGGGCGACGCTGGTGATCTGCGCCGATGTCGACGAAGCCCTGGAAATCGCCGACCGGATCGTGCTGGTGCGCGATCACGCCGTCGTCGCCGAGTACCCGCGAGCCGGCCTCGAACGCGCCACTCTGGTCGCGGCGCTCGCCGGAACAGAGCTGGACCCTTCCGTTGTTGAAACTACGCCAAGGAGCAGAGCGAGTGCCTGATTCGAGTTCATGGACAGCGAGCGCACCGGCCACCGCCGAGCGTTTGCTGCAAGTGTTGATCCGCTACGGCCTGCTGTGGCTGCTGGCGCTGATCGTGGTTTTTTTCAGTGTTGCCGAACCGGCGTTTCTGCGCGTCGGCAACCTGTTCAGCATTTTGCAGTCGGTGTCGATTGTTGCGCTGCTGGCATTGGGCGTGACGCTGACCATGGCGGTGGGCGGGCTGGACCTGTCCATCGGTGCGGTGGCGGCGATGAGCCTGATGATCGCCAGTTACGTGATGGTGGTACTCGGCTGGGGAGCGCTGCCGGCAGTGTTGATCAGCCTGGCCGGCGGCGCGCTGGTCGGGCTGCTCAACGGCTGGCTGATCGTCAAACTGCGGGTGCCCGACATCCTCGCGACGCTGGGCAGCATGTTCCTGGTGATTGGTGTGCAGTTGATCCCCACGGGCGGGCGCTCGATTGCGGTGGGCATGACGTTGCCCAACGGCGATGAAACCGAGGGCGCATTCAGTGCCGCGTTTCTGGCCTTGGGGCGCGGGCGGTTGTGGGACGTGGTGCCGACGCCGGTGTTGATTACGGCGGTGGTGGCCGTGGCGGTGTGGCTGTTCCTCGAACGCACGCGCATCGGTCGATTGTTCTACGCCATCGGCGGCAATGAGCAGGCTGCGCGACTGGCCGGCGCGCCGGTGCAGCGCTTCAAACTGCTGGCTTACGCGCTCTCGTCGCTCCTGGCGTCGTTGGGTGGTTTGTTGCTCGCGGCGCGTCTGGGGCGTGGCGATGTCAGCTCGGGTAACGGTCTGGTGCTGGATGCATTGGGCGCGGCACTGATCGGTTTTGCCGTGCTCGGCGCGAAGAAGCCCAACGCGTTCGGCACGCTGATCGGGGCGTTGCTGGTGGCCGCGCTGCTCAACGGTCTGACCATGCTCAACGCGCCGTATTACGCACAGGATTTCGTCAAGGGACTGGTATTGGTGCTGGCCCTGATGTTCACCTTCGGCCTCGCGCATCGGGCGCGCTGAGCCGCTATCAGTCAAGGAAGTTGTATGCACGGTTCAATCAAGCAATTCGCCCGTCATTGCCTCGCCGGCGCTTTGCTCTCGGCGCTGGCCCTGAACGTTCAGGCCAAGGCCTTGCCCGGTGCACCCGCGCCGTTCGACAAGGGACAGGTGCAGATCGCATTGGTCGGGTATCTGTTTTCCGGGGATTTCCCTGAGGCTTATCTGCGCGGTGTAGAGCAGCAAAGCGAGGCGCTGGGCGCCAATCTGCGGGTGTTCGACGCGCGGCAGCAGGCGGCAAGTCAGGGCGAGATGATCGATCAGGCGATTGATCTGGGCGTGGACGGGATCATCGTGCAACTCGGTCTGGCGGAAACCCTCAAGGGGCCGATTGACCGGGCCATCGCCAAGGGCATCAAAGTGGTCGCGTTTGACGTTGATTTGAATACCCCGCAAGTGACTCAAGTCGAACAGGATCACCACGCGCTGGCACGTCTGGCGCTGGATCAAGCGCTCAAGGACAACGGCACGCGTTTCGACGCCGGTTACGTCTACATCAGCGGTTTCACCCCGATGGAGCGCCGTGACGAGATCTGGAGTCAGGTGAAGAAAGCCAATCCGGGCATTATCGAGAAGGCACGGTTCGGCACGCTCAACCCGCCGATTGCCAATTCGGTCGCCGATCAGGCCAGTGCCGTACTGCGCGCCAATCCGGGGATCAGCGTGATTTTCGCGCCGTTCGACGAGTTCGCCAAAGGCGCGAAAATCGCCGTGGATGAGGCTGGGCTGGCGAGCAAGGTGAAGATCTACAGCGCCGACATCTCCACCGCGGATATCCAGATCATGAAAGAACCGGACAGCGCCTGGGCCGCCACGGCGGCGGTCAATCCGCAAGTGGCCGGAGCGATCAGTGTGCGCAGTCTGGCGCTGCTTATCGCGGGGGAAAATCCGGGCCAGAAGGTGCTGGTGCCGCCGACCCTCATCACCCGCCAGCAGTTGCTTGATCTTGACGTAAAGAACGTCCGCGACCTGGCACAGAAACTCCCGGCGTTTGGCGATACGGCGAATGTAGCGCGGGCGCCGTGGATTCCTGTCGCCAACTGAACAGTAAAGAGTGGCTGATCTACCGCCTTCGCGAGCAAGCCCGCTCCCACAGGTTAATCGCATTCCAATGTGGCAGCGGGCTTGCTCGTGAAGAGGCCGGTGCAGTCTCGACCACTGTTGACGGATCACCACTTTCGCCAGTAAGCCGAAGTTTCAGTTAGTTATTGTTAGTTTGATTTGCTGTTGGCTCAGCAACACTTGTGTTGGACTGATAACAGCCACTAAGTGCGATCTAACCTAAGTGTTATTGGTTCTTTTGCTAAAGTCTTTCGCTCGTCTAGCATCGGGCTTCAAGGGGGAAATCCAGGTATTGCGGGGATACCGCGCTCGATCCACACATAACGTTTCAACAGCCTTCGCTGCCTTCCTGATTTTTAAAACTACAGCAGACATTGCCGTGCATTGATTGCCGACCCTTATTGTCGGCAACGGCCGGGTATTAGCTGCGATAAAAGGAGCTGTTACATGTATTACCGTTCCCGTTCATTACTGGCCGCTGCCGTCGTCAGTGCAATCTGGCAACTTCCTGCACACGCCGAAGAAACCACGACAAGTGTCGACAACGAATCGCGCCTGGGCACCGTGCTGGTCACCGGTACGCGGGGGACTTCGCGCACCGTGCTGGACTCACCCGTACCGGTCGATGTGCTGACCGCCGAAGACCTCAAAACGGCCGGGGCGGCGGACGGTGAACTGGGCGCGGCGCTGCAGACACTGTTGCCGTCCTTCAGCCTGCCGCGCCAGTCCAACTCCGGCGGTGCCGACCACATTCGTGCGGCCCAATTGCGCGGCATGAGCCCGGATCAGGTGTTGGTGCTGGTCAACGGCAAGCGCCGTCACACCTCGGCGGTGGTCAACGATTCCTCGAAGATCGGCCGTGGCACCGCACCGGTGGATTTCAACTCGATCCCGATCAGCGCGATCAAACGCATCGAAGTGCTGCGCGACGGCGCCGGTGCACAGTACGGTTCCGACGCGATTGCCGGGGTCATCAACATCATCCTCGATGACGCTCCCGAGGGCGGCGAAGTGTCCACCAGTTATGGCGCTTACCACACCCGTCAGGACGCCATCGACAAGACCACCACCGACGGCCAGAACAGCGTGACCACCGCCAAGATCGGCACGCGGCTCGGCGAGGAGGGCGGGTTCATTCGCGGCGGTACCGAGTACAAGGATCGCAACCCGACCAACCGCGCCGGTTTCGACGGTTTCGCCGACACACCGGGGCAGCGCAATTACGTGATGGGCGACGGTCTGGCGCGGGACGTCAACCTCTGGTTCAACAGTGAGTTGCCGCTGGCCGGCGGCAAGGCGTACAGCTTTGGCACCTACAACCAGCGCCACACCACCGGTGCGGAGTTTTATCGCTATCCGTACGAGCAACCGCAGTTTTATCCCAACGGCTACTTGCCGCAGTCACTGGGTGACAACAAGGACATCTCCGCCACCGCCGGTTTCAAAGGCCTGATCGGCGATGAATGGGACTTCGACAGCAGCATCACCCATGGCCGCAACCGCTTTGAGTCGTCGACCCGGCGCACGCTGAATGTCAGCCTCGGCGAAGACTCGCCGACGAAGTTCGACACCGGCGATTATGAACTGCGTCAGACCACCGGCAACCTCGATTTCAGCCGCGAACTGCGCCTCGGCGAGCGCTCGTTTGTCCTCGCGGTGGGGGGCGAGTACCGCTACGAAAACTACCTGACCTACGCCGGTGACGAGGCTTCCTACATCGGCTCCGGCGCCGATGGCGCGAACGGTCTGCGCCCGAGCGAAGAGTCGGATCTGGATCGCAACGTGTTCGGCAGCTACGCCGAACTGTCCGGTGATCTGACCGATCGCTTCTTCGTCGACGCCGCAACGCGCTGGGAGCATTACGACGACGCCGGCAGCAAGCTCACCGGCAAACTCAGTGGTCGCTACAAACTGACCGAGCAATGGGCGTTGCGCGGGGCGGTGTCGAACAACTTCCGCGCGCCGTCCCTGGCGCAAAGCGGCTTCCAGAACACCACCAGCAACTTTGGCGACGGCGGCACGCTGACCGATATTCGCGTGCTCTCGGTCAACGACCCGATTGCCCGTGCACTCGGCGCGGAAAAACTCGATCCGGAAACCTCGAAGAACTTCAGCCTCGGCCTCACCTTCCAATTGAACGAGCGCTTCGATGCGTCGCTGGACGTGTTCCGCATCGACGTCAAAGACCGCATCACCCTGTCGCAGCGGATCGGCAGCGACGCCCTGGAAAACTACATCAACGACAATTTCGGCGTGGCCGGCGTGCACGACGTCAACTTCTTCACCAACGCCGCCGACACCAGCACCCACGGCGCCGAACTGGTGCTCAACTACCACCAGCCGTTCTACGAAGGGCAGTTGGGCCTGACCACCGCGTACACCTACAACCACACCAAAGTCACCAGCACCAAAGGCACGCCGTCGCAGCTGACCGCGCTGGGCATTGGCAACGACGCACTGGTCGGTGTCGAGGAAACCAACACCCTGACCGACGCGGCGCCCAAGGATCGCTTGATTTTTTCCGCCAACTGGGCGAGCGAACATTGGGGGCTGCTCGGACGTCTGACCCGACAGGGCGAGACCACGCGGGTGTTCGACTTCGGTGACTCGCAACCCGAGCAGACCTATGGCGCGGTGTGGCAACTGGACGCCGAGGTGGCTTACAAATTCACCCCGAAATTCAACATTGCCGTGGGCGGCAACAACCTCACCGACAACTACCCGGAGCGCTCCGGCTCGGCGATCAATTACGGCGGCAACCTGCCGTATGACGTGCTCTCGCCAATCGGCACCAACGGCGCGTATTACTACGCCCGCGCCACGTATGGCTTCTGACGCCGGGCCGGGCCGGCACCTGCCGGTGTTTCAGGCGTTGCTGATCACGCTGGGCATGGTGATCACCACCGACATCCTGAAAACCGCACCGACCGTGGCGCTCAATGTCGGGCCGGCGCACTTCTATCTGGTGTGGGTGCTGGGCGGGGTGGCGTCGATGATCGGTGCGCTGTGTTTCGCCGAGATGGCCACAGCGTTTCCGCATCCCGGCGGCGACTACCACTTTCTGCGCATGGCCTACGGCGAGCGCATGGGATTTCTCTTCGCGTGGTCGCGGTTCTCGGTGATGCACACCGGGTGGATTGCCTTGTCGGCCTTCATGTTTGCCGACTACTTCAACGCCGTGGTGCCGCTGGGCCAATACGGATCGGGGCTGTTCGCCGGCACGGTGATTGCCGCGCTGGTGCTGCTCAACCTCAGCGGCAAACACATCGGCTTCATCACTCAGACCCTGCTGGTGGGGTTGTTGGCGCTGGGCTTTTTGAGCATTGCCAGCGCCGGGGTGTGGCTGGCGTGGCAGGGTATCGAACCTCCGTCGCCAAGCATCGAAGTCGTCCCGCAACACACGGGCATGGCCGGGTTTTCGGCGGCGATGATTTTTGTGTTTCTGGCATTCGGCGGCTGGAGCGATGCGGCGACGCTGTCGGCGGAAGTGCGTGACGGTCGCCGAGGGATTTTCATCGCCATGATTGGTGCGCTGACCGTGCTGATGGCGATCTATCTGGCGTTGAACTGGGCGTTCGTTCAGGGCCTGGGATTCGCAGGACTGGCCGCCAGCAATGCGCCGGCGGTGGAACTGCTGAACCGCGCGTTCGGTGCCCCCGGCGTTCTGTTGATCCTGCTGATGGTCGGCATTGCGGCCATCGCCACGATCAACTCGACCTTGCTGGTCGGCGCCCGCACCACTTACGCCGCCGCGCGCGACGTGCCGCAACTGCGCAGCTTCGGCGCCTGGGACGATCGCCACGGCGTGCCGCGCAAAGCCTTGCTCGCCGAAGGTGCGGTGGCGTTGCTGCTGGTGCTGTTCGGCAGTTTCACCCAGAGCGGTTTCAACACCATGGTCGAGTATCTGACCCCGGTGTACTGGTTGTTCCTGAGCCTGAGCAGCGTGGCGCTGATCATCCTGCGCCGACGTTTTCCCAAAGTACCCCGGCCAGTCAGAGTGCCGTTGTATCCGCTGCTGCCGCTGCTGTTTTTCGGGCTGTGCCTGTACATGCTGTATTCCAGCGTGACGGTGGTCGGGTATGGTGCGTTTCTGGGGATTGGCGTGTTGCTGGTGGGAGCATTGCTGCTGGCGGGGTTGAGCCGCGTGGCGTTGACGCCTCGGCGAACTCTTGAACAGGCCTCGGACTAAAACGAAACCTGCGCCGGTTGCGACAAGCGCAGCACCGACAAATCTCCGGTGATGCGTTTGTACGCCAGGCGAATTGCTTCGATGTTGTCGGCATTCTTCGCGCTGTTTTCATGCAGGATCACAATGACCTTGGTGCTCAGCCGCTCCGGCTCTTTCGCCCCATGATCGCGCCACTGTCCGTACGCATCGAAGACGCTGAAACCGTCGGGAAACCGCGAGGTGACTTCCTGATCGAGAAACTCGCGCCAGCGCGCAGGGCTGACCGCACCTGCCTTGCCATCAATCGACCCCACCGAAAAGTACAACTCGGTGCGAATCCACTGCGCCTGCGCCGGCCGCGAGGCATCGCCTTGCAGGGTCGAACTGGCGGGGTCATGAGTATGAACGGAAGCAGGAGGAGGGCTGGCACAACCGGCGACGGCAAGGAACAGCGCCGCGAGTAAAAGACGTTGAGGCATGGAACATCCTTATTGAACGAGGGGTGAGCCCGGTGAGTATAAGGTTGCCGATGGGCGGCCAATAAAGACCTGAAAAGCAGTTTGATAGGCGTGGCAGGAATAACGGTTCGTCAGGCCGAAGGCGGCTTCGCCAAGGCTATTCCCGCTGCGCCCAACCGCTTGAGAATCTCGAACAGCAAATCACTCTTGGTCACCCCGACGATCCTCGGGCTGGCCACATACCCCGTCACCGTCAGGGTGATCCCGTCCGGCGAGAGTTTGCTGAAGCGCACGAACGATGCCGGTTTGTCGAGGATGGTTTCGTTCTCGTGATAGGTGTTGAGCAACAGCTCCTTGACCTCTTCCGGGTCGATATCCAGCGGGAACATCAATTCCAGCGAAGCCACGCCTTGGGCGCTGCCGCCGAGGGTGACGTTGCGCAGGTTTTGCGAGATCAGTTGCGAGTTGGGCACGATCACGATCGAACGGTCGCTGAGTTGAATTTCGGTGGCGCGTACGTTGATGCGGCGGATGTCGCCCTCGACGCCGCTGATGCTGATCAGGTCGCCGACCTTGACCGGGCGTTCGGTCAGCAGAATCAGGCCCGAGACGAAGTTCTTGACGATTTCCTGCAAGCCGAAGCCGATGCCCACCGACAACGCACTGACGATCCACGCCAGGTTGGTCCACTTCACGCCCAGCGACGACAGGGTCAGGAGGATCACGAAGGCGTAGCCGATGTTGGAGAACAGTGTGCTAAGCGACGCGCACATGCCCGGATCCATGTCGGTCTTGGGCAGGAACTCGTTGTCGAGCCAGCGGCTCAGGGCGCGAACCAGCCAGATGCCGATCAGCAGCGCCAGCACGGCGTTGAGCAAATGCCCGGGAACGATGTTCAGCTTGCGCAACCCGGCGCCGCCAAGAATAGCCATGATATTGCTGGCCAACTGGCCGAGCGTGGTGCCGATGCCGCCGACAAACAGCGCGATCACCGCCAGCAGCAACAACCCCGCGCGACTGACCCCGGACAGCAGAATCGAAATCTGGTCGAGGCGCCGGTCACTGATGCCCAGCAGTTGCTTGAGCGCCTTGCCGCTCGCATGTCTGGGCGAGAACAGGTGCTCGCAGGCATCCTTGACCACCTGAATCAGCAAGTAGAAACCGGACAGCACGATATAGCCCCAGACCAGTTCATACGTGATGAACCGGGCCAGCGACACGTAGCCCGTGAGCAGTGCAATCGCGGCGACGAACATTGCCAGGCAGGCGACGGTGTAAATCACCCCGGCGAAGGTGCTGCTCGCCACCGCATCGTTGGCTGCCAGCAACGCTTTGCGGACTTTGCCGGTGCGTAACAGCATCGTCACGACAATCGCCATGACCACCATGGCGATGACCCCGCGCCCGGCGATCACCAGTTGCCCACTCATGCCCGTGGCGTTGCCGACTTGCACCAGCGTCACCAGCAGCAGCAGGGTGGCCGCGAGGATGCGTGGAAACGGCTTGAGCGTCAGCGCGACCGGATCGGCAATCGCCGGGAGGCGCCACGACGGGTGTTCGGTCGACAGCAAGGCGCGGCTCAGACCGGTGATCAGCACACAGGCATACACCACTTTTTCGAATTCTTCGGAGAAGGTCGACAGCAGCGGTGTCAGCGGTGCGTGGCGGGTGCAGGCGTAAAACAGCACTTCCAGTGCGATGGCGGTGGTGGCGATGGTCGCCAGCGCCGAGGCGAAGGCCAGCGCACTGCGCCGCAAACGCCCTTCGGGCATGCGATGAATGCAAACCCAGGTCAGGCCACGCTCGGCGAGCCGGCGCCCGAGTGTCCAGACGATCAGCGCCAGCAACACCAGCATCACCGTATAAAAGTGCTGCCCCGGCGCCCACACCGTGGCCCAGGTTTCCTGTACTTGATCGATGAAAAAACGCAAACGCTGACGATCATCCGCCGACGGCGAAACCAGCGGCGACCAAAAGTTGGGGCTCAACACGCTGTGCGTGCTCAGGGTCAGTTCGCTTTCCAGCAAGGTGCGGCGAATACCGGCGATCTGCGTGATCAGGTCGGCAGCGCTCTGCTTCAGCGCCGCGAGGTTTTTCAGTGTCGTATCAACCTTGTTCTTCTGCTCGGTCAGCGATGCGCGCTGCGCCGCGATATCCGCTTGCTCTGCCGCGACCTCGGTGTCCGGTGCCGCTCCCAGCACACTCAGTTGCACGGTCAGTTGCGCCTGCTGCGGCAACAGCGCAGCGGACAACCGATCGACATCCAGAATGAACGCCTGCACCCGATCCTGCGGGCCTTCGAGCTGGTTGTAATTATTGGCCGAGGAGATTTGCTGTTTGAGGCCGTCGAGGCGTTGCTGCAGGCCTTGCAGGTCACTCTGCGAAATGACCGGCGGCGCCGGCACACTGCCGACCGAAGGCGCAGGCAAATCCGCCGCCCACGGCGAAAATCCGCCCGGCGCAAGCAGCAGTAGCGTGACAAACAACAACGACTTCAATGTGTTGCGCATGGACGGCACAGCTCACGTTGATCACACAGTCTATGAGGTTAGGTGATCAAGGCGCGCGTCGAGGAAAAGTTTCACGGCAACAGGTGGATCAGCTGCGGGACGAGGGCTGTGGCGCTGACCTCGAGCAGCGCCAGCGTGACAGGAAGTTTGAAACGCCGACGCCCGGCGCTGCCTGGATTCAGGTACAGACACTCACCGCGCCATTCGATGCAGGGTTTGTGCGAATGGCCGGTAATGATGAGTCTGGTGTCGCTCTCAATAAGGGCCGGGACGTCGGCGATATCGTGAGTCAGCAGGGTTGGCCAGCCTTGCAGGTCAAAGGTCAGGCGGTCGGGGATCTCGCAGGCCCAAGGCAGATTGAGGTCGTTGTTCCCGCGCACGGCGTGAACGGGGGCGATTTGTGCGAGTTGGGTGAGGATGTCGGGATCGCCAATGTCCCCCGCGTGGATGATGAGCTCGCATTGTTCAATGGCTGCGAGGGCTTCGGGGCGCAGGAGGCCGTGGGTGTCGGAGAGGATGGCGGTTTTCATGGCGGGGAGGAACTCATTGGCACAGCGAACACCGCACTGGCGCGTGCAACTGTTCGCTCACCGACATGCAGGCTGACGGCGGCGAAGGCAAGTTGACGGCCTTTTTTGGAGTATTCGAGGCGCACTTCCAGCCACTCATTGATTTGTACTGCGCCAAGATAATCCAGGGTCATGCTCGCCGTGATCAATGGCTGCGGCGGGTCGCTGGAAAACGCCATCGCATAACCCATGCCCACATCGGCCAATGTCGCCAATATACCGCCATGCAAGGTGCCGCGACCATTGGCATGTCGTGAGTCAGTCAATAATCCCAATTCCAATTGCAGCCCGTTGCCCCTCGCATAAATCGGTCCAAGCAAATCAAGTAACGGACTACTGCGAGTAAATGGAGTGAAACCTTCAGGGATTGCGGCCACATTCATGATCCCTCCTTGTGCCAGCTACTGACCGGCGTCGTTGACCTGACTGCGTCGATACATTCGGAGGTTTATGGGTAATCGCGCGATGGGGCAAGAACTATACGTCTGTGGAATCTGCCGTGATAAACCGTGGAGAAAGGGGACGGGTCTATTTTCCGGTTCACTTCGATCTCGACAATCCTTACCCCATCAACTTCTGGATTCATATCACACGCGTGGAGTTTCAGCAGTTCGAGCTTGAGTCACCCGCTGCGCCAAAAACGCTGAAACCTGCCGCGCCCCCCGAAGATGAATGACAGGCACCTCTGGCGCTGTGACCAGGCGCAAGGCTTCGATGGCGGGGCGGTTGGCTCGATGATGGTTCCAGACGTACTTCAGTAACACCAGAAACCCTTTGTCCAGTCGCTCCGTGCAACCTGCCGGCAAGTCGGCGCGAGGACGGTTCAGTGCACTTCGCAGGATGACCCGGTGCAGACAGGTCAGACGCGGCGTGTCGAGCCAGATAATCAGGTCGGCGCGAGGCAGGCGCAGATCGAAGGTTCGCCGCGAATAATTGCCTTCGCACACCCAGGCATCCCCGGCGATGGCCTGGCGTACCCGCTCGCGGAAGGCTTCGTTGTCCGGCTCGATCCAGCCGGGTTCCCAGAACAGCGGATCAAGGTGCACTACCGGCAATGCCAGGAGGCGGCCAATGTCCCGCGCCAACGTGGATTTTCCGCTGCCCGAGTTGCCCAGAATAACGATGCGTTGCATGTGCAAATCCTTTGCGGCAAAAAAGTCGGCAAGTCTAAATCAGGCGCTGTGCGAATACCTTTTAATAAGTCCGTCCCCTTTTCACTTTTCATACTTTTCTACAAAAACCGCCGCTCATGATCCGGACTCGGCAGCAGGCACGTGTCGTACTTGCCGAACAGCCGATAACGATTCAGCGCAATGCGATCGTAAGCCCAGTCCCGCCAACTGCGCGGGAATACCCGCAGCAGCTTCAATGGTTGCCAACGGGCGGGCAGTTGGCCGATGACTTCGAGAAAGGCGTTTGAGCGCTCCCAGTAGTGACGGTCACGGATCACCGCCATGGTGTCGAACTGATCCACCGGCAAACCGGCCCACGCCAGCAGTGCCTGACCCTCCGGTGATTGCACGGCGGCCAGGCGCACTCGGTGCTGATGATCATGCCGAATCAGAAATCGCGCCCAGCCATTGCACAGCTTGCACACGCCGTCGAACAACACCACGGTTTCGCCTGGCTTGAGCAGCGGCGCGGGAGTGGAGCGCAGACTTGAGGCGGGCATAAGCGTGAGTCCATCAGTGGGCGCGAGGTGACCGATAATAGCAGGGGTGCTGCTTCGTGTTCAGCGAGGTCCTTTTATCTTTGCTGAACATCGCGAGTTACGCTGCCCCCCAGTCCAAAAGGCCGTGCGACGCCTCCAGCAACAAAATCAGCGCAATGACGATCATGATCACACCGGACAGGCGACTGACCCGTTTCGCCGCATCAGGTCGCGCCCGCAGCACGACTTGCGAGCCAAACCCGACCGCCAGATAGACCACGGCACAACTGGCAGTGTGGACCAGCCCCAGGGCGATCATCTGTAAAGGCACCGGCCATGGCACGGTGGTGCTGGTGAACTGCGGCAACAAGGCCAGAAACAGCAAAAACACTTTCGGGTTCAGCCCGCTGACACACAGCCCTTTCAATGCCCAGCGCGCCCACGAATCGGTCGCCTGACTCTCATCGATCTGCGGCGTGGATGGCCGTAAAAACAGGTTGGCCCCCAGCCACAGCAAATACGCTGCGCCAGTCACAGTCAGCGCGGACAAGGCTTGTGGGTGACTGGCGATCAGTGTGCCGACGCCGGCGGCGACAATCACCGTCGCCAGCAAGTGCCCGGATAACAGCCCTGCCACGGCGGGCAGAACGACGCGGTGCCTCAAACCGGCGGAGATCGCGTAAGCCCAATCGGCCCCCGGGGTAATGACGAACAGAATAGACACTGCCCAGAACGCGGCGAACACGCTGAAGGTCATCGCGTCACCCATGCCTGTCGAAACACATTTACGTTTGTCATGGTTACTTCCCGTCAATGGTTGACCGTGCCCTGTACTGGGCATTGGGTCGTTTATCGTTGAGGGAAGAATAATGAAGTTCCACTGGAATCTTCTTTCAAAGATACTCGTTGCAACGTTGAAAACTGGAAGGAACTACTGCATGGACAGAATTGACCGGAAAATTCTTGCCGAGCTGCAAAAGGATGGCCGGCTGTCGGTGACCGATCTGGCTGAGCGCGTGGGTCTGAGCCTTTCGCCGTGTCATCGGCGGGTGCGGGCACTGGAGGAGTCGGGCGTATTGCTGGGGTATCGCGCGCAACTGGACCCCACTGCGCTGGGCCTGAATTTTTCGGCGATGGTGTTTGCCACTCTGCGCGAGGGTGACCGGCAAGCGGTCGAGGCCTTCGAGACGGCGCTGGTGGAGATCCCTCAGGTCATCGATGCGCAACGACTGTTCGGCGAGCCGGATTACTTGCTGCATGTGGTTGCGCAGGATCTGCCGGCGTTTCAACGGCTCTACGACGAGAGCCTGTCGACGTTGCCCAACGTGCAACGGCTGACGTCGACGCTGGTGATGAAGCGGGTCATTCAGGATCGGCCGCTGCCGTTGTGAGCGGGCAGGGCACTTTGTTTGAACTAAAAACTGACTGTTGCGTCAGGATATTAGGTTGTTTTTCTTCCACTCACGCAGACGACGCCATGTACAACTATGTCCTGACTTACCTGTTCAACGACAAGCCGCGCACCCACGAACTGGAAATCAAAGCCGCTCAGCTAGCCGAACATGAGGCTGCCCTGCATCTGCTGGAATTGCATTTGGGCGACGCCGAAAACGGTTTGCTCATGCCCAACGCCAAGGCCACACCGGAGCAGATCCTCGAACAGGCCGAGCGGGTAGGGTTGACGCAGATTCGGGTGGTACATCGAAACTACTGAGCCGCAAGGCTCAGCTTTCAACCGTTGTGGCCGTATTCGCCTCGGCTTCTGCGGCCATCTTCAAACGGTCAGCCTTGCTGATGTATTTGGGCTTTTTCGGGGCCAGTTTGGCGCTGGCTTTTTTGGCCTTTTCCTTGAACAACTGCTGCAATTTTTTCTGACGGTTCATGTGTCCTACTCGACTTGGTAAATCTGAAAGGGTGCAGTGGTTGGCGCAAGAGGCCGTATGGTAAGCGTGAACCGCCACAGAGGCCAGATGGTTGTATGCAATCTACGCCAGTAAAAAAAAGACTTGAGGCGGCATCTGCCTGTCACTGCGCAATGAAGTCCCGAACGGCTTTGATGGTCGCCGTCGGGGCTTCTTCCATCAGCCAGTGTCCGGCACCGGGGATGACCACTTCCGTGACAGTGTGAGCCGCGTTGCGCATGACGATGGCTTCGTTGTTGCCGAACGACTTTTCACCACCGACCGCGAGCACTGGCATGGGCAGTTTGTTTTCGAGAACGGGCTTGTTGTCGTTCTCGTCTTGCCGAATCGCGCGGAACTGGGCGAACGCGGCGTGCATGGCGCCGGGGCGGGCGTAGAGTTTTGCGTAATGCTGGCGGGTTTCTTCGTCGATTTTCTGCGGCTCGCCGGCGAATTCGTTCCAGAACCGATCCAGGTAAATGCGTTCACGGCCCGCCACCAGACGTTCCATGTCGGCACCGCCAAAATCGAAATGCCAGAGCATTGGCGAACGAACAATATCGTTCCACGGCGTAATGCCCGGCACCGGCGCATCCATGACGATCAGGCGATCAGTGCGCTCGGGGTAGCGCGCGGCGTAGGCGAAGGCAACCATGGTGCCGATGTCGTGCCCCACCACCACCGAATGCTCGATTTTCAGCGAATTCAGTACAGCGCGGATGTCAGCGGCCTGATTCTTCTTGTCGTAGCCACCCGCAGGAATCGACGACAACCCCATCCCGCGCAGGTCTGGCACGACCACCGTGTGATCGCGCGCCAGATCCGCTGCCAGCGGTGCCCACATATCTCCCGTGTCGCCAAAACCATGCAACAACACCACCGCCGGGCCTTTGCCGCCGACGCGCACGTGCATCGTCGCGCCTTCGACGGCGATGTCCTTGACCTGGAATGATGCCGGGAACGCCGGAACGACAGCTTGCGCCTGCAGGCTCAACGCGAGCAGGGGTAATGCGCACAGCAGGGAACGGATCATGTCAGTGACTCCGGGCATGCGGGGGGAGGGAAACGGTTGATTCGCTGAGCGTAGCGCATCCCGGCATTACTGCAGGCGGCGCGGCGTGACTGGCGCTTGCCTCCCCAACGGATATCGGAGAAGCTCCGCCCGCCAGCGTCGTTTCGACCCGGTCGGGCGGCGCGATCAGATTATTCAGGGAAAAGATGCATGGCGTTCAGGGTGTTGGTGGTCGGTGGTTACGGTAATTTTGGCAGCATTGTTTGCCGGCATCTGGCGACAATGCCGGGCGTCGATCTGCTGCTGTCGGGGCGTGACCCGCACAAGCTGCGGAGCAAGGTCGACGAGTTGAAAGACCTGTCGGGCCGCGATTGCGAGAGCTGGTGTGGCGATGCCATGGGCGCGCAGTTCGCTGCGGCGCTGCAGGCATTGAATGTTCAACTGGTGGTTCACACGGGCGGCCCGTTTCAGAGGCAATCCTATGCCGTTGCCGAGAACTGCATCGGCGCCGGCGTCCACTATTGCGATCTGGCCGACTGCCGCACGTTCGTCAACGGCATCGGGCTGCTGAACGAGCGCGCCAGATTGGCGGGTGTGGCAATTCTCAGTGGCTGCAGTTCGGTGCCGACGCTGTCGTCGGCGCTCATCGATGAACAGCGGCATCGCTTCGAACGCATCGATTCGATTGAACATGGCATTTCTTCATCGGCGAAAATGCCGGGTCTTTCGACTGTCGAAGGCGTGTTGGCCTATGCCGGTAAACCCATCAAGCAACTCAAGGATGGCCGGGTGCACGAAGTATCGGGTTGGCAAGACCTGACCCTGCGCAAGATGCCGTCACTGGGCACGCGCTTGCTGGCCAATGTCGATGTGCCCGACATGGACATTTTTGCCGGCCGCTATGGCGCTCACACCTTGAGCTTCAAGGCCGGCGCCGGGCTGAAAGCGGGCGGCGTCGCCAACGCTGTGCTCGCCCAGGCCTTGAAGATCGGACTGGTGCGCGACTCGAAACGCTGGGCGGCTCGACTGCATCGGCTGGGCACCTGGTTCGAACGGTTCGGCGATGGCAAAAGCGCGATGTACATCGATGTGCAAGGCCGCGGCGTTGGCGGCAACCCGCTGTCGATGACCGTGCAATTGACGGCGTTGAATGACAAAGGCCCGGAGATACCCAGCTGCGCCGCTGTTGCCCTCGCCGCGAAAATGTCTCAGGGCTACGTGCCCGAGTCCGGTGCCCGCCCTTGTGTGGGCGAGATCAGCGTCGCTGAGTACATGGCCGCGATCAATGATCCGCACAACCTCAGCCTGTCGGTGCACTTCTCGGACGAGCAGCGCTGAAATGCTGTACCTGGGCTTGAAGTACCTGCACGTCATCGCCGCGATTTTTCTGTTCGGATTCGGTATGGGTTCCTACCTTTATCTGATCGCCGCCAGCCGCACGGGCAACCCGCAAGTGATCGCTCACGTCGCGCGGATGGTCGTGGGTTTCGACACGTGGATCACCACGCCCGCGGGCTTCATCCAGATCATTACGGGAGCCATGTTGGTGAGTGTTGCCGGGTTGCCAATGAACACAACGTGGGTGCTGACGGCCTTGCTGATTTTTCTGTGCGTCGGGCTACTGTGGCTCCCGGTATTGAAGTTGCAGGCGCGCATGCAAGCTATGGCCGAGCAGGCGGCGACTGGCGGCCAAGGCCTGGGTGACGAGTTTCGCCGTGCTTACAACGCCTGGTTCTGGATGGGCGTGTGCGGGTTCTCCGGCATGTTCGTGATCGTGTTGATCATGGTCACCAAGATGACGCCGTTGCAGTGGTTCGAGTTATTGATTTAGTCAGAAGGGGGAGAAGGCATGCAGAAGATTCGTCAGGCCCGGCTGGAAGATGCCGCCGCCATCGCCGCGTTGGTCAATGACGCTTACGCACCCTACATCCCTCGGCTCGGCCAAAAACCGGCACCGATGCTGGACGACTATCGCCAGGTGCTGAGTGAAACCGACGCCTTCGTGCTCACTGATGGCGAGCAAATCGCGGGCGTTCTGGTGATGAACGTGGAGCACGGCGAATTGCTGCTGATCAACGTCGCCGTATCACCGGTGTTCAAAGGCCGAGGCTTGGGCAAACGGCTGATGGCTTATTGCGAGGAACATGCGCAGAGCAAGGCCTGCACGGCGGTGCGCCTGTACACCCACGAACGGATGACCGAAAACATCGAGATCTACAAAAAACTCGGTTATCAAGAGACCCATCGGGCCACCGAAAACGGCTTTGCCCGAGTGTTTATGCGTAAAGTGCTTTCCTGAAAGGGGACGGATTTATTTATCTCGCCGTCCTCTTTCAGGTTAGCGAGTTTGTGGCCAGTCATCATGAATCGCATACCACGGTGCTTTTGACGTCACCTCAACATGTCGCTGTTTGTCGGGTGTGAAATCCGTATCCAGCGTGCCCAGCGCGATAGATACCCAATCCGCGTATTCACCTTGGTCTCTCGACCAGAACAACGACGAACCGCAGTGGCTGCAGAACTGGCGAAGCACTGATTCAGAGGAGCGGTAAGCAGTCAGTTGCTCTGCGCCCTGAATAAGGCGCAGGTCGCCACGAGGTACGCTTCCATAACTGGCAAACGCTGCACCGTGGCCCTTGCGGCATTGGCTGCAATGACAATGGGCTACGGCTTTGGGGCGTGACTGGATTTCGTAGGTGACTGTGCGGCAGAGACAACTGCCGTGGAACGTTTCGATCATTGCGCAGGCTGCCAGATTTCAAGACCTGACACCTTAAACGGTGAAAGTAAAAAGGGGACGGATTTATTTACTTCACGACTGCGAAAATAAATCCGTCCCCATTCTTTAGAGCAAACTCCACGAAACCCCGACGTAAACCCCCATCCCTTCACCCGGCGTCGGCCGTGCCGCGTCCAGCCCCTTGTCGTCGTAGCCCGGCGTAACCGTTGCGGCGTAGTGCTTGTTGGTCAGGTTGCGCATGTCGAGCCAGGTCTGCCAGTCACCTTTCGGTGCGTTGTAGCCCAGTGTGGCGCCGAACAGGGCGTAGGGATCGGCGTAGTAGCTGTTGGCGTAATCCACGGCGACTTTTGACACCAGTTGCGTGTTGGCGGCGGCGAAGAAACCCTGAGGCCAGTCGTAGCGCAGTTCGCCCTGGTAGTAGTGCATCGGCAGGCCTGGCAGGCGGTTGTCGCCAAAGCGCTCGTCGTCGCGGTAGTGGAAGTCGCTGAAGGTGTAGGCCTGGCGCAGGCTCAGTTGGCGGCCATCGGCGGCAGACCAGAGCTGGCTGTGCAAACTGGCTTCCACGCCTTGGTGCACGGTCGGGCTGGCGTTGAGTTCGTAGGGCGTGGTCGCGTTGGCGTCCGGCAATACCGAGAGCAGTTCGTGGCGCACTTGTGCGTAGTACCAGGCCAGGCTCCATTCGCCGACGGCGCTGTCGCCACGCCCGCCGAGTTCGAGGGTGGTCGCGGTCTGGTTTTGCAGTTTGATCGGGTCACGCTGAGTGCCGGTCGCCGCGCCGCTGCCGGCGGGGAAGCGCACGTTGGAGCTGTAGATCAGCGACCAGGGGTGCGGTGCCTCGACCGAACGGCTGAGATTACCGAATACCTGCAGATCAGGATTGATCTGGTAGCGCAGACCCAGGCGCGGCGCGTAATCCCAGTCGTTCAGGCTGGTCTTGCCGCCACCTTGCGGATAAGTGACTGCGCTTTCACGGCGGGTGTAAATGGCGGCGAGGCCGGTGGTCAGCCACAGATCGTCAGCGATCTCCAGGTCATTGCCGAAGTGCAGAACGGTGTCGGAACCCTGATACGTAAAGTTGCGCATCCGTGTGCCGGGCGCATACCCGGCGGTGTTGCCAGTGGGGATACGCACGAACTCACTGGCGCCGTCGTTGGGCAGGTGTTTGGTCACGCGCAGGCCCACATTGCTGCGACTTTCCATGCCCCACAGGGTGTCGCGTCGTTTGTAGTCGAACGTGCCACTGACATCGGTGTACGCCACTTTCAGGCGGTTCGGGCCTTCGCGCAGGTCCATCGGGTAATCGTGATAGACGAGTCCGGTCTGAATGCTCGAATCATCGTCGATGTAAAACGTGGTCTTGTTGCCGATGAAGGTGCTGCCCGGTTGCTTGCGGCTGTCGTCGCGCGCCACGTAGGACGGGTTGGCGGCGCGCGGAGAGTGCTCGATGGAATGCTTGCTCACGCGGCCGGCGAGGTCGTTGTCGGTCTCGCGGTAGCGGAAGTAGAAGCGCGTTTCCAGGTTCGGGTTGAAGCGGTAACCGAAGTTGGCGACCACGCCTTTGCTCTCGCTGGCGGTGTGATCCTGATAGCCATCGGCGTTCGAATCGGTCAGCGACACGTAGTAATCGAAGTCGCCCAACACTTGCCCGGAACTGACCTGACGCTGCTGATAACCATGGCTGCCCGTCGCATAACGCACTTGCAGCTTCGGTGCGTTGTAGCCGGTGTGGCTGACGTAATCGATGGCGCCGCCGAGGGCCAGCGCGCCGCGATCAAAGCCGTTGGCGCCGCGCAGGACTTCGACGTGATCGACCCACAGCGGTTCAAGCAATTCGTAGGGCGTGCCACCCGGGCCGGTCAGCGGCAGACCGTCGAGCAGGGTGTACAGCCCGGAAGCGTGGGCGCCCGGTGCACGGTTGATGCCCGAGCCACGGATCGAAATCTTCACGCCCTCGTTGCCCGCCGACTGCGCATAGACCCCCGGTTGATACGCCAGCACATCCTGATTGCTCGCCACGCGACCCTGCAGCGGTTGGCGCATGTCGACGACATTGCTGGCGCCGGGCACCTGCTCGAGGCGGGTTTTGGCTTCTTCAACAGACGCATCGCTGGCGTCGCGGTCTGGCGCCGAAATCAGCACTTGCCCCAGTTCCAGACCTTGGGTCTCGGCCATCGCCGGACAAGCGAGGGCCAGGCCCAGCAGGGCAGTGGGCAGGGATTTTGGCGAAGGCATCGAAAAACTCCAGACAGACAAGGGCGGGCAATGAACAGTGCGACGCCAGAAAGAACGAACGAAACACATGGCAATTTTGCTTTTTGCCCGGCAATGGCAAACAGCACGTCATGGACTAACCTCACGGGTCTGATGTGCCCGGTCAATCAACATTGTGTTGGCGCAATCATTTGTGAGGATTCGGTCATGGCGAAGAACAAAAAAAGCGCCGTCAAGGCGCCTGAAAGTCCCAAATTGAAGAACAAGGATTACCTCGAACAGTTGCGCAAGCTGCACGTTGAACTGGTCAAGTTGCAGGAGTGGGTGATCGCCAGTGGCGCCAAGGTGTGCATCGTTTTCGAAGGGCGCGACGGTGCCGGCAAGGGCGGTACGATCAAGGCGCTGACCGAGCGCGTCAGCCCGCGGGTCTTTCGCGTGGTGGCATTGCCGGCGCCGACGGATCGCGAAAAAAGTCAGATGTACGTCCAGCGCTACCTGCCCCATTTGCCGGCGGCGGGCGAAGTGGTGGTCTTTGACCGCAGTTGGTACAACCGCGCCGGCGTCGAGCGGGTCATGGGGTTCTGCACCGAAGAACAGGCCGAAAAATTCCTCAAATCGTTGCCGCTGGTCGAGCGCGCAATCGTCGATTCGGGGGTGATCCTGATCAAATACTGGCTTGAGGTCAGCCCGGAAGAGCAGACACGCCGACTGGAGGCGCGGATCAATGATGGCCGAAAGATCTGGAAACTGACGCCGATGGATCTCAAGTCCTACAGCCGCTGGTACGACTACTCACGCGCGCGTGACGAAATGTTCAAGCACACCGACACCGAACACGCCCCGTGGCGCGTGGCCGATTCCAACGACAAGCGCAGGGCGCGGCTGAACATCATCACCGATCTGCTCTCGCGGATTCCTTACGAAACCGTAAAACGCGAAAAAGTAGTGCTGCCGAAACGGCAGAAACCGGGCAAGTACCGCGAACCGGATTACCCCTATCGGCACGTCGCGCAAACGTTCTGATGGGCGGGCCAATCACTGGCCCCGCACCGTGCGCTCGATCATCTCGACGAACGCCTTGACCAGCGGGCTGCGTTCACGCGTACGCGTCAACACCAACAGCGGCGCGGTGGCGCCGTCTTCAGCCAGCGGGCGATACGTTACGCCGCGCATGGCCAGGGTCTGGGTGCACTGTGGTACCACGGCGACCCCCCGGCCCGCAGCGACCAACGCGATGATCGACGTGATCTGCTTGCCCTTCGGCCCCGGCAACGGCGTCAATGCCTGGCGGCGATACAGCGTCTCGATGATGTCATTCAAGCCGGAGCCGTAATCGGTCGGAAAGGCAATCAGCGGATAGGCACTCAGCTCGGCGAGGGACAATTGTTCCTGGCGGGCGAGGGGGCTGTCACTCGGGATCGCTGCGACCAGCGGCTCGTTGTCGAGGCAGATCACTTGAATCTCCGCGCTCTCGGTCGGTGGTTGCATGCGGCTCATGCCGATGTCCAGACGCCCCTCGATGATCTGTGACCATTGCGTGCTGGACGCGCCTTCCTCGACGGTCAGTTGCACATCCGGGTACGCCGAGCAGAACGCCCGAATCGTCTGACTGAACGTGTCCGACAGCGCAATCGAACTGGCGTAACCCACCGCCAGATGCCCCGCTGAACCCGCCGCCAGTTTGCTGGTAATGCTGGCGGTCAGATCGACTTGCTCAAGCACGGCCCGGGCGTAGGGCAAAAAGTGTCGACCTTCGGAGGTGAGCGAGACGTTGCGCGTGCTCCGGTCGAACAGGCGAAAACCCAACTCGGTTTCCAGTGCGGAGATCTGCCGGGTCAGCGGCGGCTGGGCGATGTGCAGGCGCGTAGCGGCACGGCCGAAGTGCAATTCATCACTGACAACCAGAAAGTAGCGCAGGCGGCGGAGGTCGATCATCGTCATCCTTGAGGTATCAATCGGTCAGAAATAGGTATTGGATCCTAATCTGCCTATCCCTAAAACTGTTTAAAAATATTTCTTACAGTCTTGGGAATCCTGTTGTGAGTTGTCCTCGAGTTGCTTTGTTTCTGGCTGGATGTGCCGCGTTTATTAACCTTTATGCCACTCAAGGGTTGCTCAACGAATTGGCGGCGGCGTTCAACATTTCTGCCCGCCAGGCCAGTTGGACCATCACGGTCACCACGTTGGCGGTGGCGATTACCGCGCCGTTCGTTGGTCGTCTGACCGCGCGAGGCGAGCAGCACCGGGTAATCGGTGTCGCAGCGATGTTGCTGGCGTTGCCGGCGTTGATGGCTGCGTGGTCGGGCAGTTTCAACGAGTTGCTGGTCTGGCGGGCGGTGCAAGGCATGCTGATTCCGGTGGTGTTCGCCACCAGCGTGGCCTACATCGGCGTGCGCTGGAGTGGTGGCGCGGTGACCGAAGTCACCAGTCTGTATATCGCCGGCACCGTGCTGGGCGGTTTTTGCGGACGCTTTTTGACGGGGCTGGTGACGGAGTTCGATGACTGGCGCTTGGCACTGATGGTGCTGGCAGCATTGAACCTGTTGATCGGTCTGGGCATTTCCCTGTTGTTGCCACGCAATCCGCGCGTCCCGGTACAGACGGCTTTTGAACGTCAGGCCATGCGTGCCGAACTGTTCAACCGGCCGCTGCTGGCGACTTACGCCGTGGGCTTTTGCGTGCTGTTTGCCCAGGTCGCCACGTTCACTTATGTCGGCCTGCACCTCAGTCGTGCGCCGTTCTCCCTCGGCACCGCCGCACTCGGCTCGATCTACGCCGTGTTTCTGCTGGCGCTGGTGGTCGTGCCGGTTGCCGGGCGCCTGAGCAAATCCCGTCCGCGCAGCGAATTGCTCAAGATCGCCGCCGCACTGGGCGTGGGCGGTTCGCTGCTGACCCTGGCGCCATCGCTGTGGCTGATTGTGCTGGGCCTGGCCTTCAGCTGCACCGGGGTGTTCCTCGCCCAATCGGCCTCCAACGCGTTTATCACCGCCCACGCCCGGCAAAACAAGGCCGGCGCCGTGGGCCTGTACCTGACCTGCTACTACCTGGGCGGCAGCTTCGGCGCTGCGGTGCCGGGCGTGTTGTGGGAGCAGTGGGGCTGGGCCGGTTGTATCGCCCTGATCGTGGTGTTCCAGGTGTTGCCGCTGCTGATCGTGCGCAGCCACTGGAAGTCATCGCCGCTGCCGGCCCTTTAAATCCATCGAATCATCATCCAACAAGGAAAACAGTCAGATGACCGTGAGTAACCTGCTGACGCTGCAAAGCCAGTTGTTGAGCGTAATCGAACCAGTGCTGGACGAGATGCCCGCCGGTGTTCTGAAACAAGCGTTGGTGGATGCGTTTCGCAGCCAGGAAACCGAACTGCTCGACATCGAGCAATCCTTTCAGACGCTCACCGCGCGTCACCATGGCGCTGCGCAACTGCGCACATTCTTCGGCAGTTGGTCGAAAACCAACAACTCGGCGGCCAGCGTCTCCGGCCTGGCCAGCCGTATCACCTTGCTGGCGCGCTCCGAACAGGGCGGCGCCGCGGCGGATCAGCTTTACCGCGTCTGCGGCAGCCTGCAACGGATCACCGACGAAGACCTCGGTGCGCTGGGCAATACGCTGCACTCCGAACTCTTCTACAACATGGCCACGCCGATCTGCGGCGATGACCAGTGGCTGCTCAAGGAAAACTGCCTGCCGGCGGCACAAGCGTTCAAGGACTGGACTGACGCCCGACGCCTGCGTGATCGCGACCTGTTGCAGGGGCTGCTGACCACGCTGGTGCACGAGGTTTATACCCACGGCGAAGTGGAGTTCATTCACCCGCTGTTCAAGCAATGGTTCGAGCGCGACATGGGCGTGCCGGCCGCCAAGGTCAGGTCTACCGTGGCCTGGGTCACCGTGCACACCGGCGGCACCGAGAGCAATCACTTCGCCCATGCGACGGCGGCAGTCGAAGGATTCGTCGAGGCGATGGGCGTCGATGTGGTCAAGTCAGCGGCGCAGGAGATCTTTATCGAGTACCTGCAACGCAAGGCAGCGGTCATGCGCGATTGCGCACATTGCCTGAATTAAGTGGCAAACATGTCGGCAAGTGTCGACAAAAGTATCAATAACGACGGAAACAGTATTGGCCTGCTTCGCAGGTTTTTATCAAGATACGAAGCTGCGGGCTCGCGCTGAAAGGGCGGGTCTCAGCTTTACGAACTTTGGAAGATTGCAAGGAAAGCCGTATGCAGCTCATCGTTTTTTGCCCGCCGAAAATTATTCTCCAGCACAGCGCCGAACAGTGGTCCGCCGCGCTTGGCCGTGAAGGCGTCCTGTTGAGCTGTGCTTCGCGTAACCAGGAAATCGCCGCGCACCTGGGCGACACCGTGCGTTTTCAGCTGTTCGACAACTTCAATGACAGCGCGCAGGTCGAGATTGATGTCTATGAAATCGCCCGTGAACTGCACGCACCGTTGTGCGTTGCGCTGGCCGAGATCGACGTGTTGCGCGTGGCGCGAATCAATGACCGCCTCGGGATCACCGTGGGCGCCGAGGATCGCGCGATGTTCTACCGGGACAAGTTCCTGATGAAACAGCGCACCCGCGAATGCGGTTTTGCCATCGCTGAAATGGCCACGATCAGCAATGCTACGGAAGCCGTGCGCTTCAGCGATCTGCATGGGTTTCCGGTGGTCATCAAGCCCCGCGACGGTCGCGGTTCCAACGGTGTGGAAGTGATCAGGGACATGGAGCAGATGCGCGAATGGCTGCGCTCGCGCACCTCCACCACGTTCCATAACCTGATGATCGAAAGCTACGTGCGCGGCAGCCACTACATCGTCAACGGCCTCTACATCGATGGTCAGGCGATTCTGGTGTCGCCGGTGCGTGTGATGACCTCGGCGCTGGAATTTCTCGGCGGCAAGTCCCACGACTTGCACATGCTCGACGCCAGCAATCCGATGCGCGACCGCTTGGTGCGCTATGCGCGGTCGCTGGTCGAAGACGTGTTGCCGTCCGATCCGACTATGCTCTTTCACCTTGAATTGTTCGTCGATGAAAACGACGAAATCGTCCTCTGCGAAATCGCTTCGCGGCTGGGCGGGGTGTTCTTCAATCAGGAAATCACCCACGCCTGGGGCATCGACCCACGCATGAGCCTTTTGCGCGCGCTCCACGATCCGTACTTCCGTCCGGCGCCGATGGTCGAGCCACTGCAAATGGTCGGGCACATCAGCATTCCGCCACGCGTCGGTCTGCTGCGCGATGTGCCGCAGGATTGCCCGCTGGACGGCGTTCTGCAGTACCGCATCTCTGCAGAGAAAATGACCTCCTACAGCAACATGAAATTCACCAACTCCGAAATCCTCAACGCCATCGTTGCAGGGGAGAACGAAGCCGAACTGCGCGACCGGCTGCATCAGGTCGAGCATTGGTTTCACGCGAGTTGCGACTGGTCGGGCAGTGAAACCGCCGCCGCGGTGTAGCGCCTGACACAACGTCCCAACGACATTTATTGAGCTGACCTTCCGCACCTGGATGGAATTGTCACGCCTTGAGAAAAGTGGATATTCAATGAACAAGCTGATTGAAAGCCTTATCCCGATTCCGGTGGCGGCCCTTGGCGCATGGATCGGCTACCAGACCGGTTTTCCCCTTGGCGACCTGATTGGCGCGATCTGCACGGTCACGATATTGAGCAAACTGGGCGTACGCATGCGCATGCCGTACCCGTTCGTGGCCACGGTTCAACTGTTGCTGGGGATCAGCGTCGGTTCGATTGTCACCGCGTCGATGATGCATGAGCTGACCGACTTCAGCATTCTGGTGGGCCTGGTCATCTGCATGACCACGCAGATTTTCGTCGGCTACAACTGGCTGCGGCGCATGGAAAAGTGGGGGCACATCGAAAGCCTGCTGGGCTCGATTCCCGGTGCGATGGCGGCGGTGATGACGGTCTCCGGCGAGCAGGGCCCGGCGTCCGGGCGCATTGCCTTCGTACACATTGTGCGTCTGCTGGCGTTGTTGGCGGTGGTGACGATCATTGCCGGCGGCCACTCCGACAGCATCGCCCCGACACTGGGGACGCTGGATAACTACCTCGGCGTTATCCCGCCGGCGATTGCGGCGATTGTCGCCGGCTACATTCTCGAGCGTTTCGATGTGCCGGCGCCGTACATGCTGACGGGGCTGATTTGCACCGCCGCAGTCAATGTCGGTTTTCCTCAAGCCAACCTGCACGTGCCCGATCCGTTCGCGGTGGTGGCGCTGATTCTGCTCGGCGGCCTGATCGGTATCCGCCTCAAGGACATCACCTTCAAGGACTTCGTGCGCTACATCCGCGCCGGTCTGGTGGTCACCGCTCTGACCTTCTGCACCACGCTGCTGGTGGCCTTCATCATGAGCAAACTGACCGGCAAACCGTTCCTCACACTGTTCATGTCGTGGGTGCCCGGCGGTGTCGAAGTGATGACCGCCGCCGCGTTGCTGCTCAAGCTCGACCCGGCCTTCGTGATGCTCAATCACGTGGTGCGCATGTCGATCATCCACATTTCCCCGGTGTTCCTGCCCAAGCGGCTGTTCCAGGAACAGCCTCAGCCGTTGCCGCAACCTCAGACCGAACAGTAATCGCTGCCACCTTTCGAATGACAAGGATTTGATCTCGATGAGTATCGCTATTCACGACCCAACCCTGCGTGACGGAAATCACGCGGTCTCCCATTCGCTGAGCCTGGAAGACATCGCCTCGTATTGCCGCGCTGTCGATGGCTGCGGCCTGAGCGTGGTCGAAGTCGGCCACGGCAACGGTCTGGGCGCGTCGTCGCTGCAACTGGGGCTGGCGCGCTACAAGGACACCGAGATGCTGGAAACCGCGCGGGCCAACCTCGCGCATTCCAGACTCGGCGTGCACATGATCCCCGGCTTCTCGCGCCTGAGCGACATCGACACGGCGCTGAGCATTGGCGTCGACGTGCTGCGCATTGCCTCGCATTGCACCGAGGCCAGCGTTACCGAGAGCTACATCGAACATTCGCGGGCCAAAGGCGCGTACGTCCACGGTGTGTTGATGATGACGCACATGGCCAGTGCCGAAACCCTGCTCGAACAGGCGTTGAAGCAACAAGGTTACGGCGCCAATGCGCTGGTGTTGATGGACTCCGCCGGGCATTTCGACCCTGACAGCACCCGCGAAAAAATCGGCCTGCTGGCGCGTGAACTGTCGATTCCCGTGGGTTTCCACGGCCACAACAACTTGGGCCTGGCCGTCGCCAACTCGCTGGCGGCGGCGCAGGCCGGCGCGACGATCATTGACGGTTGCATGCGCGGTTTCGGCGCCGGTGCCGGCAACACTCAGCTGGAAGTGCTCTGCGCCGTGCTTGAACGCTACAAGTTTGACACCGGCGTGAACGTTTTTGACCTGTGCAGCGCGGTCGAGAAACTGGCGGATTTCACCCCGGTGAAAACCCCGACGGTTGTCAAAACCGCCAACCTGATCAGCGGCCTTTACGGCGTCTGCAGCGGTTTTGAAAAACACGTCGCACGGGCGGCCGCCGAGTTCGGCGTCGAGCCCCGCAAGATTTACGAAGAGCTGGCGCGCTGCAACGCCGTGGCCGGTCAGGAAGACCTGATCATCTCGGTCGCCAGCCGTCTCTCTCAACCTGCCGTCGCCTGATTCCGGAGCTGAACATGACTTTGAAAACCGCCATCATCGGCAGCGGCAACATCGGCTGCGACATCCTCTGCAAAGTGCTCGCCCACCCACAACTGGACTGCACGCTGGTTGCCGGCCGCTCGCTGAACTCGTCCGGCCTGGCCTTCGCCCGCGAGCGCGGCGTCGCAACCACGGCGGACGGCATCGAGGGACTCTTCGCGCGCATCAACGATTTCGACGTGGTGTTCGACGCCACCTCGGCCGCCGACCATGAACAGCATGCGCCGCGCCTGATCGACGCCGGCAAGGCGATCATCAACCTGACCCCGGCGTCGCTGGGCGAGTTGTGCGTGCCGTCGCTCAATGGCGTCGAGCTGGCCGACGCCAACAACATCAACATGATCACCTGCGGCGGGCAGGCGTCGATTCCGCTGGCGGCCGCCATTGCCCGGGCCAATCCGGGCGTGCGTTACATCGAAGTGGTGTCGTCGATCAGCGCCGAAAGCGCAGGGCCGGCGACGCGGCGCAACCTCAGCAACTACATCACCACCACCGAAAATGCCCTGAGCCATTTCACCGGCTGCAAGGACGTCAAGGCGATCCTCAACATCAACCCGGCCAAGCCGAACGTGTACATGCAGACCGCGGTGTCGGCATTGATCGAGCAGGTTGATCTGGTTGCCACCCGTCGTGAAATCGAGCGCGCCGTGGCGCAGGTGCAATCGGCGGTGCCGGGGTATGAAGTGATCGTTGATCTGCATTACAGCGAGGGGCGTCTGTTCACCATGGTGCGCGTCGAAGGCGCCGGGGATTTCCTCGATCCGAGCGCCGGCAACCTCGACATCATCACTGCGACCGCCACGCACATGGCCGCACTCATGGCGCGCGGCCGAGTGGCCGAGCGCGCAGCCTGAGTCAGGAAAACGGAGCGACTTTATGCCTACTCTTTCGCCCGATCTGGAATTTGCGCGGTTTTGCCCGATCCTCGGCGTCGTGCAAAAGGTCAGGGACATGCAGCAACCGGTGATCGACCTGGGCGTCGGTGTGCCGGGTTTTCTGCCAGCGCCGCATATCGTTGAAGCGGCGGTCAAGGCTGCGTGCGAACACAGCGGCGGTTATGGCTCCAGCCAGGGGGATGCGGCGTTGCTGGCCGCCTACCTCGGCTATTTGCATGGCCAGGGTTTCGACTTTTATTCCACGAAGAATCTGGTGGCCGGCCTCGGCGCCAAGCACCTGCTATTCAGCGTGCTGCGCGCGATCATTCAGCCGGGCGATGAAATCCTTGTCGCGACGCCGTGCTGGCCGACTTATTTCGACATTGCCGATCTGGTGGGCGCGGGTGTGGCTAACGTCGTCTGCACGGCACACACCGGCTACAAGATGACCGCCCAAGCCCTCGAAGCGGCGCTTTCGCCGCGTGTGCGGGTGGTCATGCTGAATTCGCCGGGCAACCCGACCGGCGCGGTGTACACGGCGCAAGAACTGGAAGCATTGGCGGTTGTGCTGCGCAAAAAAGACGTCTGGATCATCTCCGACGACGTCTACCAGCGCTTCGTCTACGACATCCCTGATTGCCCGAACCTGCTGACGGTCGCGCCGGACTTGCGCGAGCGCATCATCAAGATCGACAGCGTTTCCAAGATCTACGGCATGCCGGGATGGCGCGTCGGTCTGCTGGCGGCCAGCGAGCGAATCGCCACGGCCGTGACCACGCTCAATTCCAACTCGATCTCCAATCTGCCACCGATTCCCGCAGCGGCGGCAGCGGCGGCGTTCAAGGGTGATCAGGGGTTTTCCTTTGCGGCCAAAGAGCGTCTGGCGACACAACGACAGGCGTTGCTCGAGGTTCTGCAAGACGCGCCACACCTGAAGTTCTGTGCGCCACAAGGCGCGTTTTACCTGTTCATGGATATCAGCCAGACCCTCGGCAAATCGCTGCGCGGGAAAGTGATTACCGATGACGAAGCGTTCTGCTCGTTGTTGCTCGACGAGTACGGCGTGGCGCTGATTCCGGGCAGCTTTTTTGGCGCGCTGGGGCATGCGCGCTTGTCGTACTCAGGTGCTGCCGAACAGGTCAGCGCCGGCGCGGTGCGCATCAGAGAGTGCCTGACAGCCATCGAATGACCCGCGCTGCGGCGGCTGTGGAGCAGGGGCGTGAAACACCCCGACTCGCGGCCGCCAGGCCAGCGGCAACGGAAGGAAAGCGGTTCTAGATAAGGAAAGACCTTGATGAAAAATGCTTTTGCAATCGTCGGCTGCGGCGCGACGGCTATCGCATTCCTGCAGCGTCATCTGGATCGCGTCGCGGCAGGCAGCGCGCCGGCCGGGCCTGTTTATCTGTTCGAAAAGCGTCAGGAATTTGCGCGTGGCGCGGCGTACGAGGCCGATCTGCCGAGCAATATTCTCAACACCAAAACCGGTTTCATTTCGCCTTATCCGCATCTGCCCGGGCATTTCCATGCCTGGCTCGAAGCGCATCCGGCGGCGTGGCGCGCTGCGTTTCCTGATTTTCAGCCATTGGCCGAAGGCTTCGCACCACGGGCGCTGTTCGGCGTGTACCTGCAGGATCAGTTGCGCAAACTGGTGCTGCGTGGCGCTTCGCTGGGTTGTCAGATCGTTTTGATGAACGCCGAAGTCTGCGCCATCGACCTGATTGACGGCATGGAGACCGTGCGCACTCGTTGCGGCGTGAGCCTGTCCACGCAAAAGGTTTTTCTGTTCTGCGGGCCGCTGGGCAAGAAGCCTGACCCGGCGCGCCATGACGAGCGCGTGCTGCCGACGCCTTATCCGGTGTCGCGGCTGCTGCAGACCATTGCTGCGCATGAGCGGGTGGCGGTGGTCGGCGCGCGGTTGAGCGCCATCGACACAGTGATCGCGCTGATCGAGGGCGGCCATCGCGGGCCGATTCGCATGCATTCGCGAAGTGGTTATTTCCCTGTGGTGCGCGGCACGCAGGAGCGCGTCGAGCTGAAGTATCTGACCCGCGAAGGTGTTCGCGCACTGGTCGCGCAAAACGGGCCGTTGCAGATCAGTGATCTGGTCGGCCTGTTTCGCAAGGAGCTGGCCGCTCACGATCCCGGCTCGACCAGTGCCGTGATCCCGCTGCCGGCGCCGCCGAGCGACATTCAGGGTTTCATCGAAAACGAAATCAGCGTGTCGCAGGCACCGCGCATCTGGCAGGCGATTCTCTACGCCACCAACGGCTTCGTCGAACACCTGTGGCAGGCGCTGGATGACGCGGCGCAAGCGCGCTTCATGAGCGAGTATTTCAGTTTCTTCATGGCTTACCGCGTGTCGATTCCGACGCAGAATGCGCGCAAGATCCTCGGTTATCTACGCAGCGGCCAGCTCGAATTCGTCGCCGGCGGCTTTGCCGCGCCCGAGTCGACGGAGCGCGGTGAACTGCTGCTGCGCGGTGCAGGCTGGGCGCATGAATATGATCGGCTGATCTATGCCACCGGTTTTGCCCGCGACGCCCATGTACTGGATTCGACCTTGCTGGCTTCGTTGATCAAAAACGGTGTGGCCAGCAGTCATCCGATGGGCGGAATCTGCGTCGATCCGGACACCTATCGCATTCAGGGGCGGGTGGGCGCGGCGCGGCAGATTTATGCGGTCGGCGAGCTCACGGTGGGGCAGTTTTTCTTCACTTCGGCGCTGGAGATCAACGGCCGCCACGCCTTCCGTTGCGCCGACGCGATGCAGTGGGGCGAGCACGCGCAACGGCTTGAACGTCTGGAAGAACACGTCTGATCAGGTCGATGCCCGCAGCCCCCGGTCTGCGGGTTGCCGGCCAGCGGCGAATCCCGAAAGCACAAGACTTCCCGCTCAAAAACCGGATAATGGCCGCCATTCGTTTAGCCGTATTCTGGTAATCCCGCATGGAAATCAAGGTCAACTTTCTCGACAACCTTCGACTTGAAGCCAAGTTCGACGACTTCACGGTGATCGCCGATCAGCCCATTCGCTACAAGGGCGATGGCTCGGCACCGGGGCCGTTCGACTACTTCCTGGCGTCGTCGGCCTTGTGCGCGGCTTACTTCGTCAAGCTGTACTGCGAGACCCGCAACATCCCGACCGACAACATTCGTCTGTCACAGAACAACATCGTCGACCCGGAAAACCGCTACAACCAGATCTTCAAGATTCAGGTTGAACTGCCGGCGGACATTTCCGAGAAGGATCGCCTGGGCATCCTGCGTTCGATTGATCGCTGCACCGTGAAGAAAGTCGTGCAGACCGGCCCCGAGTTCATCATCGAGGAAGTCGAGAACCTCGACGCCGATGCGCAGGCTCTGCTGATGCCAGCGTCCACGTCGGGCGCGGGCACCTGCATTGCCGGCAAGGACTTGCCGCTGGAGCAGACCATCGCCAACATGTCGGGCATTCTTGCCGACCTCGGCATGAAGATCGAAATCGCTTCCTGGCGCAACATCGTGCCCAACGTCTGGTCGTTGCACATCCGTGATGCGCAGTCGCCGATGTGCTTCACCAACGGCAAGGGCGCGACCAAAGAGGGCGCGCTGGCCTCGGCGCTCGGTGAGTTCATCGAGCGGTTGAACTGCAACTTCTTCTACAACGATCAGTTCTGGGGCGAAGATATCGCCAATGCCGAGTTCGTGCATTACCCGGACGAGCGCTGGTTCAAGCCCGGCGCGAAAGATGAATTGCCGACGGAAATCCTCGACGAGTATTGCCTCGAGATTTACAACCGCGACGGCGAACTGCGCGGCTCGCACCTGTACGACACCAACTCCGGCAACACCCAGCGCGGCATCTGTTCGCTGCCGTTCGTACGTCAGTCGGACAACGAAGTCGTGTACTTCCCGTCCAACCTGATCGAAAACCTGTTCCTGAGCAACGGCATGAGCGCCGGCAACACCCTGGCTGAAGCACAAGTGCAGTGCCTGTCGGAAATCTTCGAGCGCGCAGTCAAGCGTGAAATCCTCGAAGGCGAAATGGCCCTGCCAGATGTGCCGCAAGAAGTGCTGGCGAAATACCCGGGCATCCTCGCCGGGATCAAGGCGCTGGAGGAGCAGGGTTTCCCGGTGCTGGTCAAGGACGCGTCGTTGGGCGGTGAATTCCCGGTAATGTGCGTGACCTTGATGAACCCGCGTACCGGCGGCGTGTTCGCCTCGTTCGGCGCGCACCCGAGTTTCGAAGTGGCGCTGGAGCGCAGCCTCACCGAGTTGCTGCAGGGCCGCAGCTTCGAAGGTCTCAATGATCTTCCGCAGCCGACGTTCTCGGGGCAGGCCGTGACCGAACCGAACAACTTCGTCGAGCACTTCATCGATTCCAGCGGCGTGGTGTCGTGGCGCTTCTTCAGCGCCAAGGCCGATTTCGAGTTCGTCGAGTGGGACTTCTCCGGCAATGGCGAAAACTCCAACGCCGAAGAGGCCGCGACACTGTTCGGCATCCTTGAAGACATGGGCAAAGAAGTCTACATGGCGGTCTACGAGCACATCGGCGCCAAGGCTTGCCGCATCCTGGTGCCGGACTACTCGGAGATCTATCCGGTCGAAGACCTGATCTGGGACAACACCAACAAAGCGCTGCAATTCCGTGCCGACATTCTCAACCTGCACAACCTGAGCAAAGTCGGCCTGCGCAACCTCGCCAAAGGCCTGGAAAACAGCGAGCTGGACGATTACACCGACATCACCACGCTAGTCGGCATCGAGTTCGACGACAACACGCCGTGGGGCAAGTTGACCATTCTCGAACTGCGTCTGCAGATCTACCTCGCCTTGCAGAAGTACGAGCAGGCCAAGGATCTGGTCGAAGCGTTCCTGCAATACAACGACAACACCGTCGAGCGCGGCTTGTTCTATCAAGCGGTCAACGTGGTGCTGGAGATGGAGCTGGACGAGGATCTGGCGCTGGAAGACTACGAAGCGAACTTCCGCCGCATGTTCGGCGACGAGCGCATGGACGCGGCGATCGGTTCGGTCAACGGTAGCGTGCGTTTCTATGGTTTGACGCCGACCAGCATGAAGCTGGAAGGTCTCGATCGCCACCTGCGTCTGATCGACAGCTACAAAAAGCTGCACGCGGCGCGAGCAAACGCGGTAGCAGCAGGGCGCTGACAGCGCTTTTGCCCAAGCACAAAAAAGCCAGGTTGATACCTGGCTTTTTTGTCGGTGACGGTTAAGTCGCCTTGCCCGTTGCCGGTAGCACCACAGTGAATGTCGTGCCTTGTTCAGCGACCGAGGTGACTGACACTTCACCGCCATGAGACCAGGCGATTTCCCTGATGATGAACAAGCCAAGGCCGACGCTTCGCGCGTCGCTCTGGATTGCCGTGCCACGGGTCATCGGTTCGAACAGTGCGGCCATCAAGGCTTGTTCAATGATCGCGCCGCAGTTGTGCACGGACAGCACGGCCTGGTCGTCTTCGAGTCGCGATGTGATGGTGATCGGTTGTGTCAGGTCGCCGTAGGCCACGGCGTTGGCGACCAGATTGCCGATGACTTGCTGCACCCGGTCTGCATCTATAAACGCCAGGCCGCTGCCTGTGCTTTGGTGAATTAGCGTCGCCTGAATAAACGCTACACGCAGTTCATCAACGCTCTGGCTGACCAGCGCATGAAAGTCCAGAGACGTCGGTGCGATGGAAATCCCACGCCCGGCCCGGGCCAGGGCGAAGTCCAGCAGGTCGGCCACCAAACGGTCGGCGCGGTCGGCGGACTGGCTGATGTGCCCGAGCATCTTGCTTTCTCTTTCGGTGCGCTCGCCGCGAGCCAGAATCTGCGAGGCCATTTTTATCGCAGTCAACGGGTTCTTCAGGTCGTGGCTGACGATGGCGACCATTTGTTCGGCAAATGAAGCGCGGCGTTGCGACTTTTCGTAAGCGATGTTCAGCTCATCCTGGGCCCTGCGCAGCGCTTCTTCGGCGGCGGTTTTTTCCTTCAGCAGTGCTTCGGCGGTACGGCGGGCGTTGAGCAGTTCGCGCTCATATTTGTCACGGTCGGTGGTGCCAAACAGCGCCAGTTCATAAAAGGCGCCGCTGGCGTGTTCGCGGCGCACGCCGTTGAGCAACATGGTCACCGTGCGTTTTTGCGGGTGAAGCAGATCGAGTTTGACCTCGGCCACCGAGCCTTGCATCTGCATCAGCGGCGCCCAGTGGGTCTGGTGAAAGATCCGCCCGCCCATGGTCAGCAAGTCCTGAAAACGCCGGCCGACCAGCGCTTGAGCGTCGCAGCCGAGGGATTGGCTGAACGTGCGGTTGGCACGCAGGATCGTGCCGTCCTCTTTGGTCACTACCAGTCCGCACGGCGCGTCATCGAACAGTTGCTGAACATCGGGCAGTGGCTGCAGATCAGACGGCATGTGCAGCCTTGAATGTCGCCAGGAAGCTGTCCATTGCCTGGGAGCAGGCACTCGGCGCGCTCATGTGCGGGCAATGCCCGACGTTCTCGATGAGCGCGTAAGTGCTGTTGGGCATTGCCGCGTGCAGGTATTCGCCGACCGCAACCGGGGCGATCAGGTCGTCGGTCGATTGCAGGATCAGCGTCGGGGTCTCCAGGCCCTGAATGTCCTTGCGGTTATCGGAGGTGAACGTCACGCGGGCAAACTGCTTGGCAATATCGGGGTCGGTTCGACAAAAACTGTTGGTCAGTTCTTCGCCGAGCGCCGGTTGGCCCGGCGCGCCCATGATCTGCGGCGCCATGGTGCTCGACCAGCCGAGGTAGTTGCTGTCGAGGGTGTGAAGTAACGAATCGATGTCTTCAGATTTAAAGCCGCCCACGTAGTCGTCGCTGTCGATGTAGCACGGTGACGGGCCAATCATCACGTGGGCGGCGATCTTGCCCGGCAGCAACCTGTCCGCCAGAGCGCCGATCATGCTGCTCACGGAGTGGCCGACAAGAATCACCGGGCCGCGGGCGTAGTGTTCGACGATGTCCTTGAGGTCTGCGGCGTATCCGGACAGCGCGTTGTATTTCTCATGGTCGTACGCGCCGCTATCTGACTTGCCTGCACCGACCAGGTCATACAGGACTACCCGGAAGTTATCGGTGAAATGCGTGACGAGATAACGCCACATCGACTGATCACAGCCAAAACCGTGGGAAAAAATCAGTGTCGCGGGACCGTCACCCATCACTTTCACGTTATTGCGATGTTGAAGATCCATTCACCTTACCCCGAGTGCGCCAAATGCATTTTCAGCGCTGTCGGCAGTGTAGTTAGTCAGGGCAGGACGGTCACGTGATAAAGCAGCCCGGAGCGACGCTCGGCAAATAAAGTTGAATTGCCCGGCCCGGCCGGACAGAATCGCGCCCCGATCCGGCCAGTGGCGCCGGACGTTCAGGTTGAAAAGAGGCGGTTTTTTGAACGAGCAGACATTGTCCATGCGTCTGGAACGTGTGGCAGCGCTTGTGCCGGCGGGCGCGCGGCTGGCCGATATCGGTTCGGATCACGGTTATCTGCCGGTGGCCTTGCTGCGCCGTGGCACGATTTCGGCGGCGGTGGCGGGGGAGGTGGCAATGACGCCGTTTCATTCGGCCGAGCGCACGGTTCGCGAGAATGGCTTCGAAGCGCAGATCAGCGTGCGCCTGGCCAATGGCCTGGCAGCGATCAAGCCGGACGACGGTATTTCCGCGATCAGCATCTGCGGCATGGGTGGCGAAACCATTCGCGACATCCTCGACAGCGGCAAAGCGCACTTGAACGGGCACGAACGTCTGATCCTGCAACCCAATGGCGGCGAACAACCGCTGCGCCTGTGGCTGATGGAAAACGGTTACCGCATCGTGTGTGAAGAGCTGCTGCGGGAAAACCGCTTCGATTACGAAATCATCGTCGCCGAACGTGATGGGCCGGTGCTCTACAGTGCTGAAGAACTGTACTTCGGCCCGTTGCAGATGCAGGCACGTACGCCGGCGTTTCTGCGCAAATGGCAGCATCGCTTGAGCCAGAAGCAGAAAACCCTCAGTCAGTTTTCCCGTGCCCGGGAAGCGGTGCCGCAAGAGAAGGTGCAGGATGTGGCGCGACAGGCGCGCTGGATTCTTGAGTTGCTGGCGTGAGGCGGGCGCTGGTCTTGGAGCATTAATAGACGACGCTTCCTTGCGTCTGACCCTGATCGATCAGGATCACTGATTTACATGCTTGGGCCCCGCCAATGCCCAGGCGATCAAACCCAACAACGGCACAAACACGATCAATACAATCCACACGCCTTTGTTGCTCGATTTCCCCTCACTCTTGCGCACGCGGTTGATGGCCCAGAGCTCGATCACGAGAAGAACTGCTGCCAGTACGATCCACACGGTTTCGATTTGCATTGGCTACCTCCTGATGGTCTTTCAGTTAGGTGGCCGGTGCTGGCGTGGGTTCATTTAATTTGTCGAGGTGTTTTGCCTGCTTGGTGAGTGCCGGCCGCTGATTCACGGACAGAATGCGCCGGTCATGGACCGAACGCGCAGCCATTTTCATCCTGTCTCAATCTGTCATATTTGGTATCAGTTACTTTACAGATAGTGGTCAGCCCAACGCTTATTCAATGAGGCTGCACTGTGTTTCAACGTCTTGTGTGTTCGCTGTCCGTCTTGAGCCTGTCCATCGCCGCCGCTCACGCTGCCGAGCCGGTTACCCTCGATACGCCGCATCTGCGCAGCATCGATAACTTCCGTGACATCGCCGGCATCACCACCGCGTACTCCACCGCCCATGACGGCACCATGCGTGCGGGTGTGTTCTACCGTTCGAACGCGCTGACCCCGTCGCCGGCTGATCTGGCGACCCTGAACAGTCTGGGCATCAAAGCGGTTTACGACTTGCGCACGCCGAGCGAAATTGCCGGTACGCCGGACACTATGCTCACTGGCGCGACTTACCAGAATATCGACATCATCGGCAGCACCACGTCCGGGTCGAACATCACCACCGTGTCGTTCAAAAGTGCCGCCGACGCCATCGCGATGATGCAGGAGACCAACCGCGCCTTTGTCAGCGACGCGGGGATGCGCGGCCAGTTCGGCAAACTGTTCAATGAACTGGCCAGTGTCGATGCCGCACAGTTGTTCCATTGCACCGCCGGCAAGGACCGCACAGGCTGGACTGCCGCTGTTCTGCAAAGCATTGCCGGTGTCGACAGCGCAACCATCATGGCCAACTACCTGGCGACCAACGATTACACCGCTGCCCGGGTCGCCGCGACCCTCAAGGCCTTGCCGCCGAGCATGGCAAGCATTTACGCGCCGCTGCTCGGCGTCGAGGCCAGTTATTTGCAGGCGGGCCTCGATGAAGTCACTGCTCAGTACGGCAGCATGGACAACTACCTCAAGCAAGGCTTGGGGCTGTCGCAGGAAACGATTTATGTGCTGCGCGGCAAAATGGTCGAGTACAACAGTTTGCCGGGGCAGGCTGGCCTGATCGGCAACGCTGCCGCTGGCGCCGAATTGTTGCGTGAATTGCAGAACAGCAAACTGTCCGGCACTTACAGCGCCTACAACTATTACCTGCAATCGGCGATTGACGCCGGCACGCTGGGTGGCGTCGAGTCGACTGTCGGTGGCCAGGTGCATGCAGACGCGGCCAGTTACTTGCTGCGTCAGAACGCAATGATCGAACAGGCTGCCGCGCCGTTTGCCAGTGGTACAGACCTCAAAGTCGGCCAATACCGTCTGTGGAGCACGGCGCTCGCGGGTTACCTGGGCACCGATGGCTCGGCCCATGCCGAGAGCAGCAACGAACACAGTCAGGGACTGATGGTCGGCATCACTCAACGGCTTTCCGAGCAGCTTAGCGCTCGCGGCGGTATTGGTTACAGCAAGGGAACTGTGGGTGGCGCGGGAGGCGAAGCCGATACCGATTTCACCTTCGTCAACGTCGGTGCCCGCTACGGCTTCGCCAGTCTGGAGCATGGCCTGTTTGTCGACGCCAATGCCAGTGCCGGTTATGTCGACTACGACAGCAAGCGTGATCTGGGCGGCGGTCTTGGTTCCGCGAAGGGCGACACACACGGTAACCTCAGTGGCGCCACATTGGCGCTGGGCTATCGCCTGCCGGTGAGCAGCGTGATTCTCGAGCCGAGCCTCGGCGTGCGCGTCAGCCATCTCGACCTGTCGGGCTTTAAAGAGAAGGGCAGCGAGTTGGCGCTGGATGTCGACGACAATAAAGAGACGCGGCGCAGCGCGGTGGCCAATCTCGATGTGTCCTTCGCACCGGTCGCCGTAGGCAGCTGGAGTCTGGTGCCGGGCTTGCGCGCAGGTTACGAGCACGTGCTGGGCGATCATCAGGTGGAGAGCGAGGGTCAATTGCTCGGACTGGACATCGAGCAACGCGCCGCTTTTGATAATCGCGACCAGTTCACTGGCGGCGTCAACGTCATGGCCAGCCTCGGCGCATTGAGCGTGGGTGCTGAAATCGGCGCCAGTGGCGGCGGCGACAGCCATGGCTTTAATGGTGGGCTCAAGGCGAGTTACGCGTTCTAGATCGGTGTGATCCCGGCTGCCTTTATATAGGCCGCCGGGTTTTAACGTCCGCCGCGTGATTGCAAATCCTTGGGGCTGACGCCGTAAGCATTCTGGAAATACTGACAAAACCGTCCGACATTGCTGAATCCAAATCGCAAGGCCACTTCGGTCACTGAGGCTGAATGCCGCTGAGCCAATGCTTCATGCGCGCGCTCCAGCCGCACTTGGCGCTGATACGCGACTATGGAAGTGCCGACAAACCGTCGAAAACCTTCCTGCAACGCACGCTGGCTGACATTGCTCAGTCGCGCTAAATCCACGCCGCTCACCAACTGTTCCGGGTGCTCTTGAATGAACTCGATCGCCAACTTCACGTGCCGTGGCGCAACCATCGGCGCCGGCCGGCGCATGGCTTCGGTGAAATTGTGCGGCCAGGCTTCGAGAACCGCGTCGATCAACATCTCCCGCAAGCGGGAAGGCATTAATGTGCCGCTGTTGATCAGTAAATCGAACTCGGTGCCTGTCGCCAGATCGATCAGCGCCTTGACGCCCTGAAACGCGGCGGTGTTCAGATCAACCGTGGGCGCGAAGTGCAGCTTCTCCAGAATCGGCTTGCCGAGCAGCGTCGATAAGCGCTCGGTGAGCTGACGGCGGTTGATCGACATGCCGTGATGGGCATGGTTGTCGCGAAACTGCATTGAGCGGATGTCGGCCTTGTCGATGGCCAAGCCGACGTGCGAGATCCCGATGGACTCGGCGGCGTGGTGGAAGACGATCTTGCCGGCGGTAGGAATGACGAAGGTGATTTCGTCTTGCGGGTCGGGGAAGCGAACGGTGAAGTCACCGTGGTAATGCATGCGTCGGAAGCTGACGCCTTCATGTCGACCGTAAACACCGCCGATGATGATGTTGGAGGGCGGAGGAGGGGAGTCGGCGTAACGGTTGCCGAACAGACTGGAGAAGAGTGCGCCGAAATCGTCGGAGCAAAGGTTTTCCGAGCGCAGGATGATTTTTTGGCGAGGTGAAGTTGGCAGCACCTGGGTGGTTCCTTGGTGGGAGGCTCTTGGGCGCGGGGACAAGTTGCGGCCACAGGAGGTTAGCAGGCAGGCATGACAGGTCTGTGACTGACCGAGTGTGAGTGGTTGGGCGTTCTCTCTATATATAAGAGGAAGGCAGAGCTGCGTTTGGGCTTTTTTGACCGATATGACAGATTTATGAAAATAGGGGTTGACGGCGAATTTCAGATGTCTATAATTCGCCCCACTTCCGGCGCAGTCGAA